>NZ_CP107008.1:2410558-3013197 GCF_025725685.1 Halomonas sp. M4R1S46
GAACACCGTAGCCCCATCTTCACGTCCAGCCGATGCTCTAAGCACCGGAGAAAAACCCTGTCCATAAAAAATATTATCACCAAGAACCAGACAGACACTGTCATTACCAATGAATGACGCTCCGATGATAAATGCCTGGGCGAGACCATCCGGGTTGGGCTGAACGGCATAAGTGAAGTTCACACCAAACTGACTTCCATCACCTAGAAGCCTCTGGAAGCAATACTGCTCATCCGGGGTAGTGATTATCAGAATATCCTGAATACCCGCCAGCATGAGTACCGACAATGGATAGTAGATCATCGGCTTATCGTAGATGGGCAGCAGTTGTTTAGATATACCCATCGTGATTGGATAGAGACGTGTCCCGGAACCACCGGCAAGAATAATGCCTTTCATCTTCATGCAACCTCCCTTACCGAACCACGAATAGATCAGACTGATAATTAACAACCTGAAATCACCTGCAATACGCAGGTCTAACATTCGCTAACCAGTCTGGCACCTACCAGTTTGGTATGTTTCTCGATACACCGGCAATTTCTGAATTAGTTATCCTGTGCCAATGGCCTGGTGACAACTACACCCAGCCCGGTCGAGCACATAATGATGAACACATATCCGCTGAATGGTTGTTCCCAACCTGTAGGCATGTCTTCTCAATTCTGGTGCACATGGAGGATGGTCCACGACATGACTCACGATCACATAGCCATGAGCTACAAGCGGAAACCTCGAATCACATTGAGCCAGAATAACATCTTGGCCTTAACGCGATATTTATATTATTCTAAGATCATCTGGAACAATCATGGCAAAACGGGGATGGCAGGAAATTCTTTTATCTTCAGGCGCCCAGAAACAGGCTCTTGAAAAAACTGAACGGCAGATGCTCACGACAGCGTCTTATAAAAAGCAACAAGCTCATTATTAACCACTTCCCTATCGAACTGCATTGCCCAACTCGGGCCATTTTTACTATGTTTTTCCAATATATCTGGACTATCCAGATAACGAGTAATAGTTCTCTTCAAGGCATCCTTATCACCGACAGGTACAACAGTGCCATTGTAGTCGTTCTTCACAGCATCACGACTACCTGTCCCGTTAGAGGTGATAACAGGCAAGCCTAAATATGCAGCTTCAACTAGAGTGTTACCAAACCCCTCCCAGTGAGAAGGCATGCAGAACAGATTCATTACCCGCATGTAGGCCGCCACATTGGTTTGATAACCCGCTTCAATAATGTGGTCGTGATTGCGGATCATATTTAAGCACCACTCGGAAATTGGTTGCGCCTCCTCCACCCGTCCAACAAGGAGCAACTTTATATTTGGTCTCGAATCAGATATATCTATAAAAACTGACACAAGCTCTTCAACGCCTTTCCTGGGGATGAGCCTGCCAACGAATCCAATGACAAAGTCTTGTTGCTGCATACCAAGTTCCGCCTTGATTTCCTCGCTACTCGGGCCATGGGATACCCCGTCCCTTAACCTACCAAGAGAGATACCACAACTTCCCATTCCCAGCACGCGGGACT
The DNA here is from genome assembly GCF_025725685.1 of Halomonas sp. M4R1S46. NCBI lineage: Bacteria > Pseudomonadati > Pseudomonadota > Gammaproteobacteria > Oceanospirillales > Halomonadaceae > Halomonas > Halomonas sp. M4R1S46. Next base: position 2,412,102 of record NZ_CP107008.1, read on the forward strand.
TGCTTTCCGAGAAAAAGCCCGATGCAATTCCAAGATGACGAACGCTGGGACTGACACATATGACGTGAGTAGCCAAGTGACAGGTAATTCGCTCCATTAGAATTTGAATAACGCGTGCTAAGCCGTGAAGTGATTCGTGCCTGAACCCATGCTGAGTGTAGATTCTGTATGGAACTCCGGATACCCAGGCTGCCAGCATGCTTAGCAATGAAGCCTTCGGGGTTCCGGCATTTACTATGAAGGGTTTCTCTCTCATGAAAATGAATACCAGGGAAATCAGACATAACACATCATTTCGAAGATCTATCTCTCTGCTGAATGGCACCTCCTTGAATTTTGTTTTCTCAATCGCAGAAATCTTGGATGACTTAGGACCAGCCTTGCAAATCAAGATAGTATCAAACCCTGATGCTTTCGCACATACGAAATGTCCTTCCAGAAAGATGACACTACCATCACTTGTCACAGTGGTAATGATTTTTTTTGGAGCCATTTGGTTTCACCAGATCAAGAATAATGGTATTTGTTATATCAATAGAGCTATCGCTTCCGTCATTGGAAAGAAACATGATCCCTGATGCGGAACATAGATCCTTTATGGAAGAACGGAGAATTTCCAAAGACTCCATGGATTCTCTGATGTTTATATCAACTAGACTCCGCCTTCTCATTCTTTCAGCAAGGACAACCTCAGGCGGGGCTATGCAGACCAGAATGTATAGCGATGGATCCATATACTTTTTTGCATTATCAATAAGGCTATGAAACACCTTTAGAGACGGCTCCTTATTCGTTGAATAATAAATCAATGGCCAGCCAATCTGAAAAACCCCTTGTTCAACTACAGCTGGTGATGTCACATGCTTGCATTTATTCAAGAATTCAAGAAAATGTACATAGTTGATAAAAATAGACCAAACCATCAATTTATAGCCACCCCCATTGGAAAATATCAGGGAGCCCAAGCCTATGCATTCTCGCGGGCTAGTGATGAAAAATTTTAAAGTGGATATGAGCTTCCTGGTTATACGGGAAAGAATGACGCCTGCACTTGAAAACTCTGCATAACTTATAACTTCAGAGTCTTCCGATTTTAAAAGTGACTCTAGCTTCAAGGAAGAAGCGGTTTTGCCGGATCCCGGCACACCAATAAACTCGATGATGTAAGGCACAGGCGAACTACCTTAAATTAGCGTGCAACTTTACCGGCGTGCTGAATTGCCAGAAGATCTTTATGACAGAGTATTTCAACAACCCCAGTTCTTTACGTTTCGACCTTCTTTTCCGGGAAATAAACTCGGCGGTTTCGTTATTTTTCTCGCCTGTACCTTCATCGGGAATTAATGAGTCCATGGCAATAATTTGATGCATCAGGTCGTTGCTGATGTTTGATGCATAATGGAATACTCGCACTCTCTTTAACCATTTTTTCCTATTCAAGAATGGATCCGTGTCATTCCAACGCTTCTCTAAACCCAGAAATCTAACATTAGATTTAAACACGGCCTCTACCAGCGACACTTGATCATACTCAACACCGATCCTGTTATAACTTTTGTTCCATTTGGAAAAGAAATGATCGACTGCCTCAGACTTCTTGAAAAGAATCACTCCACTGTTCCAGTGAGGAAGGTTAGAAACCAGTTCACCTCCTAAAATAGGCACATCTCCTTTCCCCTTTCTTTCCTGAGGGTAGGGATTAACTCGCATCGCCACATCAAAGTGATCCAGGAGAAACTCACCGACCGAAAGATCTTTCATTATCAGTGTATCTGAGTCCAAGAAGACCGCTTTCTGGTAAGAAGAATATTCATGCAAACGACTTTTTATATTTCTATTCTCTTTCGTATCAAGATCAATAAAGATGATTGTATCAAGACCTTCAGACAAGAAATCGATGTTATCGACCAGCAGTTCCACATTAGTAATTACGGTAACTGGCATTGAAGGACTTACCGACTTCAAGGTCTTGATGGAGAGTAATGTCATTGCCAAATATGGCCGGCCCATGGCAACATATATCGCACCGAAACTTCTTTTAATGGTGTTATTCTGTTTTTCCATTTTCTTTCCAGCCGTTTAAAGTCGTCACATAAAGCAGGCATGCCAAGGACAAGATGATCCAAGGTTGCATCCGGTCAATATCACTTGATGTCGAGACAGACAAGAGAATATAAATTAGTGTTGACAAAGGATAAATAGCGCCTATGGAAAAGGACTGAAACATTTTTACCATCAAGAATAGCATAATGGGAAAAATGCCAATCACTCCAAAAGCTATAAAACCTCCTATCCAGAATGAATGTGGGTTGCCAAATGTTCCTAACCCTATCCCAAACAACATGTCAAGAACATCCATGCCATCCAAGTATGAGCTCCACATTAATAGCCTACCGTTATTATCAATATTGACATCCTTTAAAACCCTTAGCGACTCGACTGAATCAGGAACAAAAGGGAGTCCGGCCACACCAAATATTGAGAAATAAAATATCAGTGAGGAAAACGCAAGGACCAAAATAGAAACCCATACTACAAATCGTGCGGGAAGTTTCCTGAAATTTCGCACTAGAAATATAACAAGCCCTATTGCTATAGACACAACAGTTGCTATTAATGGCATTCTTGAACCGGCATAGACCATGGCGAGCAAGACACACATGGAAGATGCCAGATAAAGAACCTTGGATAGAATTCCCTTTTGTTCAATTATAAGAGACAGCATAGTTAGTGTAAGGACGGATCCCAGAACTGTGGTCAATAATCTAGGCGAACTTTGTGTATCACCAACGGCAAAGCTCATCTCAGATGTTCTCGCTAATGAAAGTTCCTGTGAAGTGAATAATAAAAATACGGCTGCCCCCATACATAATCCAGCAAAAGCTATTGCCGATAAAAGAGTATCTTCCAGATCCTGGGGAGGATGATCTTCTGAGAAGCCCAGAAGGAAAAGGCTGTAGACAAGAACAGATATTAAGCCAAAATATCTTTCTAGATATAAAGAATCAGTAAGCAGGTGCACGAATGACAGTGCTAACACTAAAAAAACCAAGATGCCGAATGGCTTGTATACCCTTAGCACTCCCCTTAAAAAAATCTGATATGTGGCTCCAAGCAATGCTGAAAGAACAATAAACCATCCATAGTGCACTCCCGAGTAGATCCCGATTAATTGAAATCCTGAACCGAACAAAACCAGTGGGACCGAGTAGTAGATACTCTTTGATGTAACAACCATCGTAACAATAAAAGCGAATATCAAACTAAGAGGGATTGACACAGACGATAAGACAGATACGACTGCAACAGGCATAAACATGTAGGATAACTTCAATTCATTTTTCATGAATTTGACACCTAACTTAGTGTTTTCCTGATGACATCAGGAACAAGGCTTCCTTACACTTCCTTATTAATAGCGCTTGACCACTAATCACCATGCCAATCTACCACAATGCTCCAACTTAACAAAATTACTGGGGAATAGGTCCATCGACATAGCCTTGAAAGATAACATCCGCACTCTTATTTTATAAATTCATTTACAGTTGAAGAAGTTAGAAAATGGACAATATGGTCAACAATGGCATCGTCGTTCATACTTGCATCGATGCTGATTACGGGAAAATCTCTTTTCTTCATTAGCAAGGCCAGCTTTTCGCTTCCCTCTAAAAATTTTATATTGAAACTTGATAGCTCTTGATCCGTCTTTTCCTTGTGATATGATAACAATGTCCCGGTTTTTGCAGCCCTATCTCGGATTCGGTTATTGATGAAAGTCGGCGATGCAGTCAGGTTGATGACCGCACGCCTTCGCATGATAAAATCGAAGTTGTCTGGTCTGTCCCTGGACATCTCACATAACTCAGTTATGAAGTGTTGACTTAGTCCCTCATCGACAAGCACCCCCCAGTCGGCACTATGAATATTGAGATCATACAGAATTTTTATCGATTTATTTTTGAGCACACCAATATCATCCAGTCGCATTGCCGCCAGGGAGAGTAAATAGGCTCTGGATATACATACCCGTCTTGCTTGATCAAATTTTTGACGACTGGCATGGATAGCATTTTTTTTTATCAAACACTTGATCAAGTGAGATTTACCTATTCCCGGAGGGCCTATCAAATCAACAACGAGTGGAACTGAATCGAATATTCTCCATCGATAAACACTGAATCCGGCTCTGTTATACAGAATATTTGAGATCGCGTCTTTCATTGAAACCTTCTCACATATAAACAATCCTGACTATGCTAATGCACTGCTGTAAACCAGTCGGCTCCGAATACTCACAAGCACTATAGGGCCTGAAAGAAGGGAAACCGTATGAAATATTTCAACCGGATGATCATGCTGATTGACATCAACCTGTTTACATAAGTCACATCAAGTCTGGCCGACACCCATGAGTGATTCCTTAAAATGGAAATTGAACAAGCTCAATTCCAGGCACAGGGCTATTGAAACCTGTTCATCTGGTGATAGTTTGACAACATCCGCTTACGACAGGCATCACAATCCCGAGGATATACACGCATATACTCGAGGAGTCGGCGTTCATGACGAGGCCATCAATCTGCAGGCTGTCAATTCGTTGCCATTCAGAGAAAGTTTTCATTGATATTAGTTTATGTTGTTTCCATTGCCAGTAGAATGCGGCTGTGGAAGTTCCCTTTTCCTATTGTGTAATACCCAGCTCACTGTCGATTAACGCTGGTCGGGTACGAGTTGCTAGGTTCTGTCTGGAAAGTCGGCACGTAGGCAGCGGTCTATGCACGCCAGGCATACCATGGCCCGGAAGCTGCTGGCCAACTTGTCGTAACGGGTGCAGACCCGGCGTAGTTCTTTGATCCAACCGAAGCAGCGCTCAATGATGTTTCGCTCCCGATACCGGGGCTTGTCAAAGCCCCTCGGAGCACCAGGGCGCGGTTTTCGCTTCATCTTGCGTCGGGCAATGATCGGCTTCATGCGATGCCGGTCGCAGTAGCGGCGAAGCGGGTCGCTATCGTAGCCCTTGTCCGCCACGATGAAGCGGCAACGCTTGCGAGGCCTGCCCTTGGCCCCAGGCAGATGAACGTTCTCCATGGTGGGAATGAAGTGCCGCGTATCCGAGTCCTGTCCCGGCGACAGCGTGAAGGTCAGCGGCCAACCATGCCGGTCACAGAGCATGTGGATCTTGGTCGTCAGGCCGCCTCTACTCCGTCCCAGGGCATGGTCTACGGGTTCGTGCTGTCCCCCTTTTTGCCGCCCCCAGAGGCGGCCCGGGTGGCGCGGATCGATGTCGAATCGATCATCCAGGTGTCCAGATCCATCAGGCCATCCTCTCGCAGGCGAAGTTGGAGGCGCGCCAGAATTGCCTCGAAGGTGCCATCATCGCGCCACTGACGGAAACGGTCATAGACGGTCTTCCAGGGGCCGTAGCGCTCTGGCAGGTCTCGCCACTTGGCGCCCGAGCAGAGGATCCAGAAGATGCCGTTCAACACCTGGCGGTCATCGCGACGGGGACGGCCCGTCCTCTGCGGCGGCGAGACGATGTCTTCGATGAGGGCCCAGCCGTTGTCGGAGATCTCGTAGCGTCCTGCCATGGGTCACCTATGCTGCTGAGGCATAGATGACATTAGCAAATTCGAGTTTTCGGACTAGGCAGCTCAGCAAATCAGCAACAGTGGAGACGTCCGAACATCATCCTTATGTGGAATGTCATCGAGCGATGAGCCGTGTTGCAGCTGCACAAGGTGAGCATTACCCATCTAACCTGATGATATCATTTCATGGAAAAATCTCTGTACATCGTCACTAGACCGGAACATCGGCCAGAAAGGTTGTCCTGCCTGAAAGCAATATCTGGGTCCACTTCTTCCACACCATGGAGTATTTTCGTGTTGTAGATTACTATAGTTCCCATTTTGAGAAAGGAGTCATAATAGACTCTCTCTCCATCGATTACAAAATACCCTCCACCTTTCCTATAGTCACATGAGTCATCATCACCTTTCTGGCTCATGACTATCAGCGGCTGGAAATACGCATCCACTCCGTATTTTTCGACAACCGTCGGTACATAATCATCCACGTGCTCAGCCATGTGACCTCCTCCTGCGGGGTAATGATGCACCCTGGAAGCCGTCCAGAATCCATCCTGAACACTATCAATCGCAAAGTCTTTGTCAAACCCCGTGACGATATTCCGGATCATGGCGGCCTGCCTGAAAGCATTTCTCAAGCCATATATATCAGGAGAAAAGATCGGATTATAAAATGTCCTCACACACTTGGATAAATCCTTTTCCCTGAGCTCTCCTCCACCTATCGATAACTTTTGGTAGTTTTTTTGAATACTCTCCGGTGATTCGCCGGTCGCTGGCTTGTCATTATCGATTGAAAAAGCATTCCTGAGAGCCTTCTTTCCTTCAAGAATTTCATCCTCGGTTATCAACCCAGTTATGATGGCAAAACTATTCTCATCAAGGACCGACCGCAACTTTTCATCATCGAGATCACTGAGGTTAGTAACAGAAAAAAAAACTCGGTCAATATCAGTATGCGACAGCATGTCCCTTCTCCCAGAAGCGATTCGCGGCTGACTTCAAGTTTTCACTTGATGTCATCACCATTCCAAGCCCACCCTTTCCATATTCATTTCCACTGTAGACGACATAAACAAATCCCTTGTGCTCGAATGCTGACGGATAGCACTGGGAATCATGATCCCAGTCACCGAGGACATCTCTAGAGAGCCGATAAGGTAATCTGTGCCAAGTCAATCCATCACGGGAAACGGCATGAAATATTCGATAGTACTCACCCCTGGCACAAAACCACATATGAAAGGTGTCTTCCAGCTTTAGTACTGACGGGTGACAGACCGAATGCTCCTCGGGCCCGAAACCGATGCGGTCGACATAGTCACGATGCCAACGCTCTCCATCCTCGGACTCCGCATACCGAATCAAGTACCGATGTCCGGCCGAAACGCTATCTGTCTTCCTGTACCACTCGATAAAACTTGTGTACCACATTCTCCATTTTCTACCCTCCAGTGTTACGAATGTCGAGCCGATAGAAAAGGGCTCATCATCGGTCCGATGCATGACGGGTGCCCTGGATATCCGAATAAAGTTTTGTCCACCATCATGGCTTATAGCTCTTCCCAAATGATTCTGAAACCCTGTGGAGCAAGTTGCTACCCAGCCTGTATAAAAGAGGTGCAGTACCTCTCCATCTGAAACAACACAGGGATATGACACCCCATCCTCATCAAAAGAACCCAGACTACCATGTGACAGACAGGGTCTGTGTGCAATGTCGATGACGGATGCCTTTCCCTCCAGGTCCACCAGTATCCTTCCGATAAGCGAGCGGTTCTTGTCATCTCTGCCTGTTATGTAGCACCAGAAGAGTCCAGCCCTGGGCCCCTCGACAATTGATGATGCCCCTGTATAGTGTCTCAACCATTTCGGGTGTGATAACGAAGGTTTGATCAATAAACCGAGAGGTTGCCAATCAATATTTAGTACTTCATTCATTTGATCACCTGAAACATAAATGGTGCCGATCGACGACTCAACAATTATAATCCAAGGTCTACTGAATCGGATATCCCCTGTGTACTGGTCAGTTTATTAACAGCGAACAAAGCTATCCATCGTCCGTTGAAGTCTTCCCATTTTTTTTCGAGATGCGGATCGACAGGGGCAACACCGTGTACCATCTGGGCATTGAAAAAAGTAACCTCTCCCCAATCACTGTACTCATCGATCTGCACGATCTCACCATCATTATTGACAAAAAAGGCACCGCCAACGCAGAAGTCTTCTCCCTTACGGCAGAGAAGCATGGTAGGTACTGCAAGCTGATGGCGATCAACTGGATCCATGTGTTTGTTCATCGCACCTCCACCAGATGGATAATATTGGAACGATAATCTTGACGTACACCCAAGTTCCGGTTTTACGGAAAGAAAACTATCGGCAGGAAGTCCGCTGATGAGATTTTTTAACAAATAAACCTTCTTGAATACTTCAAAGAGTCCAAACAAGTCATCATTCCATGGAAAAAAAGAAAACTGATGAAAGCACCCTTTTACATAGGATCTCGCATCCCAATTATTCACTCTGTGAAAATTGGGGCAACCTTCATCAATCGGATGATAGGCAGGTAGAGAATGTTTTCCGACTGATATCAAGTAATTTCTTATCCGCTCCAGAAGTTTACGGTCTATACCACTATCGAATATAAAAACATCTCCCTTACGAACCCCTTCTCTGACATACTTTATGATCTCAGGCCTGATCAGCGCTTCATCTATCCCCCCCATCTTGACGATGTCTTTAGGAATGTTCATAAACCCTCCATTTATAATACTTTGTTAATCAACTAATTTCGAGAGAGCCAATCATGCAGCATGTTGTGAAGATTATTATGGAGTATGTTATTTATCTTTTCTTCTGGAAGTCCGTCAACTATACCAAGTGCAACTTCCAAACATTCCCGTGGCGTATATTCGGGAAAATCAGAGCCTAATGTCATACGCTGATCCAGCGTACGGCATATGAATCTGATATCCATATCCAGCGAACTTCCTCTGTACCTCATCATGGAAAAAGAGAGATCCAGCATCAGGTTGCTTCTCATTCGAACTATCTCATAGACGTCCAGCATGCTTGTGCCACCGCCATGCAATAATATAATCTTCGTATCGGGGCAAGCTTGTGCAATCTTGTCGATGACATCTGGCGTATGCTTTGTCGTGATACTGAGCTGCCTAAAAAGCGTGTCAACAAAGACAACCAGATTAAATCTGGCCGCTTCCTGTATTGCATATAAAGCTCTATTGTCGAGCGGGTCGTACCCGTTCAGTCTTGGGTGAAGCTTTATGCCGGCAAAGTTTCTTTCGTAAAGTTCGGATAGTTCTTTCCTGATGGAGTGCGGAGTTTCATGAGTAGATGGATCGAAACCTGCGATGGGTACAAATAGTTCAGGATACTCTTTCGCGACCTCTTCTAGATAAGCATTGTCCTGATAGCCATGGATATTGACCAGGCATGCACGATAGCCGGAGATTTTGCCGGCTTCTTTCAATAGACGATCAAGGCTGGCATCAAAATGATTTCTACCTAACCAGGTTCCATCAGGAGAAACGTGTGTCAAGGAGTCGAAGAAAGGGCTGTTCATGTTAGCTCATCTCATATTCTACATAATCGCAAGCAACCTTCATGACTGCTTCTAGCCTTTCAATATTCTCGGCTTTACCGATCACGAATGCTTTCCTTCCGTCAGCATCTCGAATCACAGGTATATGGCAATCCGGCAGATATTCACAATTTATTTTCACTACTTCATTCAGCTTGGCAATTTTGTCGATCCCTTTGATTCCCTTCATTAAACCGGCCGGAGGAATCAAGTATCTGATAGCCGCCGCATGACTATGCGTTCGTTGCGTTTGAGGTTCGGTCCCCATGCAAAGGCTGATGGCTGCAGAAACCATGTTTATTCCACTAGCAAGTGGGATAAGGTCCGTCGTAATGAAGCCTCCACCCAACCGTGCCCCCACTTCGACAAGAACAGGGACGCCTTCATCGACCTTGAATTCAATGTGTGCCGGACTATTGTCGATGCCAATGCCATTGATTACGGAGTAGAGAAACTGCTTGACTTCCGACCATTCCTGGTCATCAAATATATAAGGAATATTGTGGCCCACTTCCATATAAAAGGGGTGTCCGGATGTAATCTTCTCAGTTATCGCAATCACTTGTGTTATACCACGAGATGTTATGGTTTCTGCCGAGTATTCCTTACCTGATATGTATGATTCTATTATTACTCCTCCGTTCTTGCTGAATTTACATGCATGAGCCAGTGCATCATTCAACTGCGAAACGCTATCTCCCTTTCTTATACAGGTAACGCCGCGCCCACCAGAGCTGCAGGTGGGTTTCACGACCACGGGAATCATGGCCATAATTTTATCTATATCGAATCCCGTAGACTCATATTGAACCAGCCAAGATGGGGAGGTGATGCCACTACCGTGGCAGTGCTGTCGTAGCACCCCCTTGTCGCTGACGATGCTCACCACCTCCTCAGTAATCCCGGGAAGTTGATACCTGGAATTCAGAATTCCCACCGCCTTCACAGGGTAATCAGCAGATAGCGTCATAACTCCATCTATCTGGTGTTTTTCCACAATATTTCCCAACCCGGAAACATCCTGAAGGTCATGAAAGTAAAAATGATCGGCCAATTCAATACATGGTGCATTACGACTCGGATCGACACCGACAACTTCAAGGCCACGCTTCTTGGCTTCAAGGTAGGCAGGCCGCTGCATCTGGCCACCACCTAGGATCATAATTACCATGCCTGTCATCCTGAAATCCTTGCACGAGGCATAAAAAATGAGGCCCATTGTCGTATAAATCAAATCACGGCTATTCGTGTACTGGCATTGAGGTGATAGGCCTCAGATCATTATTTTTCTCAAAATACTGCACAATCATGTCGGATATATGATCGACATCGACTTCGTTCATCCCATACCACATCGGAAGTCTTATCAGTTTCGAGCTTTCCGACGTTGTGTAGTCATGGCACCCAACGAATCGACTTATTCCTCTTGAGGCAGAAGCGGTATGTAAGGGTACGTAATGAGAAACCGCTGATATACCAGCATTGCTCAAGTGTTGCATCAAGAAGTTGGCAACAGAGTCATCGATGGTCTTTATATAGAAAATATGTGCATTATGACTGCATTCTTGAGGTACGGTCGGAAGAAAAATCATCCCTTCCTTTTCCAGCTTGGACAAGCGATTAGCATACAACGACCATAACTGACGACGGCTTTCATTGATTTTCTCTACCTGGCCAAGTTGTCCCCATAGATAGGCGGACTGAATCTCAGACAAGACAAAGCTGCTTCCAACATCACACCAGCTGTATTTGTCAACTTCTCCTTTCATGAACTGGCTTCTGTTGGTTCCTTTCTCCCTGAGTATTTCAGCCCTCTCTATAAGTGACTCTTCATTAATGATCAGTAGTCCTCCTTCACCACCACTGGTATAGTTTTTAGTTTCATGGAAGCTGTATGCCCCCATATGACCTATTGATCCCAGCGCCTTGCTTTTGTAGGAGGCCATCATGCCTTGCGCTGCGTCCTCAATCACATAGATTCCATGCTTATCTGCCACATCCATTATGTCATCCATCTCGCATGATACACCCGCATAATGAACAGGCACGATTGCCTTAGTTTTTTCGGTTATCGCCTCTTCAATCAGATTTTCATCTATATTCATCGTATCTTGGCGTATGTCCACGAATACAATCTTGGCACCTCGCAGTGCAAACGAGTTGGCAGTGCTTGAAAATGTAAAGCTCGGCATGATGATTTCATCGCCCGCCTCGACGTCAATCAACAAGGCCGCCATTTCAAGAGCGTGCGTGCATGATGGTGTCATCAGTGCTCTTGTGAACCCGAATCTTCGCTCGAACCATTCCTGACACATCCTTGTATAGTCTCCATTGCCCGCAAGTCTTCCTCCGTGTATGACAGACAAGATATGTGCATCTTCTTGCCCCGTATATAGAGGCTTATTGAATTGTATTGTCATCAAGTCCACCATCATTCTTAATGATTAATTGAATCTCTACTACGGGGTGTTTTTAATCACAGATGGCACGCAGCTGCTCTTTCAGGACCGTTGCATTGAACTTTTCCCTGATGATACGGCTATTGCTCACACTTTCTTCTTTACCGATAGGATCGAGATTGAGTTCATTGACATCGAACACCACCAAGCCAATATCACCAAGCCGACCTGCCAAGGTTGAAGACTTGTTCATGTATACCTTTTTCCCCAATGCCAGCAACATTATTATATTACCCATCGCCTGCTGACGTTCATGTGCAAATATGGCAACATCCACATCGTTCAATAATTTCAAATATTCCTTGTATTGCATAAATTCTGTTATTGCACAGAAACGCTCTCCAAAAATTTCCTTGCCTTTCTCACAGACCTCGAGTGCATATTGCTTGTCACCATATGAAAGTGGTGACAGTACGGTGTAGCCCGTCCCCTGCATACTTTTCAGTCTTTCGAATACAAATAGATGACGGTTAGATATGGCTGCTGAATTACCAACCATGACCTTGAGAGGTTCTGATTTCTTTATGCTGTCTTTCTCCGGCTCAGGAACATTATCTGTAATCACATTACTGGTATACATCAGGCATTCAATATGCTTGCCCTTGGCGCCGTACCACTTCCTCGCCAGTTCCACATCACCTGGTATATAGGTCAATATATGCCCCACCCGTCTGATCACCGAGGACTTGAACACGTCGTACACCGTTCTCGGTAGGTTTTTTTTCTTATTGAAGGCATACAGCTCGCCCCCCCATATGGACCAATAGCACTTAGCATGCAACCAAGGGTTCACGGCCAAGAATATGATCACATACTTGTTAGTAAATCCATGGAGAACGACTCTTTTCGATACATATAGCAATCTGATTATTATCGCCAGCTCTTGGATCTTCTGAACTCTCGTGACTTTATTTTCTCCCTGAGGCGTCAAAGGATCATAAAGTGACCGTTTGCTCCTCCCTTTTATAAAGTATACATTACTGGCATCAGGGAAGTTCTCCTTCACAAAGTCAATAAACGGTGGCATGAACTTGTCTTCGCTACACACATGGAGATTGATAATACTGTCTCTCATATTGATACCTTAGCTAGTCACGCCAATCCCACAATTTTCTGCGAGCAGCTTTCGCAGATGTAATGCGCCTTTCCAGGTTAGTTATTTATTCGACCAACCTTGAACGATTATTCACTTAACAATCACAACATATATACGCGTGCAACCATGACTTTGCAGCGGCAAGCAGTCTAACTGGTCATCGTGAACAGGAGGGAAGTGCTTGTGAATATTAAGTGCTTTGGTGCATAGCTGGTTTCTAGTACGGCCGTATTTATGATTCGACTTCATGCAACTTCCTTACCCTGCAGTCCTAGCCGTTGACGCTGATAGGAGCCATCCAGGACGTTCCTGCACCACCCAAGATTGTCAAGATACCAGCGAACTGTCTTGTGAATTCCACTATTGAAGTCTTCGCTTGGCTCCCATCCCAATTCTGTCTTTATCTTTGTGGAATCGATAGCATATCGGCGGTCATGCCCCGGTCGGTCAGGAACATAGGTAATTAACCCTTGACAGTCTCCGCATCTAGGAACCAGCTCTCCCAAAGCAGAGCATATTGCTTCAACTACCTCTATATTTGTTTTTTCATTATTACCACCTACATTGTAAGTCTCTCCTAAACGGCCATTCTTCATTACTGTATATATTGCTTTTGCATGATCCTCAACGTACAACCAATCCCTAACATGCAGTCCTTTTCCATAAATGGGTAGCGGCAAATTATCTAACGCGTTCAGTATCATCAGGGGTATCAATTTTTCCGGAAATTGAAACGGGCCGTAATTATTTGAACAATTCGTTATCAACGCCGGGAAGTCATAGGTTCTTCGCCAGGCACTGACTAGATGATCTGAGCTTGCCTTACTGGCCGCATACGGTGAGCTTGGTGAATAAGCCGTATCTTCTGTGAATAGCAATTTACTGTTTTCCAGATCCCCAAACACTTCGTCTGTTGATACATGTATGAATCGGAAGATATCCCTTCTCGTCCTTTCCATATTTTTCCAGTACGCTCGGCTGACTTCCAAAATATTGTAGGTCCCTACGATATTGGTATTAATGAAGTCCGCCGGGCCATCTATAGAGCGATCCACATGACTCTCTGCCGCCAAATGAATTACAGCATCGGGTTGATATTTTTCAAACACCGACTCTAGACTGGCATTATCTAGTATATCAACTTTCTCGAATTTATATCTGGAATCGCGCTCCACATCCTTCAATGAGTCAAGATTACCAGCATAAGTCAACTTGTCGATATTTATCACAGAGTCTTCCGTGGCATTAACGATAAACCGTATTAGATTGCTACCAATGAACCCCGCCCCTCCTGTAATTGCTATTCTCATATTTCCCTCCGGCGACAATTTATTTCAACCCTGTGTACAAACATCTTCCTCGTTGTCACGCATACTAAACACTTTTCCAAAGCATCAATTTGTCCATCGCGATATCATCAATGCTTGCATATGGGGTCGACGGATCATTACTGATTAAGTAGCTGGAGTCGTCATATCCATTGTGGACTGGCTATGGGCAATGATCATGATCTTATCGGCGTGAGACAGCAATGGCCTCAACCACTTGTCTTTCTGTCTCAGTGCGCTGTTGGCCTTATCCAGTTTCAGGGTCCCTGGGGAATCCGATGTGCCAGGCCTATCCCAGATGATGTACTCTCTTCAAGCCACCCTGGATTCAAATTCCATCCGGCAGGCTCGGCATCAAGAGTGTCTCGAACTGGTCGATGCGCAATGCACTACACACACGGCTAGCTTTTGTCTACCTCGCTGGGGAGGCGCTTGACAAAGGGATTGTATGTACACGGACAATCGTCTTGATCAGGCAGATATTTTGTGGAATATGACTGATGGTGTTATGCCATCGCATGTATATCGCGCGACACCTGATCGCACATTGGCTACCTCGATACTGCCTTGCCCAGGCGTTATCCACCGCCTCAGCAGACCGGCTTCCCCTTCATGCACCAGCAATCCTCATAATGCGGTGGGACGGAAGGCATAGGATCATGTCAGACAGCGCAAGCTTTTTCTTTCCAGGATAACGAATCTGTAAGTTTCCATTCGTCATCTTTCAAGGCAGGGTAGCAAGGGCGGTTCGGTCGTAATCATCGGATGGCTGGGCGGTCTCAAGTTCCAAGCGCAACGCTATTGAAGGGTGCTCGGTCCACCGACGGATTTCTTGAGCACCTCGGCGTAAACTTCCAGCGGCGTTCGCCAGTCCAGTGTCTTGCGCGGCCGGGTGTTCAGTGAATCAGCGATCTCATCGAGCTCTTCCTGGCTGTAGACCGACACATCCGTGCCCTTTGGCAGGTACTGCCGCAACAGCCCGTTGGTGTTCTCATTGGAGCCCCGCTGCCATGGGCTATGCGGATCAGCGAAGTAGATCGCCGTACCGGTCTTCTGAGTGATCTCGGCATGCTTCATCATCTCTCTGCCCTGGTCGTACGTCATGGACAGGCGCAGAGAGCGCGGCACTTCATTGAGCTTGTCACTGAAGCCGACGGCCGCCGCCGTCGCCGTGGTGCCGTCCACTTTCGCCAGGATCACCAACCGTGTGGTCCGCTCCACCAGCGTACCGACGGCGGAGCGATTGTTGGCGCCAATGATGAGATCGCCTTCCCAATGGCCAGGCATCAGGCGATCTTCGATCTCCGGCGGCCGCATATGGATGCTGACCAGCTCGGGGATCTGCTGGCGTCGATCCTTGCCACGACTGCGTGGACGACGCTTGCCGTTGCCCTGCCGTAAGCAGGCGATGAGTTCCTTCTTGAGGCTGCCGCGAGGCATCACATAGAGCGCGTTGTAGATGGCCTCATGCGAGACCTGGCGACGTGAATCGTTGGGAGACATGCGCTTCAGTGTGCGGGCGATCTGCTCCGGTGACCAGTACTTGCGCAACAGATAGACCACCACCTCGAAGAGCTCCCCGTCGGGATGCAGCTTGGGGCGCTGACGTGACCGATGTCGCGTCAGACGGGCCCGGTAACGCGCCAGGCCGGCATCATAGCCCTTGATGGGATCGACCGTGTGACGAGCGATTTCTCGCGACACTGTGCTCGGTGCACGGCCCAAGTGAGTGGCGATGGCCCGGATCGAGTGCGTGGCGCACATCATCATAATGGCGGCTCGGTCTTCGGCGGTGAGGTGGCGGTAGCAAATGGTCATGGCAACACCGTACCTGATGGGTCACGTGTTGCACTTGCTCATTGAGACCGCCGTTACCAAAACCAACCGGGTATTAACATGGCATGCCCCTTCCATCGGATATGCCATACTTTTTTATTCTTCACCACGCTACCGCCATGAAGAATAGAATTCTTCGTGTAAATAACAAATATCATCCATGACGGGGAATCCCCGTCATGTTCCTGTCACCTTCCCGATACAATAATGCCTACGAGACATACATAAGGTTACAAAGACAACAGTATCTCTGCCCATATGGTTTTTTTCATACATATCGCGAGCCGGCGAGGAAAAAAAAGCCCAATTCATCAATAACTTGCATCATTATGCAAGCTGGGACATGCAAAAATTAATCTCAGTAGATGAGACATATAAAAAAAACGCTGATCTACTGATCAGCGTTGGACTGAAACAACCTGGTACTTTAAGCATGATTACATCTCATGCTGTGGATAGCGGCGGGTGTTAGAAAACCCGGTTCAGCCCGTTCTGCGCCGCCACCCGGTAGGCCTCGGCCATGGTCGGGTATTTGAAGGTGGTGCTGACGAAGTACTGGAGGGTGTTGGCCGCCCCTTCCTGCTGCATGATCGCCTGGCCGATATGGACGATCTCCGAGGCCTGGTCGCCGAAGCAGTGGATGCCGTAGATCTCCAGGGTGTCCTGGTCGAAGAGGATCTTGAGCATGCCCACGGTGTCGCCGGTGATCTGCGCCCGGGCGGTGTCCTTGAAGAACGCCTGGGCCACCTCGTAGGGCACGCGGGCCTCGGTCAGCTCCCACTCGTTGCGGCCGAAGGAGCTGATCTCGGGGATGGTATAGATGCCGGTGGGCACGTCGCTGACATAGCGATAGTCACGGTCGAGCAGCTCGTCACAGGCATTGAGTCCCTGGTCGTAGGCGGCACTGGCGAGGCTCGGCCAGCCAATGACGTCGCCGGCGGCGTAGATGTGCGGGATGGCGGTGCGGTAGTGGTCGTCGACCTGCAGCTGGCCGCGCCCGTTGGCCTCGAGGCCGATGGTCTCCAGCCCCAGCTCGTCGGTGTTGCCGGTGCGACCGTTGGCCCACAGGAAGGCATCGGCGCGCAGCCGCTTGCCGGACTTCAGGTACACCGTAACGCCGGACTCGTCGCCCTCGACGCGCTCGTACTCCTCGTTGTGACGGATCAGCACGCCATGCTTGCGCAGGTGGTAGGAGAGCGCGTCGCTGATCTCGTCGTCGAGGAAGGACAGCAGGCTGCCGCGATTGTTGATCAGGTCTACCTTGACCCCGAGCCCGGAGAAGATCGAGGCGTACTCGCAGCCGATCACTCCTGCGCCGAAGATGATCAGGGTACGTGGCGTGTGCGACAGACTGAGGATGGTATCGGAACAGTAGATGCGCGGATGGCGGAAGTCGATGTCCGCAGGTCGGTACGGCCGGGACCCGGTGGCGATGATGACCTTGCCGGCGACCAGCTCCTCCAGGCTCTCGCCCTCCCCCCTGACGACCAGCGTATGGGGATCCTTGAAGCGTGCCACGCCGCCGTAGAGGTCGATGCGGTTGCGGGCATAGAAGTTGGTGCGCATCGCCACCTGCTGGTCGATGGTGACCCGGGAGCGCTCCATGACCTTGGGGAAGGAAAACCAGCGGGGCTCGCCGATGTCCCGGAACAAGCGGTTGGTGTTGAAGGAGAGGATCTGCTTGACCTGGTGGCGCAGGGCCTTGGAGGGGATAGTGCCCCAGTATGTGCAGTTGCCACCCACCATGGGCTGCTTCTCGACCACCGCCACGCGCTTGCCATGCTTGGCGGCGTTGATGGCGGCGCTCTCGCCGGCCGGGCCGGTGCCGATCACCACCACGTCGTAATTGTGGACTGCCATGAATCCTGCCATCTCCCGTTAGCCATGGATACGAGGACAAGCTGGGGGCAAGGAGCGAGGCGTCAGGCGCGACACCTCTCATCGCGCGGCAAGCGGCTCTCCCGCCACCTCGAAGCTCGTCCCTGACACCTCGAACTTCGCCTCAGCGCTTGGTGGCGTCGTACCCCAGGTCGGCCCCCCGGCTCTCGTCGCTGCGGCGCCGCGCCCCACCGCTGCGCTTGCGGTTCTCTTCTTCGCACACCTCATCCTTGCCGCCGCAGACCTCGCAGCCTTCCTTGAGGCCGAGCTTGTTGAGGCCGCCGCAGCTGCCGGCGATGGGCTTCTGACCGAGGATGACGCCGATCGCCATGGCGGCCATGATGACCAGCATGAAGGCCAGTACCACGAGAAAGGTGCTCATTGGAATGCTCCGTCGCTATCGCTGAGAAGGTGCCATCCTTGGGACAACGGCGGTTGCCGTCCTGCTCCCCAAGGTACCGTCGCCTGATATGACGCCCCAAAGGCGGCATATCGGGCGGCGGAACCAAGCAGGGCTGGCCCGTGGGCCAGCCCTGCAGGTCGCCGGGGCCGATCAGCCGCCGAAGTCGTCGAGCATGATGTTCTCCGGCTCGACGCCGAGATCCAGCAGCAGCTTGATCACGGAGGCGTTCATCATGGGCGGCCCGCACATGTAGTACTCGCAGTCCTCGGGGGCCGGATGGTCCTTGAGGTAGTTCTCGTAGAGGACGTTGTGGATGAAGCCGGTGGGGCCCTCCCAGTTGTCCTCGGGCTGCGGATCGGACAGCGCCAGGTGCCACTCGAAGTTGTCGTGCTCCTCGGCCAGCTTGTCGTACTCCTCGTTGTAGAAGGTCTCGCGCCAGGAGCGCGCACCGTACCAGAAGCTGATCTTGCGCTTGGTGTCGAGGCGCTTGAGCTGGTCGAAGATGTGGCTGCGCATCGGCGCCATGCCGGCGCCCCCGCCGACGAACACCATCTCGGCATCGGTGTCCTTGGCGAAGAACTCGCCGAAGGGCCCCATCACCGTGACCTTGTCACCCGGCTTCAGGTTGAAGACATAGGTGGACATCAGGCCGGGCGGATGGCTGGTGTTGGGCGGCGGGGTGGCGATACGGATGTTGAACTTGAGGATGCCCTTCTCTTCCGGGTAGTTCGCCATGGAATAGGCGCGGATGACTTCCTCGGTGTTCTTGTGGGAGACGTCGAACAGGCCGAACTTCTCCCAGTCGCCCCGGTACTCCTCCTCGATGTCGAAGTCGGAGAACTTGATATCGTAGGGCGGCGCCACCAGCTGCACGTAGCCGCCGGCGCGGAAGGCCACTTCCTCGCCCTCGGGCAGGCGCAGGTTGAGCTCCTTGATGAAGGTGGCGACGTTGGGGTTCTCGATGACCTCGCATTCCCACTTCTGGACGCCGAAGACCTCCTCGGGGACCTCGATCTTCATGTCCTGCTTGACCGGCACCTGGCAGGACAGGCGCCAGCCTTCCTTCTTCTCGCGCAGGGTGAAGTGCGATTCCTCGGTGGGCAGGATGGCGCCGCCACCCTCCTCCACGCGGCACTTGCACTGGGCGCAGGAGCCGCCGCCGCCGCAGGCGGAGGACAGGAAGATGCCGTTGGCGGCCAGGGTGTTGAGCAGCTTGCCGCCGGCCTGGGTGGTCAGGGTGTGCTCGGGGTCGTCGTTGACCTCGATGGTCACGTCCCCGGTGCTGACGAGCCTGCTGCGGGCGGCCAGGATCACCGCCGTCAGACCGATGATGATCACGGTGAACATGACCACACCGAGCAAGATGACTGTTGTATCAACCATGTCGGTTTCCTATTGCTAGCGTTGCCTGGTCACCGGCGGCGCGGCGCCGCCGGGAAGCCGTCTCAGAGCTGGATGCCGGAGAAGGACATGAAGCCCAGCGACATCAGGCCCACCGTGATGAAGGTGATGCCGAGGCCCTGCAGGGAGCCGGGCACGTCACTGTACTTGAGCTTCTCGCGGATGCCGGCCAGGGCGGTGATGGCCAGGGCCCAGCCCACGCCGGCGCCGAAGCCGTAGACCACGGATTCGCCGAAGTGGTAGCTGCGCTCGGCCATGAACAGGGTCGCGCCGAGGATCGCGCAGTTCACCGTGATCAGCGGCAGGAAGACGCCCAGGGCGTTGTAGAGCGCCGGCACGTACTTGTCGAGGAACATCTCCAGGATCTGCACGATGGCGGCGATGACGCCGATGTAGCTCAGGTAGCCGAGGAACGACAGGTCGATGTTCTCGGCGCCGGGAATGCCCGTCCAGGTCAAGGCCCCTTCGGCGAGGAGGAATTCCAGGATCAGGTTGTTCACCGGCACGGTGATGGTCAGCACCACGATGACGGCGATGCCCAGGCCGAACGCCGAGGCAACCTTCTTGGACACGGCCAGGAAGGTGCACATCCCCAGGAAGAACGCCAGGGCCATGTTCTCGACGAAGACCGAGGCGACGAACAGGCTCAGATAGTGTTCCATGTTACACGGCCTCCTTCGGCTGGGTGTTTTCCTTCATCTTGAACTCGTTCTCCTCGATCTGCTCCGGGTTGACGCTACGCAGCACCCAGATGATCAGGCCGATGATGAAGAACGCGGACGGCGGCAGCAGCAGCAGGCCGTTGGGCACGTACCAGCCGCCATCCTGCACCGGAGTGAGCACGGTGAACCCGAACACCGAGCCGGCGCCCAGCAGCTCGCGCACGAAGCCCACGACCATCAGGATGAAGCCGTAGCCCAGGCCGTTGCCGACGCCGTCCAGGAAGGCGAGCCCGGGAGGGTTCGTCATGGCGAAGCCCTCGGCGCGCCCCATCACGATGCAGTTGGTGATGATCAGGCCGACGAACACCGACAGCTGCTTGGACATCTCGTAGGCATAGGCCTTGAGGATCTGGTCCACCACGATCACCAGGGAGGCGATGATGGTCATCTGCACGATGATGCGGATCGAGGACGGGATGTGGTGGCGAATCAGCGACACGAACAGGTTCGAGAAGGCCGTGACGAAGATCACCGCCAGCGACATCACCAGCGACACGCTCATGCTGGTGGTCACCGCCAGCGCGGAGCAGATCCCCAGGATCTGCAGCGCGATGGGGTTGTTCTTGAAGATCGGCGTCGTCAGGACGCCCTTGGGGGTTGCGGCAGACATGATCAGGCTCCTTCAGTGTCGTCGAGGTCGGTGGCAGCGCCCTGTACCTCGTCCGGGGCGACGCCGCTGCGGAACCGGGCGAGGTACTCGCCGAAGCCCTCGGGGCTGAGCCAGAACTGCAGCATGTTGGTCACCCCCTTGCTGGTCAGGGTGGCACCGGACAGGGCGTCGACCTCGGTCTCGCCGCTGGCGCCGCCCTTGACCAGGGCGATGTCCGGCTGGACGTCGTCGCCGTCGGCGAAGATCTGCTTGCCCTCCCACTGCGCCTTCCAGCGCGGGTTGTTGACCTCGGCCCCCAGCCCCGGCGTTTCGCTGTGATCGTAGTAGGTGATCCCGACGAAGGTGTTGCCGTCACCCTCCAGCGAGATGTAACCGCGCATCAGCCCCCACAGGCCCTGGCCGCGGATCGGCAGGATGATCTGCTCGGGATCCTCCAGGTCGCCCACCAGGTAGACGGTGCTGTAGTGCTCCTGGCGAGAGAGGCCGGCGATATCACGATCGCCCGACAGGGTGCGCGAGGACGCCGGATCCCGGGCCGCCTGGAAGTTGTCGTAGGTGGACGGATCGATCTCGTCGGAGTACTCGCCGGTGCGCAGGTCGACCACCCGCGGGGTGACTTGGGACTCGAACGCGGCCTCGACATCCATGCCCGACTCGTAGAGGTTGGCCACGCTGAGGATGTTCGACTTGCGATCCAGCTCCTGGTTGAGCTGCTGCTTGGCGCGCAGGCCGACCGCGGCGGTGGAGACGATGACCGAACACACGATGCAAAGTGCGAAGGCCACCGTCAGGATCTTCTTGATGGAGTTGTTGCTCTGTGCCATCAGGCGGTCTCCTCGGCCGGCACGCCGGTACGCTGCATCCGACGCTTGATGTTGGCCTGAACAAAGAAGTGGTCGATCAGCGGGGCGAACAGGTTGGCGAACAGGATCGCCAGCATGATGCCTTCCGGGAACGCCGGGTTGACCACGCGGATCAGCACGGTCATGACGCCGATCAGGATGCCGAAGATCAGCCGGCCGGGGTTGGTCATGGAGGCGGACACCGGATCGGTGGCCATGAACACCATGCCGAAGGCGAAGCCGCCCACCACCAGGTGCCAGTACCAGGACATGGCGAACATCGGGTTGGTGTCGGAGCCGACCAGGTTGAACAGCGCGCTGGTCGCCACCATGCCCAGGAAGGTGCCCAGCATGATGCGCCAGGAGGCGATCTTGGTCCACAGCAGCACCACGGCGCCGATCAGGATCGCCAGCGTCGAGGTCTCGCCCACCGAGCCCGGGATGAAGCCGAGGAAGGCGTCCCACCAGCTGTACTGCTCGCTCAGCACGCTCATCCCGCTCTGGAAGGCTGTGGACAGCGGCGTGGCGCCGGTGAAGCCGTCCGCGGCCACCCACACCGCGTCACCGGAGATCTGCGCGGGGTAGGCGAAGTACAGGAAGGCACGGCCGGTCAGCGCCGGGTTGAGGAAGTTCTTGCCGGTACCGCCGAAGATCTCCTTGCCGATCACCACGCCGAAGGTGATGCCCAGCGCCACCTGCCACAGCGGGATGGTGGCCGGGAGGATCAGGGCATAGAGCACGGAGGTGACGAAGAAGCCCTCGTTGACCTCGTGGCCGCGCTTGATGGCGAACAGCACCTCCCAGAAGCCGCCCACCACGAAGGTCACCAGATAGATGGGCAGGAAGTAGGTGGCGCCGAGCACGAAGTTCGCCCAGACGCTGCCCGGATCGTGGCCGCCGGCGAGCGTCATGACGATGGCCTCGCGCCAGCCGCCCATGGCACTGAAGCCGTCGGCGATGGCCAGGTTGGCCTGCCAGCCGGCGTTCCACATGCCGAAGAACATGGCCGGGAAGGTGCACAGCCAGACCGTGATCATGATCCGCTTGAGGTCGATGCCATCGCGCACGTGGGCGGTGGTCTTGGCCACGCTCGGCGGGGTGTAGAAGATGGTGTCGACCGCTTCATAGAGCGGGTAGAACTTCTCGTACTTGCCGCCCTTGTGAAAGTGCGGCTCGAGATTGTCGAGTGTCTGTCGGATACCCATCATCAGGCCTCTTTCTCGATCATGGTGAGGTTGTCACGCAGGATGGGACCGTATTCGTACTTGCCGGGACACACGTAGGTGCACAGCGCCAGGTCCTCCTCATCCAGCTCCAGACAGCCGAGCTGCATCGCCGCCTCGATGTCGCCGACGATCAGCGAGCGCAGCAGCTGGGTGGGCAGGATGTCCAGCGGCATCACCTCCTCGTAGGTTCCCACCGGCACCATGGCCCGCTCGGAGCCGTTGGTGGACGTGGTCGGCGCATAGTTGCGCAGGCCCTTGAGTTTCGAGAGGTAGATGCCGAGCACCGAGTGACGGTTGGAACCGAGCGACATCCAGCCCATGAAGATCCGCTTGTTGCCTTCCTCGAGCAGGCTGAGCTGGCTGTGGAAGCGGCCCACGTAACGCAGGCTGCCCTCGGCGGTGAACCCGGAGAACACCGACCCGGAGATCACCCGGGTCTCCTCGGGCTCGATGACCTCGCCGGCCAGCAGCTCCTCGGTGCTGGCCCCGAGGCGGGTCCGCAGCAGGCGCGGCGTCTCGGCGCGCGGGCCGCCGACGGCCACGACCCGGCTGACGTCGAGCTGGCCCTGGGCGAACAGCTTGCCGAAGGCGATGACGTCCTGGTAGCCGATGTGCCAGACCCGCTTGTGCAGGGCCACGGGCGAGAGGTGGTGGATATGGGTGCCGACCAGGCCGGCCGGGTGCGGGCCGGCGAAGGTCTCGACCTGCACGCCCTTGACGTCGCCGCCGGGCAACCGGGTGTCGGGGGCGCTACACAGGAAGACCTTGCCCTCGGTTAGCCTGGCGAGCACCTTGAGGCCATCCTCGAAGGCCTCGGGCTGCTCGTTGATGATCCCGGCGGGATCGGCGGCCAGCGGGTGGGTATCGATGGCGGTGACAAAGATGTTCTCCGGCGTTCCATCGATGGCGGGGGTGCGCGAGTAGGGACGGGTACGCAGCGCCGTCCACAGCCCGGATTCGACCAGCTGATCGACCACGGTCTGGCGCTCCAGGGTTTCCAGCTTGTCACGGCCGTGGGCGGTGAACTCCAGGGCGTCCTCGGTCTCGTCGACCTTGATCACCACCGACAGCAGCTTGCGCTTCTCGCCGCGGTGAATCGCGACGACCTCGCCGGCGGCCGGCGCGGTGAAACGCACGCCGTCGATCTTCTTGTCGGTGAAGAGCAGCTGGCCCAGCTTGACCTTGTCCCCTTCCCGGACCTCCATGGTCGGCTTCATGCCGATATAGTCGGTACCCAGGACGGCCACGTGGCGCACCGGGCGCGCATCCTCGATGCGCTGCTCCGG
Source organism: Halomonas sp. M4R1S46 (assembly GCF_025725685.1). Lineage (NCBI taxonomy): Bacteria > Pseudomonadati > Pseudomonadota > Gammaproteobacteria > Oceanospirillales > Halomonadaceae > Halomonas > Halomonas sp. M4R1S46. Next base: position 2,436,387 of record NZ_CP107008.1, read on the forward strand.
GGCTCCCGTGATGGGGAGATCCAGGCCTTTCTTGACTTCGATCATAGTCTCGCCCAGTTGATGGATCGGATATACGAAGGAAAGGGGTGCGAATGGATTAGAATTCTATTGCTTGTCAGAATGTTACCAGTCGGGCCCGAGGCGAGCTCGAACCACCCCGAAAAATCTTCGGTATTATAAAGAGAAGCCAATGCGATGACCACCTGCCATAAGGTCGCAAAGGGGTCACCGCGACAAGGGGCGAAGTGTCGCAGAGGGTGAAAAAAGCGTTGAGAAAGGCGAGCTTGGGGCCGGGACGAGGAAGAGGCGCCCCCGCCGGGCGGCGGGGGCGGCCGGGGATCAGCCCTGGGTGCGCGGCAGCTTCAGGAAGCTGACGTTGGAGATGTGCTGCAGGATACGGATGACCTGGCAGCTGTAGCCGAACTCGTTGTCGTACCAGACATAGAGGACGGCGTGCTTGCCGTTGGCGATGGTCGCCTGGGCATCGACGATGCCGGCATGGCGGTTGCCCACGAAGTCGGTGGAGACCACTTCCGGCGAGTCGACGTAGTCGATCTGCTTCTGGTACTGGGAGTCGACGGACATCCGGCGCAGGTAGTCGTTGAGGGACTCGACGTCGGTCTCCCGCTCCAGGGTCAGGTTGAGGATGGCCATGGAGACGTTGGGGGTCGGCACGCGGATGGCGTTGCCGGTCAGCTTGCCGCCCAGCTCCGGCAGCGCCTTGGCCACGGCCTTGGCCGCCCCGGTCTCGGTCAGCACCATGTTCAGCGGCGCACTGCGGCCGCGACGGTCACCCTTGTGGTAGTTGTCGATCAGGTTCTGGTCGTTGGTGTAGGAGTGCACCGTCTCGACGTGGCCGTGGGCGATGCCGTACTCGTCGTTGAGCACCTTGAGCGCCGGCACGATGGCATTGGTGGTACAGGACGCCGCGGAGATGATGCGATCCTCGGCGGTGATGTCCTGGTGGTTGATGCCGTAGACGATGTTCTTGACGTCGCCCTTGCCCGGCGCGGTCAGCAGCGCCTTGGCCACGCCCTTGCAGGCGAGGTGCTGACCGAGGCCGTCCTCGTCGCGCCAGATGCCGGTGTTGTCGACCACCACGGCGTGGTCGATGCCGTAGGCGGTGTAGTCGATCTCGGCCGGCGAGTCGGCGTAGATCACCTTGATGACGTTGCCGTTGGCGGTCAGGGTGCGGGCCTCGGCATCGACGCTGATGGTGCCCTCGAAGGGCCCATGGACGCTGTCGCGACGCAGCAGGCTGGCGCGCTTCTCCAGGTCCTTGGCGATGTCGCCGCGGCCGCGCACCACGATGGCGCGCAGGCGCAGCAGGTTGCCGCCGCCGGCCTTCTCGACCAGCACTCGGGCCAGGATGCGGCCGATGCGGCCGAAGCCGTAGAGCACCACGTCCTTGGGCTCACCGTTGCCGGCATCCGGGTCGTGGGCGTCGACGATCTCGGCCAGCTCCTCGCGCAGAAAGGCCACGGCGTCGCCGCCGCCGCGCTTCTTGTAGGCCACGCCCAGCTTGCCGACGTCCACGTGGGCCGGGCCCAGGTTGAGCTCGGACATGGCCTTGACGAGCGGGAAGGTGTCCTTGACGGAGAGCTCGGTCCCCTCGATCTTGCGAACGTAGCGATGGTCCTTGAGGATCCGGATGACGCTGCGGTTGAACAGCGAGCGACCATACAGGGTGGTCACGACGTTGTGGTGACGATAGAGGCTGCCGATCAGCGGGATCATCTGCTCGGCGATCGCCTGGTTGTCGTGCCATTCCTGGAAGACGGTATCGAGGGGTTGCTGACTCACGGGAGGCCTCTCTATGGGAATTGGAAAACGATCGTATTATCCGGCCCCCCGTTCGCCAGGGCAATCACGGGATGGTCGCAGGCGCTGTAGGGGTTTTACAGGAATCCGCCGCTCACTACACGATTGGACAACCTCCATTGAGCATGACGAGGGGCGCCGGGGACAGGTCGAAGAGGGGGTCCTGCGAGTCTGTCGACGGATCAGCCCCGCGCGACGAGGCTGATTGCGACAGTACGGGGCTTCACTACACGAGGGTGTCGGGCTGGTATGATGCGCCCAGTCATCCATTCGACACGTGCAAGCGACGCCATGCCGACTTTCTCGCCTCTCGATCCCGCGCGTCCCCGGGGACTGCGCGACACTCTCTACTGGCAGACGCCTCCCGGCAGCGCCACGGCCTTGTCCCTGGCCCACCTGGCCGAGGACGCGCCGCTGCTGGTGGTGACCGCCGACACCGCCCAGGCCCAGCGCCTGGAGGGCGAGCTGGGCTTCTACTCGCGCCTGCCGGTGCTGCCCTTCCCCGACTGGGAGACCCTGCCCTACGACAGCTTCTCGCCGCACCAGGACATCGTCTCGGCCCGGTTGCGCACCCTGCGCCGCCTCCAGGACGGCGAGCACGGCATCGTGCTGGTGGCGATCAATACGCTGATGCAGCGCCTGCCGCCGGTGGACTACATCGCCGGCCGGGTGATGACCCTCGAGGTGGGCATGACCCTGGACCGGGAGAAGTTCCGGGAGAGCCTGTCGCGGGCCGGCTACCGGGCCGTGGAGACGGTCTTCGAGCCCGGCGAGTACGCCCTGCGCGGCGCGCTGATCGATCTCTTCCCCATGGGCAGCGAGTCGCCCCTGCGCATCGACCTGTTCGACGACGAGATCGACACCCTGCGCCATTTCGACCCGGACACCCAGCGCAGCCAGGACAAGGTGGCGGGCGTCGAGCTGCTGCCCGCCCACGAGTACTCGCTGTCGCGCTCGGCCGTGGCCTGCTTCCGGGAGGGCTTCGAGACGCTGTTCGACGTCGACCCCCGCCAGTGTCCGCTGTATGTCGATGCCCTCAAGGGCATCCCCTCCCCCGGGCTCGAGCAGTACCTGCCGCTGTTCTTCGACGAGACGGCCACGCTGTTCGAGCACCTCGCCGAGGGGACCCGGGTCGCCCTGCTGCCGGGCACCTTCGCGGCCGCCGAACACCACTGGGCGGCCATCGAGAGTCGCTACGAGAACCTCGGCGTCGACCCCACCCGACCGCTGCTGCCGCCCCACCGGGCCTTCGTGCCGGTGGCCGAGGCCTTCGGCGCCATCAAGCGCCACCCACGGGTCGAGCTCACCGACGACCCGACCCATCGCCATGCCCGGGTGCCGGCCGCCCGGACGCCCCCCGAGGTCACGGTCAACGCCCGCGGCAAGCAGCCCCTGGCCGCCCTGACGGCCTTCCTCGACGCGCGGCCCGAGACCCGGGTCCTGTTCGTCGCCGAGTCACGCGGCCGACGCGAGGCCCTCGAGGAGACGCTGGCACCCCTGGGGCTCGCCCTGCCCCATGTCGATGACTTCGCCGCCTTCCTCGCCGCCGGCGAGCGCACCGCCATCACCGAGGGCGCCATCGAGGCCGGGTTGTGGCTGGAATCGCCGAACCTGGCGGTGATCAGCGAGACCGAGCTGTTCGGCGAGGTGGTGCGCCAGAGCCGTCGCCGCGAGAAGGCCACCGACGACAGCGAGCTGGCCGTCCGCCACCTCTCCGAGCTCAAGCCCGGCGCGCCGGTCGTCCACCAGGCCCACGGCGTCGGGCGCTACCGGGGCCTCGAGACCCTCGAGGCCGGCGGCCAGGCCGCCGAGTTCGTGTCGCTGGAATACGCCGACGGCGCCAAGCTCTACGTGCCGGTGGACAGCCTGCACCTGATCTCGCGCTATGCCGGCGCCGACGAGGAACTGGCGCCGCTGCACCGGCTGGGCTCCGAGCAGTGGGAGAAGGCCAAGCGCAAGGCCGCGGAGAAGATCCGCGACACCGCCGCCGAACTGCTCGACGTCTATGCCCGCCGCGAGGCCCGGGAGGGCTTCGCCTGCGCGCCGCCCGACGCCGAGTACGCCCGCTTCGCCGGCAGCTTCCCCTTCGAGGAGACCCCCGACCAGCGCGCGGCCATCCAGGCGGTGCTGGGCGACATGACCGCGCCCCGCCCCATGGACCGGGTGGTGTGCGGCGACGTCGGCTTCGGCAAGACCGAGGTGGCCATGCGGGCGGCCTTCCTCGCCGTGCACTCGGACCGCCAGGTGGTGGTCCTGGTGCCCACCACCCTGCTGGCCCGTCAGCACTACGAGAACTTCCGCGACCGCTTCGCCGACACCGCGGTGAACATCGAGCTGATCTCGCGCTTCACCGCCGGCCAGGGCCAGAGCGCCGCCTTGAAGCGCATCGAGGCGGGCCAGGCCGACATCGTCATCGGCACCCACAAGCTGCTCTCCAAGTCGATGCGCTTCCCCAACATGGGCCTGCTGATCATCGACGAGGAACACCGCTTCGGGGTCGCCCAGAAGGAGCGCCTGAAGAGCCTGCGCGCCGAGGTGGACATCCTGACGCTGACCGCCACGCCGATCCCGCGCACCCTGAACATGGCCATGAGCGGGATCCGCGACCTGTCGATCATCGCCACCCCGCCGGCCCGCCGGCTGTCGGTGAAGACCTTCGTCCAGCAGCGCGACGAGGCGGTGATCAAGGAGGCGCTGCTGCGCGAGATCCTGCGCGGCGGCCAGGTCTACTTCCTGCACAACGAGGTCAAGACCATCGAGACCGCCGCCGAGACGGTGCGCGGCCTGGTGCCCGAGGCCCGGGTGGCCGTGGCCCACGGCCAGCTGCCGGAACGCTCCCTGGAGCGGGTGATGTCCGACTTCTACCACAAGCGCTTCAACGTGCTGGTCTGCTCGACCATCATCGAGACCGGCATCGACGTGCCGAGCGCCAACACCATCATCATCGAGCGCGCCGACAAGTTCGGCCTCGCCCAGCTCCACCAGCTGCGCGGCCGGGTGGGCCGCAGCCACCACCAGGCCTATGCCTACCTGCTGGCCCCGCCCCCGCGGGCGATGACCCGGGACGCCGTCAAGCGCCTGGAGGCCATCGGCCAGGCCGAGGACCTCGGCGCCGGCTTCACCCTGGCCAGCCACGACATGGAGATCCGCGGCGCCGGCGAGCTGCTCGGCGACGAGCAGAGCGGCCAGATGGAGGCGATCGGCTACAGCCTCTACATGCAGATGCTCGACCGCGCCGTGAAGGCGATCCGCGAGGGCAAGACGCCCAACATCGAGGCGCCCCTGGACCAGGGCGTGGAGATCGGCCTCAACCTGCCGGCGCTGATCCCCGACGACTACCTGCATGATGTCCAGCAGCGCCTGGTGATGTACAAGCGCATCGCCAGCGCCGAGAGCGAGGCCGAGCTCAAGGAGCTCCAGGTGGAGATGATCGATCGCTTCGGCCTGCTGCCGGCGCCGGTGAAGACCCTGCTGCGCCAGACCCGGTTGCGCCAGCGCGCCGAGCGCCTGGGCATCGCGCGCCTCGAGGCCGGCCCCGAGCGGGGCCGGGTGATCTTCGCCGGCCATACCCGGGTCGACCCGTTGATCCTGGTCGAGCTGATCCAGCGGGAACCGCAGCGCTATCGCCTGGAGGGCGCCGACACCCTGCGCTTCGAGGCCGACATGGCCGACGAGGCGGCCCGCTTCGCCGTCGTGGAGCAGCTGCTCGATGCCCTCAACCGCAAGGCCGAAGCGGCATGACCCAGGGGTGAGGGGCAAGGAGAAAGGGGGGGAGGTGAAAGCCACCTCACGGCCTCCCTCTCACTCCTCCCCTCGCTTTCACTGAGCGTCCTACTGGCGAACCGACACCGGCTGGGGCACTCTAACGCCAATGCCGATCCCCACGGATGGGGTCGGCCCCGATGACAAACCCGATCCGAGACCATGACCACCATGACCGCACCCTCTTTACGCGGCGCCCTGGCCCGCACCACCCTGCTGCTCGGGCTAAGCACCGTCCTCGCCGCCCCGCTGCAGGCCAACGAGGACCTGCCTCGCGGCTACTATCTGCTGCCCGAGGAGGGCGACCTCGTCGGCGAGGTCTACACCGTCGAGGCCGACAAGGAGGACACCCTGATCGATATCGGCCATGAGCACGGTATCGGCTACCGGGCCATGGTGCGCGCCAACCCGGACGTCAGCGTCTGGTATCCCGGCGAAGGCACCGAGGTGACGATTCCCGGCCAGTTCATCCTGCCCGACGCGCCGCGTACCGGCATCGTGATCAATGTCGCCGAGATGCGCCTCTACTACTATCCCCCGGCCGAGGAAGGCGAGCCGCGCATCGTCCAGACCTACCCTCTCGGGGTGGGCCGCCAGGACTGGGAGACGCCGCTGGGCAATACCACCATCACCGAGAAGGTCGAGAACCCGGCCTGGTACCCGCCGGAATCCATCCGCCGCGAACACGCCGAGGCCGGCGATCCGCTGCCCGGCGTGGTGCCTGCCGGCCCGGACAACCCGCTGGGCACCCGCAAGATGCGCCTGGGCATTCCCGGCTACCTGATCCACGGCACCAACAAGCCGGAGGGTGTCGGCATGCGCGTCTCCCACGGTTGCGTGCGGATGCTCCCGCAGGATGTGGAGCACCTGTTCGACCAGATCGCGGTGGGCACCCAGGTGCGGCTGATCAACGAGAGCTTCAAGCTGGGCTGGTCCGACGGCACCCTCTATGTCCAGGCCTACCCCTACCTGGACGAGAAACAGGGTACCAGCATCCAGCGCGTCACCAAGGCGCTGGGCCAGGTCGATTCCAGCATCGAGGGGCTCGAATACCCGGTCGACTACTCGCGGCTGCGCGAGGTGGTGGAGATCCCCGGCGGCATGCCGGTGGCGCTGGAGTCCTCCCCCGAGCCCGCCGAACCGGCCCCGGCCCCGGAAACCCTGTATGACCGCCTGGAGCTGATCGCCGCCCGGCCGAGCCTGTACGAACAGCTGCCGCCGCAGGGCTGACGGCACCGGCGCTCCCACAGAAGATGGCAGGTGTTGAGGCTCTTCGTGGGAGCGCAGCGCGCTGCGCGATCCGCCGCGCAGCGGCGGTGGAAGATGCCTCAGGCGCCTCGCGGCGCCATCGCGCTCTACGAGCGCTCCCACAGGACTGCCCAGCTTCCGCTGGTGTGCGATGCAATATAAAAAACCACCCCTCGCAGGAGGGGTGGTCTCTGATACCACATCGCCAGGCAGCGTGCCTGGCGTGGTGATCCGGGCTTACTTGCGCATGGAACTCTCGAACATGCGGTTCATCTCTTCACGGTTCTGCTGGGACATCTGCAGAGCGGCCTGAGCGTCACGCTGTGCCTGGTTGGCGGTGTTCTGTGCCTGGGTGGCGATGCTGCGAGCTTCGGCGGCGTCGGCCTGAGCGGACTCGGCAGTCATGCGAACTTCTTCCAGGGCGCTGGAAGAGGCACAGCCGGCCAGAACGGCGAGAGAGGCAGCAGCGGCAGTCAGCTTCAGAGTGGTCTTCATAGTCATGGTGTTCTCCTTGGGTCTTCCTTGGTACTGCGTTGGTGATGCCTGCAGAACAGGCTTCCTGCAAAGGCAGGTCTTCCTGCAGCAATGTCTGCTGCGTGTCACGGGAGTCAAACGCTGTTCTATAGCAAGACACAACGCTTGTCTACTGACTAGAACGTCCCTAGCGCATGTAAAGCCTAGCGGATCACGACTCGCGTGCCAATGTCGATGATCGACGACAGTCGCTCCACCTGGCCATCGGTGACGGCCACGCAGCCATCGGTCCAGTGGAAGCGACGGTGGATCTCGGGATCGCCGACGCCGACCCCGTGGATGCCGATGTAGCCGCCCAGCACCGTGTCCTGGGGAGGCGAACCGTGGCGACGGTAGTACGAGAAATAGTCGTCATAGTCCTGCTGGCTGTAGAGCCCCGACGCCAACGCCAGCCGGGCATGGGTCGGCGTGGGATAGTCCAGGCCGACGAAGATGTGGAACTTGCTGTGACGGTTGAACCGGTTTACCCGGAACTCGCCCAGGGGCGTGGCCCGGTCGCCGCGCACCCGCTGGGGCTTGGCGCCACCGCGCCCCAGCGAGATCGGCGCATAGTGCTCCAGCCGCGCCTCGCCGCGGTAGAGGCTGAGCGACGCCTCGCGGTCGTCGACCAGCACCCAGAGTTCGTCGGGATACCGCGGCGACGTGGCCTGCGCCAGCAGATCGTTCATCAAGGCCGGACTGGCCTGGGCGGTCGCCCATGGCCAGAGGGAGGCACTCAGGGCCAGCAGGCCGAATCGGCGACGGGAAAGAACCGGCATCTCCACCTTCTTCGTCATGGAAGCATCGTGACAGGGAAACATGAGCGCCTTTATAGCGTATTCCGCTGTCCCTGTCAGGGGACGTTGGATGCATCTTGCCCTGGGGCGGCAGACACCCCGGCCGGGAGCCATCCCGAGCGCATGTCACCGTCGCTCAGAACCGACACCGCCATGCCGCAACCTCCGCCAGCGTCTCCATTCACCGACAGTCCCGACACCTCCCCTTCGAACGCTGGGCCCGGGGCAGCGCGTGATTCGTCCGGCCGGGGCCGGACGAGATGCGCCGGGTCAGGCCGCCAGGATGGCGCCCATTCGCAACACCTCGCGCAGGGTCGTGACGCCACGCTCCGCCTTGGCCAGGCCGTCGTCCAGCATCAGGGGCACGCCCCGCTCGACCAGGCCGCGGCGCAGCTCGGTCTCGTCGGCGTGACGCAACAAGCGGCCATGGTCGTCGCCGGACGGCTGCCAGACCTCGAAGACCCCGGTGCGGCCGTGATAGCCCAGACCCTGGCAGCGTTCACAGCCCACCGCCGACCAGGCGCGCCGAGGCACCGGCGCCCCCACCGCCGAGAGCCAGTCGGCATCCTCGGGCTCCACGGCCTCCAGCCGGCGGCAGGCCGTACACAGCCGGCGCACCAGCCGCTGGGCGATCACCAGGCCGAGACTGGCCCCGATCTCGGCATCGTCGAGCCCCAGCTGGCGCAACGTGGACACCACGCCCACGGCATCGCGGCTATGCAGGGTGGCCATCAGCGAGCGGCCGCCATTGGCGACACTGACCGCCGCCTGGGCGGACCCCGGATCGCGCAGCTCGCCGATCAGCACATAGTCGGGATCCAGGCGCAGCATGGAGCGGGTGCCCGAGGCGAAATCGTGTCCGTGGTCCGGGTCGACCTGTACCTGATTGATGCCCGCCAGCTCGTACTCGACCGGGTCTTCCAGCGTGACCACCTGGCTGTCGGTGAGGCGCAGCTGCTCGAGGAGGGTGTAGAGGGTCGTGGTCTTGCCGGCACCGGTGGGCCCGGCGACCAGCAGCATGCCGCCCGTGGCATCCAGCCAGCGCCTCAGCCCCTGCACCCCGTGCTCGCCAAGGCCCAGGGCCGCGGGGTCGGTGAAGGCGGGAGGCGGTGACAGGAAGCGCACCGCCAGCTTCTCGCCGGCCACGCACTTCACCGCCGTGACCCGCAGGAACCGCTCCTCGGCGGCGACCCCGCCCTCCCCGCTCGATGTCCAGCCGAAACTGCTCTCGGCGGTGGACAACGACGGCACCGGATTGAGCCCCGCGAGAACCTTGAGCTGGTTGATGAGTCGCTGGCCAAGGCCAGTCTCGACGGTGGCCGCATCGACGACACGGCCGTCGATACGCAGGCGCAGGCGCAGCCCTCCCTCGAAGGGATCCAGGTGGACATCGCTGGCCCGGGCCCGGAGGGCGTCGTCGAGGAGGACATGGGCCTCGAGCACCTCATCGTCGGTGGGCGGGCTGTCGATGAGTGTGGCGAGGTTGGGCAGCAGGGTCGCGGGGGTCGGTGACGGAAAAGGGGGCGAGAACTGGCGCATGGGCACTCCTGGCAGCGGGGCGAATGGACAGAACCTGTCCCCAGCCTAGCCAGCCCGGCGCCGGGCGTCGCCTGCTCAGTAGTCCTCGAGGCGCTGCATGTCCCGGGACAGTCGACGGACCTCGGCATCCTGGCCCTCGGCGAGGGCCATGAAGCATTCGCGCTCCTCCCGGCCGCCGGCCCGTTTGGCCCGCACATCCGCGACCCCGATGACGCCGAGCGCGCCCGGCAGCCCCTCGCCGTGCCCGATCGGGACTGCTGCTGATACCCTAGCCGAGAGAGGCCACGGAAGCCGGCCGCCCCCGTCCCGATTCCACCGCCAAGGAGGCGCCCTTGACCGATGCCCTGCTCGATATCAGTCACCTGACCGCGGTGGCTGCCACCGTCATCGTGGTGATGATCTGCGTTCTGCTGCACTACGAGGTGTCGAGCGTGCTCAGCGGCCTGATGCGGCGGACCTCCCCGACCCGGCGGCGGCGCTTCCTGGGCCTGATGTTCGGCCTGCTCGGCGCCCATGTGGTGGAGATCTGGCTGTTCGGCCTGACGGCCTGGTGGCTGGAGGCGACCACCTCGGCCAGCATCGCCGGGACCACGATCGTCAATGGCCTCGACTACATCTACCTCTCGGCCATCACCTACACCACCCTGGGCTACGGGGACGTGTACCCGGTGGGGCCGCTGCGCTTCCTGATGGGCACCGAATCGCTGACCGGCTTCATGCTGATCACCTGGTCGGCATCGCTGACCTTCCTCGAGATGCAGCGCCACTGGAACGACCGCCGCTGACGCCGGGGTGAGGCGCCCGAGGCATCTCCCAACCCTGTGGGAGCGCTCGATAGAGCACGATGGCGCCGTCAGGCGCCCGAGGTATCCCTCTCCGCCAGGCGCGTTCGCTAGAGCCCCTGGCTCCTCAGGTAGTCGTCGTAGCTGCCGGTGAAGTCGCTGATGCCCTCCTCGCCCATGTCGATGATACGCGTGGCCAGCGAGGCGACGAACTCGCGGTCATGGCTGACGAAGATCAGGGTGCCCGGATAGTTCGCCAGCGCCAGGTTGAGGGCCTCGATGGATTCCATGTCCAGGTGGTTGGTGGGCTCGTCCATCAGCAGCACGTTGGGCCGGGTCAGGGTCAGCTTGCCGAACAGCATGCGCCCCGCCTCGCCACCGGAGATGACCTTCACCGACTTGTCGATGTCGTCGCTGGAAAACAGCATGCGGCCCAGGGCGCCACGCACCACCTGTTCGCCGCCATCGGTCCACTGGGCCATCCATTCGAACAGGGTCGCGTCGTTGGCGAAGTCGTCGCCGTGATCCTGGGCGAAGACCCCGAGCTCGGCGCTGTCGGTCCAGCGGACCTCGCCGGCGTCGGGCGCCAGCTCGCCGCCGAGGGTCTTCAGCAAGGTGGTCTTGCCGATGCCGTTGGGACCGATGATGGCGATGCGCTCGCCGGCCTCGACGGTCAGCGAGAGGCGCTCGAACAGTGGGGCGGCCGTCTCGTAGCCCTTGGTGATCGCCTCGACGTTGACCGCGTTGCGGTGGATCTTGCGGCCCTGCTCGAAGCGGATGAAGGGACTCACCCGGCTGGAGGGCTTGATGTCCTCGAGCTTGATCTTGTCGATCTGACGCGCCCGCGAGGTGGCCTGCTTGGCCTTGGAGGCATTGGCCGAGAAGCGGCTGACGAAGGCCTGCAGCTCGGCGATCTGGGCCTTCTTCTTGGCGTTGTCGGCGTGCTGGCGCTCGCGCGCCGCGGTGGCGGCGGTCATGTAGTCGTCATAGTTGCCGGGGAACAGCGTGATCTCGCCGTAGTCCAGGTCCGCCATGTGCGTGCAGACGCTGTTGAGGAAGTGGCGGTCGTGGGAAATGATGATCATGGTGCTGTTGCGCGCCGTCAGCACCCCCTCCAGCCAGCGGATGGTATTGATGTCCAGGTGGTTGGTGGGCTCGTCGAGCAGCATCACGTCGGGGTCGGCGAACAGCGCCTGGGCCAGTAGCACGCGCAGCTTCCAGCCCGGCGATACCTCGCTCATCGGCCCGCCGTGCCGGGCCAGCGGGATGCCCAGCCCCAGCAGCAGCTCGCCGGCCCGGGCCTCGGCCGTGTAGCCATCGAGTTCGGCGAAGCGCACTTCCAGGTCGGCCACCGCCATGCCGTCCGCCTCGCTCATCTCCGGCAGCGAGTAGATGCGCTCGCGCTCCGCCGCGACCTCCCAGAGTTCCCGGTTGCCCATGATCACGGTGTCGATGACCCGCTCGTCCTCGAAGGCGAACTGGTCCTGGCGCAGCCGGCCGAGCCGGGCCCCCGGCTCGACCATCACCTGGCCGGCCGAGGGCTCGAGGTCGCCGCCGAGGATCTTCATGAAGGTGGACTTGCCGCAGCCGTTGGCGCCGATCAGGCCGTAACGGTGGCCGCGGCCGAACTTGATGGAGACGTTCTCGAACAGGGGCCTGGCCCCGAACTGCATGGTGACGTTGGCGGTAGCGATCAAGGGAGGGGTCCGGTAAGGGGAAAAGGGGCGAGAGTGTACCGGTTATGGCGGCATCTCTCACCCCCTGGCGAAGCCGGGCAGCGGCACTGGCCGCCGCCGGCCCCGCTACCACTCCTCGCTGGTCTCGCGCAGCGCGGCGATCTCGCGCTTGGCCTCGGCCAGGCAGTCGCGGAGCTCCTCGTGCAGGGCGGCGGCGCTGCCCACGGCGATCAGCCCCTGGGCGGCGCCGCTGGCCCGGCGTGCCGCGCCCTCGCTTCCGTGCAGGGCTTCCAGGCGGCCGAGCAGCCTGGCCAGCCAGCTCTCGGGCCGGGCCGCCAGGCTGCGCAGGCGCTCGAGCTCGGCCAGCGGCGTCCCCTCGGGGTCGAGCAGCTCGCGCCAGTCGTGGCGCTCGAGGGCGGCATGCTCGGTGACCTCGCGCAGCAGCGACTCGAGGGCCAGTTCCAGCAGGGCCAGGGCCCCTTCCTCGCCGGCCATGCGCCGGGCCTCGCGGTGCTCGTCGTCGCCGGGCGGCACCGCCAGCAGCAGTTCGGCCTGATAGAGCAGCTGATTGGTACGCGAACGGGGCGTCACTTGCGCTTGTCCTCCACTTGCCAGCGGCCATCGGCGTAGGTCGCCTTCCAGCCGGTGGCCTTGCCGTTGTCGTCGGTCATCACGAACTGCTCCTTGAGCTTGCGCGAGAAGCGGATCTGGGCGGGCCGCCCGTCGGGATCCTCGCTCGGCGCATCGAGCAGGTAGCGATACTTCTCGGGCAGCTCCTCGGCGTGGGCCTTGAGCTCGGCGACCAGCGGCGGACGGGTCTCGCGGTTCTTGGGGAACTTGCTCGCCGCCAGGAACAGGCCGCTCGCTCCGTCGCGCAGCACATAGTGGTCCTCGACCTTCTGGCAGGCCAGCTCCGGCATCGGGATCGGATCCATCTTGGGCGGCGCCACCTCGCCGCTGCGCAGCAGCTTGCGGGTGTTCTTGCAGGCCTCGTTGGTGCAGCCGAAGTACTTGCCGAACCGCCCGGACTTGAGCTGCATCTCGCTGCCGCACTTGTCGCACTCGATCGTCGGGCCGTCGTAGCCCTTGATGCGGAACTTGCCCGGCTCGACCTCGTAGCCGTCACAGTCCGGGCTGTTGCCGCAGATATGCAGCTTGCGGGTCTCGTCGATCAGGTAGCTGTCCATGGCGGTGCCGCACTTCGGGCAACGATGCTTGGCCCGCAGGGCGTCGGTCTCGGCATCCTCGCCGGCATCGGCCGCCACCGCCTCGTCGCCGGGCAGCAGGTCGATGGTGGTCTTGCAGCGCTCCTTGGGTGGCAGGTTGTAGCCGGAGCAGCCCAGGAAGACCCCGGTGGAGGCGGTGCGGATCTGCATCTTGCGTCCGCAGCTCGGGCAGTCGATGTCGGTGGGCACCGGCTGGTTGGGCCGCATGCCCTCCTCGCTCTCGGCCTGGGCCAGCTCCTCACGGAATTCCGCGTAGAAGGCATCGAGCAGCTCGCGCCAGCGGCGCTCGCCCTCGGCCACCTCATCCAGGCTATCCTCCATGCGCGCCGTGAAGGAGTAGTCCATCAGGTCGGGGAAGGATTCCTTGAGGCGCTCGGTGACGATGTCGCCGAGCTTCTCGGCGTAGAAGCGCCGGTTCTCCAGCTTGACGTAGCCGCGGTCCTGGATGGTGGAGATGATGGCGGCGTAGGTGGACGGCCGGCCGATGCCCTTCTTCTCCAGTTCCTTGACCAGGCTCGCCTCGGTGTAGCGGGCCGGCGGCTTGGTGAAGTGCTGCTGGGGGTCCAGGGCCTCGAGGTGCAGGGGCGTGCCCTCGGCCAGGTCCGGCAGGGACTGGTCCTCGTCCTTGCGGCCCATGGGCTTCATGACCCGGGTATAGCCGTCGAACTTGAGCACGCGGCCCCTGGCCTTGAGCTCGTAGCCGTCGGCTTCCACCGTCAGCGTGGTGGAGAGGTACTCGGCGGGCGTCATCTGGCAGGCCACGAACTGGCGCCAGATCAACTCGTAGAGGCGTTCGGCATCGCGTTCCATGCCGGCCAGGTCGCTGGCCCGGCGGGCCACCTCGGAGGGGCGGATGGCCTCGTGGGCCTCCTGGGCGCCTTCCTTGCTGGAATAGCGGTTGGGTGCCTCGGGCAGGTAGCGCGCCCCGTACTCCTCGCCGATGAAGTCGCGCACGCTGGCCACCGCCTCCCCGGAGAGATTGGTGGAGTCGGTCCGCATGTAGGTGATGTAGCCGGCCTCGTAGAGGCGCTGGGCCAGCGTCATGGTCTTCTTCACCGAGAAGCCCAGCCGGCCGCTGGCGGCCTGCTGCAGCGTGGAGGTGATGAAGGGGGCGTTGGGCTTCGAGCGGGTCGGCTTGTCCTCCCGCGAGGTGATCGAAAGCGCAGCCTGGCGCAGCGCGGCGATGCGCTCCAGGGTCTCGGCCTCGGAGGTCGGCCGGAAGGCCTTGCCGTCCTGGCGCGTGAGCTCGAAGCGCACCGGCGAGGCCTCGGCGTCGTCGGCCGGCTTCAGGTCGGCGTGCACGTCCCAGAATTCCTCGGGGACGAAGGCGCGGATCTCGCGCTCGCGCTCGACGATCAGGCGCATGGCCACCGACTGCACCCGGCCCGCGGACAGGCCACGGGCGATCTTGGCCCACAGCAGCGGCGAGAGCATGAAGCCCACCACCCGGTCGAGGAAGCGGCGGGCCTGCTGGGCCTCGACCCGCGGCATGTTCAGCTGGCCGGGGTCCTCGAACGCCTCCTGGATGGCGTTCCTGGTGATCTCGTTGAACACCACGCGCCGATAGCGCGCCTCGTCGCCCCCGATGGTCTCGCGCAGGTGCCAGGCGATGGCCTCCCCCTCGCGGTCAAGGTCGGTGGCGAGATAGACGGTATCCGCCTTGTCGGCGAGCTTCTTGAGCTCGGCGACCACCTTCTCCTTGCCGGGCAGGATCTCGTAGTTGGCCTCCCAGCCATGGTCGGGGTCGATGCCCATGCGCCGGATCAGCTGGTCGTGGGCCTTGCGCTGGCGGTACTCGGCCTTCTCCTCGGCGGACATCTTGCGGGTCGCCGCGGCCTGGCGCGCACGTTCCTTGGGGTCCGAGGCTGCCTTGCCCGAGCCGCTGGTCGGCAGGTCACGAATGTGCCCCACGCTCGACTTCACGATGAAGTCGTTGCCGAGATACTTGTTGATCGTCTTGGCCTTGGCCGGCGACTCGACGATGACCAGTGACTTGCCCATAGTGCTCCACAATTCTGTAGGCGCGAGCCTGCGGGCTCGCGCCGGACGGCTTCGGCCCGCCCAGTCTCGACGGGTGAAAAATGCGCTTACCCTACCCCAGCGCCGGCCATCGCGCCAGTCACGACGGGGCCGGGCCTATGACCCTAGACCGCTGATTCCACGGCGACAAGCCCGGGATAATAACGCAACGCCCCCGCCGGCAGGCCGGCGGGGGCGGGATGACGACCGGGCGAACGCGTATCAGTCGTCTGGCTTGCCCGGCTTGCGGCGACGCGGGGCGGCCTTGCGGCTGGCACTGCGACGCCGGCTGGAGGCCGGCTTGTCGCTGGCGGCCGATGCCGCACTATCTGCCGCCGGATCGGCCTCGCCCGCCTCCTCGGCCGGCTGGGCGGTCTCCTGCAGGGGCTCGGCCGGCTGGTCAGCCGCCTGCGCGGGCTTGGCCGAGCGAGCGGTGGTCTTCGACGTCTTGGCTGGCTGGGCGGCCTCCTGCGGGGGCTTGGCCGAGCGAGGGGTGGTCTTCGACGTCTTGGCCGACTGGGCGGCCTCCTTCGGGGGCTCGGCCGGCGTGGCAGCGGGCTGCGAAGCCTCGGCCGGCTGGGCGGCCTCCTGCGGGGGCTTGGCCGAGCGAGGGGTGGTCTTCGACGTCTTGGCCGACTGGGCGGCCTCCTTCGGGGGCTCGGCCGGCTTGGCCTGGCGGAACAGCGACTGGATACGGGCGAAGCGCTCGGCGGCGTGCTCGCTGAGCTCACCGCTGGCAGCCAGCACGTGATCGATATGCGCCAGATGCCCTTCGATCTGCTCGGCGCTCTGCCCCGCCAGCAGCGTCGGGATCGCCGCCAGCGCCGCCTGGTGATCCTGGTTGAGGATGAAGAACTGCTCGCGCACCAAGTGCTTGAAGTCGGCCAGGCGGATCCCCGGCTCGAGTTCCGCCCGGGAGGCCCGCAGGCGCTTGAAGTTGCGCTCGTCACTGGCGGGCGCGCCGCCCAGCACATGGATGACCGAGCGCATGACCGCCTCGTGGCTGCCGCCCTCGGCGACCCGGGCATGGATCTCCTCCCGGCGGCGCTGGACGAAGCGACGGTGCTCCGGCTCGGCGCCGGGGCGACGGCGAGGCACATGGGCGTCACCGCCGAGGCCGACCAGGGCCTGCAGCAGCGGCTGGCCATAGAGGTCCAGGAAGACCCGCTCGCTGGTCCGGTCACGCAGGTTGCGCCAGGCGTCGAGGACATGGGTGATCTGGCTGGAGAGGATGCCCTCCACCGCCCGGTAGACGTTGTCCTGGCCCACCTCGTGGCGTTCGCGGCGAATCGTCTCGGCCATCACCGGCACCGGTACCATCAGCGGGTTGCGATCCGACAGCAACCGGTAGGCCATGCGGTTGGGGTGCAACAGCCGCATCCAGTGGGCGGCCTCCGGGGTCGCCAGCGCCTGGACCCAGGGCTGCACGAAGAAACGATACAGCCCCAGGTTGATCTCGGAGATGCGCGCCACCGTGGCGAAGCGTCGGTCGTCCTCCGGGCGGTGCTGGACCTCCCGGTCGAGTTCCTCGATGCTGCGGCGCTCGAACTCGAGCAGGTAGTCGCGTTCGATCAGCTCGGCATCGGGGCGATCCTCGGCCCGCGAGATCGAGGTCTCGTAGAGCCCCGGCGGGAGCACGTCGATGTAGTCCATGTTGGCGGTGAACTCGGCGTGCTCCTTGCGGGACACGCTGCCCGACACGAAGATCCCCAGGTGGCCCGTGGTGTCATGGACGCAGTACACCAGGGTCTGCTCGTTGGCGATGATGTCGTCGGTGTCCTCGTAGAGGTCGCGGATCCAGCCCAGCGCCTGGGGCGGCGGCGTGATGTCATCGCCCCGGGAGCAGAACACCACCACCGGCGAGCGCAGGTTGCGCAGGTCGATGCGACGACCGTCCGAGGTGACCAGCTGGGCGGTGGAGAGACGGTTGCCGACGAACAGGTTGTCGACGATGTACTGGATCTCCTGGGCGCCCAGCACCACATGCCCGCCCCACCAGCGCTCGAACTCCAGATAGCGGTCGGCCTCGGTATCGACATTGGCGTAGAGCCGATACTGCTTGTTCCACCAGGTATTGGCCGGATTGAGGCGCTCGAAGTTCTGGACCAGCCAGGCCCCGTCGAAGTGTCCAGCCCCCAGGTCACCGAGCAGCGCGGTCACCCAGGTGCCGCCGGTCATCCCGCCGGTATAGCGCATCGGCGCACGGCCATGCTCGCCCGCCCAGTAGGACAGCGGCGCGCCGGCGATCAGGATCGGGCCGAACACCTCGGGCTCCAGGGCCGCCGCCATCATGATCTGCCAGCCCGCCTGGCAGTTGCCGACGACCATCGGCTTCTCCGCGGTCTCGGCGTGGAGGTCGATGACATGGCGCAGGAAGGCAACCTCCGCCTCGACCACGTCCTCGACGGTCTGGCCGGGCTCGGGGTACGGCAGGAAGCCGATGAAGTAGCAGGGATGCCCGGCGCGCAGGGCCACGCCGAGTTCGCTGTCGGGCTTGAAGCCGCCGATCCCCGGCCCGTGACCGGCGCGGGGATCGACGACCACGAAGGGCCGCATCTGCGGGTCGGTCTCCATCGCCTGGGGCGGCAGGATCCGCAGCAACTCGTAGTTCACCGGGCGCGGCAAGTCACGCCCGTCCAGCAGCACCTCGGCCTCGAAGCCCAGCACATTGGGCTTGGTCTGCTCGATATGCTCGAGATACTGGTTGCCGCGCTGGCGCATGACATCCAGGTAGAGCGTGCTGCGCTCCAGAGTGTCGCGCCAGTAGTCGAAGGCGGCGCGACCGAAACCGAAGGGATCCATGAAGGACAGCGCGGCTGGCGGCAGGGTCGGCATCAGGGCATTCATCGTTGGACTCCATGGGTGGCCATGGGAAGGCGAAGGACATTCGCCGCGTGAGACTCGTCTTTGCTGCAGTGCA
Source organism: Halomonas sp. M4R1S46 (assembly GCF_025725685.1). Classification (NCBI taxonomy): domain Bacteria; kingdom Pseudomonadati; phylum Pseudomonadota; class Gammaproteobacteria; order Oceanospirillales; family Halomonadaceae; genus Halomonas; species Halomonas sp. M4R1S46. The sequence continues at coordinate 2,454,690 of NZ_CP107008.1, forward strand.
ATATAGCGAAAAAATCGGCTCCAGGCGAGAAGCGGTCTCGGCACGCCGGCCTCAGAGCGTGGCCAGGTGTTTCGCGTCCGCCTCGCCCAGCAGCTCGACCAGCCCCCGCCGTGCCCGGTATCGAGCCTCCTCGGCCAGGCGCCCCCAGGCCAGCAGGCGGGCGCCGCCCTCGCCGCGCGCCCGGTCCAGGCGAAGCCCCGGTCCGCCACTCAGCAGGGCCGCCGGGGGCAATGACAGCTGCCACAGCCGGGCATGACCCTGCGGCACGAGTCGCGGCTGGCGCTCCCGCAGTCGCCCGCCGAGCAGCACCCGCAGCTGCTCGACCACCGGATCCAGGCCGGTCAGGGCCTCGTCCAGGGCCTCCTCGCCGGTGAGCCCCGGTGCCATGGCGGCGAAACCCAGGCGATTGCCCTCGACGCGAAACCGTACCTCCACCAGGCCCGTCAGCCCCAGGGCGGCAATGCCCTGGCCCGCCAGCCGCCCCAGATAGGTGCTGCGCTCGGCGGTCAGCCAGCCAAGCGGCGCCACCGAGAGAGCCTCGTGCAGGCGCTGGCGGGGGGCCAGGTAGATCACTCGGCCCTGGCCGTCGGCCAGCAGGGACATCCGCACCTCCCGCCCCGCCGCCCCACGGATCACCGGCAGGCCGGCCTCGCGCATCCGCTGGCACATGCCGCCGCCCTCGGCCATGGCCGCCAGCAGCTCGGTCGGCGGGCCGAGGAAGCGCAGGTCGGCACGCCGGCAGGCCTCGGCCAGCGCCAGCTGCTCGACGGCCCGCCCCTCGCCGGGGTGAAGCGCCTCGCAGCCCGCCTCCCGGGCCTGTGCCACCAGTGCCTCGGCGCTGCCCTCGGCCAGGATGGCCGTCAGGCCGAGCTCGGCACAGGCCTGGCGCAGGCGCAGGCCGCCGGGACCGCCGGCGGCGACCAGCAGGCGGGAAACGGCAGGCGGGGATGCTGACATGGTGACTCCGGATGGCTTGCAGGACAAAGCCGATGCTAGCATGACGGCACGGCATGCCCGGACGCTACCGCGCCCCGCCCCACTGGACGACGCCATGACCACACCCCGACTGCTCAATCGTCTGACCTTCCGCCAGCTCCAGGTCTTCCGCGCCGTCCATGAACGCCAGTCCTATTCCCGGGCCGCCGAGGCCCTGGGACTGACCCAGCCGGCAGTCAGCGCCCAGATCCGCCAGCTCGAGCAGGTCCTCGGCCAGCCGCTGTTCCGCTATGCCGGGCGCACCCTGCACATCCTGCCCGCCGCGGATGCCCTGGCGGCCTCGGTGCGGGCCATCTTCGGCCAGGTCGCCCGGCTGCAGATGAGCCTGTCGGACCTCGACGGCACCATCAGCGGCGAACTCAACCTGGCGGCGGTGTCCACCGCCCAGTATGTGGTGCCGCACCTGCTGGCTCGCTTCCGTGCCCACTACCCCAATGTCCAGATCCGCCTGCGCGTGTGCAATCGCGGCCGGGCCCTGGAGCGCCTGGCCGAGCAGCGCGATGACCTGGTGATCATGGCCAGGGTGCCCCCGGACGAGGACCTGGTGTTCATGCCGATCCTCGACAACGAGATGATTCCGGTGGTCTGGCCGGGCCACCCCCTGCTGGCGGCCGAGCGGCCGACCCTGGAGGACCTGGCCCGTCACTACGTACTGATGCGCGAGCCCGGCTCCGGGGTGCGGGGCGCCCTGGAGGAACTCGCCGCCGAGCAGGACGTCGATCTGGCCCATGCCATCGAGATGGGCACCAACGAGGCGGTCAAGCAGGGCGTCATGGCCCAGCTCGGGGTCGCCGTGCTGCCGCGCCTGGCGGTACGCCTGGAACTCGAGGCCGGGCTGCTCGCGCCGCTCGATCTGCCCGGCTTCCCGCTGCGCCATTCCTGGTGCACCGTCTACCATCGGGAACGCTACCCCACCCCGGTGACCGAGCTCTTCCTGCGCTTCGTGCGCGATCACCTGGACGAGCTGCAGAGCCACTTCAGTGCCGTCCCTGCCCCGCTGCCCAGCCACGACGTGGCCTGCCTGCCCAAGGCCGCGGACTGAGCCGCCTGTCCAGCCAAGCCGCGAATATGATAACTTAGCGCGCCAAGACCGATACACGCCACGCCTGTCGCCGGCCGTCCCCCGCTTGCCGTCACCGGACGACCCGCAACGCACACGCCTGGCGACCAGCCGCCGAGTGGAGAGGCTTCCAGCTCATGAGCAACAACACCTCCAAGCATGTGTCCAGCGGTGAGAAATATCGCAACGAACACGGCGCGACTGCCATCAAGGATGGCATGAAGCAACGCCAGCAGGCCGAGGAGAGCCCGGCCCTCGGCCGCAAGCCGAAGTGGCTGCGGGCCCAGATCCCCGGCGGCGAGCGCTTCGACGCCGTGAAGAAGAACGTGGCCGAGCACCGGCTCAGCACCGTCTGTGCCGAGTCCCACTGCCCCAACATGGGCGAGTGCTGGAGCAACGGCACCGCCACCATCATGCTGATGGGCTCGGTGTGCACCCGGGCCTGTCGCTTCTGCGCGGTGGACACCGGCAATCCCAAGGGTTGGCTGGATGCCGAGGAACCGGAGAATACCGCCAAGTCCGTGGAGCTGATGGGCCTGCGCTACATCGTGCTGACCTCGGTGGACCGTGACGACCTGCCCGACGGCGGTGCCGGCCACTATGCCGACTGCATCCGCGCCATCAAGGCCCGCACCCCCGAGGTCGCGGTGGAGGCCCTGACGCCCGACTTCGACGGCGCGCCCAGCGCCATCGAACGAGTCGTCGATTCCGGCCTCGAGGTCTTCGCCCAGAACGTCGAGACCGTCGAGCGCCTGACCCGTCGCGTGCGCGACCCCCGCGCCGGCTACCGCAAGACCCTGGATGTTCTGGCCCACGCCAAGCGCCATCGCCCCGACGTCATCACCAAGACCAGCCTGATGCTGGGCCTCGGCGAGACCGAGGACGAGATCCTCCAGACCTTCGACGACCTGCGCGCCATCGGCGTCGACATCGTCACCCTCGGCCAGTACCTGCGTCCCACCCGCAACCACCTGCCGGTGGAACGCTGGGTCACCCCGGAGGAGTTCGAGCGTTATCGCCGGCTGGGCCTGGAGAAGGGCTTCATGGAGGTGCCGTCCGGCCCCCTGGTGCGCTCCAGCTACCGTGCCGACCGGGTGTTCGAGAACAACAACCTGGGCCTGGAGCTCGCCTCCCCCGCCGAGGTGCCGGGCCAGGCGCCCGACCCCAACCTCATCCCCGCACGCAACGTGGGCTGAGGGGGTTAGGGCCGAGAGCCGAGAGCCAAGCAGGCTTCAGCGCTTGTCTCGGGGCTAACCACGGATCGGCAAGGCACAAAAAAATCCCGAGGCCAGGACCTCGGGATTTTTTTGTGCTTCGGGAGCAGCCCTAGCTTTTTGCTGCGTCGACGAGTTCGCGCCCCAGCTCCCGCGCCAGGCGTTCGGCGAGGCGCTCGGCGACCGCCGCCACCCCCGGCGAGGACGGCGCCACGTCGGCCAGGCGCGTCATGGCCATGCCGGCATAGCCGCAGGGATTGATGCGATCGAAGGGCGAGAGGTCGCCGTCGACGTTCAGGGCGATGCCGTGGAAGCTCGCCCCGCGCCGGATCCGCAGGCCCAGGGAGGCGATCTTGGCCTCGCCCACATAGACGCCGGGCGCATCCGGGCGGGCATGGGCCTCGACTCCATGGTCGGCGAGCAGCGCGATGGCCGCGTTCTCCAGGGCACTCACCAGGTCGCGCACGCCCAGCCGGGCGCGGCGCACGTCGAGCAGCGGGTAGAGCACCACCTGGCCGGGCCCGTGATAGGTCACCTGTCCACCGCGGTCGGTCTGCACGACCGGAATGTCACCGGGCATCAGCAGGTGCTCGGGCTTGCCGGCCTGCCCCTGGGTGAACACCGGATCATGCTCGACCAGCCACAGCTGATCGGGGGTGGCGGGGTCGCGGCCGTCGGTGAGATCGCGCATGGCCCGCCACACGGGCTCGTAGGGGCGGCGGCCCAGGCGATGCACCTGCAGCGGCTCCACCTCAGACCACCATGTGCACGCGACCGCTGGCCTTGAGCTCGGTGAACAGCGCCTTCAGCTGCACCTCGCCGGTGGCCCGCAGGGTCAGCCGCACGGACTGGAAGCGGCCGTTGCGACTCGGCACCACCTGGATGCACCGTGCGTCGAAGTCGGGAGCGTGGCGCGTGACCACCTGACACACCATGGCGGCGAAGTCATCGGCGGCATCGCCCACGACCTTGATCGGATAATCGCAGGGAAAGGTGATCTTCGGCGACTTGCCGGCACGACGGCCGGTGGACGGCTGGCGAAGATCACGCAGGGTCTTGTCGGTCATTCCACACCCGTCAGGAAGAATACCCGACCATTCTACTCAACCCGCGCCCTGCCACCAAGGGCGCGGGTGGGCGCCGGCAGGGCTATCGCAGATAGCGGTATCTCTCGGGGCTGATCCGTCGACAAGCCTGCGAGGAGGCGCTGTGAATACCTCCATGTAAGCTACCGACGCCTTCCCTGGCGTAGGACCTCCTCTTCGGCTTGTCCCCGGCGCCCATCGTCTGACTCAACTGCGATAGCCCTGTGGGCGCCGGCCCGGCTCAGTCGAGGAAACCGCCCAGCAGGTTGGTGAAGAAGCGCTGTACCTTGTCGAACAGGCGCTTGAAGAAGCCGCCCTCCTCGATGGCCTCCAGGGCCAGCAGCGGGCGCTCGCCGACCACTTCGTCGCCCAGGCGCACTTCCATGCGCCCGACCGTCTCGCCGGCGGCGATGGGCGCGGTGAGGTCCGCCTGGAGGTCGAGCTTGGCGGCAAGCTCCTGGTTGCGGTCGCGAGGCACGGTCATGAAGACGTTGCGGTCGACGCCGACGCGCAGCTCGTTCTTGTCACCGCCCCAGACGCGCGGCGTGTTGAGTACGGCGCCCTGGTCATACAGCTTGAGGGTCTCGTAGTAGCGGAACCCGTAGCTCAGCAGCTTCTGGGTCTCCTGGGCGCGGGCCTCCTCGGAGGCGGTGCCCATGACCACCGAGATCAGGCGCATCTCGTCGCGCTCGGCGGAGGACACCAGGCAGTAGCCGGCCTCCTCGGTCCAGCCGGTCTTCAGGCCGTCGACGCTGGCATCCCGCCACAGCAGGCGGTTGCGGTTGGGCTGCTCGATCCCGCCGTAGGTGAACTGCTTCTGGCGGTAGATGCGATAGTGCTGGGGGTAGTCGTTGATGATGTGCTGGGCCAGCAGCGCCAGGTCGCGAGCCGAGGAGTAGTGGTTCTCGTCGGGCAGCCCGGTCGGGTTGACGAAATGGGTGTTGGTCAGCCCCAGCCGCGCGGCATGCTGGTTCATGATGTCGGCGAAGGGTTCGGTGCCCCCCGCCAGGTATTCGGCGATGGCCACACTGGCGTCGTTGCCGGAGACGATGACGATGCCGTGCAGCAGTTCGCTGACCGGCACCTGCTCGCCGACCTCGATGAACATCTTCGAGCCACCGGTGCGCCAGGCCTTCTCGCTGACCGGCACCGGGTCATCGGGGGCGATATTGCCGCTGTTCAGCTCGCGCTCCACCAGGTAGGCGGTCATCAGCTTGGTCAGGCTGGCCGGCGGCAGGCGCTCGTCCGGATTGTGCTGCGCGAGCACGCGACCGCTGTCGGCATCCATCAGGATCCAGGAGGTCGCGGCCAGCTGCGGCGGTGCCGGGATCATGGTCTGGGTCTGGGGAAGCTGCTGGGGCTGCGGCGTCTGGGCCAGCAGCGGTGAGGCCACCAGCGACAGGCAGGCCAACAGGACCGGCACGAGCCGGCGGAAACGGGACGAACGCAGGACTTTCATGAATGGTGGTCTCTTCGGGTGCATCAGGGTGATCGATTGACGATGACGGAACGCCGAGCTCACTCGGTACCGTCGACGACAAAGGCCGTATCGAAGCCGGCACGACGCAGCTCGCCGCGCAGCGGGTCGAGCTGCGCCGCGCTCTCGAGGGGGCCGACCTGGACACGGTGCATGCCGGCCGCACTGGCCACGCGCACCGGGCGATCCAGCGAGGCCTGGAGCCTGGCCTTGAGGGCGCGAGCATTGTCGGCCGAGCCCAGGGCGGCCACCTGCAGGTAGATGGCGCGACTGGTGGCGGAGCGGCGCTCCACGGAGCGAGCGTCCCCGGGCTTCGACGGCGCGGCGCGGTCATCCGCGCCGCGCACGGCGTCGGCCGGCCGGGGATCGGCGGCCGGCGCCGTCGCCACGGTCGTCCGCTCGGGCGAGGCCGGCTCGCCGTGGCGGGCCAGCCAGTCGCGGGCATCGATGGCCTCGACCCGCACCCGGCCGGTGCCGCGATCGAGGATGTCCAGCCGCGCCGCGGCGGCATAGGAGAGGTCGATCTCCCGCTCGCTGTGGAAGGGGCCACGGTCGTTGACCCGCACGATCACCGAGCGGTCGTTGTCCAGGTTGGTGACCCGCGCATAGGTGGGCAACGGCAGCGAGCGATGGGCGGCGCTCATCTTGTACATGTCGTAGATCTCGCCGTTGGAGGTCGCGTAGCCGTGGAACTTCTTGCCGTACCAGGAGGCGGTGCCCCGCCGCTCGTAGCCGCTGGCGTCGGGCAGCACGTGATAGGTCTTGCCCCATACCTCGTAGGTGGCCCGATTGCCCGCCCGGGAGGGGGCCTCCACCCGCGGCACGGCATCGGGCACCCGGCTGACGTCCGGCGGCTCCTCGGGGTAGGCATCGCTGCTCATGGCATAGCGCTCGCCGTCACCGGTGGTCGCCGGCGCCTCGGCGGGGCCACCGACGTCGACGGGGCGGCTGCCGCCGCCCGCGGCACAGCCGCCCAGCCACAGGACCGCCAGCGCGGCCAACCACCAGGCCCTCATCGCGAGGCCTCCCGATCGGCGAGGGTCGACTCGAACCAGCCGGACGGCCGGCCCCGGGCCTCGGCGATCGCCTCGGCGAGCTCGGTCACGGCCATGGCATAGAGGTAGCTGTGGTTGTAGCGGGTGATGACGTAGAAGTTGTCGCGCCCGAGCCGATAGCGGGTCGAGCCGTCGGCCATGGCCAGCGCCAGGGGCACCACGCGGGTGTCGCCGGACAGCTCGCCGCGGGGCGTGATGCCCCGCTCGCGAAGCTCGGCCACGCTCATGGACGGTGGCTTCGCCTGGTTGAAGTCGACCCCCTCGGGCGGGGTCGCCGGCCCCTCGGCCTCATGGTAGACGGGGGCGCCGGGCCGCCAGCGATGCTCGGCGAAGTAGTTGGCGATGCTGCCGATGGCATCCACCGGGTCGGTCCAGAGGTTGCGCTTGCCGTCGCCGTCGAAGTCCACCGCATAGGCGCGATAGCTGGTGGGAATGAACTGGGGATAGCCCATGGCGCCGGCGTAGGAGCCCTCGACGCTGTCCGGCGCGACCCCCTGGCGGTAGGCGATCTCCAGGAAGGCGGCCAGTTCGCCGCGGAAGAAGTCACCACGCCGGGGGTGATGGAAGGCCAGGGTGGACAGCGAGTCCAGCACCCGATGATCGCCGGTCACTTCCCCGTAGCGGGTCTCGACGCCGAGGATGGCGGCGATGATCTCCGCCGGCACCCCATACTCGGCCTGGGCGCGTTCGATGGCCTCGCGATGGGCGTCGATGAAGGCCGCGCCCTTGGCGATGCGCTGCTCGCCCAGGAAGATGTCGCGGTACTCGTGCCAGACCAGGTGGTATTCGGCCGCCCCGGACATGGCATCCAGCACCTCCTGGCGGAAATCGGCCTGCGCCAGCGCCGCTTCGAGCCAGTCACGGGCCACGCCACGCTCGGCCACCTCGTCCACCAGCGCCTGGACCTCCCCGCGATGGGGGTCGAAGTCCCCCGCCGATGCGCCCGTGACCGCCAGGGCCAGCAGCCCACCCAGCGCCAGGGCCAGCGTCCTACGTCCCCGTGAAAGGGTCGTCACCGTCATCCCGTCTCTCCCTGAATCATCTTGCCTGCTACCGGCCCGGAGCGGCCTAGCGCGGCAGCAGGCGGCGGTGCGAATGAATGGCCATGAGAATACCGAAACCGGCCAGCAAGGTCACGCTGGAGGTACCGCCGTAACTGACCAGCGGCAGGGGCACCCCGACCACCGGCAGGATGCCGCTGACCATTCCCACATTGACGAACACGTAGATGAAGAAGGTCAGGATGATGCTCCCCGCCAGCAGGCGACCGAAGGTCTCCTGGGCGACGCCGGCCAGCCACAGGCCCCGGCAGACGATCAGCAGGTACAGGGCCAGGAAGGCGAGCATGCCGACCAGGCCGAACTCCTCGCCGAGCACGGCGACGATGAAGTCGGTGTGGCGCTCCGGCAGAAACTCCAGCTGGGATTGGGTGCCCTGCAGCCAGCCCTTGCCCCAGAGCCCGCCGCTGCCGATGGCGGTGGTCGACTGGATGATGTTCCAGCCGGCCCCCAGTGGGTCGCTCTCGGGGTCGAGGAAGGTCAGCACCCGCTGGCGCTGGTAGTCGTGCATGCTCATCCACAGCAGCGGCAGCGCCGCGGCCGCCAGCCCGCCGAGCAACAGGATGACGCGCCACGACAGCCCCGCCAGCAGGATCACGAACACCGCCGCCAGGGCCACCAGCAGCGAGGTACCGAGATCGGGCTGGCGGGCAATCAGCAGCACCGGGGCGCCGATCAGCAAGGCGCAGACCACCAGGTCCTGCCAGCGCGGCGGCAGTTCCCGTCGACTCAGCCAGGCCGCCACCATCATCGGCACGGCGAGCTTCATCATCTCGGAAGGCTGGAAGCGCACCACCCCGGGGATCACTAGCCAGCGCTGGGCGCCCATGCCCATGTCGCCCATGACCTCCACCGCCACCAGCATGGCCAGCCCCGCCAGGTAGGCCGGCAGGGCCCAGCGCAGCAGGGTCGCGGGCGTGAACTGGGCGATGATCACCATGCCCGTCAGGGCAACCCCGAAGCGTATGCCCTGGGCGATCACCACGTCGAGCCGCTGGCCGCTGGCGCTGTACATCACCACCAGCCCGGAGAGCATCAGCACCAGCAGCATGGCCAGCAGCCAGGGGTCCAGGTGGATACGCTCCCAGAGGCTACGCCGCCGCGACATGCCGCTCAGGGGGGGCTTGACGGGCCGCCCGCGCAGCCCTCGGGTCAGCTCAACCATCGCCATCTCGGCCGTCCTCCCTGGCGGAATCCTCGGGATCGCCGGCCTGGTCCGCACCGACCGGGGCCTTACCGGCCTGGCGCTCGAGCAGCCAGAAGTCGGCCATCTCGCGGGCCAGGCCCGCGGCATGGCTGCTGCCGCCCCCGGCATTCTCGACGATCACCGAGACGGCAATCTGCGGGTCCTCCACCGGTGCGAAGGCCATGAAGAGGGCATGGTCGCGTAGCCGCTCCTCGAGCTCGGCGGCATTGTAACGCTGATCCTGGCCCAGCGAGAACACCTGGGCGGTACCGGACTTGCCGGCCATGCGGTATTCCAGGCCGACCCCCGAGCGCCGGGCGGTGCCCTCACCGCCCGAGAGCACCTTCTCCATGCCCGAGTAGACGCGATCCCACCAGGCCTCGTTGGCCAGATCGATGTCGGGGGGCGTGTCCGGCAGCGCGGTGGGCACCGGCTCGCCGTCGATTTCAAGGGCCAGGCGGGGCTGCACCCAGTCGCCGCGATTGGCCAGCACCGCCGTGGCGGTGGCGAGCTGCAGGGGCGTGATCTGCAGATACCCCTGACCGATGCCCACCGACAGCGTCTCGCCGGGGTACCAGGGCTGGTTGTAGCGCGCCCTCTTCCAGTCGCGCGACGGCAGCAGCGCCTGGCTCTCGCCGGCGACATCCGCGGCGACCCGCCGACCGAAGCCGAACTGCGCCAGACTGTCGTGGATGCGGTCGATGCCCAGCTCATGGGCCAGCGAATAGAAGTAGGTGTTGTTGGACACCGCCAGCGCCCGCTCCAGGTCGACCCGCCCATGCCCCCAGCGCAGCCAGTTGCGATAACGGCGGTCGTCGTTGGGCAGCTGGTAGTAGCCGGGATCGTAGATGGTCGTGTCGGGCGTGATCACGCCCTCCTTGAGGCCGGTGATGGCCATGAACGGCTTGATCGTCGACCCCGCCGGGTAGTTGCCGCGGATCGCGCGGTTGAACAGCGGCAGATCGAGGTCCTGCTGCAGGGCCCGGTAGGACGCCACGTCGATGCCGGTGACGAACTGGTTGCTGTCGAAGCCGGGCACCGAGGCCATGGCCAGGATCTCGCCGCTCTGGGGGGCGATCGCCACGATGGCCCCGCGGCGACCGTCGAGCAGGTCGACGGCCAGCCGCTGGAGGGGCTTGTCGAGGGTCAGGGTGAGCGTCTCGCCGGGCACCGGATCGGTGCGGCCCAGTTCCCGGAGCACCCGCCCCCGGGCATTGGTCTCCACCTTGCGCAGGCCCGCCTGGCCGTGCAGCTCGTCCTCGTAGAAGCGCTCGACCCCGGTCTTGCCGATGAAGTGGGTGCCGGCATAGTCGCCGGTATCGAGGCGCTGCAGCTCCTCGGCGTTGATGCGACCGACATAGCCCAGCACGTGGGACAGGTCCTCGGCATCGGGGTAGTAGCGCAGCAGTTGGGCCTCGACCTCCACCCCGGGCAGGCGGTGGCGATTCACCGCCAGCCGGGCGATCTGCTCCTCGTCCAGGTCGCTCATCAGCAGCGCCGGCTGGAAGGGGCGCTGGCGCTGGCGCGAACGCTGGCGAAAGGCCTCGACCTCCTCCTCGGGCAACTCGAGCAGCTCGACCAGCAGCGACAGGGTCTCGTCCAGGTCGTCGACCCGCTCGCGGACCAGGGTGAGGTTGTAGGTGGGACGGTTCTCGGCCAGCAGCTCCCCGTTGCGGTCGTAGATCAGGCCACGGGTCGGCGGCAACGGCTCCACCCGGACCCGGTTCTTCTCCGAGCGGGTGCTGTAGACCTCGTGCTGCACGACCTGCAGGTAGAACAGCCGGCCGGTGAGCAGGCCCGTCAGGATGATCACCACCAGGACCGCCAGCAGCGCCCGCCAGCGGAAGACGCGCAGCTCCTGTTCGGTGTTCTTCAGGGTGTCGCGTTGCTGACGCATGCGGGACGATATCCTTGGAGAAGCCAGGGCCGTTCAGCGGTGGTAGGGGTGGCCGACCATCAGGGTCCAGGCCCGATAGAGCTGCTCGGCGAGCAGGATGCGTACCAGCGGATGGGGCAGGGTCAGGGGGGACAGCGACCAGCGCTGATCGGCGCTTGCCGACAGCGCCGGGTCGAGGCCGTCGGGGCCGCCGACCAGCAGGGCCACGTCGCGGCCCTCGAGGCGCCAGCCCTCGGCCTGGCGCGCCAGCTGCTCGGTGCTCCAGGGCTTGCCGCCGACCTCCAGGGCCACCAGGTGCTCGTCGCCCCGCAGCCGGGCGCGGAGGCGCTCGGCCTCCTGCGACACCGCGCGGCGGGTATCGGCGTTCTTGCCGCGCGGCCCGGGCGCGATCTCCTCGAGCTCGAGGGCGAAGTCCCGGGGCAGGCGCTTGCGATACTCCTCGACACCGCGGGTCACCCAGTCGGGCATCTTCGTGCCCACCGCCAACAGGCGTACCCTCATGAGGTGCCGTGTGCCTCTTCCTCCAGGGCGACCCCGTCACTGGGCAGGTCCGCCCAGAGTCGCTCGAGGTCATAGAGTTCGCGGGTCTCGGGCAGCATGAGGTGCACCACCACGTCGCCGAGGTCGACCAGCACCCAGTCGGCACCGCTCTCGCCCTCGACGCCGAGCGGGGGCATGCCCTGCTCCTTGGCGGCCTGGATCACCTTGTCGGAAAGTGCTGCCAGGTGGCGGCTGGACGTGCCGCTGGCCACCACCATCAGTTCGGTCACGCTGGTCAGCCGGGACACGTCCAGGACCGCGATGTCCCTGGCCTTGAGTTCCTCCAGCGCGTCTATCACCAGAGTCTTGAGTGCGTCGATGTGCATACCCTTCTTGTCAGCCCCTCTCAGCGGGAAGTCGTCGTATCTATATTGTACCGACTTGAGCGCGAGGTGGCAGTTCCTAGTGACGATACAACCCCCGGGCCAGCAGGTGCGCTTCCACCGCCTCGGGCAGCAGGTAGCGCACGCTGGCGCCGGTGGCCAGGCGATGACGCACCTCGGTGGCGGAAATCGCCATCCGCGAGGGCAGCGAGAGGCGCAGCAGCCCTCCCGCGGGCGCGGCCATCAGGGCCGCCGTGGACGCGACCTCGCGCTGGCCGATCAGCGCCGTCAGCGCCGCCGGCAGGCGCGCCGCGTGGTCGGGACGATCGATCACCACCACGTGGGCCAGATCGAAGAGCCGCTCGGGCGCATGCCAGTCGGCCAGGCGCAGGAAGGCATCATGGCCCAGCGCCATCACCAGTCGGGCCTCGCGGCCGTACTCCGCGCGCAGCTCGGCCAGGGTATCGACACTGTAGGAGGGCCCCTCGCGGCGCAGTTCCCGGGGGTCGGCGACCAGCCCCGGGGTGTCACCGATCCCCAGCCGCAGCAGGGTCAGGCGCTCCTCGGACGCCACCCGGGGGGTGTCGCGCAGCGGCGGCGTGGCCGCCGGTACCATGTGCACACGATCGAGCGCCAGCGCCTCGTGGAGCTCGACGGCGCTGCGCAGGTGACCCAGGTGGACCGGATCGAAGGTGCCCCCCAGCATGGCGACGCGGGGCGGATGGGGCACCGCGCTCACTGCCGGACCTGGCCGTCGCCGAGCACCACGTACTTGCGCGTGGTCAGCCCCTCGAGGCCCACCGGCCCGCGGGCATGCAGGCGATCGGTGGAGATGCCGATCTCGGCGCCCAGCCCGTACTCGAAGCCGTCGGCGAAGCGCGTGGAGGCATTGACCATCACCGAACTGGAGTCCACCTCGGCCAGGAAGCGACGGGCCAGGGTGTAGTTCTCGGTGACGATGGCGTCGGTATGCCGCGAGCTGTAGCGCTCGATATGCGCCATGGCCGCGTCGATGCCGTCGACCACGCGAATCGCCAGCACCGGCGCCAGGTACTCGGCCGCCCAGTCGTCCTCGGTGGCCACGGCGACCGCCTCGAGGATCGCCCGGGTCCGCTCGCAGCCGCGCAGTTCGACGCCATGCTCGTCATAGGCGGCCGCCAGGCGCGGCAACAGCGACTCGGCCAGGGGGGCATCCACCAGCAGCGTCTCCATGGTGTTGCAGGTGCCGTAGCGCTGGGTCTTGGCGTTGACGGCGATGGCCAGCGCCTTTTCCGGGTCCGCGGTGGCGTCGAGGTAGACGTGGCAGACGCCGTCGAGGTGCTTGATCACCGGCACGCTGGCCTCCCGGGTGATACGCTCGATCAGCGACTTCCCGCCCCGGGGGATGATCACGTCGACGAACTCCGGCATGCTGATCAGCTTCCCGACGGCGGCCCGATCGGTGGTGGCCACCACCTGGACGGCCCCCTCGGGCAGCCCGGCCCGCTCGAGCCCTGCCCGGATGCATGCGGCGATCACCGCATTGGATTCCCGCGCCTCCGAGCCACCGCGCAGGATACAGGCGTTGCCCGACTTCAGGCACAGGCTGGCCGCTTCCATGGTGACGTTGGGCCGGGATTCGTAGATGATGCCGATCACCCCCAGCGGCACGCGCATCTGGCCGACCTGGATACCGCTGGGGCGCGCCCGCAGGCCGTCGATCTCGCCCACCGGGTCGGGCAGGGTCGCCACCTGTCCGAGCCCCTCGATCATGGCGTCCAGGCGCGCATCGTCCAGGGCCAGGCGGTCGAGCAGGGCGTCATCCAGGCCGCTGTCGCGCCCCCGCGCCAGGTCGCGGGCGTTGGCCGCCAGCACCTCGGCCCGCGCCTCGCCCAGGCGCTCGGCCATGGCCAGCAGGGCGGCGTTCTTGGCGGCGGTGTCGACCCGCCGCATGCGGGTCGCCGCCTCGCGGGCCTGCTGTCCCAGGCGCTGCATGTAGGCGTCGACGTCGCCGACGCCCTCGGCGTGATTGGAGTGGGTGGCGTGAGCTGTCATGCCGTAGAGTGTCTCCTGGAATGGGGGGCCGCAGCATCGGCGGCCGCGACCGGGGGTCGAGTCGAACCGGGGAAAGGGACCATACTAAGTCACCATGCAGAGCAAGTACAAAATCGGCCTGTTGCGGATCAACCTGGTGGCGGCGGCCGGCCTCACGGCCGTGCTGGCGGCCAGTGCCGGCGCCCTCGAGGATGCGCTGCTGCTGTGGCTGACCACGATCTGGCTGGGTGTCACCGCGACCCAGCTCGAGTTCAGTCATCGACACCCGGCGACCGTGCCCTGGCAGCTGCTGCCGGGCCTCTTGCTGACGGCCGTGCTGTGGGTGGCCCCCGAGCGTCACCTCACCTGGCTATGGGCCTGGGCGGTCCTGCTGATGCTGCCCCAACCCCGCTGGATGCTGCTGCTCAACGCCCTGCTGGCAACCCTGAGCTGGGCACTGCTGGCCGACCTGCTGGGCACCGAGCAATGGGTCCTGGCGGGGCTGCTGCTGGCCGGCATGATGCTCCTGGGGCTGTCGCGCTCGCTGGAGCTACAGGCCCTGCGCAGCCGCATGCGCGAACGCGCCCGCCTGGTGCCGGGCCTGCCGATCTGGCCCGGCCACCAGCTCCATCACGATCTCCAGCGGGAGCGCCGGCGCACCACCCAGGAACGCGTGCATGCCGAGCTGCTGCTGCTGAGGACGTCGCGCTGGCGGTTGTGGCCCCTGGCCGAGCGCCTGTGCCGCCTGACCCGACGTTTCGAGCACTGCTATCGGCTCGACAGGCGCACCCTGGGGGTGCTGCTGATCAACCGCGACACCGAACAGGCCGCCGCACGCCGCCGTCAGCTGCTCGCCGCCATCGAGGAACCGGTCACGGCCCGGGTCGTCGCCCTCCCCCGGCTGGGCTCGCTGGTCAGGGAGCGGCGCGCCCTGGCGCACCAGGACACGCCCCTCGAGGTCAAGGAGGTCGTCCATCATGGATGAGCATCGCCCGCACGCCTCGCGACTCTTCCCCGTCGTCCTGGCCGTTGCCACCCTGCTGCTGCTGGTACAGGCCCTGTGGTTCTACCTGATGGGCGACTATGGCCGCATCCTGCTGCCGGCCCTGCTGTCACCGGTGATGCTGGTGGCGACCCTGCTGGCGGCGGGGGCTCACTCCCCCTCCCGGGCGTCGGCCTACCTGGTGCTGATCTGCGGCTTTCTGCTGACCGCCGTGGAGCTGCCTCGCCAGGCCGGCCTGCCCGCCTTGTGGGTGGGCCTGCCGCCGGTACTGGCGCTGTTGCTGCTGCCGCTGGGCCCGGCCATGCTGCTCAACCTGGCATTGACGCCGATCTGGCTGGCCCTGCTGGGCAACGGGGAGCCGGAGCGGGATCTGCTGCTCGTCTACCTGGCCCTGGTGGCGGTGGCCGCCCTGGTGCCCTGGGAGCGACTCCGCCAGCAGGCGCTGCTGCGCGCCACCGATCCCTGGGAGCGCGAGTGCCGGGCCGTCACCCGTGACAGCCTGCACGAGCGCCTGGCCGGCGAGTTCGAGCGGGCCGAATTCCTCGAATGCCCCCTGGCGGTACTGCTGATCCACCTGCCCCAGGTCGACATGGCCGGCGAGCAGTTCGGCGCCAAGGCCCGTACGGCACTGCTCGAGGGACTCTGCCGAGGCGTCATCAGCCGCTGCCGGGAGCATGACGTGCTGGGGCGGGAGGGCGACGCCGCCTTCTGGCTGCTGCTGCCGGACACCACCGAGAGCGGCGCCCTGCTGGTTCGCCATCGCCTCACCCAGGCCCTGAGCCAGGTGGTGCTGGTGGAGACCGGCCCCTTGCAGCTGCGCACCCGGCTCGCCTTTCCCCGCCCAGACGAGACCTGGCCGCATTTCGAGCAGCGCCTGCAGGCCTTGAGCCACAGCCTGGCCGACGGCTGACCCCCGCCGCAGCGGATCACGACAACGGAGAGTCACGTGAACCTTGCCGACACCCTCTACCAACTGACGCCCTCGCCGCCGCTGCTGGTCGCCCTCATCGCCACCATCGCGCTGATCGAATCCCTCGCCCTGGTGGGCCTGCTGGTACCGGGTGTGGTATTGATCACCGCCGCCGCCTCCATGGCCGGCCACCAGGAGGTGGCCGTCGGCACGGTGCTGGCCGCGGCCTTTCTCGGCGCCGTGGTCGGCGATGGCCTCAGCTTCTGGATCGGCTACACCCAGCGTGAGCGCGTCACCACCCTGTGGCCCCTGTCGCGGTATCCGGAATGGCTCGCCCGGGGCGCCCGCTTCTTCCAGCGCCACGGCCCGCTCTCGGTGCTGCTGGGGCGCTTCGTCGGCCCGGTGCGCCCCGTGGTGCCGCTGATCGCCGGCATGATGCACATGCCGCCGCGCACCTTCACCTGGGCGAACCTCGGCTCGGCGCTGCTGTGGGCACCGGCCTATGTCCTGCCGGGCTACCTCCTGGGGCGCGCCTGGCAGCGCCTGCCGGGCTTTCCCGATGCACTGCGGCCGTGGCTGGTGGGGCTCGGCGTGATGGTGGTGGTACTGGCGCTGATCTTCTCCTGGCTGCGCCACCAGACCCATCGCCATGGCCTGGTCTACCGGGGACTGGCACGCCTGTCCCGACACCACCCCCGTGGCCGGTTGGCCTGGCGCCTGCTGGCGCGCCCCCATGACCGGGAGCCGCCGCTGGGCACCTGGCTGCTGCTGGTGGCCTCGCTGACGGCGCTGTCGGCCTGGACCCTGGTGGTGCTGCATCACGACGGCCCGCTGCCGATGGATGAACGTCTCGACGCCGCCATGGCGGCGCTGGCGATCCCCGGCCTGGCATGGCTGGCCGAGCGGATGGCCGAGATCGGCGACCTCTATGGCGTGATCGCCCTGACCCTGCCCTGGGGCCTGTGGCTACTGTGGCGGGGACATCGGGCGGCCTTCGGCCATGTCGCCGCCGGCCTGCTCGGCATCTCGCTGCTGAACACCCTGGGCAAGGCGGCACTCGGCCGCGCCCGGCCCAGCGTGCCGGACTACCTGGCCGACTCGCTGGCCTACCCCAGCGCCCACACCTCCACCGCCGTGGTGGTGTTCGGCCTGGCGGCCGCCTTCACGGCCCAGGAGCTGCCGTTGGGGCGGCGCTTCTGGGTCTACTGGGGGGCCATTGCCGTGGTGGTGCCCATGGCGCTGTCGCGACTGGTGATCGGCGTTCACTGGCTGAGCGACCTGGTCGGCGGCGCCCTGCTGGGACTCGTGGTCTGCGCCTTGGTGCAACTGGCCTGGCAGCGCCATCCCCGCGCGCCCCTGGCCCCCTGCCCCTGGCCGCTGCTGGCGGTGGCCTCCCTGGGACTGAGCGTCGCCCGGGTGGCCTGGCTGGGCCCGGCCTAGACCGGGCTTCGCCCGGAGCTGGAAGGCAGCTTGAATGCGCCACCAAAGGTGTAAAGCGTTTTCTTCCAGCTTCAAGCTTACGTCCGCGCAGCGGACGATCTTCCGGCTCCCGGCGAAGCCGGGGACTTCCAGCTTCAAGCTCCCGGACGCAGTCCGGACTCTTCCAGCTTGAACCCGGCACCGCCAGGGGTCAGCCCAGCGCCAGCCAGAGCCCTACCCCCACCATCAGGGTGCCGGCGAGCCGGTTGAGCAGCCGCACGTTACGACTCCTGCCCAGCAGATGACGCAGGGTCTGCCCCCCGGTGGCGTAGATCACCAGCGCCAGGAACTCAATGGTCAGGATGATGGCGACCAGCCCGGCGAGCTGGCCCGCCAGGGGCCGCGAGGCTGCGAGGAAGGGCGGCAGCAGAGCCACGAAGAACGCCCAGCCCTTGGGGTTGGCTACCGCCGTGACGAACCCCTGTACGGCCAGCTCGCGACGCCCCGCCGTCACTTGGGCATCCAGCGTCTCGGGAATCGCCATGCGCCCCCGCGAACGCCACATCATGACCCCCAGATAGCCCAGGTAGGCACCGCCCACCCACTTGAAGACCGCGAAGAGTTCCGGCAGGCGCAGCATCAGCGCGGCCACGCCGGCCCCCGCGGCGACCGCCACCAGGCCCACGCCGACCAGCTCGCCGGCCATCATCCACAGGGTGCGTCGCACGCCCTGGGTCATCCCCAGCACCATGGCCAGGGTCATGCACATCCCCGGGGTCAGCGAGACGAGCAGGAAGGTCGGCACGAAGACCGAGAGCACCGAAAGCGTGATCATGAAAATGACATCCTTGTCGTCACGGTACGCCTAGTGTGGCGGTCAGACGTGACCCCTTGATGATTCAGGAAAGCTGACCATTTCCCCCTCTACTCTCCCCAGCGCGGCATCAGGCTGTGCTCGATACCCAGCTGGTTGAGGATGCGCGCAACGATGAAATCGATCAGCTCGTCGACCGAGGCCGGCCGGTGGTAGAACCCCGGCGCCGCCGGCAGTACCACGGCACCGAGACGGCTCAGGT
Organism: Halomonas sp. M4R1S46; assembly: GCF_025725685.1. Lineage (NCBI taxonomy): Bacteria > Pseudomonadati > Pseudomonadota > Gammaproteobacteria > Oceanospirillales > Halomonadaceae > Halomonas > Halomonas sp. M4R1S46. The sequence continues at coordinate 2,473,002 of NZ_CP107008.1, forward strand.
CGAGCATGTGCTGCAGGTGGATCGCCGAGAGCGGCGTCTCCCGGGGGACCAGGATCAGCCGGCGGCGTTCCTTGAGGGCCACGTCGGCGGCCCGCTCGATCAGGTTGTTGCTGGCCCCGCAGGCCACCGCCGAGAGGGTCCCGGTGGAACAGGGACAGATCACCATCGCCGAGCTGGCCCCCGAGCCCGAGGCCACCGGCGCCATCCAGTCCTCGCGGCCGAAGCAGCGGATCTGCCCGGGCCGCGCCCCGCTGCGCTGGCCGAGCACCGCGGCGAGGCGATCGGGACGGGCGGGCAGCTCGACCTCCGTCTCGGTGGCGATGACCAGGTGCGCGGCCTTGGAGATCATCACCCAGACCTCGTGGTCCGCCGCCACCAGGGCATCGATCAGGCGCAGCCCGTACTGGGCCCCGGAGGCCCCGGTGATGGCCACGGTGACGGGCGCCCGGAAGGCATCAGCCATGGGCGACCTCCAGGGCGGCGAGCAGCCGCTCGTGGATGCCCCCGAAGCCGCCATTGGACATCACCACGATGCGGTCATGGGGCCTGGCCTCGGCGACCAGGGCGGCGACCAGGGCCTCCAGGTCGTCGTACTTCCGACCCGGCACCGGGCCGGCCTCGATCAGCGGCGCCAGCGACCAGTCGAGCCCCGCGGGCTGGTACCAATAGGCCGCATCGGCACGGGCCACGCTGTCGGCGAGCCGGTCGCGCAGGGTGCCCAGGCGCATGGTGTTGGACCGCGGCTCGATCACCGCCAGCAGCCGCCCCCTGGTGGTGGCCGCCCGCAGGCCCGCCAGGGTGGCGGCGATGGCCGTGGGGTGGTGGGCGAAGTCGTCGATGACCTGGATGCCGGCCACCTCCCCGCGGACCTCCTGGCGCCGCCGAGGCGTCTCGAAGCGCGCCAGGGCGGCACAGCCCCGGGCCAGGTCGACGCCGCAGGCGTGGGCGGCGGCCAGCGCCGCCAGGGCATTGCGCGCGTTGTAATCGCCGGTCAGCCCCCAGTCGACCACGGCGTCCTCCTCGACCTCGCCCTCCCGATGGATGACCCGGAAGCGGCTGGCATCCTCGCGTTCCAGGGCGAAGCGCCAGGGGCTGTCGGCCGCCTCGCCGAAGCGCGATACCGGCGTCCAGCAGCCCTGGGCGAGCACCCGCTCCAGGGCCGCCTCCCCGTCGGCCACCAGCAGCTGTCCCTTGCCCGGCACGGTGCGCACCAGGTGATGGAACTGCCGCTCGATGGCCGCGAGGTCCGGGAAGATATCGGCATGGTCGAACTCGAGGTTGCCCAGGATGGCGATCTCGGGCCGGTAGTGGACGAACTTGGAGCGCTTGTCGAAGAAGGCGGTGTCGTACTCGTCGGCCTCCACCACGAAGGGCGCCTCGGGGGCCCCGAGCCGCGCCGAGACGCCGAAGTTGCGGGGCACGCCGCCGATCAGGAAACCCGGCGACAGGCCCGCCGACTCGAGCAACCAGGCGGCCAGGCTGGCGGTGGTGGTCTTGCCGTGGGTACCGGCCACGGCGATGACCCGCCGCCCCGGCAGCACCCGCTCGGCCAGCCACTGGGGCCCGGAGACGTAGGGCAGGCCGGCGTCGAGCACGGCCTCGACCTCGGGATTGCCACGGGACAGCGCATTGCCGATGATCACCAGGTCGGGCCGCGGCGTGAGATGGTCGGCCGAGTAGCCCTCCATCAGCGCGATCCCCGCCTCCTCGAGCTGGGTGCTCATGGGGGGGTAGACGTTGGCATCGGCGCCGCTGACCTGATGCCCCTGTTCCCGGGCCAGCAGGGCCAGGCTGCCCATGAAGGTGCCGCAGATGCCGAGGATGTGAAGATGCATGGAGTCTCCGCTGCCGAAATATCGTGCCGGCGGCCCGGCCGGTGGAAAGCGGCAGACTAGCATGGCCCCCGCGCACCCTCCAGCGGCCCGCCACGGGCGTCGCGGATCGCCGACGGGATGCAGCCGCAGGGCCGATAGGCTAGAATCGGCGGCCTTGTCCGGACCCGAACCGGAAGCGCCCGACACGCCTGGCGAGACGGCCGCCGCGCGCTTCCCTTGATGCGACCAGCAACAGGATAGCCCCATGGCTCAGCACAACGCCTTCTACGCCCAGTCCGGCGGCGTCACCGCCGTGATCAACGCCAGCGCCTGCGGCGTCATCGAGGCCTGCCGCCGCCACCCCGAGCAGATCGGCAAGGTCTACGCCGGCCACAACGGCATCATCGGCGCCCTGACCGAGGACCTGATCGACGTCAGCCGCGAGAGCGACGAGACCATCGCGGCGCTGCGCCACACTCCTGCCGGCGCCTTCGGCTCCTGCCGCTACAAGCTCAAGGACATCGAGACCCACCGCGCCCAGTACGAGCGCCTGATCGAGGTCTTCAAGGCTCACGACATCCGCTATTTCTTCTACAACGGCGGTGGCGACAGCGCCGACACCTGCCTGAAGGTCTCGCAGCTGTCCGAGAAGCTCGGCTATCCGCTCACCGCCATCCACGTCCCCAAGACCGTGGACAACGACCTGCCGATCACCGACAACTCCCCCGGCTTCGGCAGCGTGGCCAAGTACATCGCCACCTCCACCCTGGAGGCCTCCCTGGACATCGCCTCGATGTGCGCCACCTCCACCAAGGTCTTCGTCCTCGAGGTGATGGGCCGCCATGCCGGCTGGATCGCCGCCGCCGGCGCCCTGGCCGGCGAGGGCGAGGGCGAGCCGCCGCACCTGGTGATCTTCCCCGAGGTGGCCTTCGATCGGGCCGCGGTCATGGCCCGGGTCGAGGAATCCGTCAAGCAGTACGGCTACTGCGTGATCGTGGTCTCCGAGGGCGCCCGCTACGAGGACGGCACCTTCCTGGCCGACTCCGGCAACACCGACGCCTTCGGCCACCGCCAGCTGGGCGGTGTGGCGCCCACGCTGGCCGGCATGATCAAGCAGGACCTGGGCTACAAGTACCACTGGGCGGTGGCCGACTACCTGCAGCGCGCCGCCCGTCACCTGGCCTCCAAGACCGACGTCGACCAGGCCTATGCGGTGGGCGAGAAGGCCGTGGAGCTGGCGGTCGCCGGGCAGAACGCCCAGATGCCGGCCATCAAGCGCACCGGCGATGCCCCCTACGGCTGGACCGTCGAGGCCGCCCCGCTGGCCGAGGTCGCCAACCGCGAGAAGTTCATGCCCCGCGACTTCATCCGCGAGGACGGCTTCGGCATCACCGAGGCCTGCCGCCGCTACCTGTCGCCGCTGATCCAGGGCGAGGACTTCCCGCCGTTCGTCAACGGCCTGCCCGCCGTGGCGCGCCTGGCCAAGCACCGGGTCGAGCGCAAGCTGCCCGAGTTCAAGATCTGAGCTGCGAGGTGCCGGGCTACGAGCTGCGGGCCAATTTCCAGCTCGTAGCTCGTAGCTCGTAGCTCGTAGCTCGTAGCTCGTAGCTCGTAGCTCGTAGCTCGTAGCTCGTAGCTAACGAAGCAGCCAGGAGAGCACCAGCAGCAACAGCAGGATCCCCGCCACGCCCCGCCAGAACCGGGTCGGCTCGCCCAGCGCGCCGGCCGTCCCACGTCGCGGCTCGCCGGTCACGCGCAGGGCGTGCAGGAACTCCGACAGCCGGCGGAAGCGCAGGGCCCGCTGCGGCGACAGGGCCCGGCGCAGGGCATCGTCCAGGGCCGGGGAGATCTCCGGGTTGAGGCTCCGGGCGCTGCGGTAGGCCATGCGCTCCAGATCGGTATGGCGCAGCAGCTCCTTGAGCGGCAGCTCGTAGGGCAGCGCCCCGGTGAGCAGCCAGTAGACGGTGGAGGCCAGCGAGAACTGGTCGCTGCGGCGTCCCACCTCGTCGTCCAGGGCATATTCCGGGGCACTGTGCTCGGTGATCCCCACCTGGCGCAGCACCCCCCGGGAGCGGCGGTGGCCGTCCACATCGCGCAGGTGGCAGGCGCTGAAGTCGGCCAGCACCACCTGGCCGTGGGGGTCGATCAGCACGTTGTCGGGATGTACCCGCTGATGGAGCAGGTCGCGATGATGCAGCGCCTGGATGGCCTTGCCCAGCTGGACGGCGATATCGAGCCGCTGGTCGAGCCCCGCCTGGGGGTGGCGACGCGCCCATTCGGTGAGCGTCTCGCCCTCCACGTAGGCCATCAGGTAATAGAGGAAACGCCGCGGTCGGGAGGGCTCCATCACCCGCACCACGAAGGGCGAATGCACCCGTTCCACCACCCACTGCTGGAGCAGGAAGTGCTCGAGGTAGGCGTTGCGGTTGGAAAGCTCCGGGCTCGGGGCCTTCATCACCAGGTCGCGGTCGGTGCGCACGTCGCGGACTCGATAGACCCGGGACTGGGCGGTGCGCGACAGGACCTCGCGCACCTCGAGGCCGTCGAGCCGATCGCCCACGGCCAGTTCCGGCGGGATCGGCAAGTCACCGTAGACCTTGCCGGGGTGGTCCTGCTCCTCATCGGGCAGGGCATCGATGCGCACCAGCTGGAAGCAGAACTGGTCGCTGCCGTAGCCGCGCTCCCGGGCACGCTCCCGGGCGGTCTGCGCCAGCCGCTCGCAGGCGGCGTCCAGGTCGCTGGCATCCTCGCGGATCAGCCGCACATAGTCGGAAGGCATCAGGGTGCCCTGCACGCCCTGGGTGGTGAACAGGAAGATGTCGCCCTGCTTGAGGGGCAGCCGGGCGTAGTCGATGTCGACGCTGGCATCCATGCCGATCGCGCGGGACGGGTAGCGATAGCCGCCGAGATCGGTCACGTGATCCCGGGACAACTGCTCGAACTCGGCGCCACGCAACCGGAATACCAGGGTGTCACCGACGTGGAACAGGTGCGCCTCGCGGCCGCGAAAGACCATGGCCGAGAGCGAACTGACGAAGCCGCCGTCGCTGACCTGGCGGCTCTGGCCGAAACACCAGGCGTTGAGCGCGCGCAGCACCCGGGTGGCCGCGGTCTTCACCTCCCAGTGGTCGGGAGTGGAGAAGTAGTCGGCCAGAAACCCCCGCACGCTGATGTCACCGGCCTGCTTGGCCAGGGGGTTGCGGGAGGTGGAGTCACTGATCAGGGCACAGGCACCCTTCGCCGTCAGCAGCGGCGCCTCGGGGAGGCGCACGGACATGGAGCTGCGATGCCGGCGGCGCTCCGGCGCCACGAAGGCCTGGCCGTAACTCAGTGACAACTGTACGGGTGCCAAGAACAAGTCTCCTTGCGGTCGCGCATCTCGCCGGCCGGGCCGGCCCTTCCATCGGTCCCTCATGATACACCGCCGCCCCCGCCACTGGCTCGTCCCGCAACGCCGCTGCGGGCACCGACCGACCCGGCACCTATGTCGGATTGGTAATCGCCGACCTGGCTTCGTATAATTCGCCGGATTTTTCTCCACTCGACCCGGCCATCCGCCAAGAAGGACGCGATCATGAACTTCGACAACATCCCCGCCGGCAAGGATCTGCCCGACGACATCTACGTGGCGATCGAGATCCCGGCCAACCACGCTCCGGTCAAGTACGAGATCGACAAGGACATGGGAGCGCTGCTGGTCGACCGCTTCATGGCCACGCCGATGTTCTACCCGGCCAACTACGGCTTCATCCCGCACACCCTGGCCGACGACGGCGACCCTCTCGACGCCCTGGTCGTGACCCCCTACCCGGTCGCCCCGGGCAGCGTGATCCGGGCGCGTCCGGTCGGCATCCTCAACATGACCGACGAGGCCGGCGAGGACGCCAAGCTGGTGTGCGTGCCGCACCCCAAGCTGTCCAGCCTGTACGATGACATCCAGGAAGTCACCGACCTGCCGGAGCTGCTGCGCCAGCAGATCGCCCACTTCTTCGAGAACTACAAGGATCTCGAGAAGGGCAAGTGGGTCAAGGTGGAGTCCTGGGAAGGCGTCGAGGCCGCCCGCAAGGCCATCGAGAAGTCCGTGGCCGCCTACCAGAAGGCCTGATCGCCGGCGGCAGCGTCGCGCTCACCCAACGGGCCGCCCTCGGGCGGCCCGTTCTCGTCGAGGGGGTCAGGGCGACGCCTCGGTTGCCGGCGCCTCGCCCCCCTCGGTCTCGGCCTCGTCGGCCGGCGCCCCGGACTCGTCGCCGGCCGCCGGGGCCTCGCCCTCCGGTTCCGCCGCGCCGTCCTGCGAGGGGGCCGCCGCGGGGCTCGCCCCCTCCTCCGGGGTCGCGGCGGCGTCTTCCGCGGCCTCGCTGGCCGACGCGTTCGAGGAGGTCGCCGTCGGCTCGGCCGGCGCGGTGTCTTCCGCGGTCTCAGTGGCCGGCGCATCCGGTGAGGTCGCCGTCGGCTCGGCCGGCGCGGTGGCCTCGGGAACGCTCACCGGCACGGCCTGCTCCAGCGTCCTGGCCAGTTCCCGGGTCAGGTCCCGGGCCCGCACCACATGGTTGGCCATCACCAGGGAGTGATTGGCGAAGATGCCGAACCCGGAGCCGTTGAGCACCACCGGGCTCCACAGTCGCCGCTGGCTGCGCTGGAGCTCGGCGACCAGCATCTCCCAGCGCCCCGTCAGGCCGGCCGCCTCCAGCACGTCGGCCTGGTCATGGCGCACCGCATCGAGCAGGTGGAGCAGCGCCCAGGCCTGCCCCCGGGCCTCGAAGAAGACGTTGTCGACCCGGTACCAGGGCGTTTCACCGGGCAATCCCTCGGCCTCGATGTCCAGATCGGCCAGGACCGCGGGACGGGCGACGCTGGCCGACAGCCGCCCCCCCAGGTCATCGAGGCCGGCGGCCACCTCGGCCAGCCAGGGCGCCAGGCCTCGCCCGCCATCGGCGAAGGCGACCTCACCGCCCTCCCCCAGGCGCTCGAGGTAGGCGCCGAGACCGCTCAGCGCCAGCTCGAGACGGTGCTCGGTGGAGGGATAGAACCAGTCGCGACTATCGCGCTGCAGCTGCGCCTCGACCCGCTCGAGCTCCCCCGCCTCGCCCCGGGCCATGGCCGGTAGCGCGCGCGCGAGGCGGCGACTCTGGCTGAGCACCCCGAGCTCCCAGGCCGGCATGTTGTCGAGCCATAGCCCCGGCGGGGCGAGGTCGTTGCGCAGATAGCCGCCGGGCTTGTCGAGCAGCGTCTCGATCACCGCCCTCAGGCCGGCCGTGGTCACCGCCCCCCGGGCCGCCGGGGTCGCCTCGCGCTGCTCGGCCACGGCAGGCTCCAGGGCGAAGGGGGCCGGCGTGCGGCTCCACCAGATTCCCAGTCCCAGCGCCACCAGCAGATAGATGACCAGTACCGCCAGAAGCGGCTTCCAGATCCAGCCATACTGCGGGCGCTCCAGCGCCTCGACCTTGCTGCGGCGCCTGTCCGCCGCCTTTCGCGTCAAAGCCATGATCCCTGTTTCCCTAGCTGCTGATGAGTCGAGTGCGCGACGATTCGGCGCGGCCTCGCGCGACGGCGGTCATCCACAATCCCCACGTCGCTGCGATATCCTAGCATCTGATCATAGCGGTGCCCGTGGCGGAACCCCAGGACACCCCACGAGTCACAACCGCGCCATTGCCGTTCGGATGAAGGAACCCCCGTGCTCAACGCCCGCCGCCTCGCCACCGCCCTGCTCCTGCTGCTGATCCCCCTGGCCGCCCAGGCCCAGTGGTTTGCCGACCGCGACGAGGCGGACTTCCTGCCGGTGAGGGAGGCCTTCCAGCCCCAGGCCTGGCATGACGGCGAGACCCTTACGATCGGCATCGACAACGCCGAGGGTTACTACCTCTACCGTCACCGCTTCGAGGTGGCATCCCTCGAGGAGGGCGTTCGCCTGGGCGAGCCGGTACTGCCGCCCGGCCAGGCCAAGACCGACGAGTTCCTCGGCGACGTCAACGTCTTCTACGACCGGGTGGTGTTCGAGGTCCCCCTGACCACGCCCGCCTCGGGCCCCCTGGAGGTGGCCCTGACCTTCCAGGGCTGCGCCGATGCCGGGCTCTGCTACCCGCCGGAGCGGGTGACCCTGCAGGCGCCCCAGGGGCCGGCGCCGGCGACCTTCGCCGAGACCGCGTCGCCCGCCGCCGCGGCGGGCGACGCGCCGTCGGTCGCCGGGTCCGGCGTACCCCGCAGCGAGGACGGCCACTTCCGCGCCCTGATTCGCGACGCCAGCCTGCCGCTGGTGCTGGGACTGTTCTTCCTCGCCGGCCTGGGGCTGACCTTCACGCCCTGCGTGCTGCCCATGGTGCCGATCCTCTCCTCGATCATCGTCGGCCAGCACCCCAGCCGCCTCCGCGCCTTCGCCCTCTCGGCCAGCTACGTGGCCGGCATGGCGCTGACCTACGCCGGGGTGGGGGTGCTGATGGGGCTGTTCGGCGCCGGCCTGAACCTCCAGGCCCGCCTGCAGTCGGCGCCGGTGCTGATCACCTTCGCCGTGCTCTTCGCCCTGTTCGCGCTGGCCATGTTCGGTGCCATCGACCTGCGCCTCTCGCCGCGCCTGGCCGGACGCATCGATGCCCTCCAGGCCCGCGCCCAGAAGAGCGGCCCTGCCGGCCTGGCCCTGGCCGGCGCCCTGTCGGTGCTGGTGGTCTCCCCCTGCGTATCGGCACCGCTGGCCGGGGCCCTGGTCTTCATCTCCTCCACCGGCGATGCCCTGATGGGCGGCGCCGCCCTGCTCGCCCTGGCCCTCGGCATGGGGGGGCCACTGCTGCTGGTCGGCACCTTCGGCACTACCCTGCTGCCGCGGACCGGGACCTGGATGACCGGCGTCAAGGTCGCCTTCGGCATTCTCCTGCTGGGCATCAGCGTGTGGCTGGTCGAGCGCCTGCTGCCGCCGCCGGTCACCCTGCTGCTGTGGGCGGCCCTGGCCGTGGGCACGGCGCTGGCCCTGGGCGCCCTGAGCCCGCAGCAGGCCCAGGGGTGGCCGCGGGTCCGCCAGGCCGCCGGCATCCTGCTGCTGGTCTGGGGGGTGACCCTAGTGATCGGCGCCTCCCGGGGCGCCCATGATCCCTTGCGCCCGCTGGCGGCCCTGCCGGCAACCGGCACCGAGACCGGCGCGCCGGCGAGCCGGGTCACCGTGGTGGAGAGCCTGGACGCGCTCGAGACGGCGCTGGCCGAGGGCACGCGGCCCGCCCTGGTCAATGTCACGGCCGACTGGTGCATCTCCTGCAAGATCATGGAACGCGAGGTCTTCCCGGCGCCGTCGGTGGTCGCGGCGCTGTCGGGCTTCCGCCGCATCGACGTCGACGTCACCGACACCGATGCCGAGAGTCGCGCCCTGCTCGACCACCTCGCCCTGTTCGGTCCGCCGAGCCTGCTATTCTTCGACGGCGACCGGGAATTGCGCGAGGCCCGGATCCAGGGCGAGGTCGACGCGGCCGAGCTGGCCGGCCACCTCGAGAGCGTCCGCGACTGGCTGTCGGGCCGGCGCGGCTGACCGACCGCCCGGCCGCGGCGGCCGCCAGCGAACGCCGTTCGAGCTCCGCTGGACATCGCCGCCGATTTTCGGCAAACTCCGCCGACAGCGCTATTCAAGGCCAATAGAGACGCCAAGAGCCGGCATCTTGCCGCGATCTATTGCAAGTTGGCCCCGGTTGACAGCGCCGGGCGACCCCCGAATCCACCCGAGCGAGACATCGTCATGGACATCCGCAAGGTCAAGAAACTGATCGAGCTGCTGGAAGAGTCGAACATCAGCGAGATCGAGATCCAGGAAGGCGAAGAATCGGTGCGCATCAGCCGTCACCCCAACGGCAGCGCCTATCCCCAGCCCCAGGCCCCCGCCTGGCCGGCACCGGCCCAGCCGGCCCAGCCGGCCCCCGCCGCGCCCCAGCCGGCCGCCTCGGCCGAACCGGCGGCCGAGGAAGGCCCCGGCTACCAGGGCCAGGCCGTGCTGTCGCCCATGGTGGGCACCTTCTACCGCTCTCCCGCGCCCGGCGCCAAGGCCTTCGTCGAACTCGGCCAGAGCGTCAAGAAGGGTGAGACCGTGTGCATCGTCGAGGCCATGAAGATGATGAACCAGATCGAGGCCGACCGTGACGGCGTGATCGAGGCCATCCTGGTCGAGGACGGCGAGCCGGTCGAGTTCGAGCAGCCGATGGTCGTCATCTCCTGATCTTCCCACCAACCTGGCGGACTCCCTCATGCTGGACAAGGTTCTCATCGCCAATCGCGGCGAGATCGCCCTGCGCATCCTGCGCGCCTGCAAGGAGCTGGGCATTCGTACGGTCGCGGTCCACTCCAAGGCCGACCGCGAGCTGATGCACGTACGCCTGGCCGACGAGGCCGTGTGCATCGGCCCGGCCTCCTCCGCGCAGTCCTACCTGAACATCCCGGCGCTGATCAGTGCCGCCGAGGTCACGGACTCCAGCGCCATCCATCCCGGCTATGGCTTCCTCTCGGAGAACGCCGACTTCGCCGAGCAGGTCGAGCGCTCCGGCTTCACCTTCATCGGCCCCCGCGCCGAGACCATTCGCCTGATGGGCGACAAGGTCAGCGCCATCGAGTCGATGAAGAAGGCCGGCGTGCCCACCGTTCCCGGCTCCGATGGCCCCCTGGGCGACGACGAGGGCGAGATCGTGGCGACCGCGCGGCGCATCGGCTACCCGGTGATCATCAAGGCCGCCGCCGGTGGCGGTGGCCGGGGCATGCGCGTGGTGCACACCGAGGCCCACCTGCTCTCCGCGGTGACCGTGACCCGTACCGAGGCCCATTCGGCCTTCGGCGACGGCACCGTCTACATGGAGAAGTTCCTCGAGAAGCCGCGCCACGTGGAAGTCCAGGTGCTCGCCGACGGCCAGGGCAATGCCATCCACCTCTTCGATCGCGACTGCTCCCTGCAGCGCCGTCACCAGAAGGTGCTGGAGGAGGCCCCCGCGCCGGGGCTCGACCCGGCGGCCCGCGCCGAGGTCTTCGAGGCCTGTCGCGAGGCCTGCATCACCATCGGCTACCGCGGCGCCGGCACCTTCGAGTTCCTCTACGAGGACGGCCAGTTCTTCTTCATCGAGATGAACACCCGTGTCCAGGTCGAGCACCCCGTGACCGAGATGGTCACCGGCGTCGACATCGTCCGCGAGCAGCTGCGCATCGCTTCCGGCCTGCCGCTGTCGATCCGCCAGGAGGACGTCAAGCTGGCCGGCCACGCCTTCGAGTGCCGGATCAACGCCGAGGACGCCAGGACCTTCATGCCGTCCCCCGGCAAGGTGACCCTCTACCACCCGCCGGGCGGGCTCGGCGTGCGCATGGACTCCCACATCTACACCGGCTACACGGTCCCGCCGCACTACGACTCCCTGATCGGCAAGCTGATCACCTGGGGCGTCGACCGTGACACCGCGCTGACCCGCATGCGCAACGCCCTCGACGAGCTACTGGTCGAAGGCATCAAGACCAACATCGACCTGCACAAGGATCTGGTCCGTGACGGCTACTTCCAGCAGGGTGGCGTGAACATCCACTACCTGGAGAAGAAGCTGGGACTCTAGTCGCGGCGTCGATCCTCCCCCACGGGGCGGTCGACGCCGCCCCGTCGTCGTTTTCCCACTCCGATCCCCGGGAGCCCCACCATGCCCTGGCTGCAACTCAAGGCGCGCATCGCCCCGGAACAGGCCGAACTGCTCGAGGAGCTGCTGCTGGCCGAAGGCGCCACCGCCATCACCCTCCAGGACGCCCAGGACGCCCCGCTCTTCGAACCAGAGCGCGGCACCACCCCGCTATGGGACGAGACGGTGCTCACCGGCCTCTATGACGACCTCGAGGGCCTCTCGGCGATGCTCGAGCGCCTGGCGGCCGCCTGGGCCGAGGCCGTGCCCGGGGAACCCTGCCCCGAGATCGAGCACGAACTGCTCGACGACCGGGACTGGGAACGGGCCTGGATGGAAGACTTCCAGCCCTTGCGGATGGGCGAGCGCCTGTGGATCGTGCCCAGCTGGCACGCGGCGCCGGATCCGGCGGCGGTCAACCTCCACCTGGACCCGGGACTGGCCTTCGGTACCGGCACCCACCCCACCACGGCGCTGTGCCTGGGGTGGCTGGACGGCCTGACCGTGGCCGGCGAACTGACGGGCCTCGAGGTGCTCGACGTCGGCTGCGGCTCCGGCATCCTGGCCATCGCCGCCCTCAAGCTGGGTGCCAGGCAGGCCACGGGCACCGACATCGACCCCCAGGCCCTGTCCGCCAGCCGCGACAACGCCCAGCGCAACGCGATCCCCGACACCGCCTTCGGGCTCTGCTATCCCGAGCAACTGGACGCCTCGGCGAGCTTTCCGCTCGTGATCGCCAATATCCTGGCCGGCCCGCTGGTCGAGCTGGCCGCGGAGATCGCCGGGCGCGTCGCGCCGGGCGGGCGCCTGGCGCTGTCCGGGATCCTCGAGGCCCAGGCCGAGGAGGTGCGTGCCGCCTATGCGGCCCAGGGCCTGGCCATGGACGAGCCGGAGGCGCGTGAGGGCTGGGTGCTGCTGACCGGGCGGCGCTCCGTCGGGCGGCACACCGCCTGAACGCACCGCGACCGACGAACGGCGCCTTCACCCAGGATGCCCGGGGGCGTATGATGTGTCCCCCTTCGAGCCACCGACCGTGACCATGCCCGAATCCCGTCCCCTACCCCGCATCGGCCGCCACACCCTGCCCAACCGGGTAGTGCTCGCGCCCATGGCCGGCGTCACCGACCGCCCCTTCCGCGCGCTGTGCCAGCGCCTGGGGGCGGGGCTGGTGGTGGGCGAGATGGTGACCTCGGACCCCAGCCTGTGGCACACGCGCAAGTCGCGCCTGCGCATGGACCACCGCGGCGAACCCGGCCCCCGTGCCGTGCAGATCGCCGGCGGCGACGCCGAGATGCTCGCCGAGGCGGCGCGGCTCAACGCCGAGATGGGCGCCGAGATCATCGACATCAACATGGGCTGCCCGGCCAAGAAGGTCTGCAACAAGGCCGCCGGCTCCGCGCTGCTGCGCGACGAGACCCTGGTCGCCGAGATCCTCGCGGCGGTGGTCGCCGCGGTGGCGGTGCCGGTGACGCTGAAGATCCGCACCGGCTGGAGTGCCGAGAGCAACAACGGCGTTCGTGTCGCCCGGCTGGCCGAGGACGCGGGCATCCAGGCCCTGGCCGTGCATGGCCGCCATCGCCAGCAGCGCTACGCGGGCCAGGCGGAGTACGACACCATCGCCGCGATCAAGGCGGCCGTGGACATCCCGGTGTTCGCCAACGGCGATATCGATTCTGCCGAGAAGGCCCGCCGGGTCCTCGACTATACTGGGGCGGATGCGGTGATGATCGGGCGCGGGGCCCAGGGCAACCCCTGGATCTTCCGCGAGATCGACCACTACCTCCGCCATGGCCGCCCGCTGCCGCCCCCCGACGACGACGAGCGTGCCCGGGTGTTGCGCGGCCACCTGGTGGCCTTGCACGACTTCTACGGTGAGCACATGGGCGTGCGTATCGCCCGCAAGCACCTCGGCTGGTACCTGGCCGGAGATGCCCGCTTCGACGACACCGGCCGCCGCGCCCTGCGTGCCACCTTCAATGGCCTGGACAGCGCCGATGCCCAGTGCCACTTCATTGACGAACTGTTTCGTCATGAGCCGGACATGGCCCCCAGCCGTGTCGCCCAGGCCGTGACGTCGTATGGAACCTGTGCCGCATGACCAGCAGCCAAGCCTTTGACCAGAATCCCGCGCTGTCCGAGCTTGATGCCCGGGCCTCCGGTGATCTCGCCGAGGTCACCGAAGGCGGCAGCCTGCCGCGGGACGACATGCCCCTGCGCGAGGCCGTCGAGGCCGCCATGCGCCGCTACTTCGCGCACCTCGACGGCAGCAGCGTCACCGACCTCCATGCCATGGTGATGGCCGAGGTGGAGGCGCCATTGCTGGCCTCGGTGCTCGAGCACGCCCAGGGGAACCAGACCCGTGCCGCCGAGATGCTCGGCCTGAATCGCGGCACCCTGCGCAAGAAGCTCAAGCACTACGCCCTGATCTGATGTCCGCAAGGGCGCTTCGGGGCGCCCTTGCGCGTTCTCGATCCTCGCTTTTTCGATCCCAACGCCTGCAATAGAGTGACGCCCATGTCCCAAACCTCCTCCCCCACCCCGGTCCGCCGCGCCCTGATCAGCGTGTCCGACAAGACCGGCATCGTCGATTTCGCCCGCGGCCTCAGCGAGCAGGGCGTCGCGCTGCTCTCCACCGGCGGCACCTATCGCCTGCTCCAGGAGCATGGCATTCCGGTCACCGAGGTCTCCGAGCACACCGGCTTCCCCGAGATCATGGACGGCCGGGTCAAGACCCTGCACCCGAAGATCCATGGCGGGATCCTGGGACGGCGGGGCCAGGACGACGCGGTCATGGCCGAACACGACATCGCGCCCATCGACATGGTGGTGGTCAACCTCTATCCCTTCTCGGCCACCGTGGCACGCCCCGACTGCACCCTGGAGGAGGCCATCGAGAACATCGATATCGGCGGGCCGACCATGGTGCGTGCCTGCGCCAAGAACCATGCCTACACCACCATCGTGGTGGACGCCGGGGACTATGACCGGGTCCTCGGGGAGGTCGCCCGGGGCGGCATGCAGCAGGCCACCCGCTTCGACCTGGCCGTCAAGGCCTTCGAGCACACCGCCGGCTATGACGCGGCCATCGCCGACTACCTGGGCCAGCATGTCGAGGGCGGCGAGGACGGCTTCCCGCGCACCTACAACCTGCAGCTCCACAAGAAGCAGGCCATGCGCTACGGCGAGAACCCCCACCAGGCCGCCGCCTTCTATGTGGAGCCGGATTGCCGGGAGCCCAGCGTGGCCACCGCCGAGACCCTGCAGGGCAAGCCGCTGTCGTTCAACAATGTCGCCGACACCGACGCCGCCCTGGAATGCGTGAAGACCTTCACCGAGACCGCCTGCGTGATCGTCAAGCACGCCAACCCCTGCGGCGTGGCGGTGGGCGCGAGCCCCATGGAGGCCTACGACAAGGCCTTCGCCACCGACCCGACCAGCGCCTTCGGCGGCATCATCGCCTTCAACCGGGCACTGGATGAAGACACGGCCCGGGCCATCATCGACCGCCAGTTCGTCGAGGTGATCATCGCCCCTGGCGTCGAGGACGCGGCCCGGGCGATCGTCGCCGAGAAGAAGAACGTGCGCCTGCTCGACATCGGCACCCACTGGCCGGGCGAGCGCGGGCATGCCCACGACTTCAAGCGCGTCACCGGTGGCCTGCTGGTCCAGGACCGGGATCTGGGCATGGTCGGCCGCGACGAGCTCACCGTGGTCACCGAGCGGGTGCCCTCCGAGCAGGAGATGCGCGACCTGGCCTTCGCCTGGAAGGTCGGCAAGTACGTCAAGTCCAACGCCATCGTCTACGCCAAGAACGGCCAGACCATCGGCGTGGGCGCCGGCCAGATGAGCCGGGTCTACTCGGCCCGGATTGCCGGCATCAAGGCCGCCGACGAGGGCCTCTCGGTGCCGGGCTCGGTAATGGCGTCCGACGCCTTCTTCCCCTTCCGCGACGGCATCGACGCGGCGGCGGCGGCCGGCATCACCGCGGTGATCCAGCCCGGCGGCTCCATGCGCGATCAGGAGGTCATCGACGCCGCCAACGAGGCCGGCATTGCCATGGTGTTTACCGGGATGCGCCACTTCCGCCACTAAGCGGAGGGGAAAGCGCTGGAACTCGACCATGCGTCGTTGAAAATCGGCTTGAAGTGCTCATTTGCAACAGCAAACTCCGCTTTCGCGCCGATTTTCGCCTAGCCTGACCATCGTCCAGCCGTTTTCTCAGGTACCGTATAAAGAAACACCCCGCCGAGCACGCTCGGCGGGGTGTTTTTCTTCCGGCTTCCAGGCGCGGAGTGCCGCTCTTCAAGCTTCCAGCTTCAGTCCCCGAGATCGATGCACAGGTACTTGGTCTCGAGGAACTCGTCGAGCCCCTGGTGACCACCCTCGCGTCCCAGGCCCGAGGCCTTGACCCCGCCGAAGGGGGCGGCGGCATTGGAGATCAGCCCGGTGTTGATGCCCACCATGCCGTATTCCAGGGCCTCGGCCACCCGCCAGACGCGTCCCAGGTCGCGGGAGTAGAAGTAGGAGGCCAGGCCGAACTCGGTGTCGTTGGCCATTGCCACGGCGTCCTCCTCGTCCTCGAAGGGGAAGACCGCGGCCAGGGGACCGAAGGTCTCTTCGCTGGCCACCTTCATGGCGCTGCTGGCATCGCTGATCAGGGTCGGCGTGAAGAAGTTGCCGCCCAGCGGGTGGGCATGCCCGCCCAGCAGCAGCTCGGCCCCGTGGTCCACGGCATCCTGGACATGCTCGGTGACCTTGGCCACGGCCTTGTTGTCGATCAGCGGGCCGATGTTGATGCCGCTCTCGGTGCCGTCGCCGACCTTGAGCTCGCTGTTCATGGCTACCGCCAGCTTCTCGCAGAAGGCGTTGACCACGCTGGACTGCACCAGGAAGCGGTTGGTACAGACGCAGGTCTGGCCGGCATTGCGGAACTTGGCGGCCATGGCGCCATCCACGGCCGCATCCAGGTCGGCATCCTCGAAGACGATGAAGGGGGCATTGCCGCCCAGCTCCAGGGAGATCTTCTGCACGTGACGGGACGCCTTGGCCATCAGCTCGCGCCCCACCTCGGTGGAGCCGGTGAAGGTGATCTTGCGCACCAGCGGGGACTCGGTGAGGGCCGCGGCGATCTCCGCGGCGCGGCCGGGCACCACGTTGAACACACCGCGGGGCACGCCGGCTCGCTCGGCCAGCAGGGCCAGCGCCGTGGCCGAGAACGGGGTCTGGCTGGCCGGCTTGACCACGAAGGTACAGCCGGCGGCCAGGGCGGCGCCGGCCTTGCGGGTGATCATCGCGGCGGGGAAGTTCCAGGGGGTGATGGCGCCGACCACGCCGATGGGCTGCTTGGTCACCAGGATACGCTGCTGGGGCTTGGCCGCGGGCACCGTCTCGCCGTAGACCCGGCGTGCCTCCTCGGCGAACCAGCGCAGGAAGCTCGCCGCGTAGGCGATCTCACCGGCCGACTCCGTGAGGGGCTTGCCCTGCTCGTGGGTCATGATCATGGCCAGGTCGTCCTGATGCTCGAGCATCAGGTCGTGCCACTTCATCAGGATATCGGCGCGTTCCTGGGCGGTGAGGCTGCGCCAGGCCGGCAGGGCGGCATCGGCGGCCTCGATGGCCCGCTCGGTCTCGGCGCGGCCCAGACGCGGCACATTGCCCATCGTCTCGCCGCTGGCCGGATTGATCACATCGATCTGCTCACCGCTATCGGCGGCGACCCAGCTACCGTCGATATAGGCGAAGGGACAGTAGAGCTGGGTTTCCTTCAGGGCTTCCATGGTCGACTCCTGGCTGCGAAGGCACATCGTGAGGGTTGATCCTCATGCTAAGCGCAAGCCCCCCGATGCGCCAACCGCCGCGCGACTCCATCGCCCGTTCGCCTCGGCTCAGGCCTCCCGCCGCGGCTCCCTCGTGTCGGACAGGGTGATGGAGACCGAGTCGGCGAAGCGCAGCGCGTGGGGCTTGTCGATCTCGACCTGGGCCATCAGCACCTGCTCGAAGCTCATGATCAGGTCCAGCACCTCCCGGGTCATGCGCTCGAGCAGCAGGAAACGATTCTCCTCGACGTGGGCGATCACCTGCTTGGAGATGGTGCGGTAGTCGAGCGCCTGCTCGATATGGTTGAAGGCCACCGCCTTTTCTGCCCGGTAGCGGATCACCGCATTGATCACCACGTCCTGGCGATTGCGGATCTCCTCCTCCTTGATGCCGATATGGGTCCGTAGCCGCAGGTTCTTGAGGCGGATCGTGGCCAGATCGTGATCGAGGTGCTGGTCATTCAGGGCATGCAACGGCATGGCGTTCTCCTTCAGCGGCCATGAACCAGCGTCAGGAACTCCTGGCGAGTGCTCTGGTGCTCGCGGAAGGCCCCCAGCATCACCGAGGACGTCATGCTCGAGTTCTGCTTCTCCACCCCGCGCATCATCATGCACAGGTGGCGCGCCTCGATCACCACGGCCACGCCACGAGCTTCGGTCACCTGCTGGACGGCCTCGGCGATCTGGCGGGTCAGGTTCTCCTGGATCTGCATGCGCCGGGCATACATGTCGACGATGCGGGCGAACTTGGACAGGCCCAGCACCTTGCCCCTCGGCAGGTAGGCGATGTGGCACTTGCCGATGAAGGGCAGCAGGTGGTGCTCGCACATCGAGTACAGCTCGATGTCCTTGACCACCACCATCTCATCGGTGTCCGACTCGAAGACCGCCCCGTTGACGATCTCTTCCAGGGACTGGGAGTAGCCGTGATTGAGGAACTGCATGGCCTTGGCGGCCCGCTTGGGGGTATCGCGCAGGCCTTCACGCTCGGGGTTCTCCCCGAGTTCCTCGATGATCCGGCGATAGTGGTTGGCGAGTTGTTCGGTCATGGTCAGGCCCCATGCAGTGTCGTTGTCGCGGTGCGAGGGCACAGGCCCGGCCACCACACCATTATACATAAACTATACATAACCTAATCCATGTACAAGCAAATGGGTCAGGAAGGCCACAATTCTAGCGCATGGCGGCGCCGGGCGCAGTGGCCAGCGGCGCCGGTCAGTGACAGAATGTCGCGCGCGCCTTGGTGGCATACGGCTGCCCGCCCCCCCGGCCTATGGTAAGGTAAGACCACCTTCATGCTGTGCCCAAGTCACTCCCGAGAGCCGACATGATCAAGATCCCGACCCTGCTGCTGGCCGCCGCCCTGGTACTGCCGAGCCTGGCCATGGGCGACACCCTCGAACTGCCCGCCGATGCCCGGATCGAGATGGAGGTCGTCGACGACCTCGTGCTCGATGCCCAGACCCCGCGCCGCGACGATATCGTGTTGCGCCCGGTGGACGGCGGAGATGGCAGCCACCGACTGCCGGATTACTGTGTGGTGATCGGCGACGCCCAGCGCGACGGCGAGCGCATCCGCCTGACCACCCATGCCCTGACCTGCATCGAGGCCGAGGGCGGCGACAGCGAGATCTACAGCGGCGAACTCACGGCCGGCGCCTACGACAACGACGGCCGCTTCGGCATCGCCGCCTGCGACGGCGACCAATGTCGCCTGGCCCCGGGCGACAGCTTCCTGCTGACCCTCACCAGCCCGATCCGTATCGAGGAACAGGCCAACCCCTCGGCCGAGCTCAATGCCGAGCGCCGCCAGGCCAATCCCGACCAGGACGACGCCGCCGGCGGCGAATAAGCGCTGACCCGCGCGACTCCACGATACCCGACGCCCCCTACAAGGGGGCGTCTTGCGTTGGGGGGCCGGCTCAGCGGGCGAGCCAGCACGGCGCACGCGAAAGCGTCTGGCGCTGCTGCTCCAGCTCGCGGATATGCGCGTCCCAGTAGCCCGCGTCGGCCAGCCAGGGGAAGGCCTGGGGAAAGGCCGGATCGTCCCAGCGGGCCACTAGCCAGGCACTGTGGCGCAGCAGGCGCAGGGTCCGCAGGGGCTCCACCAGTGCCAGTTCGCAGCGGTCGAAGTCGCGATACTGCTCGTAGCCCTCGACCACCTCCGAGAGCTGCATCTGCCGCTCACCCTCCTCCTGGGCGGTGAGCAACATCCAGAGATCCTGCACCGCCGGGGCCATCAGGCAGTCGTCGAAGTCGACCAGGGCGAAGTGCTCGTCGCGTCCCAGCATGTTGCCCAGGTGGCAGTCGCCGTGCACGCGCAGGTTCCGCGAGGGCGGCCAGGCCTGGGCCGCCAGGGCGGGACGCAGGGCCTCGGTCACCCGCTGGTAGGCGAGCCGCTGGCGGCGATCCAGCCAGCGGCTCGCCAGCACGCCCTCGCAAGCCTCCCCGACCATGACGTCCAGGTCCATGACCCGGCGATGGGCGAAGGGGCGGCACGCGCCGACCGCGTGCATGGCCCCGATGACCTCACCCAGGGCGAACAGGTGGGCCGGGTCCTCAAGCTCCGGGGCCTGGCCCGGGAGTTGGGGAAAGACCGCGAAACGAAAACCCTCCGCGTGGTGGAGGCTGGCGCCGGCGGCATCGCGCCAGGGGGCGGCCACCGCCACGCCCGCTGCCTCGAGCTCGATCAGGAAGTCGTGTTCCTCCTGGATCCGGGCATCGCTCCAGCGCGCGGGACGGTAGAACTTGACCACCCAGCGGCGCCGCTCGTCGTCGTGCACCAGGTAGACCCGGTTCTCGTAGCTGTTGAGGGCGAAGGGCTCGCCGGGCAGCCAGAACCCCAGGGACTCCACCGCCGCCACCACCCGGGCGGGCGCGAGGCGGGCGAAGGGGTGGGTCGTATCGTTCATGGGCGCTCCAGTCGGGGGCAAAACCCCATGGTAGCAAAGCGCGTGGCCCCACCGCGCCACCGGCCTGGATATCGGCAGGGCTATTGCAGTTAGCCGTGGCGCTCGGAGCTGCTCCGTCGACAGGTCTGCGAGGGGGCGCTGTGAACCCCTCCCTGGGCGCTACCGACGCCATCCATGGCGTAGGACCCCCTCTTCGACCTGTCCCCGTCGTCCCTCGCCACCCAACTGCGATAGCCCTGTGGATATCGGCCTCTGCCTGTCCTATGCTCGTGGATCCATCGGCGGGAGGCCGATGCGCGCTCTCGATCCCCCGCCGGAGACATTGACCATGGACGGACTCACCTGGATCACCTATGTCGGCGTGATCGTCGCACTGATCATCTTCCCCGGCCCGGTCGCCCTGCTCTGCACCAGCCACGGCCTGCGCTTCGGCCGTCGCCGCGCCTCGGCCACCGTGCTGGGCGGCGCCCTGGCGTCCCTGGTGCTGATGCTGCTGTCGTCGCTAGGGCTCGGTGCCGTCCTGGCGGCCTCAGAGACTGCCTTCCACGTCCTCAAGGTGGTGGGTGGGGCCTACCTGATCCTGCTCGGCATCCAGGCCTGGCGACGCCCTGGCGGCGAGGCCCCGCTGCCCGCGGCGCCCCCCGAGGCCCGGCTCCCGGACGTCCCCGTCGCCCGGCTGTTCCGCCAGGGCTTTCTGGTCGGCATCAGCAACCCCAAGGACCTGCTGTTCTTCGCCGCCCTCTTCCCCAACTTCATCGCCGTGGGCGAGCCCCGGCTCGTCCAGTTCGCCATCCTGGCCGCCACCTGGCTGGTGATCGATCTCGGCCTGATGTCGCTCTATGCCGCCATGGGTTCGGGGCTGGGCCAATGGTTCCGCCACCCGGGCCGTGCGAAGCGCTTCGACCGCGCCACCGGCGGCCTGTTCATGGCGGCCGGCGGCTCCCTGATCGCCTCGTCGCCCTGAAACGATCGCTCTTTCCCTGCTCGGGAGTCCGCCATGTATCGGCTGCATATCGCCAACAAGAACTACTCGTCCTGGTCGCTTCGCCCCTGGCTGCTGATGCGCGAGCTCGAGATCGCCTTCGAGGAGCGGCTGACGCCCTTCGATGCCGACTCGAGCCGGGCATCGTTACGAGCCTGAGCCCGATCTCCTGGGCCTCAGGGGGCCTCGAGCGGCGTGCGGGCGACCGCCCAGGCCTCGACCTCCTCGGCGCCCGCCCGACGGCAGGCCCGCGCCAGGGCATCCAGGGTGGCCCCGGTGGTCATCACGTCGTCGAGCAGGGCCACCCGCGCGGGCAGGGGGCCGTCGACCCGGAAGGCGCCGCGCAGGTTGCCCCGTCGCCGGCGGCGATCGAGGCCGCGCTGACTCGGCGTATCACGACGACGCTGCGCCCGGCCAAGCGGGATCCCCAGCCGGGCCGACAGTCGCTCGGCCAGCCAGCGGCCCTGGTCGAAGCCCCGCTGGCGTGCCCGATGCGGGTGCAGGGGGACCGCCAGCAGCGCCTGGGGTTCCGCTCCCGGCCGGGGCCGACAGCCCGCCGCCAGCAGCGCCACCAGTACCGCCCCGGCCCGCGGGGAGGCATGGAACTTGAAGTGCTGCATCAACGCGGCTACCTCGTCCTCGTAGCGCAGGACCACCCGCGTCCGGTCGAAGGCCGGCGGGCGTCGCAGGCAACGCCCGCAGACCCGGCCCTGCGCCTGGTCGTGCCGGGGCTCGCCGCAGCGCGGGCAGGCCGTGCGGTTCCAGGGCAGTGCCGCAAAGCAGGCCTCACACCAGGGGTGGCCTCCCTCGCTGTCCGCCAGGCAGAACAGGCAGCGCCCCGGCAGGACGAGACGCAGCCAGTCGTCAACCTCCTGCCGGCGAAAGGTTGACATGCCCCACCGTCCCCGTACCCTGTCGGTCAACCCCGCGATCCGCGACCCGTTGACCATAAGCGAGCCCGCCATGCCTGCCCAACTCCCCGACAACGCCCCGGATGCCTTGACCCTAGCCGCCCGCCCGGCCATCCGCCACGACTGGAGCCTGGAGGAGATCGAGGCGCTGTTCGCGCTGCCCTTCAACGACCTGCTGTTCCGCGCCCAGCAGGTCCATCGGGCGCACTTCGATCCCAACGCCGTCCAGGTCTCCACGCTGCTGTCGATCAAGACCGGCGCCTGCCCGGAGGACTGCAAGTACTGCCCGCAGTCCGGGCACTACAACACCGGGCTCGGCAAGGAGAAGCTGCTCGAGATCGAGAAGGTGGTGGAGCAGGCCCGCGCCGCCAAGGAGGCCGGCGCCAGCCGCTTCTGCATGGGCGCGGCCTGGAAGAGCCCACGCGAGCGCGACCTCCAGGTGGTGCTGGAGATGGTCGGTCGCGTCAAGTCGCTGGGGCTCGAGACCTGCATGACGCTGGGCATGGTCGACACCGACCAGGCCAGGCGCCTCTCCGAGGCGGGCCTCGACTACTACAACCACAACCTCGACACCTCGCCGGACTACTACGGCGAGATCATCACCACCCGGAGCTATGCCGACCGGCTGGATACCCTGGCCAACGTCCGCGAGGCCGGCATGAAGGTCTGCTCCGGCGGTATCCTCGGCATGGGCGAGGCGCCGCGGGACCGGGCCGCCCTGCTCCAGCAGCTGGTGCGTCTCGAGCCGCACCCGGAGTCCGTGCCCATCAACATGCTGGTCAAGGTGCCCGGCACGCCGCTGGAAGACGTCGAGGACCTCGACCCGCTGACGTTCATCCGCGCCATCGCCGTGGCCCGCATCCTGATGCCGAAGAGCCACGTGCGCCTCTCCGCCGGACGCGAGCAGATGTCCGAGTCGACCCAGGCCATGGCCTTCCTGGCCGGCGCCAACTCCATCTTCTACGGGGATACCCTGCTGACCACCGGCAACCCCCAGGTGGAGCGGGACCGGGCGCTGTTCGACAAGCTCGGCCTGCACCCGGAACGCCGCGAGACCTGCGCCGACGACGGCCAGGCGGAAGCCGCCCTGGAGGAGGCCATCCAGCGGCAGCGCGGCGGCGAGCTGTTCTACGACGCGGCCCAGGCCTGACCGGCCATGGCCGTCCACGTCGATCCCTGGCAGCGCCGCCTGGCCGAGCATGCCGAGACACGCCGGGCCGCGGGCCTGTGGCGCCAGCGCCCCACCCTGGCGGCCGATGAACCGCTCATCGACTTCGCCGGCAACGACTATCTCGGCCTGGCCCGAGACCCGCGCCTGGCCGAGGCCCAGGCCGAGGGGGCCCGCCGCTTCGGCGCCGGTGCCCGGGCCTCGCACCTGGTGTGCGGGCACCTGGCGGTCCACGAGGCCCTGGAACAGCGCCTGGCCGAGCTCACCGGCCGCCCCCGGGCACTGCTGTTCTCCACCGGCTACATGGCCAACCTGGGCACCCTCCAGGCCCTCTGCGACCGGCACTGCCGGGTCTTCCAGGATCGCCTCAACCACGCCTCGCTGCTGGACGGGGCCCGGCTCGCCGGCGCCCCCTCGCGACGCTTCCACCACCGCGACCTCGACGACCTCGCCGGCCTGCTGGCGCGCGCCCCCGCCGAGTCCCCGCGGCTGGTGGTCAGCGACGGCGTGTTCAGCATGGACGGCGACAGCGCCGACATCGCCGGCCTCGCCGCCACCTGCCGGCGCCACCGGGCCTGGCTGATGGTCGACGACGCCCACGGCCTGGGGGTGCTCGGCGAGCACGGCGATGGCTGCGTGGGCCGGGCCCACGGCGTGGACGAGGTGCCGGTGCTGGTCGGCACCCTGGGCAAGGCGCTGGGCACCGCCGGGGCCTTCGTCGCCGGCAGCGAGGCGCTGGTCGAGCACCTGATCCAGTTCGCCCGCCCCTACGTCTATACCACCGCCCAGCCCCCCGGCGTGGCCGCGGCGACCCTGGCCGCCCTGGACATCCTGGCGAGCGAGCCGCAGCATCGCCAGCGCCTCCGGGAACGCATCCGCGTCTTCCGCCGCGAGGCCGCGACGCTCGGCCTGCCGCTGGGCGCGTCGACCACGCCCATCCAGCCCGTCGTGCTGGGCGACAGCGGCAGGGTGATGCGCTGGGCGGCCAGGCTCCACGACCGGGGCCTGCGGGTCGGCGCCATCCGGGCCCCCACGGTGCCCCGCGGCGAGGCCCGGCTGCGCATCACCCTGAGTGCCGCCCACGGCGACGACGCCCTGGATGCCCTGCTGGCGGGGCTGGCGGCCTGCGCCCGGGAGGAGACGAGGTGAGCCGCCTGGTCCTGCTCTCCGGCTGGGGCTGCGACGCCCGCATCTGGCAGGCCCTCGACGGCCACTGGCCGCAGGGAATGCAGGTGAGTGCCCCCGACTGGCCTGGCTACGGCCCGCGCCCCGAGTCCCGCGACCCCGCCTCGCTGGACGCCTTGGCCGCGGCCATGGCCGCGGCCCTGCCGCCGGAGGCCGTCTGGGTGGGCTGGTCCCTCGGGGGCCTGCTGGCCGAGGCCCTGCTCGACCACCTTCCGGCCCCCCGCGCCCTGGTGGTCCTCGGCATGGGCCCGCGCTTCTGCCACCCGGACGGCGTCAGCGACGAGGAACTCGCGACCTTCCGGCATGCCTTCCGCCGCGATCCCGAGGCCACTCGCGCCCACTTCCTGCGCTGGCAGCTGCGCGGCGAACCGTCGCCCCGGGCCGCCCACCGGCAATTGCTGGCGCGGATCGGCCAGGCGCCGCCGGCCAGCCTGACGACCCTGGCCGCCGGCCTCGAGCAGTTGGCACGGCTGGACGCTGGCCGACGTGCGGGGGCCGCGCCCTGCCCGGTGTACCGCCTGGCGGGGGAGGCCGACCCGCTGCTCGCCCCCGCGCTGCGCGAGGCCGCCGACTGGCGTCTGGCCAACGCCGGCCACTGCCCGATGCTCAGCCAGCCCGAGCGCCTGGCGGCGCTGCTGGCCGCCGTCGCCGCCACCCCGGCCTCGCCACCCCGCGCACCGGAGGCCCTGCCATGACCGCCCAGCCGATGCTCGACAAGCGCCGCCCGGACGACCCCGAGTGGCGGGCCCGGGTGGCCCGCGCCTTTTCCCGGGCCGCGCCCCATTACCGCGAGCGGGCCCTGGCCCAGCAGGCCATGGGCGAGACTCTCCTCGACCGCCTGCCGGCCCGCGCCGACCGGGTGCTGGACCTGGGCTGCGGCCCCGGGGCGATGACCGCCGACCTGGCCCGTCGCTACGGCGATGCCTGCCGGGTCACCGGCCTGGACCTCGCCCCCGGCATGCTGGAGGAGGCCCGCCGGCGCCATCCGATGGGCATCCGCTGGCTGGTCGGTGACGCCAACGCCCTGCCGCTGGCCACGGCCAGCCACGACCTGGTGGTCTCGAACCTGGCGATCCAGTGGTGTCCGGATCTCGACGCTGTGATGGCCGAGCTGTACCGCGTGCTGCGACCGGGGTGCCGCGCCCTGATCAATACCCTGGGGCCCGGCACCCTGGCCGAGGTGCACCAGGCCTGGTCGCTACCGGAGCGGCCCGCCGCCCTGCTGGGCTTTCGCGATGCCGGGGCGCATCGCCTGGCCGGTCACCGGGCCGGCTTTCGCGGCGTGACCCTCGAGCAGCGTACCGAGCGGTTCCACTATCCGGACCTGGCCGCGGTGATGGCCTCGATCAAGGGCGTCGGGGCCCAGGTGGCCCGCCGCGGAGCGCGGCTGTCGCGGGCCGACGTGGCCCGTGCCGCGCGGTGCTTCGAGGCCCTGCGCACCCCGGCGGGCCTGCCCGTCTCCTATCGCCTGCTGACCCTGACCCTGGAGCGCTGAGATGGCCGTCTACTTCGTCACCGGTACCGACACCGACGCGGGCAAGACCCTGGTGAGCAGCGGCCTGCTGGCCCTGGCCCATCGGCAAGGCCTCACCACCCTGGGACTCAAGCCGGTGGCCTCCGGCTGCGAGGCCACCGCCGAGGGGCTGCGCAACCTCGACGCCCTGACCCTCCAGGCCCAGAGCGTGCCCGCCCCACCCTATGCCACCGTCAACCCCTTCGCCTATGCCCCGGCCATCGCCCCGCACCTGGCCGCCCGTCGGGCCGGCGAGGTGCCGACCCTCGACGCCCTGATCGAGCGTAGCGCCGGGGCGCTGGCCGAAGACCGCGACCTGACGCTGATCGAGGGGGCCGGTGGCTGGCGGGTGCCGCTCAACGACGACGAGGACCTCGCCGGGCTGGCCCGGCGCCTTGCGCTGCCGGTGATCCTGGTGGTGGGACTGAAGCTCGGCTGCCTGAGTCACGCCCGGCTCACCGCCGAGACGGTGCGCGGCGATGGCCTGCGCCTGGCCGGCTGGGTAGGCAACCTGATCGATCCCGGCTTCGCCGAGGACGCGGCGCTCTATCGGGACAACCTGGCCACTCTGGAACGTTGCCTGGATGCTCCCTGCCTCGGCGTGGTGCCGCGGCTCGACGCCGAGACGCCAGCGGATCGCGCCGAGGCGGCGGCGAAACATCTTCGGCTCCCAGCGTCAGACCGAGCCTGACAGCTGGATATGTATCCGGTAACGCAGGTGCAGCGCCGGCTGATGCTGGAGGAAGGGGTTGCCTAGCGCTGTGCCAACGGACACGCCCCGGCCTGGATGGCCGCCCATTGACGCTCCACATCGATCACAGGCCGGCATCAACGATGACAACGGGAAGGAGAGCTTGAGGTTTCATTGCCCCGACTGCCGCCAGCAGGCAAGAACCTGGGGCAAGAGCACATAGAAGATGGTGCGTCGGGTGGGACTCGAACCCACACACCCGGAGGCACGAGGACCTAAACCTCGCGTGTCTACCAATTCCACCACCGACGCTTCGGGCAGTATGCCGAAATAGGTGGCATATCATGCCAGTGGCCACCAGAGGCCGCAAGTCGTACCGCCAGCCAAGGAGGAGATGCCAGCAGAAGCTGGCCACACGCTCGTCAACCACTTAACCCACCCAGGGTTTACATGTAAGGTAGGGAGCCAGTCGGCGGCCGCCCCTCCTCCATGGGCACCCGCCCGTTCATCGCTCGCTTGCTCCAAGGAGGCCCGATGCCATCCCCCGTCTGGCACCCCTATGCCCACCTCAAGACCCAGTCTCCCGCCCCCAAGGTGGTCGGCGGCGAGGGCCCCCGCTTCACCCTGGAGGGCGGCGAGTCGCTGCTCGACGCCACCTGCTCCTGGTGGTGCATGATCCACGGTTACCGGCACCCGCGACTGGTCGAAGCCATCCAGCGCCAGGCCGACGAACTCTGCCACGTGATGCTCGGCGGGCTGACCCACGACCCCGCCGACCGCCTGGCCCGGGAGCTGGTGCGCGTCACGCCCGAGGGCCTGAACCACGTCTTCTTCTCCGACAGTGGCTCGGTGGGCATGGAGGTGGCCATGAAGATGGCCGTGCAGTACCACTACCTACGCGGCAAGCCGGCCAAGCACCGCATGCTGACGCTGATGAAGGCCTATCACGGCGATACCGCCGGTTGCATGGCGGTGTGCGACCCCGAGGAGGGCATGCACTCGCTGTTCTCCGGCTTCCTGCCGCAGCATCATTTCGCCCCCGCCCCCACCGCTTCCTTCGAGGCCAGCGAGGAGGAAGTGCAGGCCGATCTCGACGCCCTGCGTGGGGTGCTGGAAGCCCATCATCACGAGATCGCCGCGCTGCTGATGGAGCCGCTGCTGCAGGCCGCCGGCGGGCTCAACATGACCTCGCCCCACTACCTGCGCGGCGCCCGGGCGCTGTGCGAGGAATTCGACGTGCTGCTGGTGTTCGACGAGGTGGCCACCGGCTTCGGCCGCACCGGGCGGCTGTTCGCCGCCGACCACGCCGACGTGACGCCGGACATCATGGTGCTCTCCAAGGGCCTCACCGGCGGCTACCTGGGCCACGCCGCGACCCTGGCCACCGACAGGGTGCATTCAGCGTTCATCGGGGATAGTCCCGAACATGCCTTCATGCACGGCCCCACCTTCATGGGCAATCCGCTGGCCTGCCGGGTGGCGCTGGAGAGCCTGGCGGTGTTCGAGGAGGACGACTACCTGGGCCGCATTCGGGCGCTCAACGCCGTGCTGCGTGAGGAGCTGATGGACGACGCGGCGTTGCGCGCCCATCCGGCGGTGGCCGACGTGCGCGTGCTCGGCGCCACTGCGGTGATCGAGGTGCACGACGCCACCGCGCTCAAGGGCGTGGCCGCCTTCGCCCGGGAACGGGGCGTCTGGTTGCGGCCCTTCGGTCGCTGGCTGTATACCATGCCGGCCTACATCACCGGCGAGGACGACATGCGCCGCATCACCGGGGCGATGAAGGGCTGGTTCCGGCGCGGCTGAGCCAGCCTACACCAGTCGGCGGGGAATGCGCCGATCCCAGCTCTGGCAATGCACCCGGCGGTTGTCCTCGTAGGCATCCAGGGTCGCATGGAGGTAGAAATACGCCGGGTCGGACGTCAGCACGGTGCGGGTGACCGTGGTGACCTCCCAGTCGTCACGCTTCAGCGAGCGCTCCCAGAGGGTCGTGCCCTCCAGGGACCTGAAATCGTCGTCCCGGGAACGGTAGGTCTCCACCGAGCGGATCTGCACCTCCAGGCCGGAATCTTCCAGGCGCACACGCCCGCGGTCGTTGATCACCTCCAGGGTGGAGAGATCCTCGGCCAGGTCGCGGTGCACGTACCAGTTATGGTGCTCCGGCTCCATCGGGGTCATGGGGATGGTGGGGGCGCCTTCCGAGGCCTCGAAGGCGATGGCCACGTCCTCCGCCCGAGGTGGGCGCCGCGGCAACACCAGGGCACTGCCCTCGTCATGGATGGTCAGGCGCACATGCTCCGGGGGCGGCCAGGCCAGTGGCCAATAGGACGTCGAGATCGCCAGCCGCAGCCGATGCCCTTCGGGGAACACCTGGGCGATGTCGTTGAACTGGACCCGCACCTGGTAGCGCTGTCCCGGGGTCAGGGGCCGAGGCGTGGCGTGGCCGTCGCGATGGGTGAGGTTCAGCAGGCCATAGGTCACCCGGGTCGCCTTGTCGTCGGGCGCCACGTCGGAGAGACGCACCGCCACCATGGCCACGGGCCGGTCGGCGGCCACCTCGAGCTCCAGCACCGGGCCCCCGAGGATCTCCAGAGTCTCCGTCAGCGGCGGGCTGTCGAACACCAGCGCCCCGCCGTCCTCCTCGCGCTGGTCGTGGGCCAGGTCCGGGCCGGCGGCGTAGGAGCACCACTTGCCGGCGAAGAGCCCGCAGGTCAGCGGCGACTGGACCGTCAGAGGCCAGCTCTCCCGGCGCCGCTCGCCGTCCAGCGACAGACGGCGCGGCGCCAGCGGCAGCCGCCACTCCTCGATGCGCGGCGAGGGCCAGACGGGCTCGCCCACCCAGCGCCCGTGCCGGTGACCGTACTGGGTGGTGGGCGGCATGCTGTCCTGCATCCAGGCCCGCAGGGCGGGGTCCTCGAGCACGCCCCGTTCCTCCCCCTTGAGCCACTGATCCCACCAGCGCAGGCATTCCTGCAGGAAACCGATCGCCGGCCCCGGCTCGCCCAGGTGGGGATACTTGTGGCTCCAGGGGCCGACCAGGCCACGCGTCGGCCCCGGCAGGTGCTCGAGCAGACGCATCACGGCGTTGGAGTAGCCATCGGCCCAGCCACTGGCCGCCAGCACCGGAATCCGCACCTTCGAGAACTCCTCGCAGATGGAGCCATGCCGCCAGTAGGCATCCCGATGGGGGTGCTCGAGCCAGGTGGCGAGCCATAGGCCGCTGCCCTCCAGGCGCTGGTGCCACATTTCCCGCCAGCGTTCGCCGACCACGCTCGGGTCGGGCGGCAGGGAGTTGTAGGCGAACATGGTCGATGCCCAGGACAGGTTGTCGCCCAGCAGGCAGCCGCCCATGTAGTGGACGTCGTCGGTGTAACGGTCGTCGGTGGAGCAGACGCTGACCACGGCCTTGAGCTCGGGGGGCTGGCGGGCGGCCAGCTGCAGTCCGTTGAAGCCGCCCCAGGAGATGCCGATCATCCCGACCCCGCCATCGCACCAGGGCTGGGCCGCCAGCCAGCGCAGGATGGCCTCGCCGTCGATGAGTTCCTGCTCCAGGTACTCGTCCTCGAGCACGCCCTCGGAGTCTCCGCTGCCGCGCAGGTCGACACGCACCGCCGCGTAGCCATGCCCGGCGAAGTAGCGGTGGTGGATGGCGTCGCGGCGGGCGGAGCCGTCACGCAGGCGATAAGGAATGTACTCGAGCACGGCGGGCACCGGCCGTTGATGGGCCGACTCGGGCAACCAGATGCGCGCGTTGAGGCGGACCCCATCTTCCATCGGGACCCACACGGGATCGAGACACTCGACGGCATGGGGAAAGTCGCTCACCTCTCTCATGCAAGCCTCCTCCTGCACCGGGCAGGGCTATCGCAGATAGCGGTATCTCTCGGGGCTGATCCGTCGACAAGCCCCGGGGTGCCGGACCATCGAGGAGGCGCTGTGAATACCTCCATGTACGTATATGGAGTCCTCCCCGTTTGCCAGCATGAAGCGTGATGGTCGCTAGGTACGACTGCAAACGTATATCCGGTCTCGCTAAGGATGCCTTGATGGCATCGGACCCTGATGGGCTATGCGCACGTCGGCCCCCCGTCGCTACCACGAGCTTGATGGCTCGGCGTACATAAGGGATTTTCCGACATCGGTTCGACCTGTTCGCCATCCTGCAGCATGCTCAGCAATCGTGGTGGAGATGATCCGTATGCTCTAACTCATTAAATAAAAAACGTTTTCATGCCAACGGGCCGGCCGCCAACGAGGCCTCATAGGACGTCTCATGTCGAGTGACGGCCCAGGCAATGCGCGCCGTCTTGTTGGCCAGGGCCACCACCGCCACATTGGCGTGCTTGCGCTCGGCCAGGTGCCTAAGCCAGTGGCTCAGGTCATCCTCCTTACTGCCCACGTGGCGGAGGGCCGACCGGGCCCCGTGCACCAGCAACTTGCGCAGATAGCCGTCGCCGCGCTTGCTGATGCCTAAGAGGCGGTTTTTCCCACCGGTGCTATGTTGATGCGGCGTCAAGCCGAGCGAGGCGGCGAAGTCGCGTCCGCGACGGAAGGCCTGGCCATCGCCCAAGGCGCCGGCCAGGGCACTGGCCGTCAGTGGGCCGACCCCCTGCAGCGCCAGCAGGCGTTTCGCCACGGGATCGGCCTTCGCCTGCCGCTCGATGCCCGCCGTGACCGTGGTGATACGGTCATCCAGGTGACGCAGGTCCTCGGCGAGGCCGGCCAGCAGGACACGAAAGGCATCCGTCAGCCCGTTCTCCGCCTCTTCCAGCCAGCGGGGCAGTGCGGCGCGCAGCTGGCCGATACCGGCCGGGGCTACCAAGCCATACTCCCCCACCAACCCCCGTATCTGGTTGGCCTTGGCCGTGCGCTGCCGAATCAGCTCTTCGCGGATGCGGTGCGCGGCCTGGCTATCCTGCTGCGCAACGCTCTTGATGGCCACAAAGCGCATGTGCGGTCGTGCCATGGCTTCACAGATGGCTTCGGCGTCGACCCGGTCGTTCTTGTGACTCTTCACGTAGGGCTTCACGAACTGGGCTGCGATCAGCTTCACGCGATAGCCGCGCGCCTGCAGCTCTCGAGCCCAGTGGTGAGACGAGGCGCAGGCTTCCATGCCGATCTCGGCTCCGGCGGGGACCCGCTTGACGATCGCATTCAGCCACTTGGCGCGGGAGTACTTTCCGCGCCACTGGACCTGGTCATGGCGATCCACGCCATGCACGTGGAAGACGGACTTTGCGATATCGACGCCGACCCGGGTAATGTTCATGGGGAGTTCTCCTCATCCTCAGGCTGGTAGGTGTGATGCACTCCCCTCACCAGTGTGGCGCTACGACGCCGATGTTGGGTGGGGAGGACTCCATCCCATTGCTACCGACGCCCTGCTGCGCTCTCGCGTCCCGCTCCGCTTGCAGGTCCGGTGCTGGCCATCCATGGCCAGCCCGTTCGGAGCCGTGCTCCTCACCCCTGGCGTAGGACCTCCTCTTCGGCTTGTCCCCGGCGCCCCTCGTCAGACTCAACTGCGATAGCCCTGCTGCACCGGGTTGGCAGGCCCCGCTCAGGCGCCCTCCCCGGCGGCTGGCGTGATGACGAACGGCAGTCCCTCCCGGCACAGCCGGATCCGCTCCAGCAGGCCCTGGTAGCTGTCGGCGCCGGTGAACAGCACCCCCAGCTCCCAGGAGAAGGAATCCTGGTGCAGCAGCGACTCCAGGGCCATGCCGTTGCGCACATTGAGCTCGACGAGGGTCCCCGGATAGGCCGCCTCCACCAGGCGGATTTCCTCCGCCGTCGGTACTCGGCGCACGATGCCGCCCTGGAAGACCCGTAGCATCTGCTTGGCGGCGATCGCGTAGCGGCCTTCCCGGTGGGGCATGCGTGGCGCCATGCCCAGGGCCACGTCCACCATCACCTGGTAGTGCGGGGCCCCGTCCACCAGCTGGAAGAGCGCCGCATGGGAGCGGGACAGCCGCGAGTTGATCTCGAGCAGCCAGATGCGATCACTCTTGTCATCATGGTAGAACTCGATGTTGAAGGGTGCATCGTCGTAGCCGATATGGCGCATGACCCGGCGACTCAGCGCGACCATCCGCTGCTGCACCGGATCGGGCAGGGAGGAGGGGTATTCGAAGCGCATCAGCACGGATCGGTGCCAGGTATCGCGAATGCTGTCGACGATGCCGGTCAGGTGCACCTCGCCCTGCTGCACATAGCCCTCCAGCGTGCACTGACGGCCGGCCGAGATGATCGCCTCGACGATGCAGTGGTGCCCCCCGATGCCGGCGACGTCATCGGGCAGGTCCAGGTGGGTGCACACCTCGGACAGAGGGTTGCCGAACTTGCCGATCCCCCGGCGGATGTGGGGCAGGGCCTCGCGAAGCTGCTGCTCGTTGCCGATATGGAACCCCAGTTGGGAGGAGTGGGCCTTGACCGGCTTGATCCAGAACGGGTAGTCCACCTCGAGGGTATCGATGGCATGGTCGTCGAAGGGGTCCAGGGCCTGGAAGGCGGGCACGCATTCCGGCACCGCCTTCGCTTGTTCCAGGCGACTCCAGTACTTGTGCTCGCACTTCAGCACCGCCTCCAGCGTGGGGCCTCGATGGCCCATGGCATCACGCAGCACCGGCAGCAGCGCCGTGGTGGGAAAGTCCCAGACGCCCACGATGGCATCCACCGGGTCGGGGAAGCGCTGCAGCTCGTCCAGCGCATCCTCCACCAGGCGATCGAAGTGATACTCCTGGGCGTGGACCACCTCGTTCAGGGGCAGCAGCCCATGAAATGCATAGTCCTCGGCATGTCGCAGTGTCGGCAGCAAGCGTCGGCTCAGGTCGTCATGGCCGACCACGAAGACATTCCACGCCATACACTCCTCCCCGCCTCGTCAGCCTGATCGGTCGCGCAGCACTCGTCGAGGCGCCATCGCGCCCCTTGCCTTAAGCATGGTCCGTTCCCGAGACGCTGTCTTGCCCTGGATCAGGCGGACCCGGCCGTGAATGACGCCGGCCGGGGACCAGGGGCAGTCGGTGCCTGGCGTCGATCGGCCATGGCTGTCAGGCTGGAAGGCCGGCAACGAGGCAGGACACCGCAATGGCACTCAGCAAGACGCAAAGCAGCTTCTACCGGCGCCTCTACGTGGCCCATCTGATCGCCAACGGCACCGCCAGCGTACCGGCCATCATGGACGCCACCGGCATGCCCCGGCGCACGGCCCAGGATACCCTGGCCGCCCTGGCGGAGCTGGACATCCACTGCGAGTTCGAGCCGGCACCGGGACAGCGCCACAACATCGGCCACTATGTGGTGCGCGACTGGGGCCCCATCGATCCCGCCTGGGTCGCTCGCCACGCCGGCCGACTGCGCGAGGCCCTCGGCTACCCCTGACGGCCGCGCCCCCGCTGCGCCCGAAGACGCCTCTCAGCGGTGTCCAAGCCGGGCGAGCAGTGCCTCGCCATCGCCCCCGGCGCCCTCCACCTCCGGCAGGGCCGCGGCCGGCATCTCCACGATGCCGGCCGCGGCATGCTCGGTCAGCACGCATTCCCCACAGCGCCGGCAGACCTGCTGCCAGCCCCCATGGCTCGCCCGCCGCCCTTCCAGCGCCTCCAGCCCCCCGACCAGCTGCACGGCCGCCTCCGACCACAACAGCAGGCGTTCGCCGCGACACACGTCACAGCCACAGCGTACCGCGGCCAGGGGCACGCCATAGGCCATCAGGGTCACCGCCCCGCAGCCACAGCCGCCCTGATAGAAGGGCCCATTGCTCATGATGACTCCTCGTCGTGACCAACTGGCCCAGTGTGGCAGCCTTGGGCGGGCTGCCGCCAGCCACCCCTCGGCACACCCCGCGGCTTTCCGCGTGGCCCCGGAGGGCCATCACCGACGCCATGATCCGGCCAGCGAAGGCGCGACTCTGTTAGGCTGAAGGCAACCCCCCATCCGCCTCAGGAGGTCCCATGGCACTGACCCCCTCCAACATGATCGACCTGGGCAGCCCGCTGCCCGCCTTCCGCCTGCCCGATGCCGAGGGCCACATGGTGGGTAGCGACGACTACCCCGACCAGCCGCTGCTGGTGGTCTTCATGTGCAACCATTGTCCCTTCGTCAAGCACGTGGCCGACGCCCTGGCCGACTTCGCTCGGGAATACCAGGCCAGAGGACTCGCGGTGATCGGCATCAACAGCAACGACTTCCGGGCCCACCCGGACGACCGCCCGGAGAAGATGCGCGAGGAGGCCGAAGCGCGGGGCTATACCTTCCCCTACCTGGTCGACGAGAGCCAGGAGGTCGCCCGCGCCTTCGAGGCCGCCTGCACGCCCGACTTCTTCCTCTTCGACCGGGACCATCGCCTCGCCTACCGCGGCCAGTTCGACGACAGCCGCCCCAGCAAGGACGTCCCCGTGACCGGCGAGGACCTGCGGGCCGCCGCCGACGCCGTGCTGGCCGATCGCGCCCCGAGCCCCGACCAGAAGCCCTCCATGGGCTGCAACATCAAGTGGAAGTGACGGCGGCTGGCCAGCGATGACGTCTCCGCTCTATTTACCGTGGCCATCTCCAGCGCCGTGCAGGTACCCAGAAGCAAGCAGCCCGGCACATGGCCGGGCTGCTTGCTTCTGGGTACCCCAGGTCTCGGACTCGGCGTAGCGGGGAGCAACGACTCCGCGCAGCTCGCCCCTCGCTCCTCACACCTGATAAAACTCCCGATACCAGGCCACGAAGTTGGCCACACCCTCGCTCACCGGCGTGGCAGGCTTGTAGCCCACCGTCTTCTCCAGCTCGCGGCAGTCGGCATAGGTGGCAGGCACGTCACCCGGCTGCAACGGCAACAGTTCCCGGATGGCCTTCCGGCCCAGTGCCTCCTCGATCGCTTCAATGTACTCGGAGAGATGCACCGGATCGCTGTTACCGATGTTGAAGATGCGATACGGCGCGGTGCTGGTGGCCGGATCGGGGCTGTCGCTGTCCCACTCGGGGTTGGGTCGTGCCACGTCGTCGCTGGCGCGGATCACGCCCTCGACGATGTCATCGATGTAGGTGAAGTCGCGGGTATGGTTCCCGTAGTTGAACACCTGGATTGGCTCGCCGGCCAGCGTGGCCCTGGTGAACAGGAATAGCGCCATGTCCGGACGCCCCCAGGGGCCATACACGGTGAAGAATCGCAGCCCTGTGGTGGGCAGGCCAAACAAGTGGCTGTAGCTGTGCGCCATCAGCTCGTTGGCCTTCTTGGTGGCGGCGTAGAACTGCAGCGGATGGTTGACGCTCTTGTGCTCCGAGAATGGCATCCTGGTGTTGGCGCCATACACGCTGCTGGTGCTGGCGTAGGTCAGGTGCTGCACCCGGTGATGCCGGCACGCCTCCAGGATATTGGTGAAAGCCACCACGTTGCTCTGTACATAGGCGTGGGGGTTCTCCAGTGAGTATCGCACCCCGGCCTGGGCGGCCAGATGGATCACACGTTCGGGGCGGTGCTCACGGAAGGCATCGTTCACAATCTGCTGATCGGCCAGATCCTGCCGCAGGAACACATAGGCGCTACCGGTACGCGCCGCGGTCTCCTCCAGAAGCGTCAGGCGCGCCTCCTTTATCGTCGGATCGTAGTAGTCGTTGACCGCATCGACACCGACCACGCTGTCGCCCCGCTCCAGCAGGCGCCTGGCCACGTGAAAACCGATAAAGCCGGCATTGCCGGTGACAAGGATCTTCATGATAGCTCCGATGGAGGGGTGCGGGGTGCGGGGTGCGGGCTGCGGGTTGCGGGTTGCGGGGTGCGGGGTGCGGGGTGCGGGGTGCGGGGTGCGGGGTGCGGGGTGCGGGCTGAGCATACTTTCTCCCCTAGCTCCTTGCCCCTTGGATCAAAGCCTCAAATCCACGTCCCGCTTGGGCAGCACAAACTTGAGGTCATAGAGCACATGCTCGGGTTTCCCCCAGCTATGGATGACCTCGGCCCTGAGCTCGCGGAACTCCCGGTGGGCCACCGCCAGAATAATGGCATCATAGGCATCGGCTTCGGGACGCTCTACCAGACGAATGCCATACACCCTCTCGGCCTCGGCCTTGTTCACCTGAGGGTCGTAGACATCTACCACCACGTTGTAGTCGGAGAGTTCACTGAGGATATCCACCACCCGAGTGTTGCGCAGATCGGGACAGTTTTCCTTGAAGGTCAGCCCCATCACCAGCACCCGCGCGTCCTGCACCTGCAAGCGACGCTTGACCATCTTCTTGACCAGCTGGTTGGCCACATAGGCCCCCATCCCATCATTGATGCGCCGCCCCGAGAGGATCACCTCGGGATGGTACCCCACCTGCTGTGCGCGATGGGTCAGGTAGTAGGGGTCCACACCGATACAGTGCCCGCCTACCAGGCCGGGCCGGAACGGCAGAAAATTCCATTTGCTCCCTGCCGCTTCCAGTATCTCCTCGGTATCGAGGCCGAGCCGGTTGAAGATCACCGCCAGCTCGTTCATCAGGGCGATATTGAGGTCTCGTTGCGTATTCTCGATCACCTTGGCCGCCTCCGCGACCTGGATGGAACTGGCCTTGTGGGTGCCAGCGGCAATGACCCGACGATAGAGCGAATCCACGAAATCAGCCACCTCCGGCGTGGAACCCGAGGTCACCTTCCTGATGGAGGTGACGCGATGCTCCTTGTCACCGGGATTGATACGCTCGGGGCTATAACCCGCGAAGAAGTCCTGGTTGAAGGCCAGGCCAGAGACCCGTTCGATCACGGGGATGCAGTACATCTCGGTGGCGCCAGGAAACACGGTCGATTCATAGATCACCACGTCTCCCGGCTGCACCACCCCCCCCACGGTTTGACTGGCCGTGATCAAGAGCGAAAGATCCGGGCAATGGCTCGCGTCGATGGGCGTCGGTACGGTAACGATATAGACATTGCAGCGGCGCAGAGCCTCGGCATCGCTCGAGAAGCTCAGCTGCCAGGCTTCGGCCAGCTGGGTCGCATCCACTTCCAGGGTGTGGTCGACATGATCGATCAACTCGTTTACCCGCCGGGTGTCGATATCGAAGCCCACGGTGGGCAACACCTTGCCGAACTCCACCGCCAGCGGCAGCCCGACATACCCCAGGCCGATGACGCCCAGGCGTACCTCATCAATCGTCAGCATCGTCTCACCCCTTGCGTTACGGATGGCCATGCCGATAACCCGGTCGCCACTCAGTCCTTTCAGGCATCGAGTGGCCAAGCCCCATGGTCATCGCGTCACTCCCTGTGCGTCGGTAACCAGGAAAGAACCTCGCCGCGCCCTGTCCTGGCGTCGTGAAGGCAATCGAATGCTGCCGCCACGACGATGCGCTCATCGAACTCCGCCTCGATTCGCGTACGCGCCGCTTCGCCTGCGGCCTGCAGTTCCGCCCGGGGCAGGGCAATGCACCGCCTCATGCACTGGGCCAACGAATCAGCGCTCTTTACCTCGCACAGCCAACCGGTCCGACCGGCCACGATCGACTGGCGGCAGCCCGGCACATCGGAGACGATGGCGGGCCGCCCCATGGCGGCGGCTTCCAGCACGGTGCGGGGCATCCCTTCACGATAGGAAGGCAGGACCAGCACATGTGCCCGCTGGATGAAGGGCCGCACATCGCACTGCTCGCCCAGGACCTCGACCACGCCTGACGCCTGCCAGCGCTGCACCTCGGCTTCGGTGATCGCGGTACAGTTGCTGGCCCCATGGGGGCCGATCAGCAAGAACCGACTATCGGGGTGGGCAGCACGCACCTGACCCGCCGCCTGCACGTACTCGCGCACGCCCTTGTCGCCCAGCAGGCGGGCGATCATCACGAAGGTAAAGGGGTCGGGGACGGGCAGCGGCGAGAAAGTAAAACGGGTAGTATCCATGCCGGAGCCCGGCAGCACGGTAGTGAGGGTTGCACGAAGCAGGCCATGGCTCAGGAACAGGTCATGGTCTTCCTGATTCTGGAAAAACACCCGCCGCGCCCCACGATTAGCGACGCCATACACCGAACGCACACGGCGGAACAGCCAGCTATCATGCAGAAAAGCGGTACCCAGCCCGGAGACGTTGTTGGCATAGGGAATGCCCAACATCCGACAGGCCAGACCGGAATAGATATTGGCCTTCACCGTGAAATTGAATACGAAGGCCGGCTTCAACCGCTGCAGCATACTGGCCAGTGTCAGCAGGCTTCTACCCTCGCCCAGCAGCCGGGTGCCCTTGCCCTCCATGGGCAGCGGCACATACACGATACCCAGTTCCTCCACCAGGCAGTGGGAGTACTCATCCTCCGGCGCCAGCGCTACCACCCGGTAACCCGCTTTGCGCAGCGCCACGATCGTGCCGCGGCGGAAATTGTAGAGGTACCAGGAAGTATTGGAGACCAATACCACCACAGCCTGGCGGGACAACTCTCGATACTTCTTGTGGTGGGTCATTCCGAGGCCTCACTGGCAGTGGCTACTTCACCCACTCCCCAGCTCTCATACCAACCACACCAGTTGGTACGGCAACCAGGACTGGGAGTTTGCTGCGAACATGAGCCACACGAGCAACACGGCGGCATAGTAGGTCACCACGCTGAGCACAATCAGCGTCGGCCAGCGTGAATCCAGACAAATCAACGGAAGTCGTGAGAACACGAAGATCTGAAGGGGGATCAGGTAAAGGGCGACGCGGTCGGTGGCGGCTGAGGACATCACCACCAGTGGGATGCAGGCGATGGCCAGCACCGAGAGCCACCACCACAGGCGGCGCTCGTCTTCCTTGAGTTGCAGGTATCGCTGCAACACGAGAAAGAGCACTGCCGGTACGGCATTCATCAGTACGCGGATCAGCCCACCCTCGGACTGGTAGTCGGCCTCGACATAATTGGCCCAGAGCTCGTCGGTGGAATCGAACAGGAACAAATAACCGCCGATCAGCGTGGCCGACGCCGCCCAGGCCAGGGAGGTGAGTCGGCTCTGGCTGGCCGCCAACCCTGCCACCGGTAGCATCAGCACCGCCGACTTGTGGAAAGCCGCGCCGATCAGCACCCAGACCACGAAAATGCGCACCCTGCCATCGCTGAGGGCCACCAGGCCCAACAGGATGAACCCCAGCGCCACCGCCTGGCGGGTGTAGCCCATGGCCACCACGATGATCAGGTAGGGCACCGCCACCATGAGGGCCAGCCAGGGCAGCGGCTGATAGCGTGCAAAGGCCACTACCCCAGCCATCACGATGACGCCACAGACCAGGTTCACCCAGTAGATGTTGCCGCCCAGGTTCACCGCCAACCAGTTGAGCAGGTAATAGCCCGGGTCCTCACGCATGAACACCTCGAACAGGGTCATGGCTGAGGCGCGGTCCAGATACGCCAGGTACGCCCCCCAGTCGCCCCCGACCTCGAAGCGCAGACCGATGATTAGGGCGAACAGGCTACCGACCAGCCACCACACCACGGGGCGAGAGGCGGGGGTCAGCCGGTATGGCGCCAGTACCCCCACGGCGGGAATCAGGAAGAGAATCCAGTAAGGCAGCATGGCAACCGCTTATGCAATGAGAGGCACTGCGGATGCAGCGCTCAGCGTCATGGGTCAGGGCAGCCCGGGCTGCCACCGGCGCTGCCAGGCCAGTAACTGCAGCACTGCCCAGAGCTGCTGGGCGTGGTGCCCCTGCCCCTTCAGATGGGCCTGCCACAGCTTGCGCACCTGGCGGCTATCCAGCCTGGGCAACTCGGCCAGGCTGGCGGTGGAGAGCAGGTCCTCCGCCCACTCCCGCAGCGGGCTCCGCAGCCAGGCATCCAGCGGCACGGCGAAGCCCATCTTGGGCCGTTCGATCAGCTCGCGCGGCACATGACGGTAGAGCAGCTGGCGCAGCACCCACTTGCCCTGGCCGTCGCGCAGCTTGATCTCGGCGGGAATTCGCCAGGCGGTGTGGAACACCTCGGGGTCGAGGAAGGGCACGCGTACTTCCAGGCTGCTGGCCATGCTGGCGCGGTCCACCTTCACCAGCACGTCGTCGACCATATAGTGGAGCGTATCCATCAGCAGCATCCACTCCACGCCGGTGAACTGCTGGAGCGCCGGGAACAGGCCTTCCGACGCCTTGCCTGGCGCTTGCCCGGCCAGCAGCGCAGCGGGCTGGTGGTTCATCGCGGCCACCCCGGCGAACAGCGCCCGCTCGCCGGGGCTGGCCAGCACCGCCGCCAGCTTGTGCAGCTTCTCGCCGAAGGTGCGCAAATGCAGCTGGCTCGGCAGCAGCCGGCCCCCCAGCTGCATCAGCCGGTCGTAGCGGTGCGAAGGAATCGCCTTGAGCGTCACCGCCAGGGCCCGCCGAGCCGGCAGCGGCAGACGCTTGAGCTGGTGCCAGATCCGCGGCACCCAGAGGTGGCGGTTGTAGCCGCCGAACAGTTCATCGCCGGCATCGCCGGAGAGCGCCACCGTGACGTGCTCGCGGGTCAGTCGCGAGACCAGCGCGGTGGGCAGCTGGGAAGAGTCGGCGAAGGGCTCGTCGAAGAGCTCGGGCAGGTGGGGCACCAGGTCGACCGCCATTCGGGAGGTGGCCTGCAGCGTCAAGTGCTCGGTGCCCAGGTGGGCCGCCACCGCCTCGGCATGAGTGGATTCGTCATAGCGGGCATCATCGAAGCCCACCGAGAAGGTGCGCACCGGCCGGTCGGCCTGTTGCTGCATCAGCGCCACGATCAGCGAGCTGTCGATACCGCCGGACAGGAAGGCCCCCAGCGGCACATCGGCCAGCATGCGGTGGCGTACCGATTGGCCCAGTGCCTGTTCCACCACGGAAATGGCGGCCTCGGGTTCCTCGATGCGCCCGGCCTGCATGGCCTCACGCGCGGCCTGCTGCGCCGACCACCAGACCCGCGGGGACGGCAGTT
This sequence comes from Halomonas sp. M4R1S46, assembly GCF_025725685.1. Classification (NCBI taxonomy): domain Bacteria; kingdom Pseudomonadati; phylum Pseudomonadota; class Gammaproteobacteria; order Oceanospirillales; family Halomonadaceae; genus Halomonas; species Halomonas sp. M4R1S46. The sequence continues at coordinate 2,514,449 of NZ_CP107008.1, forward strand.
CACTGGCCAGCACATCGGCCGGCGACACCTGCACCAGGCACCCCGGCGGCAGCTTGGCCACGCCCTGGAAGATGCTGGTCTCACTGCCCACACAGCCGAAGCGCAGGTAACCTTCCAAGGCGTCGGTCGCCAGTGTGCCCTGCCACTCGGGATGGGCCATTAACGCCTTGAGCTCGGAGCCGAACAGCAGCGGGCCGGTGCCGTTGACCCGCCCCGCATCGCCGTCCACAGTGCCTCGGGCAAAGCCATAGTAGAGCGGCTTTTCGCCGAAGCGATCCCGCGCCAGGGTCAGGATGCGGGATTGCCGATCCCACAGCGCGATAGCGAACATGCCAACGACCACCTGCAACGTCGCCTCGACTCCCCACCGGCTGAAGGCAGTCAGCAACGTCTCGGTATCCGAATACCCACGCCAAACCGGAGGGTTCTTACAGTTTTCAGCTTCCAGCTTCTGTCGAACTTCCAGATGGTTGTAGACCTCGCCATTGAAGGCGATCACATACCGCCCGCAGGCCGAGTGCATGGGCTGATGGCCAGCCGGCGAGAGATCGAGGATGGAGAGCCGACGGTGCCCCAGCGCCACGCCCGCCTCACCATCGACCCAGACACCCGCGTCATCGGGCCCACGGTGCCGGAGGGTATCCGCCATTCCCATGACCTGGCCTCTCAGCTCGGCCAGTGAGGGCGAGCCGCCTGTCAGGAACCCCGTGCAACCACACATGCCGACCTGCCCAAATGTGAGACACGCGCCAGGGCCGGCCCCGCCAGGGTGCCGCCGACGTTGTTCTCGAAGTAGGCCAGCGGCTGCTCGACGAACATTCCTTCCACTAGGCTTTGTCCGAAAACTCGAATTTGCTAATGTCACCTATGCCTCAGCAGCATAGGTGACCCATGGCAGGACGCTACGAGATCTCCGACAACGGCTGGGCCCTCATCGAAGACATCGTCTCGCCGCCGCAGAGGACGGGCCGTCCCCGTCGCGATGACCGCCAGGTGTTGAACGGCATCTTCTGGATCCTCTGCTCGGGCGCCAAGTGGCGAGACCTGCCAGAGCGCTACGGCCCCTGGAAGACCGTCTATGACCGTTTCCGTCAGTGGCGCGATGATGGCACCTTCGAGGCAATTCTGGCGCGCCTCCAACTTCGCCTGCGAGAGGATGGCCTGATGGATCTGGACACCTGGATGATCGATTCGACATCGATCCGCGCCACCCGGGCCGCCTCTGGGGGCGGCAAAAAGGGGGACAGCACGAACCCGTAGACCATGCCCTGGGACGGAGTAGAGGCGGCCTGACGACCAAGATCCACATGCTCTGTGACCGGCATGGTTGGCCGCTGACCTTCACGCTGTCGCCGGGACAGGACTCGGATACGCGGCACTTCATTCCCACCATGGAGAACGTTCATCTGCCTGGGGCCAAGGGCAGGCCTCGCAAGCGTTGCCGCTTCATCGTGGCGGACAAGGGCTACGATAGCGACCCGCTTCGCCGCTACTGCGACCGGCATCGCATGAAGCCGATCATTGCCCGGCGCAAGATGAAGCGAAAACCGCGCCCTGGTGCTCCGAGGGGCTTTGACAAGCCCCGGTATCGGGAGCGAAACATCATTGAGCGCTGCTTCGGTTGGATCAAAGAACTACGCCGGGTCTGCACCCGTTACGACAAGTTGGCCAGCAGCTTCCGGGCCATGGTATGCCTGGCGTGCATAGACCGCTGCCTACGTGCCGACTTTCCAGACAGAACCTAGAACAAGCTCCCGCACCCCCCCTGGGATTAAGGACACCTCCTTGCCATCCAACTCGGCCGCCCGCGTCATCGCCTGGACCGTGCAATAGGCCAGATTGTCCAGTGCAACCACATCACGGCTTGCCTTCAGCCGTGCCACAATTGCATGGGAGCCGATATGGCCGGCGCCTTCGATCACCAGTATTTTCATTCCGCTCCTTGCAGGTCTCGTTGGGCATTCAGGCCAGTCCCCTGATAGGCGGCCAGATAGCGCTCGGCGGTGGCGTCCAGGGAAAAGCGTTCCATCACCCGCTGGCGTGCCTGGCGGCCGAGTCGCTTGCCCTCGTCAGCCGAGAGCCCCAGCGCCTGCTGTAACACCTCGGCCAGGGCTTGACTGTCGCGCGGGCGGACGAGAAAACCGGCCTCTCCCACCACTTCCCGCACCCCGCCGCAATCCGTAGCCACGGTCACGCGGCGGCAAGCCATGGCTTCCGCAACCACCAGACCGAAGCCCTCCCAGGCCGACGAGAGCACGAACAGATCACAGGCAGACATCAACGCCGGCACATCGTGTCGAACACCGAGAAAGCTCACCCGGTCGTCCACGCCCAGCGAATCGGCGAGCCCCCCCAGTTCAGCACGCAAGGGGCCATCGCCGACAATCACCAACCGCGGTAATAGCGGTGCGGGCGCCAGCCGGGCAAAAGCCCTCAGCAGGCTGGTATAGTCCTTCGCCTCCCATAGACGCCCTACCGCCAGCAGGAGCGGAGTAGAGTCATCAACATCCAGTTCCTCGCGCACTCGCCGGCGGGCGGATTCGTCGAAGGTGAAGCGCTGGGTGTCGATGCCGTTGTAAATGGCGATCATCCGCCCGGGTCGCAGTGCACGCTGCTGCTCGAATGCCTCCACCGCCCCCACTGACACATTGGTGGAGATATCCGCCAGCCGGTCCGTCAGTCGGTAGGCCAGCATGCGCCCAAGGCCTTCCTCGTTGGTGTTGTGCGCGCTAGAGACCAGCCTCGGCATGGGTGTGACAAGCCGCAACAACCGAGTGAGGATATTGGCATGCACTAAGTGGCTATTCACCACGTCCGGGCGGAACGACCGAACTAGGCGATGTAAGCGCCACATTTCGGCCAGCACTCCCAACAGGCTACGTCGCATCTGCAAATTCACTAACTGCACGCGCCTATCATGAGGACGCAACTCAGCCTCGCCGTGAAAGCTGGCCAGCAGCACCTCGTGCCCCGCCAAGACGAAATAGTCGGCAAGGTTCGTTAGCAAACGCTCGGCACCGCCGACGCCTAGACTGGTAATGACAAGCAGGATTTTCACACTACAGCCCTTGAGCAATAACTAAGGGTTAATCGGCATAGAGAAATCGCATCAACTATTTATGAAACATGATCTGTCTGAATGAATTTTCATCACTAACTTACATTAAAGGACTGGCATCCTGTAACTTTAGAACTCCCGCCAAGGCTCCATCATTGCTTACTACTAGCAGGGCGGTAACCTTCGATTTAAGCATGAAGCTCTCAGCATTAGCAAACATTTCTAACTCATTGATGGTAAGTGGGTTGTTCGACATGATGTCGCGCGCAACCAAACCATCAAATTGCTGATGATTTAACAAAGCACGCCGAAGATCGCCATCGGTGATAATCCCATAGATCTTCCCATTATCTATGACTACCGTCACCCCTAACCCACCCTCGGTGATCGTCATGATCACTTCCTTGAAGTCGTTCTCGGGAGTGACTGTGGGTAAATTCGTATGCATCACATCCTTGACACGAGTCAAAAGCCTGCGCCCAAGGCTCCCCCCCGGATGAAATACGGCAAAATCCTTGGGTTTGAAGTCACGCCTTTCCATCAAGGCAACGGCTAGAGCATCTCCCATGGCCAAGGTAACGGTGGTGGATGTGGTCGGGGCTAGATTATTCAGGCAAGCTTCGCGTTCCACTGACACGTCGAGCACCAGATCGGAATTTCGGCCCAGGGTCGACTCAAGGTTACCAACCATAGCAATGGTCTTTACACCGAAGTGGTGCAGTGAGGGAATCAGTCGTATCACCTCATCGGTTTCCCCGCTATGGGAAATGAGAACTGCCACGTCGCCTCGGGTGAACATGCCCAAATCACCGTGATACGCTTCTGCAGGGTGCACCGAAAAACTCGGGGTGCCGGTAGATGCCAAGGTGGCCGCGATCTTGTTACCTACAATTCCCGACTTTCCCATCCCTGATACGATCACCCGTCCCGACGTATCCAGAATCATGCCCACGGCCTGATCGAAGGAGGTTCCCAGCCGGTTAGCCGTGGCCTGCAAGGCATCGGCCTCGACTTTGAAGACCTGCTGACCAATATGAATACTCGACATAGGTATCGTTTTCCTGGCTGCAGGATTCATTTCGCCGCATCCTTATTCCACACTTTGGAAGCCCTTGGCTGAACGTGCGGGGATTCCTCAGTAAAAAGGGAAACTGGTCTACCTTTCCGTCTACTCGCCAGAGTTGAATCTGATCGAGACCAAATCAAACGCCCGTGCCGGGCCCACCGCAGCAAAAGCATCAGAGAAGGCGTTAGTGTAGGCGTCGCATGCATCAAGCCTTTCAAGAAGAGTTGTCAAGGCCTCCGGCTCGACCGACGATTGGGGCAGGCCGGCAAGGGCGGTGTCGAGAACACTCCCCTGGGGATCCAGCACCACGCTGAGATACCCCGCCTCGAGCAGATCGAGTGCCACGGTCGAGGGGCTGGTCAGGATCCAGCGACAGTCGGCCGCGACGCTGACCAGATCTGACTCAGGAGGCAACTCGGTAAACCCCTCCTGGAGGGCAGCGGTGCGCAGGGTAGCGCGCATGTCTTCCGATAGCCCCGCAATCACCGGGTGGGGCTTCCATAAGAGCGGGCGGGCCACCGCACCGAGCCTGCGCGCTGCGCTTCCCACACAGGCCAGCAGCGCGAGCTCATCGCGCAGCGGCTGACGACGAAAGTCGGGATTCATCGGATGGGCAAGATTGCTCAGCAGCAGCAAACCACCCGTACCGCGCATCGGTCTCGGTTGGGGTACGGACTGCACCTCGCAGCGTCCATAGCAGCCAAGTCGCGAATAGGCCACCGCATCGTGCCTGCTGCGAAAGAGTGCCAGGTTCGAGACACCCGCGAAATTCGGCCCCATCGCCTGACCGTGCAGGGCATGCACGGTGTGCCCGCCCGTCTGTTGGATCGCATTCTCCAGCAGGGTGGTATCGGCGGTACCGGTAATGGCGAAGAGCACCTCGGCCTCCGTCGCCCCGGTCTCTTTCCACCAGCGAGCGGCAACAGCGCCGAGTACCACCCTGAAGGAAATCGCTATCTGCTCGCGAAAGGGGAGTGCCAACGGCATATGTGACGATGATGCGAAGCCCTCTCGCAGTAGTTCCGGCAGATCGCTCAGTGCCGCTAGGCACGCCCGTGGAGACATGGGAAGCACGAGCGGCAGCGTGGCGGCGCGGCTCCCGGGACGCTTGCTTTCCCAAAGGGCGGCCGTCTGCTCAGGCGGACTCTGCAGGCGGCCCAACAGGATCACTGCATAAACTGGTGAGTCGGCGTTATCGATTGCGGTCAGCAGGTGGCGGGTACGGGTACTCCATTCGGCATGGATGGCCGCAACGCGGGTCGCATCAGGTGGCAGTTCCCCCTGCCTGGCTCCACCTCGTTGGCGCAGCACATATGCGCCCGCCATGACGCAACCCACCGCCATCGCCAACGCAACACGCCAGCGCGGTACGGGGTGGCCTCTCGATTCAGAAGGCGGGGGCAAAGAGTCGAGCCGATCTTCTGCCAGAGCCACCGCCGCCTTGATCCATTCAAGCCGCCAGACCGACACACCGGGTTTCAGGCCTTTTGCGGTCCACTCCCAAGCGCGAGCCCGATTTTTCGCCCGCCGCGCAAAACGCGCCTTTTCAGGGGGAGCAGAGCCCTGACTATTCATCAATTTGCCGCCAGTTTCGCCAGATCAGAAAAGAGTATCTCGACCTCGCTTACCGCTTCGTCAAGATAAGCGCATAAACTTCTATACTCCTGTTCGCTCCAACCGCTCGCGCTCGCATCATGGACGCGAGCCACGTTGAGTGCCCCCTCACAGCGCCAGCTATCGAGTCCAGCATCGTGAAAGAGCGCTGCAATCTTGTCGGTAGTGGAGGCTTGAGCAATCAGCGGTGTCCCGGCGGCGAGTGCCAGCGTACAGGCGTGAAAGCGCCCAGAGACCAGCAGCTTCAAGGCCGCAAGGTGAGTCAGAAAACGCTGGGTATCTGCACTGCCCTGCCACCAGAGCCGATGGCGTAAGCGCAGCAATGCAGCGAGCCGTGCGGGATGGCGAAGGTCTTTGGAAAGCGCCACGCCCTCGCGCAGAAAGCGCAACCAGCTCCCAGGCCCCGGAGCGCCATAGACGATTGACACCATCTGGCCGCCACAGGTTGAACGCAGACGCTCGAGGGTGAGTGCCTTGAACCGGTCTACATTGTCGGTTACCCCGATGCCAGCACGACTCCCAGTTGAGCCAGGCCTGATCCCCTGGGCTTGGGCAAACCACAAGCTGAGATCCGGCACTACCCGCACGGTGGCACCGCCGGCACGCATCCGCTCGGCGCTGCGACTGTCACGGGCCACAACCAGATCGAAGTTGTTAAGCAGAGTAACAAGATCGGTGCCATTGGCTTCCCAACCAACATTAATCAGCGCTACTGGCACTTTCTCAGCACGCGCGCGTGCTCCGAGTTCAAGCAACTGTCTTCCAGACTGTCGATCATGATGAATCGTGCCCTCTCCGTTTATCAACACGAGGTCGACTTTGGCGATCGTGCTCTCGAACTCCGCATCACCACGCCATTCAGTGTGTGCCGGCCAGAACAGAAGCGGTTCCATGCCGTTGCATCGCAGCAACAACGATATTGCGCCCATCACTGCCAGACAACCGTGATGGTGATCGACTCTCGTATCATTTACTACCAGAACACTCCGATGGCCTGCGCCGGACCCCCTTGTCATGGTCATGCTGACTCTCTTGTAAAACCATCAACCTGATCTTTCTCAGAAATTGCGTTTATCACGATATAGACACGCCCGGAAAACTTATCCGAAAAATAAAGATTACCGAATCATGTAACCCAAAACAAACCGACAAACTTCTAAACAGACTTAGAGCCAGGCTTTTTATTCTTCAGATTTAAATACACATCCCTCATAGCCAGAACAATGCTACCCGGCAGGTACTTCAAGAGATCGTATCCGCAAGGAGAACAAAACTTCTTCCAATCGGGATGGTTTATTAATTTCTTCAGACCATCGACATTTCCTTGATGAAGCCTGATTTTTGCACCAACCTTAAGCCTCTCTGCTACGTATGTCTTGATGTCACCATCAAGACATATCTCTTTTTTTTCTATCTTTTCTTTTAGCATTCTCAGAACCGGCGTACTGCCTATACCAAGGCTTTCATCACTCACCATATTTCTGGATGTTTCGACAAACGCATCACGTGATAGGCCCTCGTCAGGATCCCGCCTGTAGTAAGAAGTACATAGATCTGACATTACTACCTTATGTCTCAGCGCGACTCTGGCCCACATTTCCACATCCTCACCACTACTATATGGCAAGAACCCTCCAAGCTCATCAAATACCTCCCGTCGTATTGCAACGGAAGAAGAGTGTACTGAGAAACTTCCACCTTGTGAGCCCCTGAAAAAATTATTGCTTACAGAATAATCATCAGGACAAATAACAGAACAATCAAGAGAAAAACCAGGAGCTACTTTCTTGGATGCCGAAGACACCATGCACACTTCCGGAAACCTTGAAATCAACTCATCAAGGTGAGAAAGATGCGAGGGGCTCCATAAATCATCGGCATCAAGGAATGCAATCCATTCGGCATTTGACTCATCAATACCCATATTTCGGGAAGATGAAACACCGCCGTTATCCTTGTTGTAAATGTTGACCCTATCGGTCGAAATCTCCCTGACGCGTGCCACTGAATCATCTAGTGACCCATCATTTACCACCACAACCTCATAATCATGAAATTCCTGACCGAGCACAGATGAAAGAGTACTTGTTATGCATTTCTCTTTATTGTAAAGAGGAACAACTACAGAGAAACGAACTTTTCCAGACATGCTTTCCCCTAACATTCTGTTTTACACTTTTTAATGACAGGAGAACACTAATAGACTTGTGCAAAAAGCGTCGGCTTCAGCATCATATAGCCATGACGGACCTGAAAAGCATCACGTTAAACACAGCATGTATAATCAAAAATTCAGTCTTCCACTAACAAACCTGGCCACATGGGATATAAAACCCACATTCGTTAATGAGCTCCTGAATTTCGCACCTCTTCTGACCCCAAGAAGTGTTCCAATAACATTCGTAGCCCTGCTATACCCCGCATCTTCATACCCATACTTCTTTGCGCGCTTCAACCACTGCCTGGCATAATCATCGTCAACTTCAGCATAAGCAGTCCATGCATTGGCACAGCAGAACACTCCAAGACTTGACTTGAGTTCTAAAATATCACTGGAGCTCTTGCAGGAAATATATCCGTCAATGACATTATAAATCACATCGTTTGCCAACACTCTATATCTTTTAGGTGACCTACTGACCCTGTGCTCGGCATCATGTCGCCAGTAAACACCACATCCAGCATGTGAAATAGCTATAGAGGGTTCCTTGGATAGCGCTCGGAAAGCCAACTCACCATCTTGATTAGCCTTCAATGCCTCGTTCCATCCGCCAATTTTATACAAAAAATCTTTTTTCCACAAGATACTACACGGTGGAAAAAACTCCCCCTTTAGCCAATTCCTCATCCACAAGATATTGCTTTTCTCGACAGGGTATAAAATACTATTGTCCTTGACACCTTCGCCCTCATAACGCCATGGTCCGTAAGTAATATCAGATTTTTTTTTGCACGCATTTACTAACAAGCCCTTAACCAGCCCTCCATATAAAAAATCATCGGAGTCTAAAAAAAGGACATATGTAGTTTTTACTACATGCAACCCAACATTCCGAGCATGCCCTCCTCCTCTATTTTGTGGAAGAGCAATGTGGTGGATGTTTGGAAATTCTGAAAGCACCTTCCCCGTATCATCAAACACACCGTCTTCCACGACGATTATATTTTCTGTTGGAACAGCTTCGTCAACACAGGACTTTACTGCTCTATAGATGTAATCCACCGATTTATACGATGGGATGACAATACTAACATCCATAGCAGACACTTAGGTTATTCAAAACCCTGAACAGGCCGATGTTACCGGGAAGGCTCATCGAAACCTGAGAGTAGATGTGATAATGACGACGTGAACTTTCTGGAAGTTCTGATAATAGAACGACATTGGGAAACTATAAATGTAATCGAAGTATCAACCGCCCTTCTCCCTAAGTTCCTGATGGAAACGTAACAATATGCTAAAAACCTGACTGGCTGGAGAATGCATCCAGGAAAGTCATTCACACAGAAAAAAAGGGGAAGCCCGGTATAACTCATCCAGTGCGTCCTGTATATGTGCCCGGAAGCGCCCAGAGGAAGGTCGCCTGCAAAATCGGAAGGTACATCGTACCAGGCATAGTTCCCCTTCAATGTTCTCGACGGCTTATCAACTTTCTGAAGAAATTCAAAGTCAATAACTTTCAGTCCTTTCTTGGAGTCAAAAAGGATGTTCTGAGGACTGAGGTCTATGCACTCATAGCCAAGCGCCCTGTAATGAAAAATAACATCCTTGATCTTTTTTATCGCCCAAAGTGGCAATAGCCCATGACCATGGAAGATCGGACGAAGCGTCGTAATATCCGCTAGTGAGCCATCACAACATTCCATGACAATATAATTATCACCAACTTCCAAAATATCAGACACCTCAGGTAATCCCTTTCCGAGTTCCCTGGCCATGACCTCCCTTTCTAAATAAATACCCCTGCCTTCCTTGAAGGTCTTGCATATTGCCTTTCTACCATGAAACTCTACGCACTCCACCTTGGCCCGGCGCGCATGGTGGCTCAGGTCTTCTATGACCTTGAAGGGTGTCGCGAAGCCGACACACTTTCTCCTTGCTTCCTGGTCTATATACTCGAGACATCCCGGATCTATCAATTTCAAATAGTCAATCGCCTGGGCACTATTATCAGTTGAGTGCAGTATATTACACTGCTCTGAAGGTCGCTTACCTTTATTATAGATATCTCTAACTCTCCGCTTTGTCAACATCACTCTTCCGTTGTAGAGACCAACATTCTCCTTCATCGTTTCGGCATTGGGCACCAAGGGCTTTGAGTCAAATGTCACAAAATAGTATGCTGGTAAGCCACCACTTTTCCTCCAAGGCCCTTTCCCCCAGTTTCCACCAAGTATACCAGCCGCTATGGCCTGGATATCGCCAGGTGGGATTTGTCCCTCAACCAGGTGATCAAAGCCATCCTCAAAGATACATCTTTTTATTACATCAAGATAACCAATGCCTTCCTCCCGGACTAGAAATACCGTCACCCCTGTCCAGTTCTCCGGAATGTTCTCGCGTCTGGAAACAAGATTATCATGAATCCAATGATTGGCTTTTGACATTTTTTCCAGCGTATCATATGCTGGCTTCCAGCCTGCTTGAAGCAATAGCCCGTCAAGACCTTCAAGTGTCATTTCAAGCTCTTTGCCCTTGAATGAAGAATTGTTGAAAAGCCTTTCAATCTCTTGCTTGTAATCATGATCAACAACCTTTCCTTCAAAGATGCTGCCATGTGAGGGAATCCCTGATGCATAGCCTTTGTGGTAAACGGCGTGGTAACACATGGAGAGAAAGTGTTCGTCAGGGGCTGGAACGCGGACAATATCATTGAGCCATACAGCGTTATCCAATATCTTCCTGGCATTCGCCACTGGATAGTATGGCAGCCCCCTCCAACTGGTTCCTTGCAGTCCACTGACGCTATAAATATCGCAGGGAATCCCTTTGCGTGCTATATTTGTATTGACGAACAAGGTCAGTTTTTCGAGATCTTCATCTGCAACGAGAATATCAATATCTTCTCCGGGAGCAACTTCAGGCAGTTTCTTAAACCAGCGCATAACAACATAATTGACATTGTTCTCCTTGAGCCTTTTAAGAAAGCCATGCACCCCGAGCGAGTGATCTATATACCTCCGCTCATTGACAGGGGAGCCAAGAAGCTTTGAAACACGCCCCTTGACTAGACTCACAATACTCATTGTTACAGCCTCTAATTTTCTACGTATACCCTGCAACAAGCCACCAGGTATCGTGACAGTGCATTTAACGGGTTGGTCAACATAGTGACTTGCTAGCCATGCATCGAAAAGGCCGAGAAACCGGCCATTAAACAGCGAATTCAAATGAATTGGATTAATGTTGATCTTTCAGGCTCATCGTGGCCGCGACTCGAAACTCATCCAGATACTTCTATCTCTGGTTATCCGATCCGCTACCCCCCTCCTGTACCACAATCAATACCTGCGCGCCCCGTCACCGAAATGGCCTACACTAATTTCCATCCCATCGGTCCCAGCGTTCCATTTAATATACCCCATGAACATCGTGTTAATTTTTATGAGCATTGAGCCATCTTCTTGAACTCTGAACTGTATTCAGTAAGTTCTTCGTATGTTCCATGGTTTACCACCCGGCCACCCGCCAGCAGATAGAGGTTGTCGCACTGTTTTACCGTGGCCAGCCGGTGGGCGATCATGATGATGGTTTTCTTGCCCGAGAAGTCATGGATGGCATCCATGATCAGCTTTTCAGTAATGCCATCCAGGGCGCTGGTGGCTTCGTCCAGAATCAGCACCTCCGCATCGTGATAGAGCGCTCGGGCGATACCGATGCGTTGGCGCTGACCACCGGAGAGCTGTACGCCCCTCTCCCCTACGCGAGTCTCCAGGCCATTGGGCAGCTCGGCCAGGAGCTCATCCAGGTGGGCAAGGCTCGCAGCGTGGCGTACCTTGTCATCGTCGATGACATCAAGCGGCAAGCCGAAGCCGATGTTCTCGCGTATGCTACTGTCGGCCAGGAAGATCGACTGAGGCACGAAGCCCAGGGTGTTCTGCCAGGCACGGCGATTCTCGTCGGTGAGTGGCTGACCATCGATCAGGATCTGACCCTGCTGGGGTTCGATCAGGCCAAGCAACAAGTCAATCGCCGTCGACTTTCCGGAGCCCGAGGCACCTACCAGGCCGATCACCTGGTTGGTAGGGATTTTCAGGTTCAAGCCTTTCAGCGCCGGTTCCTGCTTGTCGGGGTAGGTAAAGGTCACATTGGCCAGCTGGATGCTGTGTTTGGGGGCCAGGTGCTGCTCCGTTCGCTCCTGCTCGGTAATCAGTTTCCGGATATGCTCACGGCGACTGGCGTACAGATCGTCCCGCAAGGCATCGAAGGCTGCCAGGTTGCCGCGTATCTGCGACAGGCTGGTATACACCTGCTGGAAAGCGGGCAACAGTTTGAAGCCCGCCAGGGCATAAACGGAAAGCACCGGCAGGATGGTGCCCAGATTGCCCTGGTGCGCCGCCAGCAGATAGAGCACCAGGAAGATCACGCTGCCGAAGGCCACCAGTTCCATGGCATAGCGCGGTGCCTGGCTCATGGCGGCATTGGTACCCTGAGCTTCGGCGAAGCGGTCGCATGCCCCATCAAAACGGTCGGTGAACACTTGCTGTCGGCCTAGCAGCAGAGCGTCCTTTATGCCGCCGAAGCCCTCCCCCATCAGCTTGAAGCGCAGCCGCTGGGCCTCAGAGATGCTCTTGCCGTTGCGTATCAGGCGCCGTCGCACTGTACGGTAGAGCAAGAAATACGCGACCGAGAAGATCAACAGCCCGGCCATGGCGACCAACGGATTGTAGAGGAAGATCGCCATCGACATCAGCGTTGCCATCACCAACTTGGCATTCATCTGCATCAACGGATTGATGATGCCATTGGTGATCCGTCCGCACTCCTGGGCGATGTGGTTAGTCAGCTGGCTGCTGCTGCCACTAGCGTGGAACAACCAGGACTGGTGCATATAGTGCCTGTAGAGGCGGCTGGCGAGCTGCGCCCCCACCCTTGCGCCATACATGGAGAGTCGCCAGATGGTATACATCGAAACCAGTGCCGCACCGGTGAGCACCACCAATACACCGACCCCCATCCAGAACAGGAAGGCACGTGGCGTCTCGGCACCGCTGTCGCGGTAGAGCTCGGCCATCATGCCCTCGCCCTGCAGCTGGCTAATGTCGCCCACCAGGGCCATGAAGGGGCCGATAGAGACCACGCCGCCGATCTCGGCGAAGGACATCAACACCACCAGGACCTGCAGGCGAAGGAGTTTCTTGCGCTGCTCGGCGGTGAGCAGGGAATAGAGTTCCTTGAGCTGTGAGAGCATGTCAGGGGCGAGGACCGAGGTTAGAGGTTAGAGGTTAGAGGTTAGAGGTTAGAGGTTAGAGGTTAGAGGTTAGAGGTTAGAGGTTAGAGGTTAGAGGTTAGAGGTTAGAGGTTAGAGGTTAGAGATTAGAGGTGCGAGGGCTAACGACTTCCGAAGCCGGTAAGCACGGTACGGATGGTGCGCAGCACGATCAGCAAATCGAGCCAGAACGAAATGTTCTTGATGTAGTAGACGTCATATTCAAACTTACGGTTCATGCCATCCACTTCGGCGGCATAGCCCTACTCCACCTGGGCCCAGCCGGAGATGCCGGGACGCACCACGTGGCGATAATGGAAGAACGGTACGTCCTTCTGGTACCAGTCGGCCAGGTCCATGGATTCCGGACGTGGACCGATCAGGCTCATTTCGCCCTTCAACACGTTGAACAGCTGGGGCAGTTCATCCACGCGATACTTGCGAATCACCTTGCCCACGCGGGTGATGTGTGGATCCTCGCTATCCTCAGTGTAGCCACTTCCCTGCTGGTCGATGAACATGCTGCGGAACTTGTAGACGGTGAAAGGCCGGCACTGGAAGCCCATGCGCTGCTGGGTGAAGAGCACAGGCCCCCTGCTCTCCAGTCGAATAGCGATGGCGGTGGTAGCCATCAACGGCAAGGTGAGGGGCAGCGTTGACAGAACGGCGAGCAGGTCCAGGCAGCGCTTCAGCACCTCGTAGCCCTGGTCCGGGCGCAGGCTGCCATAGCGATTCTTGAAGTGGTCCAATTGGAGCGGACACCCCGATAAGCCTCATAATGGGGGCAATGGAGGTGTTCATGACCAAGAAGACTCGACGTCGGTATTCCGATGAATTCAAGGCGGATGCGGTGAGCCTGGTGACCGAGCAGGGGTATTCCGTATCCGAGGCCGCCCGGCGCCTGGGGGTTGACCGTAGCCTGTTGGATCGTTGGTGCCGCAAGTACCGTCAACAGGCTTCAGACACCTCGAGCCGGCAAGCGGATGATCGCGACGCCGAGATCAAGAAGCTCCGCGAAGAAGTTCGTAAGCTTCAGATTGAAAAGGATATTTTAAAAAAGGCGGCGGCCTTCTTCGCCAAAGAGTCGAGCTGAGATACCAGTTCATCGAGTCGGAGAAGGCCACCTATCCCGTGGCCGTGTTGTGTCGAGTCATGCGGGTCAGCCGGAGCGGTTTCTATGCCTGGCGACGGCGTGGCCCTGATGACCATCGCCAGGCCCGGCACCGCGAGGTCAGAGAGATCCATCGTCGTAAGCGCGGCAGCTACGGCAGCCGCCGCATGGCCAGAGAGCTGCGACGCCGTGGCTACCAGGTCGGTCGTTACCAGGCCCGCAGCCTGATGCGGGAAGCAGGCGTAGAGTCACGGCAGCGCCGCCGCTGGCGCCATACGACCGACAGTCAGCACACCCTGCCGGTGGCGCCTAACCTGCTGAACCGCCAGTTCACGGTGGCGGCACCGAACCGGGCCTGGGTGGCCGATATCACGGCGATCTGGACGCTGGAAGGATGGCTCTATCTGGCGGCGGTGCTCGACCTCCACGACCGGCAGCTGGTGGGCTGGGCAATGGCGGACCACATGCGCACGCAGTTGGTCCTGGACGCCTTGGAGATGGCCGTGGGTCGCCGGCAGCCCGAGAGCGGGTTGATCCATCACAGCGACCGCGGCAGTCAGTACGCGTCACGTGATTACCGCGCCACGCTGGATCGGCACGAGTTCCAGGCCTCGATGAGCCGCAAGGGGAACTGCTGGGACAATGCCGTCATGGAGCGCTTCTTCGGCTCACTGAAGAGCGAGTGGCTGGCTGACCAGCGCTACGGGAGCCGCCAGGCAGCACGGCGTGACGTCGTCGAATATATCGAGATGGAGTACAACAGTTGCCGGCTCCACTCGACTCTCGGCTACCAGTCGCCGAGGGAGATCGAACTGGCAGCGGCAGCTTGAAAATGTGTCCGCTCTGACTTGACCAGAACAAGGCGCTCCTGGCTGACCAGCGTAGGCAGCAGGACGGTGAAGGCCAAGCCCAGCCACAGCTGCAACTTGTCATTATTGAGCAGCCTTTTGACAAGACATGCTTGCCGCCCTTGATCCAGGAAGACGGTGGTAACAGTGGCCATGACATCATCCAATCGCTGATGGCGACCTGCTGCCATCAATGTCATTCTATTTATATGCGTAAGTGTAATAGCTGTATTTGGTGGACACCTTGCGCCGCATCGCATTGAGAATCGCGCCCTTGAGGAGGATGCCGCTGTTTTCAAGCTTCTCCATCGTCGCCTCTATCTCACCACGCGGGGTCATGCCGAAACGAGCCACGAGTAGGCTGGTGCCGACCTGCTTGCCGATGATGGCGGCATCGGTCACCGCCAGCACCGGCGGGGTGTCGATGATCACCAGGTCGTAGCGGGGCGATACGTCCGCCATCAGCAGCGAAAAACTCGGCTGCATCAGCAGCTCGGAGGGGTTAGGCGGAGAAACACCGCGGGCGATGTAATCCAGCCCGTCCACCGCGGTGCCGCGGATCGCGCCTTCCAGGGTCAGCTCTCCGCCGAGTAACTCGGAGAGACCGCCGTCGCTGTCACCATGAAAGGCATGGTGGACGTGCCCTTTACGCATGTCGCCGTCGATGACCAGTACCTTCTGGCCAGCCTGGGCACAGACGGCGGCCAGGTTGACGCTGATGAAGCTCTTGCCGACCGCCGGCGAGGGGCTCGTGAGCATCAGACGATTGTCACCTGCCTCCAGCATGGCGAAGTGCAGACTGGTGCGCAGACTTCGCAGTGCCTCGATGGAGAGGTCGGTCGGGGTTCGCAACGCCAGAAGGTCGCGCAGGCGGGCACGCTGGCGGCGGTACAAGCCGGCCTTGAAGCCCCCCGAGAGCTTGGTCTGCTCCCCCGAGAGGGGGACGGTGGCATAGACGGGCAGGCCCTGCTCTTCGAGCTGCTTGGGTGTCTCGATGCCACGGTTGAGCAGGTAGCGTGCCATGACGATGGCAATGGCGACGAGCAGGCCCATGAGCAGGCTGATGGCCATGATCAGGCTCGAACGCGGCGCAATGGGCGAAGGCTGGACGACGGCCGTGTCGAGTATCCTGACATTGCCGACAGTGCCCGCCTGGACCAGACGCATTTCCTGCTGCTTGTTGAGCAACTGGACATAGATCTCCTGATTGACACGTGCCGCCCGCTCGAGCCTGAGGATCTTCTGCTGGGTCTCGGGAAGGTCCGTGATGCGACTTTCCAGTTCCGCCTTGTTGTCCTCCAGCTGTTGCTTCTTGGCCATCAGTGCCTGGTAGGTCGGATGGTTTCTGGTGAACCGTCGCTCCAGCTCGACCCGCTGGAACTCGATATCCGACATCTGGTTCTCGAACGCCACCAGCTTGTTCAGCATGGTTTCGGTCTCAAAGTCCAGGTCGACAGAGTCGCGCTGGGCACGATAGCTGTTCAGGTTGGTTTCGGAAGCGGAGAGCCGCTCACCCACCTGGGGAATCTGCTCCTCGAGGAACGCCAACTGGCGGTCGGCCTCGGCGGAATGACGCTCGATATTCTGGGCCAGGAAGACCTGCATGATCGTGTTGAGGGTGTCCTCGATCTGTGTCTTGTCCGAACCGGTCAGGCGAAGATTGACCAGCCACTCGCCCTCCGCCTGGTGGCTGCTCAAACTCGACTTGAGCGCGTTGATTGCACTCAGCTGGGTGCTCCGGTAGAGCACGAACTCAGCGCCTGCATGCGCCTGGAGGCGCTGCACGAACAACCGATAACCATCGTCGCTATGCACCGTCTCACCGGCCTGGCCGGTCAACAGAACCCGTTCCCCCTGCCGCAAGACGTAACCACCGTCACCCGTCGAGCGGATGATATAGGGGCCAGGATTCGTCCCCTCGGGCACCTCGAAGCGCGACACCTCGGCAAACTCGTCGGCCCATACATAGGGCCGGTCACGCAGCAAGGACGGCACGGACACGCCCTGGTTGACCAGGAAGTTACCTAGGAAGGGCAATCGTTGGGGTAAGACCCGGATGGTCAGGTTTTCGCGATCGACGGCCTCACCCAGCACCATTCTCGATTGCAGGATGCCGATCTCAGTCAGGGTCCGATTCTGCTCGACGCTGACCTGACCCGACATCCCTGGCAGGTTGATCAGCGAGCCGTTCTCGCTTTCCACCTGCACGAGCGAATCGGCACTGTAGATGCGGGGCTGCGAGCCGGCATACAGGTAGCCACCCATGCCGAAAAGCACCATCACCAAGGCAATCAGCCATTTATGATCGACTAGCCAGCCGACGAAGTGGCCAAGATCGATTTCCGGCACGGCGGATGATGGCAAGGGGAGCTTCTCTGTCACGGGGCGTCCTTCGATGGACCTTGGAGCACAGTAGAACGGGGGTCACTTCAGCGTGGGACAACGTCGATGGGGCTACCTATTGGTACAATAACAAGCCCTTGGCCACGCTACCGCCCCGGGATATCATCGCAAATCTCCCCAAGCCCAGACATGGTTCACACTGTGCAAGAAAACTGTGACGCTGGGTAAGTGTGAGAAAGAAACACCAGCTACTCAAGCGTGAAGATAGCCATGACGAATTGATGACCAAACTAGTACTAAATATCGACTCTCTGATGATTAATTCATCCCGATTACTTATCTTCTTCTTTCAGCAATGGAGACTCACAAGCCATTCATACGAGAGCACATCCATTCGCATCAACATGCATGAAAAATCGACT
This sequence comes from Halomonas sp. M4R1S46, assembly GCF_025725685.1. Classification (NCBI taxonomy): domain Bacteria; kingdom Pseudomonadati; phylum Pseudomonadota; class Gammaproteobacteria; order Oceanospirillales; family Halomonadaceae; genus Halomonas; species Halomonas sp. M4R1S46. Next base: position 2,532,341 of record NZ_CP107008.1, read on the forward strand.
AGTACGCCGGCGATTTTCATTGAAAATAATGCGGCACTTTCCATCGACTTAGAACTGTCATGCCAATATGGTGTCGCCGATTTGACCATGCGCCTGGCACTATCGCGACGATGCCCTTGTTCGGCCTCATACTCAGCCTAGCCTGCTGGCAGCACTGACGGTTGAGCAGGAAGAGATACTAATGGCTACCCATGCATGCCTGCCTTCCGGCCTCGATGATCTGCTGGTCGTGGCTCGCGAAATCCTGATTTCTTGGCTGTGACGCTCCGGCCGGCATCGCATGCTCAAGTGGCGTAAGGTGCCGGCGGCCCATATCAGTGTCGATGCCGTCACCGGCCTGACCCATAGTGTCGTCACCACTTCGGCCAACGTGGCCGATGTCACGATGGTCGGTGATCTCGTGCGTGACGATGACGAGCGGGTATACGGCGATGCCGGCTACACCGGCCTGGGAACTATCTGGGCGAGGGGAAGGATGATCCGGATTCTCGGTGCTGAATCGCCGCCAAGCGCAGCGCCATCAAGAAGATGGAAGACGACCCCATGAAAACGCTGCGGCGGGAGATCGAGTAGGCGAAGGCCAGCATCTGCGCCAAGGTCGAGCACCCGATTCACGTCATCAAGAACCTCTTCGGCTACCGGAAGGTACGCTACAAGGGGCTGGGGCTGGCCAACAACCAGGCCCGCGCTCCAGTCTGTTCGCCCTCGGCAACCTGGTGCTCGGAATTGTTCAGCAGTTCCTCAGCGCGCCGGCCATCAGGCCAGCGGCGAGAGGGCCTGTTCGACGAACGCCTCGCAGCGAGCACGCGCCGGCCGGTCCCGCAGGCCCTCGCAGTAGGCCTCGAACTCGGGCCGTCGGGGGATGGTGCCGAAGTGCATGCCCCAGCCGAGGTGGGCGCCGACATAGACGTCCGCCGCGCTGAAGGTGTCCCCGGCGATATAGCGACGCCCGGCGACTGCGCTGGACAGGGTGTCGAGCACCGCCCAGAAGTCGCCGGAACCGAGCTGGACCTGCTGCTCGGGCGTGGGGTAGATCCCCAGGGTGTTGAGCCCCACGGCGGCCTCGAGCGGCCCGGCGGCGAAGAACAGCCAGCGATAGTAGTCGCCCCGGTTCTCGGGGGCCGGCGCCAGCCCGGCGTCGGGGAAGGCATCGGCGAGATAGGCACAGATGGCGGCGGCCTCGGTGACCACGGTGTCGCCGTGGCGGATCGCCGGCACCTTGCCCATCGGGTTGATGGCCAGGTAGTCCGGCGCCTTCATCGTGGTGCCGTACTCGAGGGTGACGGTGCGATAGGGCACGCCCAGTTCCTCGAGCATCCAGTGGACGATGCCGCCCCGGGACAGGGGATTGGTGTAGAAGATGAGGTCACGCGGATGGGGTTCGGCGGTCGCCCGGGGCTCGTCGGCCCGAGACTCTTCCTCGCGGCCGATCCTTGCCAGCCCCTCCCCGAGCTCCTCGGGCAGCGCCTCGGACACCCTCTCCAGCACCTCACCGGCAGGGCTTGCCAGCGGCCCAGTGGCATCGTCCCTGACGCGACTCAGGCCCAACGCGAGCGCGTCGAACTGCGCCTCGGTCAGGCTCAGCGGGGGCAGCATGATGCCGGGGGCGAGGACATAGCCGACGCCGGGTTCGCTGGCGATCTCGACCCCCACCGCCCTGAGCACGGCGATATCCTGGTACAGCGACCGCAGCGAAATGCCGAGCGCCTCGGCGAGGTCAGGCCCGCTGATACGGCCATCGTGTTGACGTATTACCTGAAGCAGGTCGTGCAGGCGGGTCTTTCGGGACATGGCAGACTCCTTGGGTGGCTGGAACTCACGCTCTTGCTCACTCACCCGCGACGAGTATCTCGGCCAGCGGTCGGTCATCCTGGCAGGATGGGTAATGAGGGGGCTCGGCGCGATGCGCGTCGGCAGAGCATGGCAGCTTGCCCGGCACGATACCAGCGGTTCGGCCGCCTGCCGGCAGGGCCGCTCCCGGCCACGGTCTGCGGCGAACGCACACAAGAAAGCGGCGGGCCGGGGCCCGCCGCGAAACCACCGATCAGAACGCCTGATCAGAGAGAGTGCCGGAATCAGAGTTCGAAGCCGCGACCGAAGTCCTCGGCGGTGAGCGCCATCAGCGGCTCGGCGCCGGCCTGGATCATCCGGGCGTGGGCCCGGGTCCGCGGCAGCAGGCGCTCGAAGTAGAAGCGCGCCGTGTTGATCTTGGCCCGGTAGAAGGCGGCGTCGTCGGTGCCGGCGTCCAGGGCGGCCCTGGCCTGCTTCACGGCCCGGGCGAAGAGGTAGGCGAGGGTCACGTAGCCCGAGTACATCAGGTAGTCGACGCTGGCCGCGCCGACCTCTTCGCGGTCGCCCATGGCCTTCATGCCCACGCCCATGGTCAGCTCGCCCCATTCGGCGTTGAGCTTGGCCAGCGGGCGCACGAACTCGGCCATGGCGGGGTTCGCCGTCTCGGCCTGGCAGAACTTGTGGATCTCCCTGGTGAACACCTTGAGGGTCTCGCCCTGGTTCATCAGCACCTTGCGACCCAGCAGATCGAGCGCCTGGATGCCGGTGGTGCCCTCGTAGAGCCGCGTGATGCGGGCGTCGCGCACCAGCTGCTCCATGCCCCACTCCTGGATGAAGCCGTGCCCGCCGAAGACCTGCACACCCTCATTGGTGGCCTCGAAGCCCACCTCGGTCAGGAAGGCCTTGACGATGGGCGTCAGCAGGCCGAGCAGGGGCTCGGCACGCTCGCGCTCGGCGGCGTCCTGGCCATGCTCCACCACGTCGACCATCTGGGCGGTATACAGCACCAGCATGCGTCCGCCCTCGGCGAAGGCCTTCTGGGTCAGCAGCATGCGCCGCACGTCCGGGTGCACGATGATCGGGTCGGCGGGCTTGTCCTCGGCCTTGGCGCCGGACAGCGCGCGCATCTGCAGGCGATCCCGGGCATAGGCCAGGGCATTCTGGAAGCTGGCCTCGGTGAGGCCCAGGCCCTGGATGCCCACCCCGATGCGGGCGGCGTTCATCATGGTGAACATGCAGGCCAGTCCCTTGTGGGGCTCCCCCACCAGGTAGCCCCTGGCGGCGTCGAAGTTCATCACGCAGGTGGCGTTGCCGTGGATACCCATCTTGTGCTCGAGCGAGCCGCAGCCGACGCCATTGCGCGCGCCGGGCTCACCCGTCTCCGTCGGCAGATATTTGGGCACCACGAACAGCGAGATCCCCCTGGAGCCCTCCGGGGCGTCCGGCAGCTTGGCCAGCACCAGGTGGACGATGTTCTCGGCAAGGTCGTGCTCGCCGGCGGAGATAAAGATCTTGGTGCCGGAAATCTCGTAGGCACCATCCTCCGTCGGCACGGCGCGGGACTTGATCAGGCCCAGGTCGGTACCGCAGTGCGGCTCGGTCAGGCACATGGTGCCGGTCCATACGCCCTCGACCAGCTTGGTCAGGTAGGTGGCCTTCTGGTCCTCGGTGCCATGGTGACGCAGGGCGTCGGCGGCCCCATGGGAGAGTCCCGGGTACATGCCCCAGGCCAGATTGGTGGCACAGATCATTTCGCTGAGCGCCATGGCAAGGGACGGCGGCAGGCCCTGGCCGCCCTGGGCGGGGTCCGCCGCCAGGCCCGGCCAGCCGCCCTCGACGTACTGCCGGTAGGCCGCCTTGAAGCCCCGGGGCGTCTTGACCTCGCCGCCCTCCAGCAGGCAGCCCTCGCGGTCGCCACTCTGGTTCAGGGGCAGCAGCACCTCGCGGGCGAAGCGCGCGCCCTCCTCCAGGATCGCGGCCACCACGTCCGGGCTGGCCTCCTCGCCCGCGGGCAGGCGCGCATAGTGGGCCGGATAGTCCAGCAGCTCGTCCATCACGAAGCGCAGGTCACGCAGCGGGGCCTGGTAGTCGGGCATCTCGTCTCTCCTCGAAATCGGGCAGCGGCAGCGGCGACGGCCGCTTTCAAACATATGTTTGAAACTAGCCTCGAAGCCACCCGGGAGTCAAGCGTTCGTTTAATTTCAGGAGCAAGGGGCAAGCGGGAAGTCAGCATCATAAGCAACACCCCCGGAGGCTTTCGCCCGGGGGTGTTGCGCTTACAGCTTATGGCTTATCGCTCCGGGCGAGGCCGGGTCATTGCATGCGAATGCCGCCGTCCAGGCGGATCACCTCGCCGTTGAGCATCGGGTTGGTGACGATCTGCTCGGCCAGCCGGGCGAACTCGTCGGGCCTGCCCAGCCGCTTGGGAAAGGGCACCGCGGCCGAGAGCGCGGCCACGGCGTCCTCGGGGATATCGCCCATCATCGGCGTCTCGAAGACGCCCGGGGCGATGGCCATGACCCGGATGCCGTGCCGCGAGAGTTCCCGGGCCGCCGGCAGGCTCATGCCCACCACGCCGGCCTTGGAGGCACTGTAGGCACACTGCCCCACCTGGCCGTCGAAGGCGGCCACCGAGGCGGTGTTGATGATCACGCCGCGCTCGCCGTCCTCGCCGGCGGCGTTGCCGGCCATGGCCGCCGAGGCCAGGCGCATGACGTTGAAGGTCCCCACCAGGTTGATCTGGACGGTGCGTGCATAGGCCTCGAGGTCCGCGGGGTTGCCCTCGCGGTCGAGCAGCTTGGCCACGCTGACCACCCCGGCACAGTGCACCACTCCGGCCAGGCCCCGCTCGCCGCCGAGGGCCACCGCGGCGTACACGGCAGCCTGGATGTCGTCGGCGGAGGTGACGTCGCCGCGCACCGCCCGGGCGGCCTCGCCGAGGGTCTCGGCATGGGTCTCGACGGCCTCGCTGAGGTCGCACAGCACCACCCGGCCGCCGGCGGCGACCAGGCGCTCGGCGGTGGCCGCCCCCAGTCCGGAGGCGGCGCCGGTGATCAGAAAGGTGTTGTCCTTCACTTGCATGGCAATGTCTCCACGATCATTGGGCAGTCTCGGGTGCCGCCTTGTCGGCGGCATCCGCGCGCAGCTTGAAGCGCTGGATCTTGCCGCTGGGTGTCTTGGGCAGGGCGTCGACGAACTCGATCACCCTGGGGAAGGCATGGGTGGACAGTCGCTCGCGGACCTGCCGGCGGATCTCGTCGGCCAGCTCGTCGCTGGCCTCGAAGCCCTCGCGCAGCACCACGTAGGCCTTGATCACCTCGCCACGGATCTCGTCGGGCTGACCCACCGCGGCGGATTCGGCCACGGCCGGGTGGGTCAGCACGGAGTTCTCCACGTCGGTGGGGCCGACCCGGTAACCGGCGGTGGTGATGATGTCGTCGTCGCGGCCGGCGAACTGGAAGGTGCCGTCCTCGTTGCGCATCACCACGTCTCCGGTGAGGTAGTAGCCCTCGGCGCAGGGATGCTTCTCCTGCCAAGTGTAGCCGGCGAAGAAGTGCGCCGGAGAGCGGGCGATGTCCACGGCCAGCACGCCGGGCTCGCCCGGAGGCAGCTCCCGATATTCGGCGTCGAGGATCGCCAGGCGATAGCCGGGCATCGGCACGCCCATGCCGCCGATGTGCTTGGGGTGGTCGAGGGCATGGTGATTGCAGCAGGTCATGCCGGTCTCGGTCTGGCCGTAGTGATCCATCACCGGGCAGCCCAGGGCGCTCTCCACCCAGCTGACCACCTCGGTGTTGAGGGGCTCGCCGGCGGAGCTGGCGCGACGCAGCGACAGCGTCCGGTGGGCATCGTCGAACAGCCCGGAGGCCTTCATCAGCCGGTAGGCGGTGGGCGCGGCGGCGAAGTTGGTGATGCGGTGCCGCTGCATGAAGGCCAGCGCGCCCTCGGCGCTGAAGCCGGCCTCGCAGAAGTGAGTGGCCACGCCCAGCAGCAGCGGCCCGGCGATGGCGTAGTAGAGGCCGTAGGCCCAGCCGGGATCGGCCATGTTCCAGAAACGGTCGCTGGGCTCCAGGCCGATCGCCAGCTCCATGTAGATCGCGAAGGCCGGCATCGCCGAGAGCTGGACGGCCACGCCCTTGGGCTTGCCCACGGTGCCCGAGGTGAACATCTGCAGGAAGGCGGCGTCCGGGGACTGGCGCGGCGGCGCGGTCGCGAGCGGCGCATGGCCAAGGGCCGCGGCCCAGTCCTGGTCCTCGCGGTGTTCGGCGTCCGGGCCGCCCACGGCGAGCACCGGCGGGCACTGCGTGAGGCCGTCGAACTTGTAACGGTTGGCGTGATCGGTGATCACCAGCCGGGTGGCGGCGCGACCCAGGCGGTAGTCCACGGAATCGGGGCCGAAGGCGGTGAACAGCGGCTGGTAGACCGCGCCGATGCGCCAGCTGGCCAGCATGGCGATCAGCAACTGCGGCGAGCGGGGCAGCATGCAGGCGATGCGGTCGCCCTCCCCCAGACCACGCTCGGCGAACCAGCCGGCGAGCTTCTCGCTCTCGGCGGCGAGCTCGGCATAGCTCAGGGTGGTGACCCGACCCTGGGGGTCTTCGTGCACCAGGGCCGGCACCTCGCCGCGCCCCTCGCGCAGGTGGCGGCCACAGCAGGCCTCGAAGGCGTTGAGCTTGCCGTCCCGGTGGTCATCGAGGCGGGCGATGACGTCATCGACGGCAAAGCGTTCGCGATAGGCGGAATACGCGGGAAGGGTCGCGGGTGTGCTCATGAACTGCCCTCTTGTGCTCGTGCGCCCCGGCCCTCACACAGGGGAAACCGGCGCGGTCTTGTGCTTGTTGTCGGCAATCGGCCGTCTTGCCATCCTGTCATCATGTCCGGCACCCGGTAGCCGACTCGTCGCCGGCGATCTACAGTTGACGTAAGCGTCAACCTATCAAGCGCTAGGTACAAGCTAGTGACTTCGTCTCGGCAGGGCAAGGGGCGGGGCGGTCGACGGGGCTAGACCATGGTCGGCCCCGTCAGGGGAGGCTCAGCGGGCGGGATGGGTGATCATGGCGATGAGTTCCCGGGCGAGGTCCTCGGGAGAGCGTTCGCCATGGGGATCGTACCAGCGCACCGTCCAGTTGAGCGCTCCCATCACGAAGCGCGAGACCAGGAAACGGTCCCCCCGGATCAGGCCGGCGGCCAGGGCCTCGTCGAGCACCTCCTCCCACAGCGCCTCATAGGCATCCCGCAGGTGGCCCAGATGGTCCCGTGCCTCGGGGGCCAGGCGTCGCCATTCGTAGAGGGCGACCACGTGGGCGTTGCGGTCGGTCAGCAGGGTCTCCAGATGTGCCCGGGCCATGGCATGCAACCTCGCCTCGGGGTTGCTGTCGCACTGGTCGAGGGCCTGCCGGGCGATCACCAGGGCATTCTCGGTACCCTCCTCGATCACCGCGGCGAGGATCTCCTGCTTGTCGCGGAAGTGGTGGAAGAGGCTGCCGGACTTGATGCCCATCTCCTGGGCGAGCATGCGCACGGTGGTGCGATCGAAGCCCTCCTGGACGAACAACTGGGCGGCCTGACGCGTCAGTTCCTTGCGGCGAGGCGAGTCATTCATTACATTCATCGACGTTTACACTAGCGCTTGCTTGGTTGACCCTGAGAGAACCATAGCCCCGCCGACAGGTCAACGCACCGCCGCCTCCCCGGCCGGGACTCCGCCACAATCACAACCACCGACGTTCGGGAGACATGCCATGAGCCAGTCCAACGATATCGTTTTCCTCTCCGCGACGCGGACCCCCATGGGCGGCATGCTGGGCAGCCTGTCCAGCATCACCGCGCCGGAACTCGCGGCCACGGCGATCCGCGCCGCCATCGAGCGGGCCGGCATCGAGGCCGCCGCCATCGACGAGGGCATCCTGGGCTGCGTGCTGCCCGCCGGCGTCAAGCAGGGGCCCGCCCGTCAGGCGATGCGTCAGGCCGGCATCCCCGATGGCATCGGCGCCACCACCGTCAACAAGCTGTGCGGCTCCGGCATGAAGGCCACCATGCTGGCCCACGACCTGATCCGCGCCGGCTCCGGCGAGATCCTGCTGGCCGGCGGCATGGAGTCCATGTCCAATGCCCCCCATGTGCTGGCCAAGGCCCGCACCGGCTACCGGCTGGGCCATGGCCAGCTGCTGGACCACATGTTCCTCGATGGCCTGGAGGATGCCGAGACCGGCAAGCTGATGGGCGGCTTCGCCCAGGAAATCGCCACCCGACGCGACTACAGCCGCGAGCGCCTCGATGACTTCGCGATCGCCTCGCTGGAGCGCGCCATGGAGGCCACCAACGCCGGCCACCTCGACGCCGAGATGGCTCCGGTGACCGTCTCCGGCCGACAGGGCGACAGCCGGGTGGAACATGACGAGCAGCCCTTCCAGGCCAGGCTCGACAAGATTCGCTCGCTGCGTCCGGCCTTCGCCAAGGATGGCACCATCACCGCCGCCAACTCGAGCTCGATCTCCGACGGCGCCTCGGCGCTGATCCTGGCCAGCCAGGCGGCGGCGGACCGGGTCGGCGCCACGCCCATGGCGCGCATGCTGGGCCACAGCACCCACTCGCGTCACCCGAGCGAGTTCACCATCGCCCCCGTGGGCGCCATCGACAAGCTGATGAAGCGCCTCGGCTGGGGGGTCGACGACGTCGACCTGTTCGAGATCAACGAGGCCTTCGCCGTGGTTACCCTGATGGCCATGGACGACCTGGGGCTGCCCCATGACAAGGTCAACGTCTTCGGCGGCGCCTGCGCCCAGGGTCATCCCATCGGCTCCACCGGTTCGCGGATCATCGCCACGCTGATCCACGCCCTGCGCACCAAGGGCGGCAAGCGCGGCATCGCCAGCCTGTGCATCGGTGGCGGCGAGGCCACGGCGGTAGCCGTGGAACTGGTCGACTAAGCCTGGCACCCTCGCCATCCAGTGCGCCCGCCTTCCGGCGGGCGCACTTGTTTTCGGTTCATCGCACTTTGCCAGGAAACGCGGCCTGGACGAGATACGCCAGGCCCTGCCCGTGTCACGCCGATCGGCGAAGAACCTTCATTTGCGGGGCGCCGCCAGGCGATCGGGGCGCAGCCGCTCGCGATCATCGAACAGCCGCCGACTGGCCAGGGCCACCGCGACCAGGGTGCCGAAGCCCGTGCCCAGGGTGATGGTGAACATGATCAGGATCTGGTACTTCACCGCCAGCGCCGGCGCGGTGCCGGCCAGGATCTGACCGGTCATCATGCCCGGCAGGCTGACCACCCCGGCGGCAGCCATGGCATTGACCACCGGCATCAGCCCGCTGCGCATCGCCTCGCGGCGAATGTCGCCGATGGCCTCCCGCCAGGTCTGGCCGAGCATCAGGCGATTCTCGATCACCGCCCGCTGCTGCCAGGTGCCCTCGGTGAGGCGGTCCAGGGCCAGGGCCACGCCGGTCATGGTATTGCCGAGCATCATGCCCAGCAGCGGAATGGCATACTGGGGGCGGTACCAGGGCTCGGGGCCGATGATCACCGTCAGGGTCAGCACCGCCACGCTGAAGGAGGACAGGAACATCGCCAGGGTGCCGATGCCGAAGGCCCAGCCGCCGAGCAGGCGGCGTTTCTGGCGGGCCACGACCTCGCGGCCGGCGATCAACAGCATCGCCACGGCCATCAGTACCACCCAGTGCAGCCGCGCCGAGGCGAACAGCACCTCGAGCACCAGCCCGACCAGGGCCAGTTGGATCACCGTACGTCCCGCCGCGATCAGCAGCGTGCGGCCCATCCCCAGCCGCCCGGCCACCGTGCAACCGGCGAGCGCCACCACCAGCAGCGCGGCCAGGCCCAGTTGCCACCAGGCGAGTTCGATCACTTGCATGGCGCCGGGGCCTCCTCGACCAGTCGCCCCCCCGCGAGGCACCCCCGCCGTGTGGCGACCCGGGCGATCTGCGCCGGGTCATGGGCGACCCAGATCACCGGCCAGCCCCCGTCACGGATGCGAGCCATCAGCCAGGCCTCCACCCGGCGGGTGGTGGCGTCGTCCAGGTTGGCCGTGGGCTCGTCCAGCAGCAGCACCGAAGGGCCTCGGGTCAGGGCCCGCAGCAGTGCCAGGCGCTGTTTCTCGCCGGACGACAGACGGCCCACCGGCCAGTCGAGCACCGCCGGCGTCAGGCCCAGGGCCGACAGGCCCCGATCATCCGCCGCGGGGAAGTGATCGCCCACCCGCTCGGCCCACCACTGGCTCTCCGCCGGCACCAGCATCACCCGGCGGCGCCATGCATGGCCCGGGAGGTCGGCCTGGGCCAGCTCGCCCAGGGTGACCGCTCCCCCATGGGGCTCCAGGTCGGCGATGGCCCGCAGCAGCCGGCTCTTGCCCACCCCGCTGGGGCCGGCGAGACACAGCACCTCCCCGGGGGCCACGCACAGCGAGACCGGCTGCAGGTCGCCGACGGTGAGCTCGTCGAGGCACAGGGGCGGCTGGGCGGTCATGGGAAGACTCCACGGTTCGAGAAGGCGGGCGAAGCCCGATGAGCCTAGCAGCTGCTCGTCATCGTCCGCGAGAGGCGAATCGGAGGATTGATGACATATGGAGCTGATCAAGCCATTCACCATGTTCGTCATCGCCGGCTTCTTCCTCACCGTGGTCTTTCGGCCCTGGATTCCCGAGGCCCTGGCCAGCCAGTACCTGGCCGGCGCCATCCTGCTGGGCGCCGCCCCCTGCACCGCCATGGTCTTCGTGTGGAGCACCCTGACCCGCGGCGACGCCGCCTACACCCTGGTCCAGGTCTCGCTCAATGACCTGATCATGCTGTTCGCCTTCGCCCCCATCGTGGTGGTGCTGCTCGGCGTGTCGGACATCCAGGTGCCATGGGACACCGTGGCGCTCTCGGTGGTGCTGTATATCGTCATTCCCCTGGGCGCGGGCTACCTGAGCCGTCGGGCCCTGATCCGCCGTCACGGTCAGGCCTGGTTCGAGACGGACTTCCTGGCGCGGATCGCCCCGGCCACGCCCATCGGCCTGATCATCACCCTGGTATTGCTGTTCGCCTTCCAGGGCGAGGTCATCCTGACCCATCCCCTGCATATCGTGCTGATTGCCATCCCGCTGATCCTGCAGACCTTCCTGATCTTCCTGCTGGCCTACGGCTGGGCCTGGCGGGTCCCCCACTGCGTGGCGGCGCCGGGCGCCATGATCGGCGCCAGCAACTTCTTCGAACTGGCCGTGGCCGCCGCCATCGCCCTGTTCGGCCTGCAATCCGGCGCGGCCCTGGCCACCGTGGTGGGGGTACTGGTAGAGGTGCCCTTGATGCTCGCCCTGGTGCGCATCGCCAACGCCACACGAGACCGGTTCCCCGCCCCGGCAGGCGCGAGCAGCCGGGCTGAGCCCTTGCCCCCGCGAGGTCACCCCCAGCGTCAGTGAATGGCTGCCGCGCAGGACCGATAGGGCCAGGCATTTATTTCAATATTGCATGAAATATTGAGTTCACATACTCTTGAAACATGATTCAAGACAACGACGACATCGTCGCCAGAAAGCTGACCGCCCTCGCCCATCCCGTCCGCCTGGCGGCGATTCGCCGGCTGGCGGCGGCGGGCCCCGACGGCCTGACGGCAGGCAGGCTCGCCGAACGCCTGGACGTGGCGCCGAGTGCGTTGACCTTTCACCTGCAGAAACTGGCCGCCGCCGGCCTGGTCGAATCGCGTCGAGAGGGCCAGTTCGTCTATTACCGCGCGGTGTTCGATGCCCTGCTGGCGTTGACGGACCACCTGGTCGGTGCCTGCTGCAGCGAGTCCGAGGATACCTGCGGACCACGCTGTCCCACGTCTCGCGACCGGTGACCCTCCTCCTCTCCTGAGGGCTCATCCGCACCGCTCATGACAAAGGAGCGCAAGATGATCCAGACAGCCCCCAACAGACCTTCCTGGCCCAGGGCGATCGGCATCGGGATCGCGGTGTCGGTGCTCACCGCCATCGTCATGGTGGCCTCGCTGAAGACCGGCGTCTCGCCCTTCCCCAAGCCCCCTTCCCTGGCCTTCGCCGAGACCCTGCTGGGGCGGACCCTGCCGATGCCGGTCGGCCTGCTCTTCCACACGGTCTATGTGACCTTCTGGTCGGTGGTATTCGTGCGCTATTTCCCGCGCAAGACCCTGCTAACCGCGCTGGGCCTGGCCGCCGTGCTATGGGGGGTGATCCTGGTGGTGTTCTTCCCCGTGATCGGCTGGGGGCTCGCCGGAGGGGCGATCGGTCCCCAGCTGATCCCGGCGTCCGCCCTGCCGCACCTGCTGTTTGGCCTACTGCTGTGGGGGCTGGACCGCTATTTCGGCAAGCCGTCCCACGCTTGAACCCGGAGAGGTGCCATGCCAACGATCGATACCGCGACCCTGCGAGACTGGCAAAGCCGCGGCCAGGATTTCATTCTGGTGGATACCCTGCCGGCCGAGGCCTTCGCCAAGGGACACCTGCCGGGGGCCATCAACATCGTCTCCGACGATATCCTGGACGCGGCGCCCCGCCGGCTTCCCGGCAGGCAGGCGACCATCGTCGTGTATTGTGCCAGTGAAGACTGCAAGCGAGCCGGCCGTGCCGCCGAACGCCTGAGCCGCCTCGGCTATACCGAGGTCTACCATTATGTGGGCGGCAAAAGGGCCTGGAAGGCCGAGGGCTTGTCACTGGAACACTGAGAAGGATCCTCATCCGTGCGCGACTGGATGGAACGCCAGCAATCCTGGATCTACCTGCTGTGTATCCTGGCGGGCCTGGCCATCGGGCTGGGCCGGTCGGACGTGACCACCCGGCTGGAAGCCTTCCTCTGGCCGCTGCTCGGCGGCCTGCTCTACGCCACCTTCACCCAGGTGCCGCTGACACGGATCGGCCAGGGCCTCAGGGATTGGCGCTTCCTGGCGGCCCTGCTGCTCGGCAACTTCGTGGTGATTCCCGGCGTCCTGGGCGGGCTGATGACCCTCCTGCCCGTGTCGCCCGTCGTGCAGGCCGGCGTGCTGCTGGTGCTGCTCGTCCCCTGTACCGACTGGTTCATCAGCTTTACCCACCTGGGCCAGGGCGATGCCGGCCGAGCCATCGCCGCCGCGCCGGTACTCCTGCTCGTGCAGTTGCTGGCCCTGCCCGTCTATCTCTGGCTCTTCCTGGGCGCGGCATGGTTTCAGGCCGCGATCAGCACCCACCTGCTCGGCGCCTTCGCGGGATTGATCCTCACTCCCCTGGCCCTGGCCTGGGTGACCGAGCGCCTGGCCGAACGTAGCCTCACCGCCAGGCGGCTGGTGCATGGCCTGGGCCTGCTGCCCGTCCCCCTGCTGGCGCTGGTGGTCTTCGTCATCGCCGCCTCCCAGGTGACGACCGTGGCCGGCCTCGGCGGGGTGTTGATCCAGGGGCTGCTGATCTTCGTCGCCTACCTGGTCTTCGCCGCCTTCCTGGGCAGGACACTCGGCAGGCTGTTCCGGCTCCCCGCGCCGGCAGCCAGGACCCTGACCTTCAGCTTCGGCACACGCAACTCCTTCGTGATGCTGCCCATCGCCCTGACACTGCCCGAGGCCTGGCAGGCCGCCGTGGTGGTCATCGTCTTCCAGTCGCTGGTCGAGCTGTTCGGCATGGTGGCCTACCTGGCCTGGGTGCCGACCAGGTTGATCCCCGAGCCCGCTCACACCTAGCCACATGGCCAACCTCAGCACAGGGCGGCGCGGCGCGCGGGGCGATGGCCCATGCGGCCGAGCCGTGACTGGAGCGCATCGAGGCGCGCGGCCCCGCCTTCCGCCCCGGCCGCCAGGATCCTCGACGCCCAGTCGGGCAGGTCGGGGGCGATGGCATAGTAGACCCACTGGCCCTCGCGACGATCCTCGAGCAGGCCACAGCGGCGCAGTTGGGCCAGGTGCCGCGATACCTTGGGCTGCGACTCCTCCAGGGCATGGGTCATCTCGCAGACGCACAGCTCTCCCTCGCGCTGGATGAGCAGCATCAGCATCAACCGGGTCTCGTCGGCCAGGCACTTGAAGAGACGGAGGGGATCCAGCGACATGGGACGGTTCCTGCAAGGGTGAGAACTCGATTCTACGCCAGCCGGCCGAGGGCGCGAAGCCCGCGGCCGGCGGCGGGTCAGCGCGCGGCGGCCTCCCGCGGCAGCGCCAGGGCCATCAGCGCACTGGCCGCCACCAGGGCCGCGGAGATCCACAGGCAGGCGGCCAGCCCCTGGACCTGGTAGACCCAGCCGGAGAGCAGAGTGCCGGCGAGCCGGCCCATGGCATTGGCCATGTAGTAGAAGCCCACGTCCATGGAGACGCCGTCGGCCCGCGCGTAGTGAACGATCAGGTAGCTGTGCCAGCTGGAGTTGATGGCGAAGAGCACGCCGAAGGCCAGCAGCCCCGCCACCAGCCAGCCCACCTCGGCCAGCGGCAGCAGCGCCAGTAGCGCCGGCAGGCCGGCCAGCGCCAGGGCCCAGAACGCCGTGACGGCCCGCGCGCCGCCCTTGACCAGGCCGGTGAGGCGCGGCGCCTGGGTCTGCACCCCGCCGTAGCCGATCACCCAGATCGCCAGCAGACCGCCCACCGTCCAGTGGCTCCAGCCATGCAGGTCATACAGGAACACCGGCAGGGCCACCACGAACCACACGTCCCGGGAGGCGAACAGGCACAGCCGCGCCGCCGCGAGCACGTTGATGGCCCGCGACCGGGAGAGCACCTCGGAGAACTTCGGCTTGTGCTTGACGCGGCCCAGGTCGGCCTTGAGCCGCGAAAGCGACAGCGTGAGCACCGCAACCAGCATCACCGCCATGACGATCACCGCGCCGCGGAAGCCGATCAGCGTCAGCAGCAGGCCGCCGAGGAAGAAACCGCCCCCCTTGAGCGCGTTCTTGGAGCCGGTGAGGATCGCCACCCAGCGATAGAGCGCGCTACCGGCGCTGGGGCTGTCCCTGGGCACCAGCACCTTGACCGCGCTCTTGGCGCTCATCTTGTTGAGGTCCTTGGCGATGCCGGAGAGCGCCTGGGCGCCCATCACCCAGGGCACGGTCAGCGCCGCGGCGGGCACCATCAACATGGCCAGGGCGACGATCTGTAGCCCCAGCCCCACGTTCATGGTGCGGTTGAGGCCCAGGCGCGCGCCCAGCCAGCCCCCCACCAGGTTGGTGACCACGCCGAAGGCCTCGTAGAAGAGGAACAGCAGCGCCACCTCCAGCGGCGTATAACCCAACTGGTGGAAATGCAGCACCACCAGCATGCGCAGGGCGCCGTCGGTGAGGGTGAAGGCCCAGTAGTTGCCGGTGATCAGCAGGTACTGGCGCACCTCGAAGGGCAGTGCCCTCAGACGACTCGCGATTCCCCCTGCGTCAGGCATTGCCCACCTGCATCCCTTCTCCCCGTCCCCGCCCCACCTTCATGGCCAGCTCGGCGGTGCGGTTGGCGTAGCCCCACTCGTTGTCGTACCAGGCGTAGAGCTTGAGCTGGGTGCCATTGACCACCATGGTCGAGGGCGCATCGATGATCGCGCTGCGCGGGTCGGTGCGGTAGTCGATGGACACCAGCGGGCGCTCTTCAAAGCCCAGGATGCCGGCCATCTCGCCTTCCGCCGCCTGCTTCAGGGCGGCGTTGACCTCCTCCACCGTCGCCTCCCGCGCGAGCTCGAAGACCATGTCGGTGAGCGAGGCGTTGGCCAGCGGCACGCGCACGGCGTGGCCGTTCAGCTTGCCCTCGAGCTCCGGGAAGATGGCGGTGATCGCCTTGGCGGACCCGGTGGTGGTGGGAATCAGGCTCATGCCGCAGGCCCGGGCCCGGCGAAGATCCTTGTGTGGCGCGTCGAGGATGGTCTGGGTGTTGGTGATGTCGTGCACCGTGGTCATCGAGCCGTGGCGGATGCCGAAGGTCTCGTGGATCACCTTGACCGCCGGGGCCAGGCAGTTGGTGGTGCAGCTGGCCGCGGTGACGATGCGGTGCATCTCGGGATCGAAGGCATCGTCGTTGACCCCCATCACCACGTTGAGCACGCCCGCCTCCTTCACCGGCGCACTGACCACCACCCGGCCGACGCCCTGGTCCAGATAGGCGGTGAGCGCCTGCCGTGTCTTGATCGCCCCGGAGGCCTCGATCACCAGGTCGCAGTCCGACCAGTCGGTGTCCGCCGTCTCGCGGTTGGCGCTGAAGGCGCTGCGCAGGCCGTCGACCACGATGGCATCGCCCTCGGCCTGGATGCCCCGACCGGGCGCCCAGTGGCCGTGGACCGAGTCGAACTCCAGCAGGTGGGCGAAGGTGGCGGCATCGCCGCCCGGGTCGTTGATGCGCACCACCTCGGCCTCGCCGGCCTCGACGCGCGACCAGAGGCTGCGCAGCGCGAGGCGGCCGATGCGGCCGAAGCCATTGATGCCGATGCGTAGGGTCATGAGGGCCTCTCGAAGGTTACAGGGTTGGACGGCATGGCCGTGTCAGCGCTGGGCATCCAGCCACAGCTGGAGCCGATGGCGGATCTCCTGGAGCGCCTGCCCGTAGGCGTTCTCACGGTCGATCAGGCGCGGGTCGCGGATATCCCAGTAGAGCCGCTCCCCGACCTCCCCCGGCCAGTCGCGACAGGCCTGCCGGGCCTTGTCGCAGAGCACGATCACCGTGTCGAAGGCCTCGCCGGCGAAGTCGTCCAGGGACGTGCTGGCCAGCCCCTCGGTGGCGATGCCCAGCTTGTCGAGCGCCTCCAGGGTCCGTTCGTGGGGCGCATCGGGCTCGCTGCCGGCGCTGAAGGCCGCAAAGCGCTCGCCGGCCAGGTGCCTCAGCATCGCCTCGCCCATCAACGAGCGCGCGGAATTGGCGTTGCACAGGAAGAGGACGCGTCGCTTGGCCATGTGGTTGGCTCCCGATTATATATGGAATTCCATATGTAGACGAGACCGATGACACTCCCGTGACAGGGGTGGACACGACGACGGGGAGGCGATCGCTCGCCTCCCCGTCCAAATACCACTCATGACTCGCCGACCTCAGCCATAGCGACCGGTGATGTAGTCCTCGGCCTTCTTGGTGTGCGGGTTGGCGAACATGGCCTGGGTGTCGTTGTACTCGACCACCTCGCCCAGGTGGAAGAAGGCCGTGTAGTCGGCCACCCGGGCGGCCTGCTGCATGTTGTGAGTCACGGTGATGATGGTGAACTGCTGCTTGAGCTTGTCCATCAGGTCCTCGATGGTCGCCGTGGAGATCGGGTCCAGGGCCGAGGTCGGCTCATCCATCAGGATGACGTCGGGCTGCACCGCGATGGCCCGGGCGATGCACAGCCGCTGCTGCTGGCCGCCGGAGAGCGAGGTGCCGGGCTGGTGCAGCTTGTCCTTGACCTCCTCCCAGAGGCCGGCATCGCGCAGGGCGCGCTCGACCAGCTCGTCGACGTCGGTCTTGCGGCTGACCAGGTCGTGCATGCGCGGCGCATAGGCGACGTTCTCGTAGATCGACTTGGGAAAGGGGTTGGGCTTCTGGAACACCATGCCCACCCGGCGGCGCAGGGCCACCTCGTCCATCTTGGCTTCGTTGACATCGCGACCGTCCATCTCCACCAGGCCCTCGAGGCGCACGCTGGGGATCAGGTCGTTCATGCGGTTGAGGCAGCGTAGGAAGGTCGACTTGCCGCACCCCGAGGGCCCGATCAGCGCCGTGACGTTCTTCTGGTAGACATCGAGGTTGATGTTCTTGAGCGCCTGGGTGTCCCCGTACCAGAGGTTGAGGTCGCGCACGCGGATGGAGAGCTCGTGGTGCGCTTCCTCGTTTCGGGTCACAGGTTGTCCGGCAGTGTGACCGGTCATGGGGGCGATACTCCGCTCGGCAACTTGAATATTCATCTTGGCATATCCTGTGTCGTGCCGCGGGCCTTACCAGCGACGTTCGAATTTCTTGCGCAACACCACGGCGGTGGCGTTGAGGGTGATCAGCACGGACAGCAGCACCAGGATGCCGCCGGAGGTCTTCTCGATGAAGGCCCGGTCGGGCTCCCCTGCCCAGGTGAAGATCTGCGCCGGCAGCACGGTGGCGGCCTCGGTGAAGGAACTGGTCACATCGGGGATGAAGGCCACCATGCCGACGATGATCAGCGGCGCGGTCTCGCCCATGGCCTGGGCCAGGCCGATGATGGAGCCGGTCATGATGCCGGGCATGGCCAGCGGCAGCACGTGGTCGCGCACCACCTGCCAGCGCGAGCACCCCACCCCGAAGGCGGCATGGCGAATCGAATCCGGCACGCTGCGCAGCGCCGTGCGGGTGGCGATGATGATCACCGGCAGGGTCATCAGCGCGAGCGTCAGGCCGCCGACCACCGGCGTGGAGCGCGGCACGCCGAAGAAGTTGATGAAGATCGCCAGACCCAGCAGGCCGAAGAGGATCGAGGGAATCGCCGCCAGGTTGTTGATGTTGATCTCGATCAGCTGGGTGACACGGTTGTCGGGGGCGAATTCCTCCAGGTAGACCGCGGTCATCACGCCGATCGGGAAGGACACGGCCAGCGTCACCAGCAGGGTCAGCACCGTGCCCATGGCCGCGGAGGCGATGCCGGCGAGCTCGGGCATCTTGGAGTCACCGCGGGTGAAGAAGGTGGTGTTGAAGCGCAGCTCGGCGCGTCCCTGCTCCACCAGTCGGTCGACCACCGCCTGCTCGCTGTCACGCAACTTGGAATGGTGGCCCTTGAGGTACTGGTCGACCTGGCCGTCGGCCAGTACCCACTCCATGCGGGTGGTGCCGAGCAGCTCGGGGTTGTCCTCCATGCGCCCCGGGATGAGACGCAGGTAGCCTCGGCTGACCAGTGGGCGCACGTCCTCCTGAACGGCGGCCAGGGGCAGTTCGCTGGCCCGCTCGCTGTAGTCGACCTCGACCTGGATCTGGGCCTGCTGGAAGGCCGGCAGGCCCTTGACCAGCATGTCGGCGAAGAACAGCACCAGGAAGAGGCCGGCCAGGCCCAGGGCGCCCATGGAGATCCACTTCAGCCGGGCGGACTTGCGGTGACGACGCCGGAGCTGGGCGCTGATCTCGTCGAAGGGTTGGCTCATCGGGATGGCTCCAAGGCGTTAGAGGTTGTTGATCCGATACTTCTCGCGGAACCGCCGAATCATGATCACCGAGACCAGATTCAGCGACAGGGTCACCACGAAGAGCACCAGGCCCAGGGCGAAGGCGGACAGGGTCTCGGCGCTGGCGAACTCCTGGTCGCCGGTCAGGGCGGCGACGATGCGCACCGTCACGGTGGTCATGTCCTCCAGGGGATTGGCCGTGAGGTTGGGCCGCATGCCGGCGGCCATCACCACGATCATGGTCTCGCCGAGCGCCCGGGACATCGCCAGCAGCGAGGCCGAGATGATGCCCGGCAGGGCCGCCGGCACCACCACGTCGCGGATGGTCTCGCCCTTGGTCATGCCCAGCGCCAGCGAGCCCTGACGCATGCTGTCCGGCACCGAGTTGATGACGTCGTCGGACAGCGAGGAGATGAAGGGGATGATCATGATGCCCATCACGATGCCGGGCGCCAGGGCGTTGTTGAAGGAGGCGTCCAGGCCGAAGACGCCGGCCACGTCGACGATGATCGGCGCCACGGTGATGGCGGCGAAGAAGCCGTAGACCACGGTGGGGATGCCGGCCAGGACCTCGAGCACCGGCTTGGCCAGGGTGCGCACCCGCTGGGGGGCGAACTCGGCCATGTAGATGGCCGAGAGCAGGCCCACCGGGATCGCCACCAGCATCGCCACCAGGGTGATCATGAAGGTACCGGCGAACAGCGGCACCGAGCCGAACTGGGCGGCGCTGGCGCCTTCCTCGGCGCGACCCGCCGCCTCGAGGAAGCTGGCCCCCGGGTTCCAGGTGGTGCCGGTGATGAAGTCCCAGAAGCTCTGCATCTGGAAGAAGCGGATGGCCTCCCCGACGATCGAGATCAGGATGCCGAAGGTGGTGAAGATCGAGATCAGGGCGGCGCCGGCCAGAAAGAAGCGGATCACCCGCTCGATGGCCTGGCGCGCATGGAAATCGGGGCGCACCAGGGCGATGCCCATGACCAGGCCGGCACAGCCGACCACCAGGCTGGCGGCCAGCAGGTAGAGGATAGGGATCTCGGCCCCGGCCAGCAGCATCACGAAGGCGCCCACCGCGCCCACCGCGATCGCCGGGCCGGCCGTGGACAGCACGCTGAACCAGGCGTACTGGTCGGGCTGGGCATACATGGCGGTGCCCGAGGCGCGCACTCTGGCGGCCTTGGCCCGGCCCAGGAAGAAGGCTATCAGACCCAGCACCAGCAGGGTGCCGCAGAACAGGGCGAGGATTTGGTTGGTCTGCATAGGTGTCTCTCGAAGGAATTCATCCGCAGGGGGGTCGCCAGGCCGGCTTCCCTGCCGGAACACGCGCCGGCCGGTAGCCCAGGGCTACCGGCCGGTTCAGGGCTCGAGCCCGCCCCTTACTTCAGGTCGGCCAGTTCGAGTGACTCGTGGTCGGCCACTGCCTGGCGTGCCTGCTCGCGCATTTCCTCGGGGGCCGGGATCAGGCCGATGCCCTTGAGGTAGCCGAGATCGCCGATCATCTGCTCGCTCATGAACATGTTGGCATACTCGTACATGGCCGGGACCTCGTCGGCGTGCTGATTCTTCACGTAGAAGAACAGCGAGCGGGACACCGGGTACTCGCCGCTGCCGATGGCCTCCGGCGTGGGCTCGACGCCATCGACGCTGGAGCCGATCAGGGTATCGGCGTTCTCCTCGAGGAAGGAGTAGCCGAAGATGCCGAAGGCGTCGGTGTTCTCGGCCAGGCGCTGGACGATCAGGTTGTCGTTCTCGCCGGCGTCGATGAAGGCGCCATCGGCACGGATATCGGTATAGCCCTCGTCGCCGTAGGCCTCCATGTCCTCGGAGGCCGCTTCCATCACCAGCTCCTCGAAGGCATCACGGGTCCCGGAGGTGGTGGGCGGGCCGTAGACGGCGATCTCGCGATCCGGCAGGGAGGCGTCGATGTCGCTCCACTGGGTGTAGGGGTTGTCGACCAGCTCGCCGTCCACCGGCACCTGGGCGGCCAGGGCCAGGAACAACTGCTCGCGGGTCACGTCCATGGCCTCGTTGGCGCTGGACTGGGCGAAGGCGATGCCGTCGTAGCCGACGAAGGCCTCGGTGATGTCGGTCACGCCGTTCTCGGCACAACGCTCGAACTCGGAGGGCTTCATGCGGCGCGAGGCGTTGGTGATGTTCGGGGTGTCCTCACCGACACCGTTGCAGAACAGCCGCAGGCCACCGCCGGAACCGGTGGACTCGATGACCGGCGTCGGGTAATCGGTAGTGGCGCCGAACTCCTCGGCCACGTAGCTGGCGAACGGGTAGACGGTGCTGGATCCCACGATGCGAACCTGGTCGCGGGCCTGGGCGACACCGGCCACGCCCATGACGGCGGCAGCGATGACGGTGGTCTTGAGGATGCGGTTCATGGAGAGAGCTCCTGTTGAGAGAAGTGTTCGTCCTTCGCGAGTCACAAGATGCCCCACGAAAATGACAGCTTCATGACAGCGAGCGCCCTCCCCCCGTCAGCCCCCCCCCCTCGGCCCTCTCGACCGGCGAGGACGAGCCCCGGCCGGCGCGCCCCGCCAGCCCGCGCAGGGCCAGGTTGCCGGCCAGTGACACGACCAGCATGGTCAGTACCATGGGCCAGGCACTATCGATCTCGAAGCCACTCACCACCACGCCGGCCAGGGCCCCGCAGGTGAACTGGATACTGCCCAGCAGCGCCGTGGCGGTGGCGCTCATGTGGCTGAAGTGCTCGAGCAGCGAGGCGATGGCATTGGGGATGATCAGGCCCACCATGCCCATGAACAGCATGATCAGCGGCACCACCGTGACCAGCGAGTCGAGTCCGGTGGCCACCAGCGCCACCAGGGACAGCGCCACGACGAACTGCACGCCGAGACCCAGACGCATGTTCTGCTGGGGCGCGCGCCGGCGCAGCAGGCGGATGTTGACGCGATTCGAGGCGGCCATGACCACCACGTTGACCCCGAAGACCACGGGGTACATCGCCGGCGACACGCCATAGTGGGTCATGTACAGGAACGGCGAGGCGGTGATGAAGGCGAACATGCCGGCGAAGGTCGCGGCCACGGCGAGCACATAGCCCATTCCCTCGCGGTGGCGCAGCACGCTGGCGTAGTTGCGCAGCACCTGGCGCGGCGAGGCCATGGGCGCATCCGCTGCCCGGGTCTCGGGCAGGCGCGTTCCCATCAACCACAGCAGGAAGGCGGCGTAGACCGCCAGGAAGACGAAGATCAGCCACCAGTCGGCGAGGTACAGCAGGCCGCTGCCCACCGCCGGCGCCGCCAGAGGGGCCAGCATCATGATCATCGCCATGGTCGACATCACCTTGGCGGCCTCGCGGCCGCTGAAGCAGTCGCGCACGATCGCCGCCGAGTTGACCACGCAGGCCCCGCCCCCCAACGCCTGGACCAGGCGCCAGGCCAACAGCTCGGCGAGGCTGTCCACCGTGGTCAGCATCAGGCTGGCCAGCAGGAAGATCACCAGCCCGCCGAGCAGCACGGGCTTGCGGCCCAGCCGATCGGAGAGCGGCCCCCCGATCAGCTGGCCGAGGGCGAAACCGAACAGGAAGACGCTGATCGAGAGCTCGGTATGGTGGATGCTGGCTCCCACGGCCTCGGCCAGGGCCGGCATGGCCGGCAGGTAGGCGTCGATGGCAAAGGGAGCCAGGGCGGTATTGGCGGCCACCAGCAGGGCCACGCGTCGGGCATCGAGGGTCAAGGCGCCTCCGACAGGATTTCCGATAGGACACTAATGATAACGCGAATCCGGCGCGGATGCCGTCGCCGTCTATGTTCGCTCATGCGGCCTTGGTAGAGTGGAAGGCGACGACACGGAGGACACCCCACCCATGGCAGATGACCTGCTTTCGCAACTCAAGCGCATGACCACCGTGGTGGCCGATACCGGCGACCTCGAGACGATTCGCCGCTTCTCGCCCACCGACGCCACCACCAACCCCTCGCTGATCCTGCAGGCCGCCCAGCAGGAGGGCCGCCGGGCCCGGCTCGCCGAGATCGCCCGCCACGCCACCGACATCGACGACGCCCTGGATGCCGTGGCGGTGGAGATCGGCAGCGAGATCAGCGCCCTGGTGCCCGGCTACGTGTCCACCGAGGTCAGCGCCCGGTTGTCCTTCGACACCGAGGCCACCCTGGTCAGGGCCCGTTCGCTGATCGAGCGCTATGGCCGCCATGGCGTCGGCCCGGAGCGCATCCTGATCAAGGTCGCCGCCACCTGGGAAGGCATCCAGGCGGCCAGGGTGCTGGAGCGCGAGGGCATCCACACCAACCTCACGCTGCTGTTCAGCTTCACCCAGGCCCGCGCCTGTGCCGACGCCGGCGTGACGCTGGTCTCGCCGTTCGTGGGGCGCATCCTCGACTGGCACAAGGCCCAGGATCCCGAGGCCGACTTCGAGGACGACCGCGACCCCGGCGTCCAGTCGGTCCGGCGCATCTACGAGCACTTCAAGGGCCACGGCTTCGACACCATCGTGATGGGCGCCAGCTTCCGCAACAGCGGCGAGATCAAGGCGCTGGCCGGCTGTGACCGCCTGACCATCTCGCCGGCCCTGCTCGGCGAACTCGCAGAAACCGAGGGTGCCCTGGAGCGCCGCCTGGCGCCCCTGGACGCCGAGACCCGCCCCCCCGAGCCCCAGGACGAAGCGGAGTTCCGCTGGGCGCTGAACGAGGATGCCATGGCCACCGAGAAGCTGGCCGAGGGCATCCGCAAGTTCATGGCCGACCAGCGCCGGCTCGAGGCGCTGCTGGGCGAACTTCGCCAGGCCTGACGAACACGGGGAGACGCCGTCGGCGTCTCCCCGTCCTCCATGCGGCGTCGGTGGCGGCTCAGTCGCGGTGCGAGGCGGCCTCCTGGGCCTCGAGCATCTCGACCAGCGGCTGGAACTGTTCGCGGTTGTGCTCGTTCATGTGCATCAGGATGCGATGGGCCTCGAGGATGCGCTGTCGCATGCCCTCCTCGTCGGCGGGAACCTCCGGCAGCTCCCGCAGCTCGTGAGGCTCGGTGATGGGGGATTCCACCAGGGTGTAGTAGTTGGCGAAGCCCATGACGTCGAGCATGCGCTGGACGTCGGGATTGTCGACGACGATGGTCGGCGGATGCTCCAGGCGGCCCTGCAGCGCCATGGCCACCTTGGCGAGAAAGCCCAGGGCGGTGGAGTCGACGTTGGTCGCCTCGCGCAGGTCGACCATCACGGCCTCGAGCCCGGGGGTCTCGGCAAGCCGCTGGGCCTGGCTGTCCAGGGTCGCGCACAGCGTCAGCCGCACATCACCGCACAGCTTGAGCACGAACACCCCGGAATCGAACGCCGCCTTGATGCGGCCTTCATGCATTATCATTGCCAAATCCGCTCAACATCATGATCGTCAGGTCGTCGGGCAGCTCTTCATGGCCAGGGGCGTGTTCGGCGATAAGGTCATCATCGTCTTCCATCTTGCCCAGGGCAAGGCCCTCCCTCAGCTCCGCCACCGTGTCGCTGGCCAGCACCCGTCGCTCGAGCTCCCGGAGACGCGCGTCGAGGGTCTCGCCGGGCAGGCATTCCAGGATCCCGTCGGAACACAGGCAGAGACGGAAGGTCGCGGGCAAGGGGCAACCCAGCCGGGGGTACTCGACATGCGGGAAGAGCCCCACCGGCATGCCCTCCCCGGCCAGGGGCCGGGCCTCGCCGTCGGCGACCAGCAGCGGCATGGGCAGCTGAGCGCCGAGCGAATAGTGCAGATAGCGGCGCTCCCGGTCAATGACACCAACGAACAAGGTGGCATGCTTGCCGATCCCCGTATCGAGCAGCTCGCGGTTCAGGGCCGCCAGCCAGCGCGGCGCCAGGCATTCGGGGGCCTGGCCATCCCACTCGTTCTGCCAGCGATTGGAGAGGTACTTGAGCAGCACCGTGACGAAGGCCGACGAGGCCCCGTGGCCGGAGACATCGGCGAAGTAGAACAGGGTATAGCGATCGTCGAAGCGCTGGAAGTCGAGGAAATCCCCGGACAGGTACAGCGACGGCGCCAGCCAGTAGTCGCAGGTCACCCCACCCACGGTCTGGGGCCGCGGCGGCAGCAGCTTGCGCTGGATCTGGCCACCGGCCTGCTGGTCCATGCGCAGCATGGCCAGGTGGGTCTCCAGGCGCTCGTTGAGATCGGCCAGGCGGGCCCGGTCGTGTTCCCGCTCCTCGGCGAGGCGGTTGACCTCGATGACCCGGCGAATGATCCGGCGCAACAGGTGGCCATGGCGAAGCGGCTCGATGACGTAGTCCACCAGGCCGGCATCCACCGCCTGGAGCAGGTCGCTGTCCTGGCGATCGTCGCTGACCACCAGGGTCGGCAGCCGCCTGGCCAGGGCGGCCCACTCGCTGCTGGGCACGATCCGGGAGCGGGCCACCGCCAGCGAGGCCGTGGCCGGCAGCTGGTCCGGCCGCTCCACGGCGACCACCGCCAGGCCATCCTTGGCGATGGTCTCGGCCAGGGCATCACGCTCCGGCCCGGGGGCGTCGATCAGTCCGATCAGCTCGTTGGCAGCTGGCATCCCGTCATGGCCTCATTCGGCGAAGGCGTCATCAAAGTCGGCATCCTCGAAATCGAACTCATCCGTGGCGAAGGGGTCCTCGCCCAGCTCGCCATCATTGACCTCGAAGCGTCGTCGCTGCAGCCAGCTGTCACGGATGAAGCTGTAGCGATCCCCGCGGATCAACCGCTCCTGGTCGAGAAGGCCCGCCCGCGTGTCGATCGCGTCCAGGGCACGCAAGGAAAGCCGCACCTTGTCCTCTTCAACATAGGTCAGCGGGTAGGTATAGGAATCCACCGGCAGGCCGGCGGTGTCACGCACCGTACTCGGCCCCAGCAGCGGCAGCACCACATAGGGCCCCTCGCCCACCCCCCACACCGCCAGGGTCTGGCCGAAGTCCTCCTCGCGCCCCACCAACTCCATGTGCGAGGCCACGTCGAACAGCCCCAGGACCCCCACGGTGGAGTTGATCAGAAAGCGTCCGGTGGCGATGCCGGCGTTGCCGGGCTTGCCCTGCAGGAGGCTGTTGAGGGTGGTGCGCAGCTCGCCCAGGTTCGCGAAGAAGTTGCCTACCCCGGTCTCCACCGGATCCGGCGTCACGAAGCGATAGCCCTGGGCCGCCGGCTTCAGGGCGTAGCGATCGAGGGTGTCGTTGAAGGCGAACACCTGCCGGTTGAAGCCCTCCCAGGGGTCCTCCGGCTGGGCCTGCCGACTGCTCGCCGTGGAGGCACAACCCGAGAGCAAGGCCACGGCGAGCAGCGCCGCGCCGGCCTTCCGGTTGGGAAATGATGGGGTCATTGCGTCAGTGGTCTCCCTGCACTTGGTACCTTGTCCTTGCGTCAGCGTCGCCGCACCACGACGCTGCCGGCACTGTAGCCCGCGCCGAAGGAACACACCACCCCGAGATCCCCGGCTTCGAGGTCGTCGCGATGCAGGTGGAAGGCGATGATCGAGCCCGCCGAACTGGTATTGGCGAAGCGGTCGAGGATGATCGGTGCCTCGCTCGGGGCGGGCTCTCGGCC
The DNA here is from genome assembly GCF_025725685.1 of Halomonas sp. M4R1S46. NCBI lineage: Bacteria > Pseudomonadati > Pseudomonadota > Gammaproteobacteria > Oceanospirillales > Halomonadaceae > Halomonas > Halomonas sp. M4R1S46. Next base: position 2,558,674 of record NZ_CP107008.1, read on the forward strand.
CAGCACGCGGCGGGCGATGAGGTCGTTCATGTGGCGGTTGGCCTGGTGCAGCCAGAGCCGGCCGAGATCATCGCCCGACAGCGAGAGCGCGGCGAGGTGCTCGCCGATCAGGGTCGCCACCAGGGGACAGACCTCCTTGAACACGCGCCGGCCCTCCTGGACGAAGAGCCTGTCCGCCGCCAGCGGGTCGCTGTCGGTGACGCGGTCGAGAAAACCCGCGTTGTTGCGGATGGCATTCGAGAAGCGGGTCACCAGCCGGGTGCCGAGCACCGTGAAGCGGGCCTCGGCCGTGGCCAGGGCGTCGTCCTCGAGCACGATGGCCGTGCAGGCATCGCCGAAGATGAAGTGGCTGTCGCGGTCCCGGAAGTTGAGGTGTGCCGAACAGATCTCGGGGCTGACTACCAGGGCGCGGCTCGCCCCGCCGGCGCGGATGGCATTGGCCGCGGTCTCGATGGCGAAGGTGGCCGAGCTGCAGGCCACGTTCATGTCGAAGGCATGGCCGCCGGCGCCCAGCGCCGCCTGCAGCTCCACGGCCACGGCCGGATAGGCGCGCTCCAGGTTGGAGCAGGCGACGATCACCAGATCGATGTCGCCGGCGGCGACCGCCGCCGCCTCCAGGGCCTGGCGGGCGGCGGCGAGGCCCATCTCGCACTGGATGGACGGGCTGTCGTTGTCCCGCGCCGGCAGCCGGGGGCGCATGCGCTCGGGGTCGAGGATGCCCTCGGCATCCAGCACGTAGCGGCTATGGATCCCCGAGGCCTTGACGATGAACTCAGTGCTCGACGGCTCGAGGGTCGCCGGCTCACCGGCCGCACGCCGCCGCGCGTTCTCGGCGTCGACCCAGGCATTGAAGGCGCTCACCAGGGCCGCGTTGTCGATGGCATGGGGAGGGGTATAGAGGCCCGTGCCGGTGATTACCACATCAGTCATACGTCGTCTCCATGGCGCGTCGAGCCTGTCGCCGGGCGTGGCGGCGGGCCCTGTCGCGACGCTCAGGCCCGGCCGGTGAGTTCCGCCCAGCGTTTCTCGAGGCGCTTCGCCGAGACCGGCATCCGGGTCCCCAACTGCTGGGCGAAGAGCGACACACGCAGCTCCTCGATCCACCAGCCGAACTCGACCAGGGCCGGGTCCTCGACCTCGCCGCGGCGCTCGCTGTCGCGGCGGGCGGCCAGGCGCGCCTCGAAGTCCTGTACCTCCTGCATGTGCATCTGGTCACGCATGCGTTCCCGGGGCGCCTTCTCGAGACGGATCTGCGCGGCTTCCATGTAGCGCGGGTATTCCGCCAGCCAGTCGCCCGCCTCGCAGACGAAACCCGGATGCACCAGGCGCTGCATCTGGGCCTTGAGGTCACTGTATACCAGCGCCAGGGAAAGATTCAGGTTGCCCTTCAACGCCTTGGTCACCGCCAGGTGGCCCTCCAGCGCCTGTTTCAGGGTCTCGATCAGGGCCTCGGCCCGAGGCACCAGCGCGGCGCGGGTGGCCTCGAGGCGGGCCTCCAGGGCGTCACGGGAGCGCGGCAGGGGGTCCACCGCCACCACCTGCTGGAAGACCGCGGCCACCACGTCCTCGGTGAGCTGGCGCCTGGTCCCCACCTTGGCGAACAGCAGCGCACAGGGCTTGAGGCCGGCCAGGCGCTCGATGGCGCGAACCTGATCGGGCAAGCGGCCCATCGCCGCCCGGACCACCCCGCGGCGATGGGCCTCGCGGGCCTTGTCGGGATGGTCGTAGAGCTCGACGCGCAGGGCCTCGCCCTCCGGCACCACCGCCGGATAGGCCTCGACGCGGATGCCGGCCTGGGTGGTGACCCGCGACTCCGGCAGCGGCGCCTCGGGCAGGGTCTCGAGGGCGTCCGCCTCGCTGGCCTCGGCGGCCAGCGCCCGGGCACCCTCCCCGGCCGCCGCCTCGAAGCGCCGCTCCAGCGCCCGGGCATCGCGGCCCTGGCCGAGCTCGCGGCCCTCGTGGTCGACCACGCGCAGGTTCATCACCAGGTGGGGCTCGAGCTGGTCCAGGCGCCAGTCGTCGGGATGCAGGCGCACCCCGGTCTTGCGCCGCAGGAACTCGCCGAGCGCCTCGGTCAGGGGCGTCTCGTCGGGGGCCATGGCCTGCAGGGCGGCGTCCACCCAGTCGGGGATCGGCACCACCTGGCGGCGGATCGACTTGGGCAGCGACTTGAGCAGGGCGATGCACTTGTCGCGCAACAGCCCCGGCACCAGCCACTCCAGTCGCGCCATGGGCAGCTGCGGGAGCATGGCCGCCGGCACCGTCAGGGTCACGCCATCGTCCGGGGCCCCCGGGGCGAAATGATAGCTCAGCGGATAGCGCACCCCGTTCAGCACCAGCTCATCGGGATACTGTGCCGGGGTGACCTCCTCGGCCTCACGGGCGAGCAGCGCCTGGCGGTCGAACTTGAGGATGCCCGGATCCTCGCGCTCGGCCTGCTTGCGCCAGGCCTCGAAGCCCTTGCCGTTGACGATGTCCTCGGGCAGCCGGGCGTCGTAGAAGTCGCAGAGCGCTTCCTCGTCGACGAGGATATCGCGCTTGCGGGCGCGATCCTCGAGGTCCTCGACCTCCTCGACCAGGGCCCGGTTGTGGGCGAAGAACTCGCCGCGGGTCTTGTACTCGCCCTCCACCAGAGCGCGGCGGATAAAGAGTTCTCTCGACTGTGCCGGATCGATCGGCCCGAAATGCACCTTGCGTCGGGCGACGATGGGCAAACCGAACAGGGTCACCTGCTCGAAGGCCACCACCTGGGCACGCTTCATCTCCCAGTGGGGCTCGCTGTAGCTGCGCTTGACCAGATGCCCGGCCAGCGGCTCGATCCAGGCGGGGTCGATCCTGGCCACGGTGCGGGCAAACAGCCGGGAGGTCTCCACCAGCTCGAAGGCCATCACCCACTTGGGCGTCTTCCTGGCCAGCCCCGAGCCGGGATGGATCATGAACTTGCGGTTGCGGGCCCCCTGGTACTCGCGATTCTCCAGGAAGGTCCCCAGGTGCGAGAGCAGCCCCGGCAGCAGGGCCTGGTGCAGCCGGGCGGCGTTCTCGCGCCGGGCCTGGGCCGCCGCCTGGGGATCGTCGTCCGTGGTGGCGGCGACCGGCGCCGGCGGCGGCACCTCGATCTCCATGTCGCGCAGCAATTGGCGTAGCTGGCGGAAGGTATCGTGCCATTCGCGCAGGCGCAGATAGTTGAGGTAGTGATCCTTGCACCAGCGACGCAACCGGTTGCCGGAGAGCTCCTCGCGGGCGGCCTCGAAGCCGTGCCAGAGATTGAGCAGGGCGACGAAGTCGGAGTCGGGGTCCTGCCAGCGGCGATGCGCCTGGTCGGCGGCCTCGCGCTTGTCGGCCGGACGCTCGCGGGGGTCCTGGGTGGCCAGCGCCGAGACCACGACCAGCACCTCGCGCAGGCCGCCCTGCTCGGCCCCGGCGAGCACCATGCGGGCGAGCCGCGGGTCGATGGGCAGCCGCGCCAGCTTGCGCCCGAGCGGCGTGATCCGCTGGCACTCGTCCACCGCACCGAGCTCGAACAGCAGCCGGAAGCCGTCGGTGACGAAGCGCGAGTCCGGCGGGTCGACGAAGGGGAAGGCCGCGATGTCACCGAGCTTGAGCGAGAGCATCGACAGGATCACCGAGGCCAGGTTGGTGCGGCGGATCTCCGGGTCGGTGAATTCGGGCCGGCCGAGGTAGTCCTCCTCATCGAAGAGGCGGATGCACACCCCCTCGGCCACGCGGCCGCACCGCCCCTTGCGCTGGTCGGCACTGGCCTGGCTGACCGGCTCCACCGGCAGGCGCTGTATCTTGGCCCGGTAGCTGTAGCGGCTGATGCGCACCAGGCCCGGGTCGATCACGTAGCGGATGCCGGGCACGGTGAGCGAGGTCTCGGCGACATTGGTGGCCAGCACGATGCGCCGCCCGGCATGGGGAGCGAAGACCCGGTTCTGCTCGGCGTTGGAGAGCCGCGCATAGAGCGGCAGGATCTCGGTGCCCTTGAGGTCGGCGCGGCGCAGGGTGTCGGCGGTCTCGCGGATCTCGCGCTCGCCGGGCAGGAACACCAGGATATCGCGCGGGCCGTGGAACCAGCGCTTCTCGCGCTCGACGGCCTCGATCTCTTCCACGGCATGCAGGATGCCCTCCTGGAGGGTACGGTCCTCCTCGTCCTCCGCGTCGCGGATCAGCGGGCGGTAGCGCACCTCCACCGGGTAGGTGCGCCCCGAGACCTCGACCACCGGGGCCGGGCGGGGCCTGCCATCGGGCCCTGGCAGCGCGAAGTGCTCGGCGAACCGGTCCACGTCGATGGTCGCCGAGGTGATGATCACCTTGAGATCCGGGCGCCGGGCCAGCAGCCGCTTGAGATAGCCGAGCAGGAAGTCGATGTTGAGGCTGCGCTCGTGAGCCTCGTCGATGATGATCGACTCGTAGCGGCTGAGGTCCGGGTCGTGACGGGTCTCCGCCAGCAGGATGCCGTCGGTCATCAGCTTGACCAGGGTGGCCTCGTCGGTCTGGTCGGTGAAGCGCACCTGATAGCCGACCTGCTGCCCCAGGGGCACCTGCATCTCCTCGGCCAGCCGGTTGGCCACCGAGCGAGCGGCCAGGCGTCGCGGCTGGGTATGGCCGATGAGGCCGCGGCGACCAAGGCCCAGCTCCAGGCACAGCTTGGGCAGCTGGGTGGTCTTGCCCGAACCGGTCTCGCCGGCCACCACCACCACCTGATGATCACGCAGCGCAGCCAGGATGTCCTCGCGCCGCTCGGCGACCGGGAGTTCCTCCGGGTAGGCCAGGCGCACCGGGCGCGATGCCCGGGCCTCCACCTTCGCCCGGGAGCGTTCGATGTCACGGCGCACCTCGGCCAGGCCGCGGTCCACGGGCTTGCCCTGGCGGCAGCGCCGGGTCAGGCCGGCGAGCCGCTTTCCCAGCCGGGGGGCGTCACGCAACAGCACGCCGTCGAGCTCGCCTTGCAGGGCCGCCAGGGCGGCGGCGTCGGAGGAAGGCGCGTCGGGGGCTTGGGTCAGGGTACTCACGGCGGACTCGAGGGCTCCGATGATCGATCAGGAATGGCGACGAAGGAACCCGCACCGACGAGGCGATGCGGGTCGTCCATTGTAACGCCGGGAGAGAGGCGGCGGCTAATCGGCACCGTACCGAAGGCGGCCAACGAGGGGCGCCGGGGACAGGTCGAAGAGGGGGTCCTATGAGTCTGTCGACGGACCAGCCCCGAGTCGGGCTGACACCGGCCCTCGCTTTGTGGCCTTGCCTCAGGCTGCGGCTCCTCGTCGCGCAGCTGGCGACGCAGTACTTTCCTGAACGAGATGGCGTCTTGGGCAGCTGAGCTGCCCCGTCAGGCCTGTTCCTTCTGCGGTTCCTCGTCGCGCAGCTGACGACGCAGCACCTTGCCCACGTTGGTCTTGGGCAGCTCGTCACGGAATTCGACGAAGCGCGGCACCTTGTAGGCGGTCAGCTCGTTCTTGCACCAGTGGCGCAGGGCCTCGGCATCGAGATCCGGGTCCCGGGCCACCACGAACAGCTTGATCGCCTCGCCGCTGTCGTCGTCCGGCACGCCCACCGCGGCCGACTCCACCACCCCCGGGTGCATGGCCACCACGTCCTCGATCTCGTTGGGATACACGTTGAAGCCCGAGACGAGGATCATGTCCTTCTTGCGGTCGACGATGCGGATATAGCCATCCTCCTGGAGGACCGCGATATCGCCGGTATGGAACCAGCCCTCGTCATCGATGGACCTGGCGGTCTCCTCCTCGCGGTTCCAGTAGCCCTTCATGACCTGGGGCCCCTTGACGCAGAGCTCGCCGGGCTGGTCAATGGGCAGCGCCCGGTCGTCCAGGTCCACGACCTTCACCGAGGTGCCGGCTACCGGCCGGCCGATGGTGCCGAGCTGGATGGCGTCGACGGGGTTGAAGCTGACGATCGGCGAGGTCTCGGTCAGGCCATAGCCCTCGGCCACCGGGCAACCGGTGACCTGCTCCCAGCGCTGGGCCACGGCCCGGGTCAGGGCCATGCCGCCGGAGATGGTCAGGTGCAGCGAGGAGAAATCCAGCCGGCGGAAGTCTTCGCGGTTGCACAGGGCGTTGAACAGGGTGTTGAGCCCCACGAAACCGGTGAACCGGAGGGATTTCAGCTCCTTGACGAAGCCGTCCAGGTCGCGGGGATTGGTGATCAGTACCGTGTGGTTGCCGGTCTCCATCATGAACAGGCAGTTCACCGTGAAGGTGTAGATGTGGTAGACCGGCAGCGGCGCGACGATGGTCTCCTCGCCGTCCGTCAGCCCCTTGCCGATCGCCTGGCGGGCCTGGAGCATGTTGGCCACCAGATTGCGATGGGTCAGCATGGTGCCCTTGGCGAGCCCCGTGGTACCCCCGGTGTACTGCAGGGCGGCGATGTCCCCGGCCTCACGGCGGACCTCCTGATGCTCGCGCCCCGCCCCGCGCTTGAGGACGTCGCGGAAGGCCAGCGCCCCCGGCAGCCGATAGGCCGGCACCAGCTTCTTGACGTACTTGACCGCCGCATTGATCAGCTGCCGCCGGGGGAAACCGTGCAGGTCGGCGAGCTGGGTCACCACCACGTGCTCGATGTCGGTGCGCTCGAGCACGTGCTCGAGCTTGTCGGCCATGTTGGCGAGGATGACGATGGCGCGGGCCCCGGCATCCTTGAACTGGTGGGCCATCTCCCGCTCGGTGTAGAGGGGGTTGGTGTTGACCACGACCATGCCGGCGCGCAGGGCGCCGAACACCGCCACCGGGAACTGCAGCACGTTGGGCAACTGGATGGCGATGCGGTCGCCGGGCTCCAGGTCGGTCTCATGCTGCAGCCAGGCCGCGAAGTCGCCGGATAGACGGTCGAGCTCGCCATAGCTCAGGGTCTGGCCCATGCAGCTGAAGGCCGGCTTGTCGGCGAAGCGCCGGATGGAGGCATGGAAGACATCCATCACCGACGAATAGGCCTCGGCGTCTTCCAGCGCCGGGCCGCTGAGGATCGCGGGACTCGCTTGCTCGCTCATGGCATTCTCCACACTGTGTTCGACCTTCCGGTCGATCCTTGTTGTTCTGGGCCTACCCTATACCAGCGGCTTGCGCGCTGCAAAACGAACGATTGAAACTCACGTTTGATAGCGACCCTGGATCTCGCCGCCTCGCCAGACCAGCAGTTCGCCGGGCTGCATGCGCACCCAGTCCTCGTTGTCGGTGAGGGGCTCGGTGGCGATCACCGAGACCACGTCGTCGGGGGTGGTGTGCTCGGCGAAGTTCACCGCCAGCTCGGCATCCGAGAGGCTCGCCTTGCCGAACGGCGCCCGGCGGGTGATATGGGCCAGCTTGGTGGAGCAGAAGGTGTAGAGGTAGTCGCCATCGGCGAGCAGCAGGTTGAACACGCCGAGACCGCGCAGTCGCTCGCAGAGGGCATGCAGGTGCTGCCACAGCTCGTGACGGGCCGCCGGCGGCTCCGGGAAGCGGCGACGCAGCTCGCCCATCAGCCAGCAGAAGGCGTGCTCGCTGTCGGTGTCGCCCACCGGCCGATAGAAGGATAGCGGCAGGGGCTCCCAGCCACCGAGCTGGCCGTTGTGGGCGTAGCACCAGGGCTGGCCCCACATTTCCCGGGTGAAGGGATGGGTGTTGGCCAGGCGCACCTGGCCGACGTTGGCCTGACGGATATGGCTGATCACGATATGCGACTTGATCGGGTAGTCGCAGATCAGCCGGGCGATGGGCGAGTGTACGGAAGGATGCGGGTCGCGGAAGTCGCGATAGCCGCCGGCCTCGTAGAAGGCGATGCCCCAGCCGTCGCGGTGCGGGCCGGTGCCGCCGCCGCGGTGCAGGAAACCGGTAAAGCTGAAGCAGATGTCGGTCGGCACGTTGGCGCTCATGCCCAGCAGCTCACACATGCGGTTCCTCCCGGGAATGGGCCACGCCACCGCGGCGCCGGCGACGCCAGAGGAGCAGGATCAGCAGCGACAGCACGGCCAGGGTGAGGCCGACCCACAGGCGCGGGTCGTCGCGGACGCGGGCCGCCAGGCGCTCGAGGCCTGGCCGGCCGGCCTGCCACCAGTCGCGCAGCCTGGCCGGTGCGGTATTGACGGCCTCGACGAAGCGGTCGGCGAGGTTGGGCCCGGGGCGGGCCGGCTCGGTCCCGTCGTCCGTGGCACCGAAACGCTCGGCGGCCAGGGTCGGGCCGGCCATGTCGGCCCGGCCGATGCCCACCCGGCCGTCGGGGTTGAGGATCAGGCGCGGCAGGCGCAGCTCGCGGGTCTCCCCGTCCAGGGTGAGGGTCGCCGTGAGCAACAGCGGCTGGCTGAGTTCCTCGTCCAGCGGCGGCAGCGGCAGGTGCCAGCGGGCCTCCCCCACCGCCTCGGCATCGAGGCGCTCGCCGCGCAGGTCCCCCCGGATCGCGGTGTTGTCGCGGTTGAGACGCGGATGCTCGGCGACCAGCACCACACGACCGGCGGCCGGGTCGTGGGCGACGCCGATGGCCGGCAGCACGTTCACCGCCTGGCTGCGCTGGCGCGCGAAGCCCTCGCCCTCGGCCCGGATCACCAGCCGGGCATTGCCGGTCAGGGCCGGTGCCGGGAGCCGCCCGCGGAAGTGCCCTTGGTCATCGGCCTCGAGGGTGACCGAGGCCTGCACCTCGCCGTCCAGGTCGCGCAGGCTGGCGATCAGGGTGGGGGCCTCCGGCAGGGCCTCGGCACCGGGCGTCCGTGCCAGCCAGGCCTCCAGCGGCAGCGCAAAGCCCCGGTAGAGGGTGGCCGGCAGCGGCGCGGTACGCAGGTGCCAGGGCGAGCTCACGCTGATCCGGCTCTTCTCGCCTACCGGGCCCTCCAGGCGCCACTCCCCGGGCGCCGGGTCCGGGAGGCGTATCAGGTCGAAGCGCGGCTCCACCTGCCAGCGCACCCCATCCGGTGCCGTCTCGGCCCGGTAGCGGCTGCCGTCGGGGGCCACCAGGGTCAGCGGGGGCGCGCCGGGCTCGTGGAAGACCAGCGCGGTGAGGCTCTCCACGCCGTCGTCCACCAGGAAGCGTCCCTCCTCCAGCGGAAGCCGGTCGGCGGGGAAGATGCGCTCGAGGATATCCAGGAAGGCGCCGAGCAGCCCGTCCGGGGAGGTCGCCACGCTGGCCAGGCCGCCGGTGCGCTGGGCCAGGCGCTCGACCAGGGCCAGGTCGGCCTCGTCGGAGAAGGCGATGGCATGGATGGCCACGCCCTGGTCGGCGAGCGCGGGCGCCAGCTCCTCCACCAGGCGCTGCCGGGACCGGCGGTCGATGGCCGGCTTGGCCCCCCGAGACGGCGACAGGTCGATGACGCCATCGGTCATCAGGATCAGGTGGCGCCAGCCGTTAGCCTCGGCACCGGCGGCCTGACGCAGCGCGGCCTCGATATCGGTGTACTGCTGGTAGTCCTGGAGCGCCGGCGGCAGGGACAGCGCGCGCTCCCGCCAGTCTTCCGAGACCTCCCCCAGCGGCAGCGGGTTGTCGACCGTCTCGCCGAAGGTCCAGACCCCGGCGCTCACGCCTTCCGGCAGCAGCGACACCAGCAGGTCCATGGCGCTCACGGCCAGGCGATCGGGATCGTTGGTGCGCATGCTGCCGGAGACATCGACGACCACACGCACGTCCGGCCGCTCCTCCGGCGCCTGGGCCGGGGCCGTCGTCACCGTGCCCAGCACACAGGCCAGCCCCAGCAGCGCTGCCCCCGCGGCTCGCCTCCGGTACCTCCCCGCTTTGCCCATCGAGGTTCCTTAGCCGATCACCGGCTCCCGTCGCTCGTCGCCGCCGCCCTGGCGGCCCCGTGGGGCTGACGCGTCCGCGTCGCCACGCCTGGCGTCACGCGCGGCCGGCCGCACGCTGTGGCGACCGCGGCGCCACAGCAACAGACCGACCAGGGCCCCGATACCCGCCGCCACGGCGACCAGCAGCAGGGCCGGCGCCATGGCCCCGAAATCGCCCTCGAGGAAGGCCAGGCCGGCCACCACCACGGCCGGGGCGAGACCGGTGTAGAATTCCCCCTCTTCCATCAGCGGCAGCCGGAAGCTCGCCGGCACCCACATCACCCCGGCGACCGCCCAGGTGATCACCAGGCGTGGCAGGCGCGGCAGGAAGGCCAGGCCCAGGTAGCCGGTCCCCAGGACCACCAGCGACAGCAGCGCGTAGCTCAGCCATAGTAGGGACATCGAATCCGAAATCAGCATCGGTACCTCGTCTTCACGGCCTCACAGACCGCACGTAGTTGAATTCACACTGAGTATGGTACATCCCGCACCATGAAAGCACAGCCTCCCAGCGACCGGGACCGCGTCCCGACGCCCCTCCCGTCATCCCCCGCTCCCCACTTCCGGCGGGGCGACGACCCCGAATGGCACTGGCTGGAGAACCGCGACGACCCCCGGGTGCCGGCGTTCCTCGAGGCCGCCAATGAGCAGGCGCGTCGCTGGTTCGCCCCCCTGGACGACCTGACCGAGCGCCTCTACCACGGCCACCTGGCGCGCCGCGAACTCGCCGTCCGGGGCCTGCCGACGGCGCTCGACCACTATACGGTATGGAGCGAGACGGCGGTGGATGCCGACCATCCGGTATGGTGGCGCCATCCAAACGGCCAGCCCGAGGCCGCCGAGGCCTTCCTCGACCTGGAGAGCCGTTCCCGGGCCCACGCCTTCTACGAGGTCGGCGACATGGCGCTGTCCCCCGACGAGGCCTGGCTGGCCTGGACGGAGGACACCCGCGGCGACGAGACCTTCACCCTGCAACTCAAGCGGCTGCCCGATGGCGAGCCGACGGTGCTGCTCGAGGCGATCGGCCCCGAACTGTGCTGGGCGGAGGACGGCGCCACCCTGCTGTTCACCCGCTTCGATGCCACCCAGCGCCCCGAGAGCATCTGGCGGCTGTGTCTCGCCCTGGACGCCGACCTCCCCCGCCCCAGCGGCGACCCGGTGCTGGTACTGCGGGAGGACGATCCGGAGTTCTGGCTGGGCCTCGGCAAGACCCGCTCCCGTGCCTGGCTGATGCTGGAGTCCGCATCCAAGGACACCAGCGAGGTCCAGCTGGTTCCGGCCCGGGCACCGGCCACGCCGCCGCACCTGTTCCGCGCCCGGGAGCAAGGCGTCGAGTACGCCGTCGACCACCGGCCGGGACACTTCTACGTGCTGCACAACCGCCAGGCCCCTCACTTCTGCCTCGACCGGGTCGACGAGGCCCGTCCCGACGCCGAGGGCGAGCGGCTGATCGCCCACCGCGACGACACCACCCTGGAGGGCATCGACGCCTTCGCCTGGGGGCTGGTGGCCACCGAGCGGGATCACCACCAGGCTCAGGTGCGGCTGCGGGTGCTCGAGTACGGCGAGCAGCACGAGTGCCGGCGCGACGAGCGCCTGCCGCTGCCCGAGACGCCCTGCAGCCTGGCCCTGGGCGATGCCCCCCACTTCGACACGCGACGCCAGCGGCTGCGCGAGGAGTCCTTCACCCTGCCGGTGACCTGGGCGGAAATCGACCTGGACGACGGCAGCCGCCGGCAACTCAAGCGCCAGGCCGTGCACGGCGACCTGCAGCCCGACCAACTCGCCTGCGAGCGGCTCTGGGCCCGCTCCCACGACGGCGAGCGCATCCCGGTCTCGGTGGTGATGCGCGCCGACCTGGTGGGCCACCCGCTGCCGACCCTGCTCTACGGCTACGGCGCCTACGGCGAGGTCCTCGATCCCTGGTTCTCGGTGGCTCGCCTGGAGCTGCTGGCCCGCGGGGTGGCCTTCGCGGTGGCCCATGTACGGGGCGGGGGCGATCGCGGCGAGCCCTGGTACCTGGCCGGCAAGCTGGAGCACAAGGCCAACAGCTTCCAGGACTTCCTGGCCGCCCGCGACGCCCTGGTCGCCAAGGGGGTCAGCGACGGCGAGCGCATCGTCGCCTACGGGGCCAGCGCCGGGGGGCTGCTGGTGGGCGCCAGCCTCAACCTGGCACCGGACCGGTTCTGCGCCGCGGTGCTCGACGTGCCCTTCGTCGACGTGCTGCGCACCATGGAGAATCCCGACCTGCCGCTGACCACCGCCGAGTACAGCGAGTGGGGCAACCCCCAGGACCCGGCCGCCCGTCGCCGCATCCACGACTACTCGCCGCTGGACAACCTGCCCGATGCTCCCTGGCCGCCGGTGTTCCTCCAGGGCAGCTGGCACGACACCCGGGTGCCCTACTGGGAGCCGGCCAAGCTCTATGCCCGTCTCACCGAGCTGGCGCTGGCCCACGACGGCCCCGAGCATCGCCCCACCCTGCTGCGCACCGACATGGAGGCCGGCCACGGCGGTGCCTCGGGGCGCTTCAAGAGCTGGCACGACAACGCCCGCCAGGACGCCTTCATCCTCTGGGCGCTGGGGGTGGAGGGCCGGGACGCCTGATGGGCGCCGGCCTCAGCCGTCGATGGGCAGGATGGCGATGATATGGTCCTCGAGCTCCTCGTCGGGGACCTCCGCCTGGGATACGGCGAAGCTACGCACGCTGATGCCCTTGCGATGGACTCGCTCGGGGTCGCCGGAGATCAGCGGGTGCCAGCCGGCCAGCTTGCGCCCTTCCGCCAGGCGGCGATAGGCGCAGGAGCCGGGCAGCCAGCGGAAGTCCTCGATGCGCTCGGGGGTCAACTGCTGGCAGTCCGGCACCCTGGCGAAGCGGTGGTCGTAGTCGCTGCAGCGGCAGCTGCCGATATCCAGCAGCTGGCAGGCGACGTTGAGCACCGCCAGGTCGCCCTCGTCGTCCTGGAACTTGAGCAGGCAGCACTGGCCGCAGCCATCGCAGAGCGCCTCCCACTCCTCCTCGGTGAGCGCCTCCAGCGGGAAGCGCTCCCAGAACCGTTCTCGCATTTCGTATGCCTCGCAGATATCTCGCGGTGGAATACCCATCAAGGATGCGCTGATTTATGTTACGAGCGACGAGAGGCTGGCCGCCGCCGGAACGGAGAAGCCGGAGTTTACACGGCAGTAAATGAGCAATTCGAGTACCGCCGGCGGCCAGGATATCGAGCGCAGTAATAAATCGGCGTTTCCTCAGTAGCGGGCCTCGGTGGGGGTGCGATAGAGGTCCAGCAGATACGCCTCCTTGGCCGGCGGCATCTGCAGGTAGAAGCCCTTGTCCTCGATGGCGGCCATGACCGCGGCGGCGCTGGTGCGGGCCAGGGGCTTGTCCGGGGTGAGGATCAGCGTCATGGCGGACAGCGGCTTGCCGAAGCGCTCGAGCAGCGCCTCGGGCACGTCCTCGAGGCCGCGGCGCTTGTCCACGTAGAGGTACATCTCGTCATGGCGCGCGCTCTTGAAGATCTCACAGAGCAGCTTGCCGTTCATGGTCGTCATGCAGGCTCCCCCACTTTGCTCAGGGCACGTTCCAGGGCATCGGCGAGCCGCTCGCCGCGCCACCCGGTGGGCAGCGGCAGGGGCTCGCCCTTGAGTTGCGCGCTGGCCAGGGCCTCCAGCTCGCGCCGCCGCAGCAGCACCTCCGGGGCCACGCCCAGGGCCTCTGCCTCGGCGCCGACCACCTGCTTCATGGCCTTGACGCGTTTCTTGAAGGCCGAGTCCATGGGCGACAGCGGCGCCGCCGGCAGGCTGTCGGCCTCGGCGTGGCGCGCCTCGCGGACCAGCGCCAGCAGGGTATCGCCCTCGCGCTTGACCAGCGGCGGCTTGACACCCTCCACGCCGGCCAGCTCATGGCGGTTCTCGGGCATCCGCTCGGCGATGGCATACAACAGCTTGTCGCTGGCCAGCCAGCCGCGCGGCAGGTCGCGGCGACGCACCTCGCCCTCGCGCCAGGCGGTCAGCCGGCGGTAGGCCTCGATCTGGCGTGGCGAAAGCCGCCACAGCTGGCGCTGGCGCCGGTACCACTGGCCGTCCGCTTCCTCGCTGCGCACCTGGGCGAGCAGCTCGGCACAGTCCTCCTCCAGCCAGGCCAGCCGGCCATGGCGGATGAGCGCCTCGCGCTGGCCGGCCCAGACGTCCAGCAGGTAGGCCACGTCCAGGGCGGCATAGGTCTTCTGGGCCTCGGAGAGCGGCCGCTCCAGCCAGTTGGAGCGCGTCTCGTCCTTGGGCAGGGTCTCGCCGACCCAGAACTCGACCAGCTTCTGGTAGCCCATGGCGGGCACCTCGCCGAGCAGCGACTGGGCGATCTGGGTATCCACCAGCGGCGCGACCGATCCTCCGGCCCAGTGGGCGAGGACCTCCAGGTCCTCGCTGGAGGCATGCAGCAGCTTCAGCGGACCCTCGGCCAGCAGGCGCCGGAACGCCTCGCTGCAGGCCACCTCCAGGGGGTCGACCAGGTACGCCGGCCCGCCGGCGCAGAACTGGATCAGCGCCGGCACGGGATGGAAGGTCCGCTCGCGGAAGAACTCGGTGTCCAGGGCGATGACGTCGGCCCGGGCCACCTCGGCACAGGCGGCGTCGAGGGCCTCGGGGGTGTCGATCCAGCGAATCTCGGGGGTCAGGGGCATGCGGGGTTCCGGGGGATGGTGGTCGGCGGTCACTCGCCCTGGAAGGGCAGGCGACCGGTGAAGGCGCGGCTCAGGGTACCGCCATCGACGTACTCGAGCTCGCCGCCCATGGGCACGCCGTAGGCGAGGCGCGACAGCGTCACGCCCTGGGACGCGAGCTGGGCGGCGATGTAGTGGGCGGTGGCCTCCCCTTCCACGGTGGGGTTGGTGGCCAGGATCACCTCGGCGACGGCACCCTCGGCCACCCGGGCCTCGAGCTGGTCGAGGCCGATGTCCTCGGGACCGATGCCGTCCAGCGGCGAGAGGTGACCGTGCAGCACGAAGTAGCGCCCCCGGTAGCCGCCCGCCTCCTCGATGGCGAGCTGGTCCGCGGGGGACTCCACCACGCACAGCACGGCATCGTCCCGCCGGGGGCTCTCGCAGAGCGCGCAGACCGACTCCTCGGTGAGGGTCCGACAGCGCCGACAGTAGCCGACCTCCTCGAGGGCCACGCCGAGCACCTCGGCCAGCCGCCGGCCGCCGTCACGGTCACGCTCGAGCAGGTGCATGGCCATGCGCTGGGCGGTCTTGGGGCCGACGCCGGGCAGCACCCGGAGCGACTCCATGAGGCGCTCGACCAGGGGGGAAAAGCTCATTGGCAGCGTCTCACTGGCTCTGGCTGAATCTCGGGCGAGCGATGATCAGGCAAGGCAAAAATCCTCGAAAAAACGGAGTTTACATGTAGTAAATGAGTATTTTGAGAGGCTTTTTAACGCCGCATGATCGAGCGCAGCCGGTTTCAGCCGAGTCAGAAGGGCATCTTGAAGCCCGGCGGCAGGTTCAGCCCGGCGGTGGCCTCCTCCATCATCTGCTTGGAGCTGGCCTCGACCTTGCGCACGGCGTCGTTGACCGCCGCGGCGAGCAGGTCCTCGAGGAGCTCCTTGTCCTCTTCCATGACGCTCGGGTCGATGTCGACCTTGATCACGTCATGGCGGCCGTTCATGGTCACCTTGATCATGCCGGCGCCGGCCTCGCCCTGGACCTCGGCCTTGGCGACCTCCTCCTGGGCCTTCTGCATCTTCTCCTGCATCTCCTGGGCCTGCTTCATCAGGTTGCCCATTCCACCCTTCATCATGGCGGTATCCTCTCGATTGAATGGTCTTGCATCGGCTCGTGGTGATGACCGGTCAGGGGCGTGCCGGCGCGTCGGCGGGCTTGACGCTGGCCTCGATCAGGCGCGCCCCGAAGGTCTGCTGCAACTTCTGTATCTGCGGGTCGGCCTGCAGGGCTTCAACCGCCTGGGCGTGACGCTCGGCGGCGAGGCGGTCGGCGCGCTGGCGAGGCGTCTCGACGTCCTCGGGCAGCGCGCCGTCGACGATGGTCAGGCGGCGCTCGACCCCCGCCGCCGCCAGGGCCTCGCGGATGCGCTCCACGTGGACCTCGGCCTGCATGGCCGCCTGGGAGGGATCGAGCCGGAGCGTCAGCTCGCTGCCGTCGTCGGCTTCGACCACGCAATGCGCCGCCAGGTTGCGCGTCAGCCCCGACAGCCCCAGCGCTTCGAAGCCATGCAGCCAGGCATCATGGCTGAGCATGCCCGAGCCCTCCCCCAGCGCCGGGGCGGGGCGGGGTGTCGCGGCCGGCGGGTCGGGCATGGTCGCCGCCTGGGCGGACGGCTCGACGACCGGGGCCTCCACCGCCGACGAGGCGTCGGCCGGGGGCGGCTCCACCGGCGTCTCGACCGCCGGTGCCGGCGCGACCGCCGGTGCCGGCGCGACCGCCGGGTTCGGCGGGTCCGCCGACGGTGTCGCCTCGGCGGGCTCCCAGGGCGGCGGGGGCTCGGGCTTCGGCCGCGCCTGAGCGGGTGCCGAAGCCGGCGAGGCCGTCGGCGGCTGCTCGGCGGCCGGCCCAGCAGCCGCCGGCGCCGCGGCGGCCGGGGCGGGCACGGCCTGGGGGGCCGGCGGCGCACTGGCCGGATCCTCGCCCTGGCTGGCCGGCGGCGTGCCGGGGTCTCCACGCAACGGCAGCGGCGTCTTGGCCGGACGGGGCACCCCCTGTGGCCGGAAGGCCAGCATGCGCAGCAGGGTCATCTCCAGGGCGGTGCGCAGGTCGGGGGCATGGGCCATGTCGCCACGCCCCTGGATGCCGATCTGGTAGTAGAGCTGGATGTCCTCTGCGGTGAAGCGGCCGGCCAGGGGCAGCAGCGAGTCGCGGTCGCCGTGACCGTTGTCCAGGGCCTCGGGCACCATCTGGGCGATGGCCAGGCGATGCAGCACGCCGGTGACGTCATCGAGCACGGCCGCGAAATCGGGCCCCTGCTCGGCCAGCGCCGCCACCTCGGCGAGCACCCGGGCGGCATCGACCTCGGCCAGGGCCTCGATCAGCGCCAGCACGTGACGATGGTCCAGGGTGCCGAGCATGGCCGCCACGTCGGCGTGGCGCACCTCACCCTGGCCGAAGGCGATGGCCTGGTCGGTGAGGCTCATGGCGTCGCGCATGGAGCCCTCGGCCGCCTTGCCCAGCAGCCACAGGGCGCTCTCCTCGAAGGGGACCGCCTCGGCCTTGAGCACCGTGGAGAGGTGGCCGACGATACGCTCCGGCGGCATGTGCTTGAGGGTGAACTGCAGGCAGCGCGACAGCACCGTGGGCGGCAGCTTCTGCGGGTCGGTAGTGGCCAGCAGGAACTTCACGTGGGGCGGCGGCTCTTCCAGGGTCTTGAGCAGCGCATTGAAGCTGCTGGTGGAGAGCATGTGCACCTCGTCGATGAGGTACACCTTGTAGCGCCCCTGGGTGGGCGCGTACTGCACGTTGTCGAGCAGCTCGCGGGTGTCCTCGACCTTGGTGCGGGAGGCGGCGTCGACCTCGATCAGGTCGACGAAGCGCCCCTGGTCGATGGCCTGGCAGCTGGGGCATTGGCCGCAGGGGGTGGAGGTCACGCCCTCGTCGCCCTGCCCCGCCGCGGTGCAGTTCAGGCACTTGGCGAGAATCCGCGCCAGCGTCGTCTTGCCCACGCCGCGGGTCCCGGTGAACAGGTAGGCGTGGTGCAGCCGCCCCTGGTCCAGGGCGTTGACCAGGGCACGCTGGACGTGCTCCTGGCCGACCAGTTCATGGAAGGTACGCGGCCGCCACTTGCGGGCCAGAACCTGATAGCTCATGCAGCTCGGAATCCTTGCAGCTGGGCTGGCTGGCAGCCGAACACGTAAAGCCGCCGGCACGAGACTCGCTCGCCGACAGGCCCGGGGAAAGTCCCTTCATTCTACCGGGTGGCGGCCGGGGCGCAAAGGTCATGACCATCCCCGCCACCGATGGCCGCTGCCCCGGCTTGCGCCGCCCCCGCCGGCGCGCCACAGTGATCGCCATCGCCGCGGCCCCGCGTCCCGCACGCCGGCGCCCGCCCCTTCAGGCACGACAGGCAGGAAACCACCATGGACAGACCCTCGCCCCGGGCCCGTACGGCCGTCCTCTGCCTCATGGCCGCCGCCATGGTGCTGCTGTCCTGGCTGGATACCGCCGACCGCCGCACGGAGGCCTACGTCGATGCCGCCATGGTCCAGGCCCTGGCCGCCTTCGCCACCGCCCGGGCCCTCAACGGTGGCATCTCGGTGCTGCAATCCACCGAGGTAGGCGTCGGGGTGGCCAGCACCCAGCCGCTGGAGATGCTCGACCCGCTGAACGACATGGTCGAGGACTACGCGGATGTCATGCAGCTCTCGATTGGCTCCCTGATCACCCAGAAGGTGCTGGTCGAGATCGTCTCCACCGAGGCGTTCAAGCTGCTGCTGACCCTGAGCGGCCTGCTGCTGGTCCTCAGCCTCTTCCTGCGAGGGGGACGCCATGCGCCCGTCTTCCTCAAGGCCTTCCTGCTGGCCTCGCTCGCCCGCTTCCTGTTCGTCGTCGCCATGCTGCTCAACGGCCTTGTCGACCAGGCGGTCATCGACGCCCGGACCGAGGCCAACATGGCCACCGTCGACGATCTGGCCAGTGACATCGCCGGACTGGAGGGCCGCGCCGCCCTGGACGAACGCTCCCGGGACGCGCTCGAGGAGCGCCTGGCAGGGCTCGAGGCGGACAGGCAGCGGCTGGCGGCCGAACGGGCCGAGGGCCGCCAGCGCCTGGAAGAGGCCAGGGCCGCCGTGGGCCGGGCCAGCGCCGAGCTGGCCCACCGCGAGGGCCAGATGGGGCTCGTCGAGCGACTCAACGTCTTCCGCGAGGATGCCGCTCAGGCGCGCCTGAAGGAGCGTCTTGAGGCGCAGCGCGAGCGGCGGGACGAGATCCGCGAGGCGCAGCGCCGCCTCGCCGGGCGACTGGCCGGCCTCGAGGCGGACATCGCCGAGACGCACCAGGCCCTGAGGGGCGAGCCGGACCAGGGCTGGCTGTCCGGCCTGACGGCGCGGCTCGCCTCGCTGCGCGATGCGGCGAGCCTCGAGGCCCTCTCCGGCCGGGTGGAGGGGTCGATCACCGCCATGCTGACCCTGATGGCGCTGTTCCTGTTCCGGACCCTGCTGCTGCCCCTGGCCATGCTCGCCCTGCTGCTCAAGGGCTTCCGGCTCATCTGGCGGCTCGACCACCGGCACTGGCTCGGCCGACGTGCCGAGCCCAGCCCGGGCGAGGGTTGAGCGCGTTGCGGCGCCAGATGCCCTCAGGAGTCACACAGCCGGCCGCTGCCGCGAATCTCGGCGAGCCGTGCGCCGGCGATGCCGCGGATGCGCGTTAGCTCGGCGGCGTCGTGCCAGGGGCGGCCGGCGACGATGGCCGCGGCCCGTGCCGGGCCGACATGGGGCAGGCCCTCCAGCTCGGCCGGGGCGCTGGCGTTGAGGTCGACGCAGCGGGCCGCCATCACGGCGGCGTCGCCCCTGGCCGGGCTCGCCAGCCGGCCACCGTGCAGGACCAGGTAGACCGGCGCGTGGTCCGAGACGCGATCCCGGGCCCGCGCATGGTCGAGGCCCACCAGGGCGGGAAAGCGGACCATGCCGAGGTCGGCGGGACTCAGGCGGTCCGGGCGATACCAGATATTGTCGTAGCGGCTGGCGTAGCGCCCGTCGGCGTCGGACAGGGTGGTCGCCTGGTCGGCGAGGGCCGGCACCGCGCCCAGCGCGCGCAGCGGCGCCCAGGCCGCGTGGTCCGCCGGCAGGTTGAAGTCGCCCATCAGCAGGCGGGGGGTGTCGGGATGGGCCTCGGCGAGCCACTGCCAGTAGTCGGCCAGGGCGGCGATCTCCGGCAGGCGATCGTCGACACTCTCGCCGTAGACCACATGCACCGAGGCGGCCACGAAGGCCTCGCCACTCTGACGGTCGCGGAACCGCGCCGAATAGGGCTCCCGGGCGAACACGTCGCCAGGGTCGAGGAACACCACCGCCCCGTCGAGGTACTCCACCTCGGCCTCCCGCCACAGGAAGCCGTAATGCTCCCGATAGCGGCCACGCCCCAGCGCGTGGCTGGCCATGGCCGACCAGGGCTCGCCCGAGGCGGCCTCGAGGGCATGCTCCAGCCGCCCCAGCGCCGCCGGGTCCATCAGTTCCTGCACCGCCAGCAGGTCGAAGTGGTCGGCCACCCGGGCGATCAGGTCGACGCGCTTGCCGTTGTTCCAGCCCAGATGCTCGATGTTCCAGCTGCCGATCACCGCATCGGCCCTGGCCGACACCGACAGTACGGCGAGAACCGCCACCATGGCGAGACGCTGCATGCCCTTTCCCCCGACAAAGGGCGCCATCCTGCAACGCAGCATCGGGCGGTGCAATATCAGGAAGGATCCATGCAGATCCGGCGAGGCCACGTCGGTCTGTTAGGCTGACGGCGCCCCACGGGCCATGCCAACAGCGGAAAAGGGACGGACCGCATGATCGCCATATTGACCTGGACCCTCGTCGCCGTGATCGCCACGGCCATCGTCTGGAAGGGCAGCGGACTGCTCGAGAGCAGCAGCGAGCGCCTCTCGGCCTATTACCGGCTCCCCGATATCGTGCAGGGCGCCATCGTGGTCGCGGTGGGGTCGAGCTTCCCGGAACTCTCCACCACCGTGATCTCGACCCTGCTGCACGGGGAGTTCGAGCTGGGCGTGGCGGCCATCGTCGGCTCGGCGCTGTTCAACATCCTGGTGATCCCGGCCATCGCCGGCCTGGCCAGCCGCCAGGCACTGACCGCCAACCGCGACCTGGTCTACAAGGAGGCCCAGTTCTACATGATCGCGGTGGCGGTGCTGACGCTGACCTTCTCCTTCGCTGCCATCTACCATCCCGTGCCCGACGACGCGGGCGCCATCCGTGGCGAGATGACCCGCTGGCTGGCCCTGATGCCGGTGGCGCTCTACGGGCTCTACCTGTTCGTGCAGTACCAGGACACCCTGGAATACGAGGCGGACGTGGACACCCGGGACATCCGTCCCGGACGCGAATGGGCCCGGCTCGCGCTTTCGCTCGGGGTGATCGTGGTCGGCGTGGAGGGACTGGTCCAGGCGGCCATCCACTTCGGCGAGATCTTCGACACCCCGAGCTTCCTGTGGGGTATCACGGTGGTCGCCGCCGGCACCTCGATCCCCGACGCCTTCGTCTCCATCCGTGCCGCCCGCCAGGGCCGCGGCGTGACCAGCATCGCCAACGTGCTGGGTAGCAATACCTTCGACCTGCTGGTGTGCATTCCCGCCGGAGTACTGATCGCCGGCACGGCCGTGGTCAACTTCTCCATCGCCGCGCCCATGATGGCCGCCCTCACCGGCGCCACCGTGGCACTGTTCCTGATGATGCGCACCGGCATGGTGCTATCGCGGCCGGAGTGCGTGGCACTGCTGGTGCTCTATGTGGGCTTCCTGGCCTGGATCGGCGCAGAGACCTTCGGGGCCGTGGACTGGGTGCCGAGCCTGCCGCCCCGCTAGGGCGACAGGCACGGTGGCCTGAAGGGCGCCGGGAACGGCCTACTGGACGGTTTCCTGTTCGCCGAAGCGGCCCGCGAAGAGCGCCGAGCTGAGGTAGCGCTCGGCGCTGTCCGGCAGCACCACGACGATGTTCTGCCCCTGGTGGTCGGGCTGACGGGCGACCCGCAGGGCGGCGACCACGGCCGCGCCGCAGGAGATGCCGCAGAGGATGCCCTCCTCCTGCATCAGCCGGTGGGCCATGGCCATGGCCTCGTCGTTGGTGACGGTCTCGATCTGATCCACCAGCGTCATGTCCAGGTTGACGGGCACGAAGCCGGCGCCGATGCCCTGGATCTTGTGGGGGGCGGGCTTGAGCTCCTGCCCCTCGCGGGCCTGGGTGATGACCGGCGAATCGACGGGTTCCACGGCCACGCTGGTGATGGCCTTGCCCCGGGTCTGCTTGATGTAGCGAGACACGCCGGTCAGGGTGCCACCGGTGCCCACCCCGGCCACCAGGATATCGATCTCGCCATCGGTATCGTCCCAGATCTCGGGGCCGGTGGTGGTCTCGTGGATCCGCGGGTTGGCCGGGTTCTCGAATTGCTGGGGCAGGAAGTACTTGCCGGGCTCCGCCTCGGCCAGCTCCTCGGCCTTGGCGATCGCCCCGGGCATGCCCTTGGCCGGCTCGGTGAGCACCAGCTCGGCGCCCAGCGCCTTGAGCACCTTGCGCCGCTCCAGGCTCATGGAGGACGGCATGGTCAGCACCAGCGGATAGCCCCGGGCCGCGGCCACGAAGGCCAGGGCGATGCCGGTGTTGCCGCTGGTGGGCTCGATGATGGTCATGCCGGGCTTGAGGGCGCCACGCTCCTCGGCGTCCCAGATCATCGCCGCACCGATGCGGCACTTCACCGAGTGGGCGGGGTTGCGCCCCTCGATCTTGGCCCAGATCGTCGCGCCCTCGTTGACCCGATTGAGCCGCACCAGCGGGGTATCGCCGATCGACTGCGAGTTGTCGTCGAAGATTCGCGCCATGAATCACTCCTTTTCCTGGGATGAAGGGCCGTCAGGCCTCGCGGGAAGCGGCCTCGAAGCCGCTCAGCACATTGACGGCATTGATGCCGATCTCTTCCACCGCGTAGCCGCCCTCGAGCAGGAAGGTCGTGGGCAAGCCCAGGGTGGCGAGGCGTCGGCCGAGTTCGGTGAAATCGTCGCTGGTCAGCTTGAAGGCGCTGATGGGATCGTGCTCGAAGGCGTCCACCCCCAGCGAGACCACCAGCACCTCGCAGCCGGCGGTGCGAATCCGCCCCAGGGCGTCGCCCAGGGCCCGGGACCAGGCCGCGAAGGCGGTGCCCGGCGGCAGGGGATAATTGAAGTTGTAGCCCTGCCCTCGCCCGCGCCCGGTCTCGTCGGCATGGCCGAGGAAGTAGGGGAAGCAGCTGCGCGGATCGCCGTGCAGCGAGGCGAAGAGCACGTCGTCCCGGGCGTAGAAGATCTCCTGGGTGCCGTTGCCGTGGTGGAAGTCGACGTCCAGCACGGCCACTCGCGCCACGCCCTGGTCGAGGGCATGCTGGGCGGCGATGGCGGCATTGTTGAAGAAGCAGTAGCCCCCGAACTGGTCGCTGGCGGCATGGTGGCCCGGCGGCCGGCACAGCCCGAAGCTCGGCTCGCCGGTGGCCAGGGTGTGCGTGATGGCGGACAGCGCGATGTCCTTGCTGGCCATGGCGGCCTCGAAGGTGCCCGCACAGATCGAGGTGTCGGCGGACTGGGCATAGTGGCCCAGGCGCCCATCGATATGCTCGGGGATGACGTCGTCGCGCAGCGTCCGCGTCGGCCAGATCCAGGCGATGGCCTCGCCGGTACGCCCCGCCGCCTGCCACTCGTCCCAGCAGCCGGCGATGAAGTCCACGTAGCCGCGATCATGCACGGCCAGCACCGGCGCCAGGCCGAAGCTCTCGGGGTCGCGCACCTCGCCGAGCCCGACCTCGCGGACCCGCTTGAGCACCAGCTCGACCCGCTCGGGACTTTCGTAGGGCACCACCAGGCGCCCGCCATCCAGCTCGGTGCGCGCCCGGCGCCGAAGAGTCTGGTCACTGTAGAAGGTCAACATGTCGCGCCTGTCCCTGTCTGGAGCGAAAGCGGCGAGCCCGCCCGGGCCGAACGGCCGGCGTCATGAGGCTCCCCGAGCGCTAGCATGCCACCGCCGCGCGGGGTGTGACACCCCGGACCGCCGGACACAGGACCTCCCGGGGCAGCGACAGGCTAGGCCGCCGGCAGGGCCTGGCGCTCCAGCTCCCGCTTCATGGTCTCGTCCAGCTCCAGGCCCGAGGCCAGTTGATCGAGCCAGGCGCGCTCCATGGGGTTCTGGTCATCGATCACCGCCACGCTGACCAGGTACATCTCCCGGGCCGCCTGGGGCGAGTCGGCCTGACGCGCCAGGGCCAGGGCATCCAGCGGTGCGGTGAGCTGCCGCTCGACCCAGGCATGCAGGTCGTCATCGGCACCCAGGGCGTCGATCTGCTCGGTGATCCGGGCCCGCTCATGCTCGTCGATATGGCCATCGGCCCGGGCAGCCATGATCATCGCCTGCAGCAGCGCCAGGCTGCGCTGCTCCCGGGACTCCCCCTGCAGGCGCTCCATGGGCTGCCCCTCGTGGGCCTCGTCCGCCGACGCGCCGCCGCGGGCATTCTGCCAGGCCTTCCAGGCCAGCATGCCGGCCCCGGCGATGGCTCCGTACTTCAGCGCCTTGCCGCCGAGCTTGCGGCCGCGCTTGGAGCCGACCAGCAGGCCCATGGCGCCGCCGCCGAGCAGGCTCTTCATATCGGCACCGCCGCCCTGACCGGCGCTCCCGCCCGAGCCACCCCCGCCCTTGAGCCGGGACGACAGGCCATCCACCAGGCCCTGCACGTCGACACCGCCCTGGCGGCGGTGGCCACCGGCCTGCTGCATCAGCTGGTCGAAGATTCGCTTGGCGTTCATCAGGATCTCCTTGTCGATGAGAGCATTCCCTTCGATATCATCCGGTGGCGTTCGTTTCATCGACCGACCGGCCGGCATCAAGAAGACGAGCAGGTGCGTCGAGGGCATGGGGCGGCAAGCGGTCACGAGGGGGCCGACCGGGCACGGGCTCGGCGAACGCGGCGGTCCGGGGACCCGGACGACGAGTCGCCGTCAGAACGCTCAAGAAGACGGGCCAGGGCGGGAGTTCGGGAGGCCGAAATGGAGGCGGCCCCGACAGCCACATCCCGGCACACGCGTCCACCACTACCGTTGCTCCCTTCCGGGCCTGGCGGGGTTTGCGGCTTAGCGTTGCGAGAGGACCGACGGGGCCACCACAGCGGGCGCTGAATGCGCCGAAGTCGACGTTGGATCAAGCACTTGTCGAACGCCGGGCACTATACCAAGGGGACGCGTCATGAGCAAGGCTCGATTGCGGGGCGCCCGCACCGCGTTGACCACGAGGATGTGAGGAGCGCCCCTGTGATGTAAAGTGAGAGATGGTTCATGCTTCCCACCCGGGACGATGGTGGGGAGCATTCCTCATTATTCCCGAACAGGAGGCGCACCATGAAAAAGGATCCCAACAAGGGCTATATCGCCCTGCTTGGCTGGAGCCTGAATGCCATCGAAGCCGCCGAGAACTTCGATCGACGCTATGTCGTGGTGGCGCCGGACTGGGCGGAGGACTATTGCAAGCAGCACGACATCCCCTTTGTGTCGTGGAACTTCGAGCGCCTCAACGATCGCTCCATGGAGATCGCCGAGACCCTCAAGGAGATGGGCGTCAACGTGTCGATTCCGCTGTTCGAGGAGACCGTGGAGTGGGCCGGCGCCATCAATTCGGTGCTGCTCGACAGTCCGCGCCTCTATGGCCAGTCGCTGCTGCTGCGCGACAAGGCCCTGATGAAGCGTCGCGCCCAGCTGGGCGGGATTCGCGTGGGGATCTTCGAGGAGGCCCACGACAAGGAAGACGTCATCCGTTTCCTCAAGCGTGTCAACCAGACACTGCTCAAGCTGGATGGCGACCCCAACGACCCCATCCACCTCAAGGCCTTCGACAAGGCCGGCTGCCTGGGCCACCGGGTGATCCGCACCCCCGACGAGGTCGATACCATCCCCGAGGAGGAGTTCCCGGTGCTGATGGAATCGCACCTGGACGGCTGGGAGTTCGCCGTGGAGGCCTGGATCCACGACGGCAAGATCGCCTTCCTCAACATCTCCGAGTACGTGACCCTGGGCTATTCGGTGTTCGTGCCCGCCTCGCCGGAACTGGAGAAGTACCGCGCCCAGATCACGGCCCAGATCGAGAAGCTGATCAAGACCTTCGACATCGAGTTCGGCCTGATCCATCCCGAGTACTTCGTCACCAGCGACGGCGAGATGTACTTCGGCGAGGTCGCCTATCGCCCGCCGGGGTTCAAGGTCTTCGAGCTGCTGGAGCGGGTCTATGGCTTCAATGCCTACCAGGCCAGCATGCTGGTCTTCGATCCCAAGACCACCACGGACGAGGTCAAGGCCTTCTTTCCGAAGGAAGTGGTCGATGCCGACGGCTATGCCGGCTGCTTCGGGGTCTATCCGCGCCGCCGGGTGGTCAGCCGCCTGGAGATTCCCGAGGAGGTCGAGGAAGACCCCTACTTCGAGTCCCACGAGCTGACCACGCCCATGGAAGAAACCGTCACCAAGCGTACCGCCTTCGGCACCCACTGGGGCCTGGTGTACTTCAAGGGCGACGACCCGCATCGCCTGCGCGATCTCCTCAAGCATCAGGAAGAGCTTGATTTCTATGTCTGAAGGGGGCGTCATGAGATGCATGACAGCCTGACGACGAGGAGTCGGCGTGACGACGCAACCTGACGATCAACGCGGAAGCATCGCTTCCGCCGCCACGGACAAGCTCACCGGCCTGCTGGTGAAACTCGACGAGGCCATCGAGCTGCTGGCCGCGGCACGAGACTTCGCCAAGCCGGGCAAGCTGCCCCGGGTGCTGGACACGGCCCGCCGGGTGATGCTGCTCGACGGGGGCTGTGCCGCGATGGAGGCCCGCGCCGAGCGGCTCGAGGCGGCTGGCGTCTTCCAGGGCTCCGACTGGGCCACGCCCCAGTTCCTGGTGCCCTCTCTGACCACCCAGGCGCTCAAGAGCCCCGACGCCAACACCGTGGTGGTGGAGGCGCTGAGCGAACTGCGCCTGCTGGCCGTGGCCAAGGGGGATGTGCTGCATCCCCTGGTCTCGTCCGAGCAGGCCCACCACTACCTGACCCAGGTGATGGCGCTGAACCTGTGGCTGCTGTTCGGCGCCCCGACCGAGGCCGAGCGCGAGACCCAGGGCCGCCTCGCCCAGTTGCCCCGCCAGCTGTTCCAGCACCTGGCGAGACGCATCGGCTATGAACACATCATCGACAAGCTGATCGAGGAGATCTGGCGGATCCTGCAGCAACGCCCGATCCAGGTGGAGCCGGTCAAGCAGATGATCACCCAGATCGCCATCTGCCAGGCCAACCCGGACATCGACCTGGGCGCCAGCGGCCAGGGCGCCGACCGTTTGGTCAGCTCGCTGTTCGGGCCGACCCAGGCCTGCCGGGAGGACCCCGGCCTCGAGGTGTATCGCGAGCGCCTGTCGAGCATGGATGCCACCGCCCTGCAGGCGGAGGCCACCGGCTTCGCCCGGGCCATGCACGATACCGGCCTGGTCTCGGCCTACCAGCCGGTGCTACTGCGCCATCTCACCGAGCACAGCGACCACCTGATCGCCGAGGCCCTGGGCCTCTCCTCCACCGGGCGCGACTGCCTGCTGTGCTACCGCGACCTGGTGCATGCCCTGATCCGTGGCGGGGTCCACCCCGCCACGCCCCAGGCCGCCTACGGCCTGTCGCTGATGCTCGAACGCGGCATCCTCTACCAGCCGCCGGTGGCACCGGCCATGTGGCGCCAGTTGGGGCTGCCGCTCTCGGAATGGTCGCAGCTGCGCCTCGACCTGGCCTTCGGCGAGACCATCTCGCCCCGCGCCCGCCTGCTCGAAGGGGTGCTGTGCATGCTCGGCCTGCCGCTGGGGGTCGGCCAGGGCAACAACCCCACCTGCCAGTCGGCCCGCGCCCTGTCGATGTGGGCCTACAACGACCCGGACTATCTCCTGCAGATGGTCGCCTGGGCGGCCCGCGACGACGAGATCATCATGCACTTCGAGGGCATGCCGCTGTCCTCCATGGCCAGCCTGTCCGGCGTGTCCAGCGAACTGCCCATGGACCTGGACCCGGTCTCGCTGATCGTGGTTCCGCACCTGGACCGGATCTATGCCGAGATGGGCCGACGCTGCGCCGGCCGCGAGGGCGACCCGCACCGCTGGGTGAACCCCGAGTTCCACGGCTGGTGGTCGGGCCGCGGCTTTCGCATCAACGTGGACGTGGCCAGCGGCCAGCTGCATGACCTGGATGCCTTCCTGCGCCACTTCTATGCCAGCTACCACCCCTACTACAACGGCAACCAGCCGCTGATCCACCCCCAGCCCGCGGGCATCGCCGTCACCGACAGCGCCGCCCGCTTCATCGGCTGGCATGCCATCACCCTGCTGCGGGCCAACCTGGACCCCTCGGACGTGATGCGGGTCTACTTCTACAACCCCAACAACGACAGCGGTCAGAATTGGGGCGATGGCGTCCGCGTCAGCACCGCCGGCAACGGCGAGCGCTTCGGCGAGGCCTCGCTGCCCTTCGAGCAGTTCGCCTCGCGACTCTACATCTTCCACTATGATCCGCTGGAGCGCGGCGAGCTGGCCCAGGTCAGCGAGGAGGAGCTCGACGAGGTGGTCGGCTACCTCCAGCGCAGCTGGGGCGCCGATCGCCTGCCGCCCGCCGGGCTGCAGGCCGACGAGGGCCCCTGACCCACCCGCAGCCTCGCCAACAACGGGGGCTCCGCCGCGGGCCGGGCCGGCCCGCGGGGAATGACGAGTGCCGCCCCGGCAGCCCCATACCGCACCGGGCGAGCGCCCCTTCCCGTCGCGGCCGGGCGATATGGCATAATGCCGCCTTCGCTTCGCTGCCGCCGGATCGCCCGCATGCCCCGCCTCGACCAACTGCTGCTCCACCAGGGACTGGCCCGTTCCCGTACCCGCGCCCAGCGCCTGATCCGCCATGGGCGGGTGCGCCGCCGCGACGACGGCCGGGTGCTGA
Organism: Halomonas sp. M4R1S46; assembly: GCF_025725685.1. Classification (NCBI taxonomy): domain Bacteria; kingdom Pseudomonadati; phylum Pseudomonadota; class Gammaproteobacteria; order Oceanospirillales; family Halomonadaceae; genus Halomonas; species Halomonas sp. M4R1S46. The sequence goes on from NZ_CP107008.1 coordinate 2,587,094, forward strand.
CCCGCCCCGGGGAGAAGCTGCCCGAGGCGGTGGCCCTGGTGGTCGAGGAGGACCCGGAGGAGCGCTACGTCTCCCGGGCCGGCCTCAAGCTGGAGGCCCTGCTCGAGTCGCTGGCGCTGACCCTGACGGGCCGGACGGTGCTGGATGTGGGCCAGTCCACCGGCGGCTTCACCGACTGTGCCCTGCGCCATGGTGCGGCCCATGTGATCGGCGTGGAAGTGGGCCACGACCAGCTCGATGCCGGCCTGCGGGAGGATGCCCGGGTCACCTGCCTGGAGGGCCTCAATGCCCGCGCCATGCGCCACGATGCCCGGCTCGCCGCGGCCCTCGCCCGCCACCCGGCGGATATCGCGGTGATGGACGTTTCCTTCATCTCCCAGACCCTGATCCTGCCCGAGCTGGGCGCCCTGCTGCCCGCCGGAGGCGCGCTGCTGTCGCTGGTCAAGCCGCAGTTCGAGGTCGGTCCCGCCGGGGTCAATTCGCGGGGCCTGGTCACCGATGCCCGCCGCTACGGCGAGGTGGAGGCGCGCATGCGCGAGGCCTGCGAGGCCTGTGGCTTCACGGTCCGCCACTGGCGGGAGAGCCCCATCCTCGGCGGCGACGGCAACCGCGAGTTCCTGCTCCACGCCCGACGCCGCTGAGGCCGGCCGGGCTCAGCGCCCGCCGTCGCCTCCACCGCCGCCAAAGTCGCCCGGATCCCCCGGGGCGCCGGGCGGCGGATGCGGCGGGTCCTCGAGCACCTCTCCACGGGGCCGACGCGGCGGTGACTGTCGCAGCCGCTCGACGCGCACGTCGAGGAGGTCGTGGGCAACTACCACGCCGTATTCGGCAAACAACTCGCCAAGCCGCGCGTTGAGTTCATCGGTGGCCAGCAGTCGATCGCCCAGGCTATTGACGTAGATGCGCAGCTCGAACGCCAGGGCGCTGCTGTCGTAGGCCATGAAATAGACCTCGGGAGGCGGGTCGTCCATCACCCGCTCGTTCTCCTTGGCGGCCTGGTAGAGCAGCTGATGCATCAGCCGCTGATCAGTGCCGTGCGCCACGCCGTAGGAGAGGATCACCCGGGTGATGCTGTCCGACAGCGACCAGTTGATCAGCTGGTCGGTGACGAAGGTCTTGTTGGGGATGATGATCTCCTTGCGGTCGAAGTCGGTGACCGTGGTGGCGCGGATGCGGATGCGGTTGACCGTGCCGGTCAGGTTGCCCAGCGTGATGGTGTCACCGATGCGCACCGGCCGCTCGAAGAGGATGATCAGCCCCGAGATGAAGTTGGCGAAGATCTCCTGCAGCCCGAAGCCCAGACCCACGCCCAGCGCGGCCACCAGCCACTGCAGCTTGCTCCAGGACACCCCGAGGGTGCCGAGTGCCATGATCACCCCGGTGCCGACGATGGTGTAGGAGAGTAGCGAGCTGATGGCGTAGGCGCTGCCCTGCTTGAGCTCCAGGCGCGAGAGCACCATCACCTCGAGCAGGCCCGGCAGGTTGCGCGCCATGATCAGCGTCAGGGCCACCACCAGCAGGGCCACGACGACGTCGGCGACCGACACCGCGCCCCCCACCAGGTCGCTGCCCTCCTGCCCCTCGCCCCCGAGCACCAGGACCTGGTCGAGATGGCCGAACACCGCCAGCAGGTCGGACCAGACGAGATAGATCACCAGGATGAAGCCGATCATCAGGATCAGCTTGGAGAGCCGCAGCGACTGCTGGTTGACCTGTTGCATGTCGAGCGGGGGCTCCTCCACGACGTCGGTCCCATGGTCCCCGTTCTCCTGGGCCAGGGCCCGACGCCGCGCCACCGCGCGACGATAGGCCAGTCGCCGCGCCGCCACGGCCAGGCCGCGCACCACCGCGGCCTCCAGCAGGATCCACACCCCCAGCAAGTAGAGGGTGATCACGAAGCGCCCGACCAGGCTCAGGGCCGTATAGGCATAGCCGTAGACGACCAGCCCCCCCAGCACCAACGGCACCAGGGCCATGAGCAGCCCCAGCACCAGGCGGAACAGCTTGACGCCGAAGAAGGGTGTATGGGCCAGGATCAGCTTGGCCAGGGACACGCTCATGCCGATCAGCCCCACCAGCAGCAGCGCCATCGCCAGCGGCCGCTGGGTGAGGTCGATCTCGGCACCCCGGGCCAGAGTGCCGATCATCAGCACCGGCACCAGGGCCACGGCCAGCCACAGCAACCACCAGCGCAACCGAGCGACATAACCGGCGGGCCAGTAGAAATGGCGGGTAGCGACACCCTCGGGCACCAGCAGCCGGCGTGCCCAGGCGATCACCGCCCAGGTCAGTGACAGCTGGAGCAATGCCCAGCCGACCCCCACGGCGATGGCCTGGCCACCAAATGTCAGCACCAGGCCGAGGGTGACCAGACACAACGGCCCCGGCAGGGCCAGCAGCAGGTTCAGCGCCAACGCCAGGGGGGTATGCCCCTGGCTGTCCGCCCGGAGATGACCGACCTCGTCGTAGAGGCGCTTGAGCCGCCGCCGGATCGGCCGACGCAGCGCCAGCAGCAGGCCCGCCATCAGCAGCACCGGCGAGGCCAGCAGGGCCCCGGCATCGGGCATGGCCCAGTGCATCGGCAGGGCCTGGCGCCACTCGCCCTCCTGCCACTCGACGATCAGATGGGTCGGCAGGCGCTTGAGCCAGGCCAGGTCGAGGGGCTGGGCACTGGCCACCCAGAACAGCTGCTCGTTGATGGTGGACCGCAGCGAGCGACTCGTTTCCAGCAGTTGTTGCTGGTTGAGCTGCAGCTCGATGGCGGCGCTGAGCATCTCGCCATAGGTCGGCTCGAGCTGGTCGAGCAGCTCGCGACGGGCACGCAGCAACTGCTCCAGGGGCTCGACCAGCGCCGGTGTCGCCTCCGCCTCGGCATCGGCCAGCTGCTGGCGGGCCAACTCTTCGGCATCCTTCAATCGTTCGCGCTGGCGCTCCAGGTCGAACTGCTTGAGACGCAGGTCGGCGATCTCGTCCTTGAGCCCGCTGCGCACCTCCACCTGGGGCAAGGCCCGGCGCTGCTCGCGGAGGATACGCGACAGCAGGGTGCTACCGCGGATGGCCTCGACATGCTCGCTCAGCCCCCGCTGGAGCTGGCGTACCCGATCGAGCTGGCGGCGCACCTCCTGGCTCTGCCGGACCAGGTCATTGGCCCGGCTGGTGCCTCGCAACAGCTCGAGGCTCAGCTCCCGGTTGGCCTGCTGGGCCTCGACGATGACCGGATGGCGCGCCACGCCCTCCGGCTCATCGCGTACGGCCTGGGCGATCGCCTGTTCCGACTTCTCGCGCCGCTTGCTATCGAGCTGACGCTGCAGGGTCAGGACATGGGCCTCCTGGCTCGCCACCCGGCGCTGCAGCAGCTCGCGACGCTGCTGGGCCAGCTCTCGCAGGCGGGAGTTGGTGCCCAGTTCGCGCTGGTGGAGCGTCAGGCGCTGCTCGGCCAGCGCCTGTTCGATCCGCAGGCGAACCCGTCGCGGGTCCTCTGCGGCGACGCCGCGCGCGGTCAGCTTCTCGCGCTCGGCACGGTGTGACTCGATGCTGCGGGTCGCCTCGGTGATGGCCTGCTGGGCCCGCTCGGGGAGTGTCTGGGTGCCGAGCAGCCGTGTCTCCACCTCGGCCAGCCGATCCTGGGCATCCTGCAGGCTCTCGGAGGCCTCGGCGAGGCGAGTCTCCAGCTCGCTCAACTCGAGGGATTCGAGTTCCTCCAGTGACGCCGAGGGCGCTTCCTCAGGCGCCGAGGCCAGGGCCCGCTGCAGTTCGCGCAGCTCCACCGGGGCCTGATCGACGCGGGCCTCCAGCTCGGCGAGCTGTCCCTTGACCGCCTCGAGTTCCTCCAGCCCCGCAATGGCCGCCCTCAGGGCATCGATGTCGCGGGCCGTGGCTTCATCGACGCTCTGCCCTTCCTCGGGGGTCAGCGCGGACAGGCGTTCCTGCAGGGCCGCCTGGTCGGGAATCTTCGGCCCCTCGGCCTGGCCCTGCGCCGGGACCGGGGCCAGCCCCGCGATGACGCCGACCAGCAAGAGGCAAACAATGTGAAAGACGAGCGGACGAAAGGCGCGCGGCGATGCGATCAAGGGAACCTCGTCGAAGGCGTAACCATGGGCGATGCCTGGAATTCTCGTCTTCCGAGACAGGCCAGGCAACCCAAACAGTCGCCGGACGGGAACAGTTGACTCGCCCCGCTGGCGTGGTAGAACGGCATTCTCACCTTCGCCAGGATGGTCTGTCCATGACGCCGTCACGTTACCGCTCCGGCCTCGCTGTCGCCCTGCTGGCCGCCGGGCTGGGCAGCCAGGCCCAGGCCCAGGAGGGCGAGGCGCCGAGTGCCGCCGAACGGGAAGCGATTCGGGAACGCATCCAGTCCATGGAAGCCGAACTCGAGGGCCTGCGCGATCAGCTGAAGGCGGCCGATCCCGATCCCGCCCCCCAGCCAGCCGCGGCACTCGAGGAAGAGGAGCTGGAGGAATCGGTGGCCAAGCGACGACTCCTCGAGGCGGAGTCCAACCGCAACCCCTTCTCCATCACCACCCATCGCCGCAACTACTTGTTGCCGCTCACCTATACCGCCTCGCCCAATGATGATGCCTTCCGGGCCATCAACGACGAGGTGGAACCCGACCGGCTGGAGATGAAGTTCCAGTTCAGCGCCAAGTTCAACCTGATGGACGGCCTGATCCTCGGCAACGGCGACCTGTTCTTCGGCTATACCCAGCGCAGCTGGTGGCAGGCCTACAACGCGGATGCCTCCTCGCCGTTCCGGGAAACCAACTTCGAGCCCGAGGTCTTCCTGGATTTCGAGAATGACTGGTCGCTGGCGGGCTGGACCAATATCCACAACCGGATCAGCCTCAACCACCAGTCCAACGGGCGATCCGATCCCCTGTCGCGGAGCTGGAACCGTGTCATCTTGACCAGCACCTTCATCAACGACGACTGGGCCGTGTCGCTGTCGCCGCACTGGCGGGTCCCCGAGGACGAGAGCCAGGACGACAACCCCGACATCCACAAGTACATGGGCTACGGGGATGTCACCGTGGCGCGACGCCTGTTCGGCGATCAGGAGGCCAGCCTGCTGTGGCGGGGCAATCCCGGCAGCGGCCATATGGGCGCCCAACTGGATTACTCCTGGCCGCTGTTCGGCAAGATCCGCGGCCACGTCCAGTACTACCACGGCTATGGCGACAGCCTGATCGACTACGATGACAGCGTGCAGCGACTCGGCGTGGGCTTCAGCCTCAACCCGCTGTTTTCCACCGGGACCTTCACCCCCTGAGCGACCGGGGATATTACGGCAGGCAGGACGACTGCTATGCTGGAGCTGTCATTCACCGTCAGAGGAAGACCCGATGGCCGACCGTACCCCGCACACCCACGAGACCACGCAGCAGCTGAAGGAAGACCTGCACCACCTGTCCCAGACCATCGAGGAGTTGGTGAACGCCACCGCCGACGACTCGCGCAACAACATCAAGGAACTCCGCGCACGCGCCGAGAAGCGCCTGCAGGACACCCGGGCCCGACTCGAGGCCCGCGGTGAACGCGCCTATCACGATGCGCGGGACTCCGTGACCCAGCAGGCCGACGCCTGTGACCGCTACGTCCACGACAACCCCTGGACCAGCATCGGCATCGGCGCCGCCGTCGGCGTGGTGGTCGGCATGCTGATCGGACGTCGCTGATGGCGGGGAGCCAGGGACCGGCTCAGCGACTGCTCGGGGCCGGCAAGCGGCTGCTGTCCAGCCTGCTGGCGACCGGCGAGACGCGCCTGCGTCTCGCCGTGCTGGAGCTGGAGGAAGAGCGCGCCCGGCTGGTGACGATCGCCCTGCTGGCCGGCCTCAGCCTGATCCTGCTGCTGCTCGGGCTCGGCACGCTCACCACCCTGATCATCGTCGTCTTCTGGGACAGCCACCGTCTCACCGCCATCGGCGCGAGTGCCGCCGTGCTATTGCTGGGCGGCATGCTGCTGGCGGCCTGGGTGGTGCGCATGGCCCGGCAGCGTACCCTGCTGGCGAGCACCCTCAAGCACCTGGCCATGGACCGCGAACTGGTGGAGAAGCACCGTGACCCGGACCGCTGAACCCAGCCGGCGCGAGCGCCGGGCGGCCCTCGAGGCCACCATCGAGCAACAGCGGGTGGACCTGCTGGTCGCCGCCGATCGCTGGCAGGCGGCGGCCCGTCCGCTGGATGCCGGCTGGCAGGCCGTACGGCGCTACCGGGTGCCGATCCTGGTGGCGGGCGGCCTGCTGCTGCTGCCGGTGGCGCGGCGCCCGGGAAGCGTGACCCGGCTGGGGAGAAAGGCGATCGTCGGCGCCCTGGCCGTGGATCGGTTGCGTCGCCTGTTCAACCGATTCCGCTGAGCCCGCCGCTGCCCGCCCCTATCACGGCTCTGTAACCTGCTGATGTTTCAGTCCTGTTATGATGACGTGACGGCATTGTCATCATCGCGGTCATGACAGGGGAACCGATTTCATGCGCATGCTGGCCCTCTACAGCATCAAGGGCGGCGTCGGCAAGACGGCCTCGGCCGTCAACCTGGCGGCCGAGGCTGCGCGGGCCGGGCAGCGCGTGCTGCTCTGGGACCTGGACCCCCAGGCGGCCACCAGCTACTACCTGCGCGTCAAGCCGCGCATCCGTGGCGGGGTGGACAAGCTGGTCAAGGGCAAGGCCTCCTTCGCCAAGGTGATTCGCCACACCGAGGTGGACAACCTGGACCTGCTGCCGGCCGCCCTGGCCTCGCGGGAGATGGACGAACGCCTGGCCAAGCGCGGCAACAGCCACCTGCGCCAGATCCTCAAGCCCGTTCGCCACGACTACGACCTGGTCATCCTCGACTGCCCGCCCAGTCTGTCGCACCTGTCGGAGAACATCTTCTCCAGCGTGGATGCCTTGCTGGTACCGGCGGTGCCCACGGTCCTGTCGCTGAGAACCCTGGAACAGCTGCAGGGCTTCCTCGATGACCATGACATCGCCTGCACCCTGTGGCCCTTCATGACCCTGGCCGATCGTCGCCGGGCGCTGCACCGCGAGATCATGGCGACCCTGCACGAACGCTGGCCGCTGATGCTGTCCCAGGTGATCCCTTCCGCCAGCATGGTCGAGCGCATGGGCCTGGAACGCCGGCCGGTGCGTGACTTCGCCCCCCGCAGTCCCGCTGCCCGGGCCTATACCGCGCTGTGGCTAGAGCTCGCCCAGCGACTGTGCTGACGGCTCAGCTCGCCTCGCCGCGCATCGCCGCCCCGGCCGCGTCCAGCCGCGCCGACAGCGCGGTCATGTCCGCGGTCCCGGCACGATCGACGGCGGTCGCGTAGTGAGCCAGCAGCCGCTGGCGATTGCCATGGGCCAGTCCCAGGAAGCCGCGCAGGTGGCGCGGTGCCGTGGCCCGTACCGGCTCCCCGCGGGCGGCTCGCCACAGCCGGTCGACACTCTCCTCCCCGGCATGGGCGGCGGCGACCTCGCACAGGGCCGACTCGCGGACCAGGTCGTCATGGAGCACGCCGTAGGCATCCTGGAAGGTCTTCATGGCCCTCTCGGCATCCTGGCAGGCCGGCGAGGCCGCCTTCCATGGCCGCAGCAGGTAGCGGATGCGCTTGCCGGTGATCCGTGGTCGATGCAGCGCCTCGCGGTCCTCCGCCGAGCCGATCGCCGAGACTTCGCGGACCAGCCGCTCCTGCAGGGTGGCCAGTTCCCGGGCGCTGGCCTCACCGAAACCGAGCCCCCTGGCCTTGCCGCCGGGAAGTGACGAGAGGGCGCGACGCAGGCCGGCCTCGAGGGCCGGGAAGTCGGCCGACAGCGTGCTGCTCGCCGAAGCATAGGCGGCCTCGACCTCAGACTCGAGCCGGGCCTGCCACCAGTCGACGGCGCCTCGCTGGTCGGCCGGCAGCGCCTCCTGCTCGCTGTCGAGCCAGGCCAGCATCACCTCACCGTCCCGCGCGGCATTGGTCGCCTTCGCCAGGTCACGGAGCTGCCGTCGCAACGGCTTGGGGATCTTGATCCCCGGATACCCCCGGTAGGCCTTGAGCCAGGAACGAAGACGCCTCACGGCCACACGAAAGTCGTGGAGCCCCTCGGGGTCCTTCGGGTCGGTAATACGGGGCAGCGCCGCCCGCGCCTCGTCGAGCAGTTCCTCGGCGACCCTCGCCACGACCGTCCCCAGCGCCTGCCGGTGAAGTGCCTTGGCCATCTCGCGTCCTCCTTCGTTGGTCCGGTCCGCCGTCATGGCCGGCGGACCGGAGCATGGCGTCGGCCGCTGTCAGCCATGAGCATGATGGGGGTGTCGCGGATCCATCATGCCCTCCCTGACCCCATATCGTCAGGTAGGCCCAGGCCACCTTACCGGGATGACGCTACAGTGCCAGGCCGCAGGCCACGCCGGAGGCCCAGGCCCACTGGAAGTTGTAGCCCCCCAGTTCGCCGGTGACGTCCAGCACCTCGCCGATGAAGCGCAGCTGGGGCAGCCCCTTGACCTCGAAGGTCTTCGACGACAGCGCGTGAGTGTCGACCCCGCCCAGGGTCACCTCGGCGGTGCGCCAGCCCTCGGTGCCGGCGGGCTTCAGGCGCCAGGCATTGAGCCGGCCGGCCCAGGCCTCGAGTTCGGCGTTGGAGCACTCGGCCAGGGGGCCGTCGTCGCCGTGCCATTCGACCAGGGCCTGGGCCAGGCGCCGCGGCAGGCGCTCGCCGAGCCAGGTGGAGACCCGCCGCCTGGGGGCTTCCCGCCGCGCCGCCACCAGGGCCTCGAAGGCATCCACCCCCGGCAGCAGGTCGATGGCCAGGCTGTCACCGGGCCGCCAGTGGCTGGAGATCTGCAGCATGGCCGGTCCCGACAGGCCCCGATGGGTGAACAGCAGGGGCTCGCGATAGGCGCCGCCCCGGCAGCGCACCGCCACCTCATGACTGAGGCCCGAGAGTGCCTCGGCTCTCGCCTTCCACCGGGAGGTCAGCGTGAACGGCACCAGGGCGGCCCGGGTGTCGGTGACCGAGAGCCCGAACTGCCGGGCGATGTCATAGCCGAAGCCGGTGGCCCCCATGGTGGGGATCGACAGGCCGCCGGTGGCCACCACCACCGCCCCGGCGTCGATGCGCCCGCGCGAGGTCGCCAGGCGCAGTCCCTCCCCGCGGGGCTCCAGCGCCGAGACCGACGTCTTGAGGCTGATCTCGACACCGGCCCAGTCGCATTCGGTCAGCAGGATGGCCAGCAGGTCCTTCGCCGACCCGGCACAGAACAGCTGCCCGGGCGCCTTCTCCACATGCTCGAGGCCATGACGCTCGACCAGCTCGACGAAATGCTCGGGGCGATAGCGCTTGAGCGCCGAGATGCAGAAATGCGGGTTGTCGGAGAAGAAGTTGGCCGGGGTGGTGGCCAGGTTGGTGAAGTTGCAGCGGCCGCCGCCGGACATCAGGATCTTCTTGCCGGCCTTGTTGGCATGATCGATCACCAGCACCCGCCGACCGGCATAGCCGGCGGTCAGGGCGCACATCAGTCCCGCCGCGCCCGCGCCGATGACGACCACATCAGGCTGCGAATTCATATGGTTCCTATGTCGTTTGGCTGTCCTGCGGATCCGCCATGGGCCTAGAGGTCCTCCCCGATGAGGGTGAGAAGCGCGGCATCCTACCAGAATTAGTCTTGCAATACTTTGTGTGACGGCTACGCTTGTTTCTGTAACATATCGTTACCGGGGCGTCGCTATCTGGAAACACATATCCATTAAAAACCTTAAAAACAATAGGTTAATAAAAAACACACCTCAGAGAGACAAATACATCTCATCAAGGCAAAACTATCCATCTTTAATTTTTAAAAGACTAATAAAGAATAAGATGACTCATGTCACTCCAGGAAACGCGCCTGATAGGAGCTGCGACGTTATGGCGGGGAAGCCCAAGGGGGGCCTGAATGAAGGTAAATGACTATCTACTGGTGATTCCGAGAACCCGGAGTGACATTGCCGACCAGGAATACCTGAAGCAGTTGAAACATCGGGACTATACGGTCGAATGCCTGCCCCCAGGGCAGGATGTCGTCGAGGTCCTCACCTCCAGGCCGCCCTTCGCCGCCTGCTTTCATTACGATTATCCTGACCAGCAAGGGCTTGCCGACCTTCGCAGGGCGAAGCAGGTCGCCAGATCCGTGCCCCTGCTGATGATCACCCACGCCCACTCGGAGGAGCTGGCGATCTGGGCCTTTCGCTCACGGGTGTGGGACTACTTCGCCGAGCCCCTGGACCTTCAACGTTTCATGGACGTGGTGAAGACACTCCATACCCTGCGGCTGGGGGCCGCTGACGCCGATACGGCACTAACGCCGTTGGAATACAGCAATCGGATGCCACGGGATGCCCGACTCCACTATGCTGCACCTTCTGCCCGCGAGGCTACGCTGGAAAAGGCCATGGACTACATCGAGCGGCACCTTGACGGCCGAATCTCGCAGGCGGAGGTTGCCGATAGCTGTGGCCTGAGTATCTTCCAGCTCAGCAGGCTATTCAAACGCAACACCGGCTGTACCTTCCAGGATTACCTGCTGAATCGCCGCATCGAGGAGGCGGTAAGGCTGCTGGCGAACCCCACCGTGACCATCACGGATATCTGCTTTGCCGTGGGCTTTCGTGACCTCTCCTACTTCACCCGTACCTTCCATCGACAGATGGGCCAATCCCCTTCCGCCTATCGCTGTTCCCTTGCAGACGAGACGCCTCCGCTGCCGCCCGCGGCCACCACTTCACCGGCCTCTCTCTCCAAGCAGCCGGAACACTCTGTCAAGTAGGGCGGAATACCTCCACACACACCGCTCAGGCATCTCAGGGCCAGTAGAAGCAAAAAGGGCGCCGGTCACACAAGGCAGTGACCAGCGCCAAAGGGGCTCTTTTTGCCACTCAATCGACCAGCACGGGTATTCGTGCCAGGACGCCGAAATTCTCCCCCCCCGTCTGCCCCTTGGGCTCATGATAGGAACAGCTGGGCAGGAAGAAGATACTCATCTTGCGCCAGTCGGCCGGGTCGCCATCCTGGTTCTCCAACCTGAAGTGGCCGGTGAAGTCATCCCAGCGCTCCTGGCCGCTGGTGCTGGTGTTTTCCCAGTCGCCCCGCCATTCGACGTCCTCGGAGTCCGGTGCCAGGCTCATGCGCTCGGGCGCATGGGTATCAATCTGGCTCTCAGGTTGGTTGTTATTGATCACCCAGACGATATGCACGGTGACCGCGCCGACCAGCTCGTTAGTGGGCGCCACCCCTGACTCGCAGTCGACGACCGGCAGGGTCAGGGTCCAGGTGATCTCACGGTTGGTAGCCTCCACCCAACAGTCGTAGAAGGCCGCGAAGGCCGACTGCACCTGGCCATTGTTGGTTTCGATGTTCTCGCCATAGTTCAGTTGATCAGGATTGCCATCGCCACAGACCAGGTCCCGCAACTCGTTGGCATTGGTTGCGCCGTTGTCGCCGTGCTGCAGGTTGGTCCAGCCACCGGTCTGGTCGCCTTCCGGTATGAAGCGCCCCACGTCACAGGAATAGTTGCCGTCGGGGTCCAGCAATGCCTGCTGGCACAGGGCGATAGGCTGATCCAGGTCGTGTGGCCGAACGGTACCGGCGAAGCCGATATAGGCCACCGAGCGTGCCGCCACCTCATAGCCGTCGAAGCCCAGCACCTTGCCAAAGAAGGCCTCCACCTGGGTCTGCTGCCGGGCGGTGACGACCTCCACGGCATTTATGAAATTGGGATTGAGATCCAGTTCCTCGGTCGTCTGCCCGAAGAGATCCACGGGCTCCAGGGAGGGGTTGGCCGTGAAGCTGCGATCAGCAAAGCTCCAGTGCCCTCGCCGGGCACTGAGGACTTCCGCCGAGGTCTTCTGGCTGTCGTTGGCCTCTGCCGCATCCGTCGCAATCTGGTTGGCATTCGGGTCAACGGCGCTGCCGTCATCCGTATACAACCACCTGGCACCGGCCAGCGACCCCGCATCGGCCGCATTATGCAGCTCGTTGCGAGCCACGAAGAGGTTGCCGCCATCCACGGCCAGGGCAGTGAAGGCCAGCAGCATGAAAAGCGCCAGGGTCACCAGAACCATGGAAACCCCCGTTTGTCGCCGACACGATCCACGACACCGCGACCCGGGTTTCTTGACCTTTGTACTCATCATTCCGCCCTCATCACCGTGGTCGTGGAAAGGGCGAAAGTCCCGCCCAAGGTACCGATGAAGCTTGGAAGCACCAGGAACTGATAGGGGTAATCGATGATCACGCTCAGATCGTCGCCGGCATCGAAAGCACCACTGGCATCCCTGTCGAAGCGCTCAACCGTGATATCCATCTCGGCAGGCCCTCCTAGCGAAATCAGGTACTGCTCGGCATAATCCCGAATGGCCTGCTCGATGGCGGCATCCTCCGCCACCAGATCCCGGCTGGCCGGCCGATACAGGATCCCCGTTCTCGCCCCTTCCCGACTGGCGTTGGTCAGGGTCGCCTTGTCGAAGAGCGCAACACTGAACTCGATGATGCCGAACAGGAGCAGGAACAGCAGGGTGGCCGAGATGGCAAACTCCACGGTTTCCGAGCCCCGCTGTCGGCGCAGTGATCCTGGCATGGTCATGATCAATACCTCCCTTGTCAGTGACTAGTTCGTCGCTGGGGACACGTTACGCCGCATCAACTGATTCAGGCTCTCGACGTTCTCTCCGGCGGTGGCATAGTAGGCAGGCGACAGTCGCATGGCCTCCTCGAAGAAGCCCATGGCCTGGTCGAAGCGACCTTCCAGCATCGAGATATAGCCGATGTCGTTGTAGGCCTCTGCACGATCACCATGGCGTGCCACGGCCTCGATGGCGGTGTCGTAGTCGCCCTGCCTGGCATGGACCAGCCCCAGGTTACGCCAGGCGAGTTCGTAGCGAGGGTTGACGTTCACGGCCTGACGAAGCTGAAGCCTCGCTGCGTCCAGGTCGCCGACGAGATAGTAGGAATACCCCAGGTTATTGAGCACTCGTGGAATCCTGGGGTTGACCTGCAGGGCCTTCTCATAATGGCGTCTCGCCTGTTCATGCTGACCACGGATGTCGGCGATCACGCCCAGGGCGTTGTCAGCCTGCCAGGGGGCATCAGCGCGGGCCGCGATGGGCGTCAGGTACTGCTCGGCCTGTTCGAAATCGCGCTGCTCCAGCATCAGGACCCCCATGGCCGTGCCGGCACCCGCATGACGTGAGTCGACGTCCAGCGCCCAGCGATAGGCCTTCTCGGCCAGGTCGGTGTTACCTCGACCATGGTGGATGACGCCCACCCGATAGAGGGGGTCGGCCTGGGGGCGATCCTCCATCTGCAGGCCACGCAGATACTCGAAGAGCGCCCGGTCGGCGTCGCCGGCCCGAAGGGCCGAATCACCATTGCGATAGGCCTCCTCGGGTGAGCCCACCGGGAAAGCCGTACTGTAGGCCACCGACGAGTTGCCATCACTCAGGGCCCCATACGGGTCCCCACCGCCCTGTGGCCCCGACTGGGTAGCACAGCCTCCCAAGGTGAAAAGAAGCAGGAGACCGGCTACGGGAAAACGATACTTATGATTCATATGGTTCATGGATCTGACTCCCTTGCGAAGTAGTATCCTGCTCAATGACCGGCCGCCGACAACGCTCTCATGGCCCCCAGCAGCGGCGGCCCCAGGGCCACGATGAAGAAGCTGGGAAAGATGCAGAAGATCAGCGGAAAGAGCATCTTGGTACTGACCTTGGCCGCCTTCTCCTCGGCTTCCTGGGTGCGCTTGTCGCGCAATTCCTCCGCGTAGAGACGAAGGGTCTGGGCGATGCTGGTGCCGAAGCGCATGCTCTGCAGCAGGGTGGTCACCAGGCCACGGATGTCCTCCACTCCGGTGCGCTCCTCCAGGTCCCGCAGTGCCGACTTGTTGTCCATGCCGGCGCGGGTCTGCATGCCGAACAGGTGAAGCTCATCGGCCAGCTCGGGATGACTGACCTCCAGATCCCTGGCGACCCGCTGGATGGCGGCGACCAGCCCCAGTCCCGCTTCGCTGCAGACCACGAGCAGGTCCAGGGCATCGGGCAAACCGCGGCGCAACAGCGTGGTACGCCGCTTGATGGCCCGCTCGAGCCAGAAGCGCGGCAGCAGATAACCGGCGATGGCAAGGCTTGCCACCAGGGAGATGCCAATCGCCGGCGGGATCCTCAGCAGCGGGAACGCCAGCAACATCAGAGTGGCAGGCAGGACGGCCAGCATCAGCCTAACGCCATGGAAAACACTGCTCGCCGAGGGAGAGCGCTTGCCGGCATAACTCAATTCCCGGGCGAGACGACTGCGGGTTTCCGCCTTGTCCGGCGCCAGACGCTCCCCCAACGGCCCAAGCCACTGGTCCATCCCGGCCGTACCGGTCCCGGACGTGGCACCAGCGGCGTTACCCTCGAGATGCCGCAGTCGCTGGCGCACGGGGTCGAACAAGCCCTTTACCACCAGCATCAACGCAAGCAACAGGGTGAAGATGGCAAGCCCCATCAGGACAGCCACCCCCAGCCGGACGAGTTCCGGATCCTGCAGATACGCATTCAGTCCCTGCATCAAACTACCTATCGTTTCCATTTCCCGGCTCCTCTAGACGTCGATCCGGATGATCTTGCGCAGCCAGAGTATCCCGATGACGATCATCACGAAGGCGGCCACCACGAGTTGCCGCCCTACCGGATCCTGAGTCAGCATGGGGATAAAGCTGGGTGCTACCAGCGACAGGATGCCGGCCAGCGCGAAGGGCAGAAGGGAAAGGATCCAGGCCGCCATGCGGCCCGGCGCGGAAAGGGTCTTGACCTTGCGATGGAAGCGGAAACGGTCGCGTACCACCGTGGCCAATCCATCCAGGAGTTCCGCCAGGTTGCCGCCGGTCTCCTTCTGGATCAGCACCGAGGTCACGAAGACCATGACAGTCACACTCTGGACCCGCTGCAGCAGGCCAAGCAGGGCGTTTCTCACGTCTCCGCCGTAGTTGATCTCCATGAAGGTGGTGCGAAACTCTCCGGCGATGGGCTCGGCGAGCTCCTCCGACACCAGGTGCATGGCATCGATGAAGGGATGCCCGGCCCGCAGCGCACGCGACATGATGATCAGCGCATCGGGGAGCTGCTCCTCGATGCGGGCCACTCGCCGCGCTCGCTCCCTGACCAGTTTCAGGAAAGGCAGCGAGGCCAGGAGAATACCGATCGGCACGCCTAGCCAGGGCAGCGGCAGCAGGTAGGCCGCCAGCGCTCCCAACAGGCCGCCCAGCGCCAGGCTTGCGAGCACCACCCGGTAGGCCGGCGTCTCACGCCCGGCCTGCTCGAGCAGCCGCTCGACGCGCTCCATGCCGGGCAATGACTCCAGCATTCTTTCCACGGCCGACAGCTCACGCAGGTACTTCTTGCGTACCAGCGAAACCTGCTCATGGCGCTGACTCTCGGCCGAGATCGTACGCATGCGCTTCCTCAGGCGCTTCTGAACCTGGCGATTCTCGCCGAAGGCGGGGACCAGGAAACTCTGCATCAACAGGAAGACGGCGATGAACACCATGGCGATGACGATCACTCGATCGGAAAGCGCAATATCCAGACCCATCAGTTCCATGGCCGCTGCCCTCCCCCCTGAAATACCTCGAGCCCTGGATCCAGGCCGCGGCGCTTGAGGTGATCGTAGAAGCCGGGGACGACCCCGGTCGCGACATAGCGGCCGATGACGCGCCCTTCCTCGTTGACCCCCTCGCGCTCGAAGCGAAAGATCTCGGACATGGTGATGATCTCACCCTCCTGGCCGTTGACCTCCTGGACGCTCACCAGGCGACGCACGCCGTCTTCCTGGCGCTCGACCTGGACCACCACGTCGATGGCCGAGGCGATCTGGGCCCGCAGCGCCTGGGGCGGGATCTGGTAGCCGCTCATGGCCACCATGTTCTCGACCCGCGTCAGGGCATCGCGCGGGGTATTGGCATGGATGGTGGTCAGGGAACCGTCGTGGCCGGTGTTCATGGCCTGCAGCATGTCGAAGGCCTCCCCGCCGCGCACCTCGCCGACGATGATGCGATCGGGTCGCATGCGCAGGCTGTTGCGCACCAGATCCCGCTGGGACACCTCACCCTTGCCCTCGATATTGGGGGGGCGGGTCTCCAGGCGTCCGACATGGGGTTGCTGCAGCTGCAGTTCTGCCGAGTCCTCGATGGTGACGATTCGCTCGTCATGGGGGATGAAGCCCGATAGCACGTTGAGCAGGGTCGTCTTGCCCGCCCCGGTGCCTCCCGACACCAGCACATTGAGCCGCGCCTTGACGACCTTCTCCAGCAGCTGGGCGGTGACCGCCGACAGGCTGCCGTACTCGACCAGGTCCTCGGCACTGAGACGATCCACGGCGAAACGCCGGATGGACAGCATGGGGCCATCGATGGCCAGTGGCGGGATCACGGCATTGACGCGCGAGCCATCCTTCAGGCGGGCATCCACCATGGGCGAGGACTCGTCGATTCGCCGCCCCACCCCGGAGACGATCCGGTCGATGATGGTCATCAGGTGCTGGTCGCTGTCGAAGCGCAGGATCGTCTGTTCCAGCTTGCCACGCCGCTCCACATAGATCGGGGTGGTGCCGTTGACCAGGATGTCGGAGACCGTCTTGTCGGCCAGCAGCGTCTCGAGTGGCCCCAGCCCCAGCACCTCATCCTGAAGTTCGGCGACGATGCGCTGGCGCACCGAGGCGTTGAAGGGCAGCGTCTCCCGGCTGATCAGCGACTCGCACACCTGCTGTACCTGCTGCCGTGCCTCCCGCTCGTCCAGGGTGCTGAGCAGCGTCAGGTCCATCACCTTGACCAACTGGCGGAAGAGTCGCTGCTTGCACTCCTGTTCCGCCTGGGAGAGGCCGCCACCGGCCATGCCACGTCGCCCCCAGGAGGGTCGTTCGTCGCCGTCGCCCGTCATACGGTCACGAATTTCCATCGGTGTTTCTCCTCACGCTTGATCGATGAACGCCGCCCTCAGCCACGACTCAGTGCGCCCCGCGACGCGGCCACAGCCGCAATGACCACTTGCGCACAGGGCCACCGGCATCAGGGGAAGGCTCGTCGAGGGCATCGGCCAGCCGGTGGAGCCGACGGGTCAGCGCTGCCTTCGGGGCAAGATCGATCAACGGGGTTCCCACGTTGATGCCCTGGCTTGCCAGCCGGAAGTCGTTGGGCAGCGTATATAGCCTCACCCCGGGCAGGACGTCGGTAATCGCGTCCAGGCTCACGTCGCTGCGCTTGTCGAAGCGGTTGATCACCAGATGGAGCCGTGACGCCGGCACCCTGAGCTCATGCACCAGGATGTCGCGAAGGCGCTGGGCATCGTGCAGATGGGCCACGCTCTGCTGCATCACCAGCAGGACGTGGTCAGCACGCTCCAGTACCGAGGCGGTCGTGCCGCCGATCCAGCGCGGCAGGTCGACCACCACCTCGTCATGCCCCTGACACAGGACCTGCAGGAGCTGCTCCACCCTGGCCTCGGGTACCTCGCCGAGGCCAATGCGGTCATCGGGGGACGAGGCCAGCAGTTCCAGGCCGCTGACATGCCGCTGGATATAGGCCTCCAGCGCCAGGCCATCGAGAGACTCGACGACCTCGAGCGCTTTTATCAGGCCGTGCTCGGGACTGAGATTGAAATACATCGGCATCGAACCGAACTGCACGTCCATGTCCAGCAGCAATGTCTTGCCACCGTTCACGGCCAGCCGATGGGCGAGGTTGGCTGCCACCAGGCTGGCTCCCGATCCCCCCTTGGCATTGATCACCGCGGTCAAGCGGGCCGATTCACTGGGGCCACGCTCGCTTCGATCCCGGGACAATTGCCGGAGGAAACTGGTGATCTCGCCGTCATCCACCGGTGGCGAGAAATAGTCCCTGGCACCGGCCCGCATGGCCAGCCGGATCAGCTCGACGTTGTCTCGCGGCCCTACCACCAGCAACGGGAGACGCTCCGTCGCCGGCCGCTCGCAGAGGGCCAGGAGCTCCGCTTCCCACTGCTCTCCCACCAGCAGAATCAAGGCGTCCGGCGTGGCTTCCCTACCACCCGGGCAAGACTCCAGCGGATCGACATTGCCGTTGACCATCAGCCGTGAGCGGACATGAATGTCGCCATGGCTGCGCAGCAGGGCCTCCAGCGCCTCCAGTTCCTCCCTGGCCCGTCCCGCCAGCAGTATTTCCAGCCTTGTGTACATGGTTCCCCCTTGCCTCTGCGTGTCATCACCGTCTCGTCGAGTCGCCGACTAGACCTTGATCTCGTGATCTGGACCGACGGAGCGGCTAACCCCGTCCTTCAGGGCAGCGACACGGAGGTCGTCGTGTTCATTGGCGAATACTGTTGTGCCCCCCCCGCCGGGGTTCGATAGCCCCGCATGGCCTCGGCGGCCTTGGCACCGCCCAGGGTGGGCACGGGATCCCCGGGCTGATAGGTCTGGATCGCCTTGGTGTGGCGGACACTGTCGCCGAAGGCCGGCAGGTCGGCGCCGGGCCGTGGGGCCATGCAGCCGGCAAGCGCCAGGGCACAGCCTGTGGTGAGCAGCCAGCCGATGAGCGGACGACGGGCCGATGATGCGATTGCGATACGAGACATGGCGCTTTCTCCCAGCAGGCGGTTCACAGGTCATGACCGAATCGGCCTTCGGTACCGCCCTCGGGGCGGCCGGACATCATTTCGAGCTCGAGGTCGGACGGCGGCCTGCGGCGCTCCCCCTCCTCGAGGACGGGCTTGAAGCTACCCAGCAGATAGAAGTCCACATCGGTGGGTGGCACGAAGGAGCCGGTGGGCAGTCTCGCCTGCTCAGGGTCGAAGGAGCGTGCCAGCCTTGGGGTGACGAAGATCACCAGCTCGGTCTGCTCCTTGATGAACTCCTGGCTACGGAACAGCGCCCCCAGTACCGGCAACTCCCCCAGCCCCGGCAGCTTGGAGACGTTCTCCCGCAGGCTCTCGTTGAGCATGCCGGCGATGGCGATGGTCTGGCCCGAGGCGAGTTCGAGCGTCGAACTGGCGCTGCGCTGGACCAGGGCCGGGACGAAGAACTGCGAGGTCGACTCGTCTCCCACCCCGATCCTCAGGCTATTGGCCGGCACCAGGTCCGAGACCGAGACATCCACCTGCAGGTTGATGGCCCCGGAATCCAGCACCACGGGCAGGAAGCGCAACCCCACCCCGAACTCCTTGTAGTCGATGGTGACCTGACCATCCCCCTGGGGCACGGGAATCGGGAATTCCCCGCCGGCCAGGAACTGTGCCTGCTGGCCGGTCAGGGTGGTCAGGTTGGGCTCGGCGAGGATCTTGGCGACGCCCTCACGGCTGGCCGCGTCCAGCACCAGGTTGAGCAGGTAATCGCTGCGCTGATAGCTGGCGAAGATCCCGGTATCATCGATGCTGGCGGTCGCCGGCGAGAACTCCGAGACTACCGGCCCGACAGGCGTACCACCGCCGAACACCGGCAGACGCCCGCCGAGGCCTTCCGCTCCCTCGAAGACGGCATCCGGAAAGCTGGCCCCGCCGCTGACGGCGCCGACCCGCAGCGCGGAAGATCCCACATTGAAGACGTTGAAGTTGGCTTCGAGACGCTTGACCAGGGAACGCGAGACCTCGGCCACCCGCACATCCAGCATCACCTGGTTGGCGCCCCCCACCTGCATCAGGTTAAGCACGCCCTCCTCGCTGCCGGCATAGCGCGATGCCAGGCGCATCGCCGTCTCCAGTCGCTCGGCGCTCGAGACCTCGCCACTCAGCACGATGGTGTCCTGGGCCGAGCGCACCTGGATGTTCTCGCCGGGCAACAGGGCATGGAAGTTGCTCTTGAGGGTGCCGAGGTCGTGGGTCACGGTCACGTTCAGCGCCCCCTCGACCCCCTCCTGCCGGTCCCACAGGACGACATTGGTCGTGCCCGTCGACTTGCCCAGCACATAGAGCTGACGAGAGCCCATCACCACGATGTCGGCCACCTCGGGATTGCCCACCGAGACCACCCGTACCGGCCTCGGGAAGGCCAGCACCTGCCCCTTGTTGAGTTCGACGGCCACGGATTCCGCACGCCCCTCCAGCGGCATCGCCAGACGGCGGGTCCCCTCCCGAG
The DNA here is from genome assembly GCF_025725685.1 of Halomonas sp. M4R1S46. Taxonomy (NCBI): domain Bacteria; kingdom Pseudomonadati; phylum Pseudomonadota; class Gammaproteobacteria; order Oceanospirillales; family Halomonadaceae; genus Halomonas; species Halomonas sp. M4R1S46. The sequence goes on from NZ_CP107008.1 coordinate 2,607,161, forward strand.
TCAACGCCTCCTGGGCAAGCAGACTCGTGGCGTTACCCGCCATCAACAGGCTCAGCCCTGCCACCATCAACCACTTGAGTCCAATGTTTCGCCTTGTCATGACACTTCTCCCCTGCGCCCCTTGCTAATAAGGATGTCCCAACTTGAAAGTAGCCCTTTTGTATTAGTTATGGGCAATCTCTAGTTCTTGACGCTTACCGTACTCATCTGGGTGCCGCGCAGGACACTGACCTGGTGCTGGATGGGTGCCCGGCGCGCCACCGGACGCGGCGCCGGTTCCGGCTTCTCCACCGGCTCGGGAAGGTTGAGCACCGAGCGCTGCGCCGCCATCATGTCCGAGACGTCGTCGTCCTTGTCCATGGGATTGCGCAGGGTCAGCTGCACCTTGCCTTCCTGGGTCGCCTCGACCAGGGTCTCGGCCTCGTCCGGCGTGACCTCCAGGGTCACCGCCCGCACGATGACCGGGTCGTCGCGGTCCTGGGAGGCGATCTGGTCCACCGCCAGCACCTTGAGGTTTTGCAGCACGGTCTTCGATTCCACGTTGGAGCGGCTACCGTTGTTACGTTGTGTCGCCACCACATCCACCCGATTGCCCGGCAGCAGGAAACCGGCCACGCCGACCACGTCGTCGACCCGCACGCTCATCGCCCGCTTGCCCTGCTCCAGCACGGCAGCCAGGGCGCTGCCCTCCATGTGCTCGACGACTCTGCCCGAGTGCAGGATTTCGCCGGCGTAGATCACCTGGGTGTTGACGCGCCCCACCACACTCTCGATATCCGAGAAGCTGCCCTCGGGCACCGACTCGGGGGGCATGGGCATGAGCTTGAGATCCGATGACTGCACCCGAGAGCCGAAGGGAATCTCTACGCTTGCCACCACCACCCGGCTCACTTTGGCCACGTCATCACTGCCTTGTTGTTGCATCCAGTTCATGGCGACCAGGGCCGCACCGGCGGCCATGACCAGCGACGCCAGGAACATGGCAACGATACCCTTACGTTTCATGAGACTTTCCTCCCGTTGCTGGAGGCTTCATCGTCGCTGAAGTCTCCGAAATAGGTGCGCCACGCCCAGGCCAGGGTGTCGCGGTCCAACGCCTCGCCGCCCCAGTACTCGAGACGATCCCTGGCCAGCCCGAGCAGATCGCGGGGATGACAGGCCAGCAGCGGCACGTCATGGCGGGCATGTAGCTCATCGATCACGTAGTCGACCAGTTCGGGCGCATAGGCCAGCTCGAGAGCCCGGCACTGCTGCTGCCAGATCGCCTGGTAGGCCGGGCGCTCCAGGGACGAGAAGCGAATCTTGTAGCCGATCCGGCGCAGGAAGGCGGCATCGGCAAGGGCCAGCGGATCCAGGTTGGTGGAGAACACCAGGGCCACGTCGAAGGGCACGCTGAAATGGTGGCCGTTGCTCAGCGACAGGAAGTCGCGCCGCTCTTCCAGCGGCACGATCCAGCGATTGAAGAGCTCGGTCGTGGTCATCCGCTGGCGGCCCAGGTCATCGATCACCAGCATGCCGTTGTTGGCGAGCATCTGGACCGGCGCCTGGTGGATGCGGGTCGCCGCATCGTACTGCACCTCGAGTCGCCCCATGGTCAACTCACCGCCGGTGACCACGCAGGGACGCAGGCAGCGTACATAGCGGGGATCGTGCCCTTGCCCGAGGTAGAGGGAGGACACCTCGCCCCGTTCATCCGCCACCGGATGGTGGACCGCCGCATCGAAGCAACGAACGGCCTTGCCACCGACCAGGATGGCATGAGGCACCAGCACCTCCCCCGGCAGGAGTCGCATCAGGCGCCGCGCGATATAGCTCTTGCCGGTGCCCGCCTCGCCGTGGATGAACATCGCCCGCCCCGAATGGAGCCCCGGGCCGAGCTGGTCGAGCAATGCCGGATCGATCACCGTATCGGCAAAGGCCGCCATCACGTTGTCGCGATCCAGCCCCACCTTGCTCAGCGCCTGGGCCTTCACATGGCGGCAGTAATCCACCAAGGGCACGGGCGCCATGCCCGAGTATCCATCCCGACTCAGGGCCTCCAGGGCCGCGGCACGCCCCCGGTCGGTCAGGCCGATCACGAGGGAGCCGGAACGCCCCTGTCCGCGCACCTCGGCTCGGGCGTCCTGACGCAGGAAGTGGCAGATCTCCTCCACCACGCTACCGCTCAGGGCCGTGCCTCGACTAAGTTCATGAATATCCTCCGCTCCCCGCTCAATGAGCTGCTTGGAGAGCAGGTCGGCCAAATAGAGCAACGGAAGCCCGGTCTCCTCCACCGTGGCCGGGCGCGGTGCCTGCCGAGCCGCCGCATGACCCGCTGTGACATCATGTAATGTTGCTGCTTCCTGGGACATGAGCGACCTCACATATTGTTACAACCTGTTATTTCATTATCGAATGACCTGGTAATGGACGCTTGTTTCTTCCCAACTAACCAAGCATCCGCCAGAACATCCAGGCGGTCGTCCCGAGGGCGATCGACACCGCAAATGGAAATTTCTTGCCCATCACCTCGCCTTCTTTTGGCACGATATAGAGCGGCCTCCCTGTTACCACCAGCGTCTTTACCATCAAACCGTAGCGACTCCAGGGGGATATTGAACTCTTTTTGAACAATGCCGAAATGGCAAAAACAAGTCCGATGATTCCGCCGACAACAATGCTGACCAACCCCACCTGTAATACGCCCATCGGTCCCAAAAACGCCCCCGCCGCCGCCATTAGCTTTGCATCACCGGCACCGGTAAAGCCCATCAGGTAGCCGGGCATCAGAATCGCCAGCCCCACCAACAGCCCATAGATGGCGGTCAGGGCACCGCCCGGGCCTGCCAGCACTCCCTGCAACATTAGTCCCATGGCAGCCCCGGCCAGAACAAGAGAGTTGGGGATACGCTGAGCGTGTAGATCCGAAACCGCTGCGCTCCAGACAAGCAACATCAATGGTAGATTGATAAACAAGAATACCTGTTCCACGATGCATATCTCTTCGCATTTATTCATTGGACAATACCGACATCCTTGTCAGTAATTATTTCATCATAATAACGATTATGGAGTTGTAGCAGTAGGCGAACCCAGAGATGTATTGAGATTACCGAGATAGATTGCCACCTTCTCTCCAATCAATACAAAAATACCCGCCCCCACTGCCACAATAAGCCCACCCACCAAGGCCCATTCCACCACCTCGGTACCTTCCTCTTCCTTCCAGAAGCGCTCGATACCCTGCATCAGCTTGCTCATGATCAAATCTCCTGTTGTGTCTGATCAGACTCGTCGTGCTGTTGTAGACCCGGCATCGCTTACCGCCGGCCCACGGACTTGAGCATCGCGGTTACAGTCCAGTTACGCTTGGAGGATCTTGCAGGGGGTATAGGATTATCTTGCAGCCGAGGACGACTTTCCCGGCTGGGCCTGGGTCGTAGGGGTGGTAGACTGGCCGGCAACCAAGCCGGCGAGCCTGGGCCCAAGGGCTCGCCGGTATTGAATTGGCCGGGCCGGATGCCCGGTCTCTCATCGACACGCAGAACCTTGCGAGCCTACATGACCCCGAGATCGACCCGGCTCCCCGCCAGATGGCGGCTGGGCCTGATGCTGCTCTCCGTCCTCACCCTGTCCCTGCCGCTGGCCGCCCAGGAGCGCACCGCGGTGATCGGCGCCCGAGCCACGCTCAGCGACTGGGCCGATCCCCTGGAGGCCCTCGGCACCCTCGAGGCCGACGAGAGCGTGACCCTCTCGGCCACCGTCACCGAGATCATCGCCGACATCGCCTTCGAGGGCGGCGAGCATGTGACGGCAGGCCAGATGCTGATCCACCTCGCCGACGCCGAGCAGCGCGCCGAGCTGCGCGCCGCCCAGGCCCTGCGCGATGAGCGCCTGGCCTCGGTGAACCGACTGGCCCAGCTCGAGCAGCGCAACCTGGCCCCGCGCGCCGAGGTGGAGGACAGCCGCGCCCGGCTGCGCCAGGTGGAGGCCGAGATCGAGGCACTGGAGGCACGGCTTGCCAACTACCGCATCCGCGCCCCCTTCGACGGCGTGATGGGCTTCCGCCGCGTCAGCGTCGGCACCCTGGTCACGCCGGGCATGGCGCTCGCCACCCTGGACAAGCTCGATCGCATGAAGCTGGACTTTCGCGTCCCCGAGGTCGAGCTCGGCTCGCTGGCCTCGGGGATGACCCTCACCGCACGCAGCGCGGCCTTCCCGGCGGCATCCTTCGAGGGCGAGATCGCCACCATCGGCTCACGGGTCGATCCCGTCAGCCGCAGCGTGCCGGTGCGCGCCCTGCTGGCGAACCCGGAGGAACGGCTGCGGCCCGGCATGCTGATGGAGGTGACCCTGGCCCGCCACCCGCGGGATGCCCTGATGGTGCCGGAGTCGGCGTTGATCCCGGAGGGGGAGCGCCACTATGTGTTGCTGATCCACGAGGACGACGACGAGCGAGTCGAGCGGCGCCGGGTTCGAGTGGGCGAACGACGCCCCGGGGAGGCGGAGATCCTCGCCGGCCTCTCGCCGGGAGACCTGGTGGTCAGCCACGGCGCCGAGCGGACCCGCGACGGGGCCCGGGTGCGCCTGCTCGGCATCGTCGACGACACCACCACGGTGCGCGAGCTGCTCGAGGCCGACCGCGACGCGGGGGGCGCCTGATGCGCCTGTCCGACATCTCCGTCCAGCGGCCGGTGCTGGCCACGGTCCTGGCCGCGCTGATCGTGGCCTTCGGACTGCTGGCCCTGACCCGCCTGCCCCTGCAGGAATATCCCACCATCGACCCGCCGGTGGTCGGCATCGACACCCGCTACCCCGGCGCCTCGGCCAGCGTGGTGGAAACCCGCATCACCCAAGTGCTGGAGGACCGCATCGCCGGCGTCTCGGGGATCGAGGTAATCAGCTCCTCCAGCGAGGATGGCCGCTCCAGCATCAACGTGGAGTTCGGCCTGGACAAGGACATCGACGCCGCGGCCAACGACATCCGCGACCGCATCGCCGGCGCCCGCGGCAACCTGCCGGATGAGGCCGAGTCCCCCGAGGTGCAGAAGGCCGATGCCGGCTCCGACGTGGTCATGTGGCTGGCCCTGTCCGGCGCGGACTACGACATCGGCGAGCTCACCGACTACGCCGAGCGCTACCTCAGCGACCGCTTCTCCGTGCAGGACGGCGTCTCGCGGGTGCTGGTCATCGGCGGCCGCGAGTATGCCATGCGCATCTGGCTGGATGGCGACGCCCTGGCGGCCCGGGGACTGACCGTGGGCGACGTGGAGGACGCCCTGCGCGAGGAGAACGTGGAGCTGCCCGGCGGCGCCGTGGCGTCCCAGGACCGCCAGTTCATGGTGCGACTGCCGCGCAGCTTCGCCACCCCGGCGGACTTCCGGGCCCTGGTGCTCGACCAGGGCGCGAGCGGCTATCTGGTCCGGCTCGGCGACGTGGCCCGGGTGGAGATCGGCGCGGTGGAGGAACGTACCCTGTTCCGCGGCAATGGCGTGCCCATGGTCGGCCTGGGCATCATCAAGCAGTCCACCGCCAATGTCCTGGCCCTCTCCGAGGCGGTCCGGGCGGAGCGGGACCGCCTCGCCCCCACCCTGCCCGAGGGGATGGCGCTGCAGGTCAACTACGACGCCTCGTCCTTCGTCTCGGGTGCCATCGGCCAGGTCGTGCAGACCCTGTTCATCGCCATGGGCCTGGTGGTGGTGGCCATCTTCGTCTTCCTCGGCAACCTGCGTACCACCCTGATCCCCGCCGTCACCGTGCCGATCGCCCTGATCGGCACCTTCGCCGCCCTGGCGGCCATGGGCTTCACCATCAACCTGCTGACCCTGCTGGCGCTGGTGCTGGCCATCGGCCTGATCGTCGACGATGCCATCGTGATGCTGGAGAACATCCACCGGCGCATGCAGGAACACGGCGAGACGGCCCTGGTCGCCGCCTATCGCGGCAGTCGCCAGATCGCCTTCGCGGTGATCGCCACCACCCTGGTACTGGTGGCCGTCTTCGTGCCGCTGAGCGCCCTGCGCGGCGACATCGGTCGGCTGTTCTCGGAGTTCGCCCTGACGCTGGCCGCCGCCGTGATCATCTCGACGCTGCTGGCCCTGACCCTGACGCCGATGATGGCCTCCAAGATCCTCAAGAAGGACATGCACGAGGGCCGCCTGGCCCACGGCGTCCATCGCGCCCTGACGGCCACCCGCGCCGGCTACCGGGCCCTGCTCGAGCGGGTATTGCGCCGGCGCTGGGGGGTGATGGCCCTGTTCGCGGGGATGCTCGGTGCCATGCTCTGGCTCAACGCCCAGTTGCCCCGGGAATACACCCCCCAGGAAGACCGGGGCACCTTCTTCGTGCTGGTCAACGGCCCGCCCGGGGCCACCTACGACTACATGCTCGACTACATGGACGAGATCGAGGCCCGGCTGCTGCCGATGCGCCAGCGCGGCGAGATCGAGCGGGTGCTGCTCCGCGCCCCGCGGGGCTGGGGCAACATCGAGAACTTCAATGGCGGCTTCGTCATCGTGGGGCTCGCCGACTGGGCGGAGCGGCGACCGGCCTGGCCAATCATGGCCGAGGTCAGCGCCCGACTGGCCGACCTGCCGGGGGTGCGGACCTTCCCGGTGATGCGCCAGGGCTTCGGCCGGGACATCGAGCAGTCGATGCAGTTCGTGCTGGGCGGCGGCACCTTTGATCAGCTCGCCGAGTGGCGCGACACCCTGATCGCCCATGTGCGCGAGGACAATCCTCGCCTGACCGGGCTGGAGAGCGACTACGAGGAGAACCAGCCGCAGCTGCGGGTGGAGATCGACTACACCCGGGCGGCGGACCTCGGCGTCACCGTCAGCGAGATCGGCCAGACCCTGGAGACCCTGCTCGGGGGACGCACCGTGACCCGCTACGTGGACGACGGCCAGGAATACGACGTCATCCTCGAGGGGGAGCGCGGCTCGCGTCCCAGTCCCCGCTCCCTGGATAGCATCATGGTGCGCTCGGAGCGCTCCGGCGAGCTGGTACCGCTGTCCAGCATGGTCACGCTGACCGACTTCGCGGGCCCCAGTACCCTGAACCGCTACAACCGCCTGCGGGCCGTCACCCTCCAGGCCGACCTGGCCGATGGCTACGCCCTGGGCGACGCCCTCGCCTACCTGGAGGCCAGCGTCGACGAGCTCCTCCCCGACGAGGTCCAGACGGACGTCAAGGGGGCGGCCCGGGACTACCTGGAAGCCAGCGGCGCGACGACCCTGTTACTGGGCCTGGGCGTGCTGGTGGTGTTCCTGGTGCTGGCCGGCCAGTTCGAGAGCTTCATCCACCCCCTGGTGATCATGTCCACCGTGCCCCTGGCCATGGTCGGCGCCCTGCTGGGGCTCACCCTCACCGGGCAATCGCTGAACATCTACAGCCAGGTGGGCCTGGTGATGCTGGTGGGCCTGGCCGCCAAGAACGGCATCCTGATCGTGGAATTCGCCAACCAGCTGCGCGACCAGGGCTGGGCCTTCCACGAGGCGCTGGTGCAGGCCGCGGTGACCCGCCTGCGCCCGGTGGTGATGACCGCCGTCACCACCATGGCCGGAGCGGTCCCGCTGATCCTTTCCAGCGGGGCCGGCGCCGAGACCCGCCTGGTGATCGGCACGGTGATCCTCTGCGGCCTGGCCAGCGCCACGCTGTTCACGCTGTTCGTGGTGCCGGTGGCCTACGACCTGCTGGCCCGGCACACCGGCTCGCCCGGCGAGGTGGCCCGCCGCCTGGACCGCGAGATGGGGGATCATCCGGCGCCGCACTGATGCCACTCGGGGACCCGCTCACTCGACGCCGGGCCCGATCCACAGGAAGGGATTGTGGGCGACCTCCCAGAGGTAGCCATCGGGGTCGGCGAAATAGCCGGAATACCCGCCCCAGAACACCCTCTGTCCGGGCTTGACCGGCCGTCCGCCGGCCCGCACGGCCAGCGCCAGCACCTCGTCCACTTCGGCCTCGCTGGCAACATTGTGCGCCAGGGCGACACCGGCGAAGCCGCTGCCCTCGGCGGGCACGCCGGCATCCTCGGCCAGCGCTTCACGGCCATAGAGGCCCAGCCAGGTCCCGTTCAGGGGAAAGAACGCCACCTCGGGAGGCGACTCGAGGCGCGGCCAGCCGAGCCCCTGCTCATAGAAGCGCACGGCCCGCGCCAGGTCGGCGACGCCCAGGGTGATCATGCTGATACGTGGTTGCATGGCACGGTCTCCGGTCGTTTCCTCCAGTGTAGTGCCGCGTCGGCGATCCTCGCCGTCTCCTGACAGTGACCGCCTGGCGGGCGGGAACCGGCCCCTCATCGGCCGGTCCATTCACTATGCGGCGACGACACCCTTCCCCCCGACCGAGGAGGTAACCGCGATGCTCGAACTGCTGCCCCCGGGGGCCGACCATGTGGTGGCGATGCGGGTCAGCGGTCGCGTCACCGCCGCCGACCTGCAGCCGGCGATCGAGGCCATCGAGACCATCAAGAAGAGCCATCCCCGCGTCAGTCTCTACACCGAAATCGATGAGATGCGCTGGATGACGTTCACCGCCTTCCTTCGCGACCTGGGCTACGCCCTCACCCAGGTCGGCGACCTGGATCGCTACTACCGGGCCGCGGTGCTCAGCGACAAGCACTGGGTGCGTCACCTGACGCGACTCGAGAACCGTCTGTTCAGGACCATGCAGATCCGGACCTTCCCGACTCGCGAGAAGTCGACTGCCCTGGAGTGGGTCCGGCAACTGCCCGAGGTGCCGACGGCCGCCATGGTCTGAGCCTTCCAACGCCATGGCCGGCGATCCACTGGGGCCCCCGAGGCCAGGACCCGGCGAGGAGCGCGGCACCGCTGGACTCTATGCCGCTTCCAGCAACCGGATCGAAGGAGAAGCCGGCAATCGGCATCGCGGTGAATGGCGTCACGACGACACCGAGCCCCCGGCCGGATCCCTGGCCGGGGGCTCGATGGATGATGCCCTATGCAGATCGAACCCAGATCCATCGGTACGCGAGGGGACTGGCATCACCTCCTGTAGCCTGGTGCCCGTTGTCTCTCCTCGCCGCACGCGATCGCCGCGGCCTTCCATAGGCGATCGGCGATAGTTCGCGTCAGCGATCATCGCCGTGCTCCTGCTGCATCTTCCTCGCCTGGCAGCCATGCCCCGGCCCCGTACAGTGCGGCGATCACGCCAGTCATCAACCCGCCGCCCCCGGCTCGGCGAGAAGGCATCTGCTCAGGCGTACAGCCGGCATATGGGATCTCTTACATCGACCATCGGCCCGATCCGGCATGCTGAAGGACGAGAAAAGGAGAATTCGAGCATGCAAGAGATCGAGCTGATGCCGGATCCCGCGGGCGGCTGGATGGCGATGTGCCCCTGCGGCGCCAGGGAGATCAGGGCGCATGAAGGCCCCATATGGGCGGCCTTCGACCTGCGCCCGCTGGAAGGCAACCGCTACTGCATCACCTGCCGGGAATGCGGGCACGTCACCGAGCACGTCTCCCACCAGAGCGCGATGGGAGAGGCCTGCCCGGCATCGACCTGAGGGGACGATTGCCGCGTGCCGACCGCCCGGCGTGATCAACGAGGGATGGCGCCTGCCATATCCCCCGCCGGCATCCGGTAATCGGATGTCGGCGGGTATCCAGCGTCTTGGGCGCGGGCCGGAGGGACGACTCTACGGTCCACATCGATCCTGTCGGTGACATGTGGGTCACGCCCGGCAAGCTGGAGATCACTCCCGGCAGACGGTGAAGGTCGACATCACCAAAACGGGCAACTCAAGGCCAGCTTCGGCTGGCCAGCCACGATGCATGACGAAGACTTGACCGCGATCAAGAGCCCTGCCTCAAGGGTGACTATGCTGAATGCACCCCTTCTACCGCGGGAGTCCGGCATGCGCGACAAGGCGATTCCTCTCCTCCTGGCCGGCGGCCTGGTGGGCCTGGGACTGGCCTGGCTCACCCAGGGAAGCGGGGTGATCCACGACGACCCGGCCCGCAACCTCTATATCCCCGACCAGCTGACCATGCCGCTGCAGGTCAAGGTGGCCCATGACGGGGAACGCATCTGGTTCCGCTATCGCTGGCCGACCGAGCGGCCGCATGTCTATCACGACATGCTGCGCTACACGGAGGGCGAGTGGGTCCGCCATGGGGCCTCTACCGTCGGCCCCCAGCCGGAAGGCACCTACGAGGACCGGGTCACCATGCTGGTCGACGACGGCTCCGTGCCCGACTTCGGACGCTACGGCGGCTACATCACCGTGGGCGACCGCATGCGTTTCTTCAGCGACGAGGCCCCTGCCGAGGCCGTGGCCGCCCATCCCTACCTGGGCGAGACCCTCGGCCAGACCGACGTGCGCAAGCACCTGCCCGAGACGCGTCGCGACGTCGCCGAGTGGGACAGCGTCGTCGACGAGCCTCAGCTGGCGGCCCAGCAGGCGAGCGGCTACTTCCTCGATCTCTGGCACTGGCGGGCGGGCCGCTCCAATGCGGTGGGCTTGTCGGACGACCAGTGGGTCGGTGAGCATCGCCACAGCGACGCCGGCCGGGGGCCCTACACCACCAACTGGGACGCCGAGAACGCCCGGCCCCAGTGGATGTTCGACCCCGAGACCACCGGCCGTCATGCCCTCCGCTGGGAGGATGTCACCGCCGAGCGCGTCGACTTCGACGGTCTCTACTACCTCGCCGAGTCCTTCGCCGTGCCCTTCGATCCCGACCACGACTGGCAGGAGGGGGACGTCATCCCCCGCCGGCTGCTGCGTGAGGGCGAGGGTTCCCGGGGCGACATCCGGGTCGCCGGGAACGCGCGCTGGTCGGACGGCTACTGGGACGTGACGCTGGTCCGCGACCTCGACACCGGCCAGCCGGACGACAAGGCCTTCATCGCGCAGGGGCGCTATGATCTGGCCTTCGCCGTGCACCGCAACGCCACGGGCAGCCGCTGGCACTACGTGTCCCTCCCCTACTCTCTGGGTCTGGAGCGCGAGGCCGACATCCTCGCCTCGCCGGTAGCGGAGGGCACGCCGGACTGGTCCCAGCCGTGGTTCGACCTGACGCTCTACTATCCCGGCCAGGTCGACTGGCCGCTGTTGATCGGCGAGGCCCACGCCGGCGCCGAAGACATCGCGGCGGGGCTCCCGGTGCGAGCCCACCACGACGAGCGCCAGTTGGCCCACTATGGGGTGGAGATGGAGTTCCAGGACACCATCCAGCGCCAGTGGGCCCTGACCCTGGTCGCCGGCCTGCTGTTGCTGGCCGGCCTGTTCATCGGCCTGCTGCCCGCCTTCAGACGCCGTTACCCGGGAGGCACACCATGACCGGCATGCACCATATGCTCGCCCACTTTCCCGTCGCCTTCTGGGCGCTGGCCAGCCTGATGATCCTGGTCGGCGTGCTGGCCAGGGGACGGGCCGCCGACCTCTGCCGGGCCGCCCTGCTGCCGGTGCTGGGCCTCGGGGTGCTGGGGGCACTGGCCACCATGCTCAGTGGCTATGGCGTCTGGTCCCTCGAGGCCCTCTTGCACAGCCCACTGACGCGCAACCACCTGCTGATGGCCTTCTGGTCCCTGGCGGTCTATCTCATGCTGCTCGTGCTGGTGTGGGTCGGCGGCCGTGATGCCTTCAGCGGCCTGCGCGGCCTGGCACTGGTGGTGCTCGGACTGCTGGGCGCCTGGCTGTTCGCGCTGACCGGCACCCTGGGCGGTCACCTGGCCGGGGCCCCGACCTTCTTTTCCGCCCTGCCTCGCCTGCTGGGGTGGGAGCTCTATACCACCTTCTATGCGCCGACCTGGGTGCTCGGGGTGATGGTGCTACTGGCGATCGCCGCCGCCGTCCTGGGGTTTCGTCGAATGAAGCGGGCACACCGTTAGGACAGTGCTTCGATTTCGATGGCACTCGCCGACCGGCGGTCCTTCATCGTCGAGGAGCCCGAGCGGGTACAGCGACAGGTGAGGGAGATCGGGGTTGGGAGACATGGCCAAGCAGCAGAAGCAGGAGGACGGCGCCCCTTCCCGCTTATCCCGAGCCTCGAAGCGGCGCATCCTGCTGGGCGTTGCGCTGCTCGCCGCCTTCCTTGCCTCCGCTCTAGTGCTGTGGCGCACCGGGACGCTGGATACCCTGCTGACCGGCGACACCCTCGAGCAGGCGGTGACACGAGTTGGCCCACTGGGGCCGGCCCTGGTCATCGGCCTGATGACCCTTGCCATCGTCATGAGTCCGATCCCCAGTGCACCGATCGCGCTTGCCGCCGGCGCGGCCTATGGCCATGCCTGGGGAACGCTCTATGTCGCCATCGGCTCCGGAACCGGCGCGCTGATCGCCTTTTGCATTGCTCGCCTGCTGGGCTATGACGCCCTGAGGGCCTGGTTGGGCGTGCGCCCGGCCCCGGGCCCGCTGCAGCGCTTCATCGGCTCCCAGAATGCGCTGATGGCCGCCGTTTTCGCCACCCGTCTCATGCCGTTCATCTCGTTCGATGTCATCAGCTACGCGGCGGGGCTCTCGCCCCTCAAAGCCTGGCGCTTTGCCGTGGCGACGCTGCTGGGGGTGCTCCCGGCGAGCTTCCTGCTGGCACACTTCGGCGACGAGCTCGCCTCCGACGATCTGCGCCGAGCGGGCCTCACCGTGCTCGCGCTCGGCACCATCACCCTGCTTCCGCTGGCCTGGAAAGCACTGCCCGTGCGCGTGCGAGCGACCATCGGGCGCTGGCTACACTGGGAGTAACCGGGAACCTCCCACCTAGCCCCATTGGGGGCTGTCTATCATGGGAGATGAGGACGCCGGCGCCGTGCATGGCTCACCGACATGTCCATGTCGCCCCACACAGGCTCCGCCCATTCAGCCTCGGCTCGGCTTCGTTGCTCGAGCGAGTACCGGGCGCCCCGGAAGGCGGGATTTGCATGATGTCGATCAAGGTTTGGTGCCATCCGCCCCCTTGATGCTCCCCCTTGCTTGACCCTCGGGTAACACAAGGGTTTTAGGCTGAAAGCGAGTCAGCGGTCGGCGATCCACAGCCGCCCTCTGAACGACACCCTCGTCGGTTCACTCCTATCGGGACAGGCCAGGAGGTCGACGCCATGCAGGGAAGTGATGGAGACGATGCCATGACGCAACACCAGCAGGACCACTGTCACCAGCATGCTTCACAAGGTGCGCTGACCGAGGAGAGTGCAGCGGGGACCCGAGGGGCGGCGAGTCAGCAGGCCGGTGGCCGATACACCTGCCCCATGCACCCGGAGGTCGTGCGCGACGAACCCGGCGATTGCCCCAAGTGCGGCATGGCTCTGGAACCCATGGCGCCCCAGGCACCGGCGCCCAGGACGGAATGGACCTGTCCCATGCACCCGGAGATCGTCCGTGACGAACCCGGCGAGTGTCCCAAGTGCGGCATGGCCCTGGAACCGCGCCAGGTGACGGCCGAGGAGGAGCAGAACCCCGAGCTGGTCGACATGACCCGGCGCTTCTGGGTCGGCGTGGTCCTCACCGTCCCGGTGGTCATCCTGGCCATGGGCGGCATGATCCCCGGCGTGAACATGGACGCCCTGGTGCCCCACGGCATCCGCGTCTGGCTCGAGCTCGCCCTGGCCACGCCGGTGGTGCTGTGGAGCGGCTGGCCCTTCTTCGTACGCGGCTACCGTTCGGTGATCGGCTGGAACCTCAACATGTTCACCCTGATCGGCCTGGGGGTGGGCGTCGCCTACCTGTACAGCGTGATCGCCACGCTGTTCCCGCAGCTCTTCCCGCCCTCCTTCCGCCATGAAAGCGGCCAGGTGGGGGTCTACTTCGAGGCCGCCGCGGTCATCGTCACCCTGGTGCTGGTGGGCCAGGTCATGGAACTGCGCGCACGCAGCCAGACCAATGCCGCCATCAAGGCGCTGCTGGGCCTGGCGCCCAAGACCGCGCGTCGCCTCGGAGACGACGGCAATGAAGAGGACGTGCCGCTGGAACGGGTCCAGATCGGCGACCACCTACGGGTGCGCCCCGGCGAGAAGGTCCCGGTGGACGGCGTCGTCGTCGAGGGCAACTCCTCCGTGGACGAGTCGATGATCACCGGCGAACCCATCCCCGTCGAAAAGGTTCAGGGCGAGAGCGTCATCGGCGCCACCGTCAACGGCACCGGCTCGCTGGTGATCGAGGCCCAACGGGTGGGTAGCGACACCCTGCTGTCGCAGATCGTGCAGATGGTGGCCGAGGCCAGTCGCAGCCGGGCGCCGATCCAGAACCTGGTGGACGTGGTGGCCGGCGTCTTCGTGCCCACCGTGGTGCTCGCGGCGCTTGCCACCTTCATCGTCTGGGGAGTCTGGGGCCCCGAGCCGGCGATGGCCTATGCGCTGATCAACGCCGTGGCGGTGCTGATCATCGCCTGTCCCTGTGCCCTGGGCCTGGCCACGCCCATGTCGATCATGGTGGCCAGCGGCAAGGGCGCCTCGCTGGGCGTGCTGTTCAAGAACGCCGAGGCCATCCAGACGTTGCGCCGGGTCGATACCCTGATCGTCGACAAGACCGGCACCCTCACCGAGGGCCGCCCCCGGCTGCAGGACGTGGTGGCCGCCGAGGGCTTCGAGGAAGACCAGGTGCTGCGCCTGGCCGCCACCCTGGAACGCGGCAGCGAGCATCCCCTGGCGGCGGCCATCGTCCAGGGTGCCGAGGAGCGCGGCGTCTCCCCCGAGCGCTACACCGACTTCGAGTCGGTCACCGGCAAGGGCGTCAAGGGGCGCGTGGGCGAGCAGGCGGTGGCACTGGGCAACCGCGCCCTGATGGAGGCCGAAGGGATCGAGGCCGAGGCACTGGCCGAGCGCGCCGAGGCCCTGCGGGCCGAGGGCAAGACGGCCATGTTCGTGGCCGTCGACGGCCGCCCCGCCGGACTCGTGGCGGTGGCCGATCCGGTCAAGGAGACCACCCCCGAGGCGATCCGCAGCCTGCACGAGGACGGCATCCGTATCGTGATGCTCACCGGCGACAGCCAGACCACCGCCCAGGCGGTCGCCAGACGCCTGGGCATCGACGAGGTCATCGCCGAGGTGCTGCCGGAGCAAAAGGCGGACAAGGTCAAGGCACTGCAGGCCGAGGGGCGCTTCGTCGCCATGGCCGGCGACGGCATCAACGATGCCCCGGCCCTGGCCCAGGCCCAGGTCGGCATCGCCATGGGCACCGGCACCGACGTGGCCATGGAGAGCGCCGGGGTGACCCTGGTCAAGGGCGACCTGCGCGGCATCCTGCGCGCCCGCCGGCTCAGCCGCGCCACCATGCGCAACATCAAGCAGAACCTGGTCTTCGCCTTCGGCTACAACAGCCTGGGCGTGCCGATCGCCGCCGGCGTGCTCTACCCGGCCTTCGGGGTACTGCTGTCGCCGATCATCGCCGCCGCGGCCATGTCGTTCAGCTCGGTCTCGGTGGTGGGCAATGCCCTGCGGCTGCGCCGAGTGAGGATCTGACTTGGCATGACGAAAGGAGTTGGCTGGACTGACGGCCGAGCAAGGACACTTTCTGGCTGATGGTGGCGATCGCCCTGGCGGTAATGGACTTCCTGCTCTGGGAGGAGCACAGGGCGCACCTGCTCGGCACCCTGCCCTGGCTGGTCGTGCTCGCCTGCCCGCTCATGCACCTGTTCAGGCACGGCGGGCATGGAGGCCACAGGGGGCCTGGCAAGCCGGGAGGCGATCCGATTGACTGACGTGTTCCCGGCCATTGACATGGGGCACCTGGCGTCACCCGACTCGGCGCCTGCCATCGCCCCCGGCGAGAGCCGCGAGAGGCAAGGGCAGCATGGATTGCGACTGTTCAACGTGTTGCTTGTACGGCTGACTGCCGATCAGGATCGCGTGCCTTACCGATCTGAGCCATCGCGAGGTGAGGCAGGAATGGCCGGTTGGCCCTGCTAGCCTAATGGTCGGGACAACTTCACCGCGAGCGAGCAGTGCCTCGAGCTTTAGACCGCTCCCAGGATGGTTCCCAAATCCGTCCCCAACGGCCAGAAACGAAGAAGGGGAATCAACCTAGATGGTTGATTCCCCTTCAAGATTCTATGGCGGAGGGGGAGGGATTCGAACCCTCGAAGCCTTTCGACTTACACACTTTCCAGGCGTGCTCCTTCGACCACTCGGACACCCCTCCGCATTGTCATTCCCGAGGCTCTGGCGCGTGGCCTTTTGCTCAAGAACGGGGCGCATACTATCGCCTTAAGTCCGCGAATGCAAGCCGGTTTTCGGCTTTTTCACCATCTCGTCTGGTGAAGGCACTGTCGCGGGAAGTGCCCTCACCCGGCCGGCAGCACGGCATAGTTGCCGCGGGCCTCGAGGCAGAGGGTGTCACCACACCACAGTTGCTGCACGAGGACGATGCGTCCCTTTCCACGACGCTCCAGGCGTTCGGCGAGGCGAGCGGTACCGTCCTCGGCCTCCGGCATGCAGACCATGCGGTAGTCGCCCGTCACCGGCGCCAGGAAGCGCTGGCCGGCCTCGGCCACCACCACGTCCCGATCATAGCCGTGTCGACGCAGCCAGAGCGTGGTCCAGCACCAGCCGAGCAGGGTGGTCTGGGCGGTGAGTGCCCCGCCGAAGCCGGTGCCCTTGTCGTTGAGGCTGGGCACCAGCGCCAGCCGCCATTCGAGCGTATCGCCGTCGCGGCGCATCGCCTCGATGCCCAGATGCTCGACCATGGGGATGGCCTCGCCGAGCCAGGCGAGGAAGGCCGCCGGCTCGTCTGGCTCGCCCACCGGCGGCAGCGGCAGCCGCGGGTGGGGAATGCCGATCTCGCGCATGCTCAGTCCCAGCGTTCCACGAAGTCGTCGATGTCGTGCTCGGGCAGCGGCCGGTGACGTCCCCCCAACTGCCCCAGGTAGAGGAAGGCCACCAGCTCGTCCTCCTCGCCGAGACCGAGCCCCTTGCGCACGGTCGGGTCGAAGGCGTACTTGCCGGTGCGCCACATGGCACCAAGGCCCTGGGCATGGGCCGCGAGCAGGATGCCATGGGCGGCACAGCCGGCGGAGATCACCTGCTCCACCCGGGGCACCTTGGGCTCGTCCGCGGCCACCTTGGCGATCACGGCGATGATCATCGGCGCCCGCTTGGGCTTCTTGCGCGCCGCGTCGAGCACGGCGTCCTCGGCATGCGGGTCCTCGCGGAACTCGGCCTCGGCGAACAGCTCGCCGAGGCGGTCGAGTCCCTCGCCGGAAAACTCGATGAAGCGCCACGGCCGCAGTTCCTTGTGATCCGGCGCCCGCAGGGCGGCGCGGTACATCGCCTCCCGCTGCTCGGACGTCGGCGCCGGGCCCATCAGCTTGCCCATGGAGCTGCGTTCATGCAGCAGCGTCATCGCATCCATTGTGGTCTCCTTGCGAGGTTCAAACGAGAACAATTCTCGTCACTCTACCAAGTCCCTGGGTCACTGTCGTGCCAGACGCAGCGCCGAGGGCGGCCGTTCACCCAGCGTGGCCCGCCAGGGGCTGATGTCGAGCCCACCTCGGCGCACGTAGCGTGCCAGCACCAGCAGCCGTTCGGGACGGGCCCGGGCCATCAGGTCCATGAAGATATGCTCGACGCAGTGCTCGTGGAAGTCCTGGTGCTGGCGATAGCCGATCAGGTAGCGCAGCAGGCCGTCACGGTCCAGGCGCGGCCCGCGATAGCGGATCAGCACGCTGCCCCAGTCGGGCTGGCCGGTCACCGGACAGTTGGACTTGAGCAGGTGCGAATACAGGGTCTCCTCGACGATCTCCTCGCCCACCCTGAGATGCTCGGCACTGGGCGTGTAGTCGCTGACCTCGATGTCACGGTCATCGATGCACTCGCCAGGCAACCGTCGTGGCGCTAGCGCCTCGTCGTCCACGCCGAACAGCTCGACGCCGACGGCCGACCCCGCGGCCTGGGCCAGGTCCCGTTCCAGGGTCGCCTGCACCTCTTCCTGGGAGGCGAAGCGAGTCTGGTTGAAGCCGTTGAGGTAGAGCTTCCAGGACTTGGACTCGATCAGCCGCGGGGAGTCGGCCGGCAGCCGGAAACGCGCTACGGCGACGATGGGCTTGCCCCGGGCATTGAGCCAGGAGACCTCGAAGGCATGCCATTCGTCCTCGCCCACGAAGGGCAAGATCCCCTCCTCGATGCCCAGCGGCGCTCGGTTGGCGGCGCGGGGGATGGGGTATAGCAACCCCGCATCGTAGCGCTCGGGATAGGCCGAGGCCTGCCCCAGGGGGGCATGGGCGAGGGTCTCGGGACGATGGTGTGTCATGGCTTAACTCCTGATGCCCTTGCCGTTCTCGAGCATCCACAGGGCAATGCCGAACAATACCACGATGAACGCCAGGATGGCGGCCAGCGCCCAGCCCACCGGGATGTCGGAGACGCCCAGGAAGCCGTAGCGGAAGACGTTGACCATGTAGAGGATAGGGTTGAGCATCGAGACGCCCTGCCAGAAGGCCGGCAGCAGCGAGATCGAGTAGAAGACCCCGCCCAGGTAGGTCAGCGGTGTCAGCACGAAGGTCGGCACGATGGAGATGTCGTCGAACTTCTTGCCGAGCAGGGCATTGATGAAGCCGCCGATGGCGAACAGCGCCGCGGTCAGCACCACCACGCCGACGGTGAGCAGCGGATGGGCCATCTCCAGGCGGGTGAAGAACAGCGACACGACGGTGACGATCACCCCCACCCCAAGCCCACGGGCCATGCCACCGAGCACGAAGCCGGAGAGGATCACCCAGTTGGGCATCGGCGAGACCATCATCTCCTCCACGCTGCGCTGGAACTTGTTGGAGAAGAAGCTGGAGGCCACGTTGGAGTAGCTGTTGGTGATCACCGACATCATGATCAGCCCCGGGACGATGAAGTCCATGTAGCTGTAGCCGTCCATCTCGCCGATGCGCGAGCCGATCAGGTTGCCGAAGATGATGAAGTACATGGTCATGGTGATCGACGGCGGCAGCAGGGTCTGCGGCCAGATCCGCGTGAAGCGCTTGATCTCCTTGACCACCAGGGTCCAGAGCGCGATAGCGATCTGCATGGGATTCATGCGCGCGCCTCCCGATCCTCGTCCAGGGCACCCTGACCGCCTTCCACCATGGAGACGAACATCTCCTCGAGACGGTTGGCGCGGTTGCGCATCGACATCACCTCGATGCCCTGCTCGCCCAGGCTCTCGAAGACGGCGTTGAGTCGCTGGCCACGATGGATCACCACCGCCAGTTGGGCATCGTCGACCTGGCGGACCTCGAATCCCGCCACCTCGGGGGGCGCCTGGACCGGATGCGCCAGGTCGAGCAGGAAGGTCTCGGTATCCAGCTCGGCGAGCAGCTCGCGCACGCTGGTGTTACGGATGATCTTGCCGTGATTGATGATGCCGACGTGCCGGCACAGGCTCTCGGCTTCCTCGAGGTAGTGGGTGGTGAGGATGATGGTGGTGCCCTCCTCGCGGTTGATGCGGCGCATGTACTCCCACATGCTGCGGCGGAGTTCGATGTCGACCCCGGCGGTGGGCTCGTCGAGGATCAGCAGTTTCGGGCGGTGGATCAGCGCCCGGGCGATCATCAGGCGGCGCTTCATGCCGCCGGAGAGCATCCGCGCGCTGCCGTTGCGCTTGTCCCACAGGCCCAGGTCGCGGAGCAGCTGCTCGGCCCGCGGCAGCGCCTCGCGGCGCGACATGCCGTAGTAGCCGGCCTGGGCCATGACGATGTCGATGACCTTCTCGAACTGGTTGAAGTTGAACTCCTGGGGCACCACGCCGAGGTGATACTTGGCGCGGGCGAAGTCGGTGTCGATGTCGATGCCGAAGATCGTGACCTTGCCGGCGGTCTTCTGCACCAGGGAGCAGACCACGCCGAGGGTGGTCGACTTTCCCGCCCCATTGGGCCCCAGCAGGGCGTAGAAGTCGCCTTGGGCAACATCGAGATCGATCCCCTTGAGGGCGTGGAAGCCATTGCCATAGACCTTGGTCAGGCCACGAATGGACAGCGCCGGTTCGGCCATGAGCGATCCTGTGGAAGCTGGGTGAATGTCGTCGAAGCCCCACAACATGAGGGCATATCGTCATGGGTTCAAGTTATCGGCCCGCGCGAACGCTTTGACAGGGCCGGGCGACTGGCCGATATCTCCCCGGATCCGCGAGGACGTGGAGGCGATGTCGGTCACCGACACCATCATGGCCGCCAGCATGCTGGCCTGGGGGCTGCTGATCGCCCTGGTCTGGGCCTTCTGAGCCCTTCCCACGAAAAGGGAGATGTCCACGTCCCGCCGGCATGGCTGCGAGAGGCTTCTCGAGAAGGGGCGTGATGGCGGCTGGCAGGAGACACGAGATCGACCGGGTGGCACTCCACCGGGCTGGCGCACCAGCTCGTGACTCGAGTCTTGGCCACCAAGGGTACATCAGAACGACAGAATGGAGCGGGAAACGAGATTCGATTGGACCGGCACACCGGCTCGTGACTCGAGTCTTGGCCACCAAGGGTACATCAGAACAACAGAATGGAGCGGGAAACGAGATTCGAACTCGCGACCCTCGCCTTGGCAAGGCGATGCTCTACCACTGAGCTATTCCCGCTCTACAGGAAGGAAGGCGATGCGAAGTGGCGTCCCATAGGGGGTTCGAACCCCTGTTCCCGCCGTGAAAGGGCGGTGTCCTAGGCCACTAGACGAATGGGACGCATTGGAGCGGGAAACGAGATCGACCGGGCTGGCGCTCCAGCTCGCGACCCTCGCAGGTCCTTGACTCCTAACCAGCCTACCCGAAGGAAGGTTGGAGCGGGAAACGAGATTCGAACTCGCGACCCTCGCCTTGGCAAGGCGATGCTCTACCACTGAGCTATTCCCGCAGGTCTCGCATTGTCAAACCACCGGAAGGTGGCGTCCCATAGGGGGTTCGAACCCCTGTTCCCGCCGTGAAAGGGCGGTGTCCTGGACCACTAGACGAATGGGACGTATTGGAGCGGCAACGTGATTCGACTGGGCTGGCACTCCAGCGGACTGGTGTACTAGCTCGCGACCCTCGCAGGCCCTTGACTCCTAACCAGCCTCCCCGAAGGGAGGTTGGAGCGGGAAACGAGATTCGAACTCGCGACCCTCGCCTTGGCAAGGCGATGCTCTACCACTGAGCTATTCCCGCACTCCGGTATCTTGATGAGTCGAGTGGCGTCCCATAGGGGGTTCGAACCCCTGTTCCCGCCGTGAAAGGGCGGTGTCCTGGACCACTAGACGAATGGGACGCAGTTGCTCGCCTCGTCGAGATGGCGCGCATATTACGCATCGCCCCTGAAGGTGTCAAGCCCACCCCTTCCAGAGGGAGGCACCGGCCGTAGAGCGTTGGCGAACCGGGGTGGAAAAAATGCCCACCCTGGATGTCACAATAGGGTGCAGGCTCCACCGCGACGAGGAGACAGGCCATGCGAAGGAAGATCGAGAAGAGCGACGCCGAGTGGCGCGAGCAACTCACCCCCGAGCAATATCACGTGACCCGGGAGAAAGGCACCGAGCGGCCCTTCTCGGGTGACTACCAGGTCACCGAGGAACACGGCATCTATCACTGCGTGTGTTGTCATGCACCGCTGTTCGAGAACGAGCACAAGTTCGATGCCGGCTGCGGCTGGCCGAGTTTCGACCGCCCCCTCTCCTCGGGCTGCGTCGAGCAACAGCCCGACGACAGCCATGGCATGCAGCGTACCGAGGTCATCTGTGCCCGCTGCAATGCCCACCTCGGCCACGTCTTCCCCGACGGGCCACAGGACACCACCGGCCAGCGCTACTGCATCAATTCGGTGGCCATCGATTTCCACGCCGGCGAGTAGACGCCGCACCCTGCCCTGAGACGGCCGGCCATCTGCTATGATGGTCGGCCGTTTCACATGGCAAGCAGGAGAGGCCCGATGCTCGGCTGGTACCCGGGACACATGAACAAGGCGCGCCGCCAGATCCTCGAGGCGCTGCCGGAGATCGACGTGGTGATCGAGGTGCTCGATGCCCGCCTGCCCTACTCCAGCGCCAACCCCATGCTGGCGAGCCTCACGCGCCACAAGCCGGTGCTCAAGATCCTCTCCCGAGCCGACCTGGCCGATCCCGAGCGCACCCGGGAATGGACCGCCCATTTCGATGCCCAGCCCGATACCCGGGCCCTGGCGGTGACCACCACCAACGCCCGGGACCTCAAGCGCATTCCCCGGCTGTGCCATGAGCTGGCCGGCCAGGTGCGTGCCGACCGGGATGTGCGGGTGATGGTCATGGGCATTCCCAACGTGGGCAAGTCCACGCTGATCAACGGCCTGGCCGGGCGCACCATCGCCAAGACCGGCAACGAGCCGGCCGTTACCAAGCGCCAGCAGAAGGTACGCATCGCCGGCCAGGTGGCCCTGATCGACACCCCCGGGGTGCTGTGGCCGAAGATCGAGGACCAGGCCAGTGCCTACCGCCTGGCCGCCAGCGGCGCCATTCGCGACACCGCCATCGACTATGTGGACGTGGCGGTGGTGGCCGCCGCCGAGCTGGCCCGGCGCTACCCCGACGCCCTGAGCACCCGCTACAAGCTCAAGGAACTGCCGGCCTACCGGCCGAACCCCGATGCCGACCGGGTCGACGCCGACGGCGACGCCCGGCCCGACCTGCTGGCGCTGGCCGGCTTCGACGGCCACGCCATCCTGACCACCATCGCCGGCAAGCGCGGAGGCCTGCGCGCCGGCGGCGAGGTGGATCTGCACCGCGGCGCCGAGGTGCTGCTCCACGAGTTGCGCGACGGCAAGCTCGGCCGGCTCACTCTCGAGACCCCGGCCGACATCCCGGCCGAGGACGCCACCGAGGACAGCGGCGACACCGCCGCCGACCGTTAGCCCCACCCCGATACCCGCCGCCCAAGCGGCACCTGGACACCACTGGACCCGACCCATGGATACAGCCCCCCTCAGGAAATCGCACAAGCTCGACAATGTCTGCTACGACATCCGCGGCCCGGTGCTCGACCACGCCAAGCGGCTGGAAGAGGAAGGCCAGCGCATCCTCAAGCTGAATATCGGCAATCCTGCGCCATTCGGCTTCGAGGCACCGGAGGAGATCCTCCAGGACGTGATGCGCAACCTGCCCACCGCCCAGGGTTACTGCGACTCCAAGGGGCTGTATTCGGCGCGCAAGGCGATCATGCAGGAATGCCAGCGCAAGGCGATCCCCGGCGTCGGCATCGAGGACATCTTCATCGGCAACGGTGTCTCCGAGCTGATCGTGATGGCCATGCAGGCGCTGCTCAACGATGGTGACGAGGTGCTGATCCCGGCGCCGGACTACCCGCTGTGGACCGCCGCGGCCAACCTGTCCGGCGGGCGAGCCGTGCACTACCTGTGCGACGAGCAGGCCGACTGGGCCCCGGACCTGGCCGACATCCGCGAGAAGGTCACCGGCCACACCCGGGCCATCGTCATCATCAACCCCAACAACCCCACCGGTGCCGTCTATCCGCCGGAAGTGGTCCGCGAGCTGCTCGCTATCGCCCGCGAACACAACCTGGTGGTGTTCTCCGACGAGATCTACGACAAGATCCTCTACGACGGCACCGAACATGTGGCCACCGGCTCGCTGGCCGCCGAGGATCAGCTGGTGGTGACCATGAACGGGCTGTCCAAGAGCTACCGCTGCGCCGGTTTCCGCAGTGGCTGGATGACCTTCTCGGGCGACATCGCCAAGCAGCGGGCGGAGGACTTCCTGCAGGGCATCAACATGCTGGCCTCGATGCGCCTGTGCGCCAACGTGCCGGCCCAGCATGCCATCCAGACCGCACTGGGCGGCTATCAGTCGATCAACGACCTGATCCTGCCCGGCGGCCGACTGCTGGCGCAGCGCGACATCACCTACGACAAGCTCAACGCCATTCCCGGCGTGTCCTGCGTCAAGCCCAAGGGGGCGCTCTACGCCTTCCCGCGGCTCGACCCCAAGGTGTTCAATATCGAGGATGACCAGCAACTGGTGCTGGATCTGCTGCTCCAGGAGAAGATCCTGCTGGTCCAGGGCACCGCCTTCAACTGGCCGGACCCGGACCATGTACGCATCGTCACCCTGCCCTGGGCCGACCAGCTCGAGGATGCCCTGGATCGGTTCGCCCGTTTCCTGTCACGCTATCGCTAATAGATGACGTCACGCTTGAAACCCGGCGCAAAAGGCCGTATCTAAGCATCTGCTTCTTCACGCCGCACCTCGCCGGTGCGGCCACTACGCGACAACCCCGACGGGAGACCTCCGGCAATGATGAGAATCCTGCTCTTCCTGGGCACCAACCTGGCGGTGATCCTGGTGGCCAGCATCACCCTGCGCCTGCTCGGCGTGGAGCCCTACCTCACCGCACAAGGGATCAACTTCAATGCCCTGCTGATCTTCTGCTTCATCTTCGGCATGGCCGGCTCGATGGTGTCGCTGTTCATCTCCAAGTGGATGGCCAAGCGCACCACCGGCACGGTGATCATCGAGCAGCCGTCCAACAACAGCGAGAAGTGGCTGCTGGATACCGTGGCCGAACTGGCCCGGGATGCCGGCATCAAGACGCCGGAGGTCGGCATCTTCCCCGCCCAGCAATCCAACGCCTTCGCCACCGGCTGGAACAAGGACGACGCCCTGGTGGCCGTCTCCGCCGGCCTGCTCAACCGCATGCGCCCGGAGGAGATCCGTGCGGTGCTGGCCCACGAGATCGGCCACGTGGCCAACGGCGACATGGTCACCCTGGCCCTGATCCAGGGGGTGCTCAACACCTTCGTGATGTTCTTCGCCCGGGTGGTGGCCCAGCTGGTGGACAGCTTCCTGCGCCGGGACGACAGCGAGGGCCTGGGCTTCTTCGGCTATTTCGCGGTGGTGATCGTCGCCGAGATCGTCTTCGGCCTGATCGCCTCGGCCATCGTCGCCTGGTTCTCGCGCTTCCGCGAGTACCGCGCCGATGCCGCCGGCGCCCGGCTCGCCGGCAGCGGCGCCATGATCAATGCCCTGGCGCGGCTCAAGGCCGAGACCCAGATGCCCGACCAGATGCCGGACACCCTGCGGGCCATGGCCATCACCAAGGGCCAGACGCGTTCCCTGATGGAGAAACTCTTCGCCAGCCACCCCCCACTGGACGAGCGCATCCGCGCCCTCAAGGAAGCGGCCTACCGGCAGTAAGCTGCGGGCTGCGGGCTGCGGGCTGCGGGCTGCGGGCTGCGGGCTGCGGGCTGCGGGCTGCGGGCGATGCTAGTGTTGCTCGTAGCTCGTAGCTCGCAACTTGCCCCTCACACCTCACACCTCCACCGCCACCCGGAAGCCGGCGGCCCGCAGCGGCTCGGCCAGGACGTCGGCACCCGGGCGCAGGGTCACCGCCAGGGTCGCGAACTCCCGGCGCAGCGGGTAGCTCGCCCGACAGGCATCGAAGCCCTTGGCCACTCCCTGGCGGCGGCTCTCGCGGATCAGGCTGTCGTGATCCCGGCGCACGTCATAGACGGCGCGCATGCATAGCCGCAGGGCGTCCTCGACCTCGAGGCCGGCGTCGAGGATGAGACTCGACACGGGCGGCGGTGGCGCCAGCGTCTCGAAGGTCAGGCGGGTCGGCAGACCCAGGCGATGGGCCAGTGCCTGGTAGATGCGATGGGTGCCGCGCAGCTTGCCGTCGAGGCTGTAACCGGCGACATGGGGCGTGGCGATCGCCGCCAGGTCCCGCAGGGCCGCGTCGATGGCGGGCTCGCCTTCCCAGACGTCCAGCACCGCGGTGATGTCGCCCTGGGCGGAGAGTCGGCCCCGCAGGGCCTGGCCGGCGAGACAGTCGCCGCGGCCGGCATTGAGCACGATGGTGCCCGGCGCCAGCTCGGCGATGCGCCGGGCATCGAGCAGGTGATGGGTGGCATGGCGCCCCTCGTGCACCAGCGGCGTGTGCAGGCACAGCACGTCGCAGGCCTCGATCAGGGTATCCAGGTCGACGAAGCCCTCGGAGCCCTCCCGCTCGGCCCGCGGCGGGTCGCAGGCCAGGCAGTCGATACCCAGCAACTGGAGGCGCCCCAGCAACCGCCCGCCGACGTTGCCCACCCCGACGATACCCACGCGTCGTTCGAGGAGCCGGAAGCCCTGGCGCTCGGCCAGGGTGGCCAGGCTCGCCAGCACATAGTCTACCACCGCCTCGGCATTGCAGCCCGGGGCGCTGGCGAAGGCGATGCCCCGCTCGGCCAGGGCCGCCGGGTCGACATGGTCGGTGCCGATCGTGCAGGTCCCCACGAAGCGCAACCGCGATCCGGCCACCAGGGCCTCGTCGACCCGGGTGATGGAGCGCACCACCAGGGCATCGGCCTCGCGGACCGTGGCGGCATCGATCTCGCGACCCGGGAGGCGCACGACCTCGCCCAGGGGCGCGAAGCATGCCATGGCGGCCGGCACATTGGCGTCGACGACGATTCGCATGATTCTCTCCTGCCACTTGACCCGCATGGCTTGTTCAGCGGCCATGAGGGCTTACAATACCCGCCTATGTTACACGAGCAGCGCTGCCCTGCGCCGCCGCCGACACCGGGAGCCGCCGTGATCGTCCGCTGGGAAACCGACCATGACTACGTGCTGGTACATGTCCATCAGGACATGTTCGGCGACTGGATCTTCAGCCGCGCCTGGGGGCAGATCGGCACCCAGTTCGGCGGCCTGAAGCACCAGCTCGCCGACGACCACGCCCAGGCGATGATGTGGCTCGACGACGAAACCACCATCCAGGCCTCCCGGGGCTTCCGCAAGGTGCTCGAGGCCGATGACCACAGCGCCGAGGGGCGCGACGCGGTCAGCCAGCTCTCGCTGCTCGATACGCCGTAGGTCGGGTAAGCGAGCCGGTGGGCGCACCCGACAATCCATTCGAGCCGTAAACCGTCATGCTTGCTGCCTCTCACCCTACCTGCGGCAACGGTTTGCTCTTATAGCTTAAAGCTTACAACTCCCGGCGCGGCCGGGTCAGCCCAGGTAGCGGCGTCCGCCGCGCGTCTCCGCGCGCCGGGCCGCCGGGCGGTCTCCCCCGCCTTCCTGGGCGGCACGCCAGGCCGCCTCGTCCAGCCAGCCCCGGGCCGCCAGCCAGTCGGCCAGCCGTGCCGGCTCGAAGCCGCGTTCCAGCTCGCCTCCCTCGGCATCCCTCAGCACCGGGATCCGCACTCCATAGCGCGCCATCAGCGCCTCATCGTCGCTGATCTCGACCCGCTCCAGCGCGACCTCGTCGCTGGCCAGTCGCCCCAGCCAGGCCTCCAGCGCTTCGCAGAGGTGGCAGCCCAGGGTGGTGTAGAGCGTCAAGCGGATCATGCGCCCTCCCCCTCGTCCGCCTGACGGTGACGGATCAGGAAGCAGTGATGCCGGTCGGGGCGGCGTTTGCCGGATCGAGAGCGGATCGAAGGTCTCATGCGCCCTCCCCCTCGTCCGCCTGACGGTGACGGATCAGGAAGCAGTGATGCAGGTCCGGGCGACGGGTGAAGTCCGGATCGAAGGTCTTCGCCGAGATATCCTCCACGGCGTAGCGCGCGGCCAGATCGGCATCCAGGGTGAAGCGTCGCTGGTTGTTGGAGAACACCAGGGTCCCGCCCGGGGCCAGGCGCGCCATGGCCAGGCGCACCAGCCGGCCATGGTCGCGCTGCACGTCCAGGGTCTCGGCCATCTTCTTGGAATTGGAGAAGGTCGGCGGATCCAGGAAGATCAGGTCGAACTGGCCACCGGCGGTCTCCAGCCAATGCAGGCAATCGTCGCGCACCACCCGGTGGCGAGACGGGTCCAGGCGATTGAGGGCGAAGTTGTCCCGGGCCCAGTCGAGGTAGGTGTTGGACAGGTCGACGCTGACGCTGTCGCTGGCGCCGCCATCCCGCTCGGTGCCGAGCGCCGCCTGCACGGTGGCCGTGGCGGTATAGCAGAACAGGTTGAGGAAGCGCTTGCCGGGGGCCAGCTCGGCCAGCAGGCGACGCACCGGCCGATGGTCAAGGAAGAGCCCGGTGTCGAGGTAGTCGCGCAGGTTCACCCACAACCGCGCCCGTCCCTCGCGGACCTCGAAGCGCTCGCCGCTGGCCGCCTGTTTCTGGTACTGGGCCCGGCCACTCTGGCGCTCCCGACGCTTGATCACCACCCGCGACGGGTCGACCTCCAGCACCTCGGGGATCACCGCCAGGGCATCGAACAGCCGCTTCTGGGCCTGGCCGGCATCCACGGATTTCGGGGCGGCGTATTCCTGGACATGCACCCGATCACCGTAGACGTCGATGGCCAGGGCATACTCGGGCATGTCGGCGTCATAGAGCCGGTAACACGTCTCGCCGGAACGCTTGAGCCACTTCTTCAGCCGCTTGCGGTTCTTCGCGAGGCGGTTGGCGAACATCTGCGCGCCCTCGGAACGCGGCGCGGGGGCAGACGCCTCGAGCGCCTCGTCGCCCCCACCGGCCGCCGCGCCTTGCGGTACCTCCATCAACAGCAGCCGGGCATCCAGGGGCCCGTTCTTCAGCGAATAGTGCTTGTAGGCGCGCAGCCCCGTACGGTGGCCGAGGTCGGGGTTGGCGGTGAAGAGCGCCAGGCGCCAGCCGGGGAAGGCATGGCGCGCCCGCTCACCGAGCGCCGCATAGAGGCCGACCAGTTCCGGCAGTTCGCCGAGTCGCTCGCCATAGGGCGGGTTGGTGATCACGAGCCCCCGATCCTGCTCGCTAAGCGCCGCCGGCCGGGTCAGGTCGGTCACGCTGGCCCCTTGGAGCTCGATCAGGGCCGGGATGCCGGCGCGCATGGCGTTGGCCTTGGCCGCCGACAGCGCCGGCGGGCTCTGGTCGAAGCCGTACAGCCGGCATCGGCAGCGCTTGCGGCCGATGCTCGCCCGGGCCTCGGCCTCGCGCTTGAGTTCGTGCCACAGGCCGGCGTCGTGACCGGCCCAGCCGTGGAAGCCGAAGCGCTCGCGCTGCAAATTGGGCGCGATGTCGGCCGCGATCATCGCCGCCTCGATCAGCAGCGTCCCGGCCCCGCACAGGGGGTCCACCAGCGGCGCCCCCTGGCGGGCCAGCGCCGGCCAGCCGGCCCGCACCAGCAGCACCGCCGCCAGGTTCTCCTTGAGGGGGGCATGGCCCACGTCGCGGCGATAGCCGCGGCGATGCAGGCTGTCGCCGGAGAGGTCCACCCCCAGGGTCAGGCGCCCCCGGTGCAGGTGCGCATAGAGGCGCAGGTCGGGCCGGCGAGTGTCCACGTCGGGCCGGGCCAGCCCCTCGGCGTACAGTCGATCCACCACCCCGTCCTTGACCGTCTGGGCCCCGAAACGGGTATGGCGGATCGCCTCGGAGCGGCCGTGGAAGTCCACCGCCAGGGTCGCGCCGGGGGCCAGATGCGCCCGCCAGTCCACCGCTGCCGTGGCCACGCGCAGCTGCTCGGGAGTCTCGATTCCCTCCTCCCGGGCCAGGCACAGCACCACGCGATTGGCCAGGCGTGACCAGAGGCAGGCACGGTAGGCGCCGGCCAGGTCGGCGCGGAAATGCACCCCGGCCACGGTGGTCTTGCCGGGCTCGGCCCCCAGCGCGGCCAGCTCCTCGGCCAGCAGCAGCTCGAGCCCCTTGGGGCAGGTGGCCAGATAGGCCTGGGAATCAGGATCTCGTGAATCGCTCATGGGATGTCCATCGGCGTGGCCTCTGGCCCGCCTCGTTTATCGTGTCGACCGGGTGTACGTCTTGTTACAAATCAGCTGTCGACAGCGGTGACCGGGTTGCGCTATCTATGAGGTGGTAGCTACCTGACAACGCATGCGTTCCTGTCAATGGGTCTTTCTCACTGGCGGCGTCTTACGCCGCCTTACGGGACCCGACAACACGGGTTCGACGTTCCTCTGTGCGTCGAATTCAATCGGTACCTTAGCAAGAGGTAGTCCAATGAAACGACAGAAACGTGATCGCTTCCAGCGTGCCTATGTGCATGGGTACAAGGCAGGTCTCTCAGGTCGTTCCCGTGATGACTGTCCGAGTCAAGATATCAATCTACGCGAGTACTGGATGAGCGGTTGGCGTGAAGGTCGTGGAGATCAATGGTCCGGCATGACGGGCGTCTCCGGTATTCACAAGAACCCCATGGTGATCTGACCCCCTAGTCCGGGTGGATCGCACCTCGTCGACAGGACGTACCCTCAAGCCCATGGCTCGGCCATGGGCTTTTTAGTGCCGCTCAGACCCGGTGCCGCGCCTGAAGCGCCCGGGCGCACTCCCCCACCAGCGCCGGCCCCCGATAGATGAAGCCGGAATAGAGCTGCACCAGGTCGGCACCGGCCTCGACCTTGGCCAGCGCGGCCTGGCCGCTGTCGATGCCGCCCACCCCGATGATCGGCATGTCCGGCAGGTGACGGCGCAGCTCGCGGATCACCGTGTTGGAGGGCTCGAACACCGGCCGCCCCGAGAGGCCGCCCCGCTCGTCGGCCCCGGGCAGGCCCGCCACCGCGTCCCGGGAGATGGTGGTGTTGGTGGCGATCACCGCCTCGATGCCATTGGCCTCGAGGCTCGCCGCGACCAGGCGCACTTCCTCGGTGTCCATGTCGGGGGCGATCTTGACCGCCAGGGGCACCTGCCGACCGCTTTCGCGATCCAGCCGGCTCGCCTCCTCGCGCAACGTCCCCAGCAACTGGTCCAGGTGCTCGCCGAACTGCAGGTTGCGCAGTCCCGGGGTATTCGGCGAGGAGATGTTCACGGTGATGTAATGGGCATGGGCATGCACCTTGCGCAGGCAGAGGAGGTAGTCGTCCACCGCGCGCTCCACCGGCGTGGTCAGGTTCTTGCCGATGTTGATGCCGATCACGCCCGCATAGCGGGAGCGCCGGACCCGCTCGACCAGGTGGTCGACGCCGGCGTTGTTGAAGCCCATGCGGTTGATGATGGCCCCGGCCTCGGGCAGGCGGAACAGCCGTGGCCGGGGGTTGCCGTCCTGGGGCCTGGGCGTCACGGTGCCCACCTCGACGAAGCCGAAGCCCAGGCCCCCCAGGGCATCCAGGTGATCGGCGTTCTTGTCGAGTCCCGCGGCCAGGCCGACCCGATTGGGGAAGCGCAGGCCCATCAGCTCCACCGGGTCCTCGACCCGCCCCCCAGCAAGCCGCCCCGACAGCCCGAGGCGTTCGGCCAGGTCCAGCGCCGAGAGCGCGACCGAATGGGCCTTCTCGGCGTCGAGGCGGAACAGCAGCGAGCGGGCAAGCGAATACATGACATCTCCTGACGGGCGGCGGGACCACGCGGGCCGAAATCGGGGCGCGAGTATAGCGCAGCCGCCCCGTCACGACGAACCCCGCCCTTCGGCGGGGTTCGTCAGCTCCTCGACCGGCTCATGATAGCCTTCGCTGGCACCTGCCATGGGACGCGCCTTTTATGGTCTACTGAAGCACAGATAGGAGTCCGACTTAGGACACATCGAGGCCGCTTGTCAGCCTCGATGACGCGCTGCCAGGGAGACGACATGACCGAGACGACCGAGACGCTGGAACACCGCCTGTCGCGCATTCACCTGGCCCTCGAACAAGAGCACCTGGAGAGGGTCGACGATGTCATCGCCGACCTGGAACCCGCGGAGGTCGCCCTGCTGCTGGAGTCGCTGCCGCCCAGCGAGCGGATCCGGCTCTGGGAGCGCGTCCCCCAGGAAGTCGACGGCGAGGTGCTGCTGCATGTCCATGACGAGGTCCGCAGCACCCTCATCGACGACATGGACCATGCCGAGATCGTCGCGGCCACCTCGGGACTCGACACCACCGACCTCGCCGAGATCTTCGAGGACCTGCCCCAGCAGGTCGCCGAGGACATGCTGCGCTCCATGGACGAGCTGCAGCGCATCCGGCTGCGGGAGACCCTGGCCTTCGAGGAGGACTCGGCCGGGCGCCTGATGCGCACCGACACCATCGCCGTGCGGGCCGACGTCAGCCTGGAGACGGTACAGCGCTTCCTGCGCTGGAGGGAGGCCGTCCCGGACAACACTCACTCGCTGATGGTGGTCGACCGCAACGGCCTGTTCATGGGCGTGCTGTCGCTGGCGAGGCTGGTGGCCAACGACCCCGAGCAGGCAGTGGCCGACCTGATGGACCCGGAGGTGGACAGCATCCAGGTGGCCATGAAGTCACGGGACGTGGCCACTCTCTTCCAGACCCACGACCTGGTCTCGGCACCGGTGGTCGACGACCAGGGTCTGCTGCTCGGCCGCATCGTCATCGATGACATCGTCGACGTGATTCGCGAGCACTCCGAGCAGGCACTGATGAACATGGCGGGCCTCGACGAGGAGGAGGATCTCTTCGCCCCGGTTCTGCCCAGCGCCAAGCGCCGGGCGGTGTGGCTCGGCATCAACCTGCTCACGGCCTTCCTGGCCGCCTGGGTGATCGGGCGCTTCGAGGATGCCCTCGACCAGTTGGTGGCCCTGGCGGTGCTGATGCCGATCGTCGCCAGCATGGGGGGCATCGCCGGCAGCCAGACCCTGACCCTGGCCATCCGTGGCCTGGCGCTGGGTCAGATCAGTCGCACCAACAGCAACTGGCTGCTGCGCAAGGAAGTCGGCATCGCCGCCCTGAATGGCCTGCTGTGGGCCCTGGTGGTGGCCGTCCTGGCGGTGCTCTGGTTCGGCAACCTCGGCATCGGCGTGATCATCGCCGTGGCCCTGGTGATCAACATGCTCGCCGCCGGCGTGGCCGGCATCGTCATCCCGCTGCTGCTCAAGCGGGTGGGCATCGATCCGGCCCTGTCGGGCTCGGTGGTGCTGACCACGGTCACCGACGTGGTGGGCTTCATGTCCTTTCTGGGCCTCGCCACGCTCTTCCTGCTGTAACCCGTCCCCGCCCATACCGGCCACGAACGCGAACCCCCGCCAGATGGCGGGGGTTCGCGTTTCAGGCCCCGCACGGAGCGGGACTCGGGGAGGCCGGAGCGGACTAAGCCTCGCTTTTGCTCTCGGCCAGGTCCACCAGTTCGCGGACCGCGACGGCAAACAGCGGGAAGCCTCCCTGGCTGCCGCCGCCCACCTCGTCGATCAGGCGGCACCAGCGCTGGTGCATGCCCTCATGGAGCGACAGCCAGCGCTCGACGCGCTCGGCGGTGTCGCGAGGCCCATCCTCCATGCCGAGCACGCTGGCCGTCAGCGCGAGCTGCTGGCGCTCGATGTCGTCACGGAAGGTCTCCCGGGCCTTGGCCTGCCAGCTGTCCGCGACATCGAGACGGGTGACCTGCTGCAGGATCCACGGCAGCTCGAGACGCGCGCCGACCTCGTAGAAGATCTCGGCGACCCGCTGGGGCTTGTCGCCGGTCTGCCGGGCGGTGTGGATGATGCCCAGGGCCGCATAGAGGCTGTTGGCCGCGGCCACGGTGCTGGCCAGGGCTTCGGGCACGCCGGCCTCGACCAGCTCGTCGCGGCGCTGCTGCCACTGGGTATGCTCCTCGCCGCGCAGCCGCTTGCCGATGTTCTCCTGCAACTGAGCCAGGCGCGGGGCGAAGTAGTCGATGGCGTCCCGGGTGGTCATGCCGGTGCGCTGACGCAGGAACCAGCGGGTGGCGCGGCGCAGCATGCGCATCAGGTCGAGCATCATCGAGTACTGCACCTGGCTCGGCACCTGGTTGTCCAGCGCCTCGACCTGCTCCCAGGTACGCGCCAGCTGGAAGCTGTCCCGGGCGATGACATAGGCTCGCGCGATGTCCGCCCGGCCGGCGCCGGTGGAGTCGATCAGGCGGCGCACGAAGACCACCCCCATGTGGTCGATCATGTCGTTGGCCACCTGGGTCGCCACGATCTCACGCTTCAGGCGGTGCCCGTACATCTCGTCGCGGTAGCGCTCCACCAGCACCGCGGGGAAGACATGCTCCACGTAACGCATGATGGTCGGGTCATCCGGCACGTCGGAGATGATCAGGTCGCCCTTGAGCACGCTCTTGGCATAGGAGATCAGCACCGCGAGTTCCGGCAGAGTCATGCCCTGGTGGTGATGGGTCCGCTCGAGCAGCTCCTCGTCGCTGGGCAGGAATTCCAGTTCGCGGTCGATCTGGCCGGCGGCCTCCAACTCGCTGATGAAGCGGCGGAAGGGGCCGATGCCCTGCCGGGAGAGCAGCTCGGCGAGGTCCAGGGCCTGGGTCTGGCGATAGTTGTCCCGCAGCACCAGGCCGGAGACCTCCTCGGTCATCTCGGCGAGCAACTGGTTGCGCTGCTTCTCGGTCATGTCGCCCCGAGCCACCACCTCGTCGATGAGGATCTTGATGTTGACCTCGTGGTCGGAGCAGTTGACGCCGCCGGCGTTGTCGATGAAGTCGGTGTTGACGCGTACGCCCTTGGCGGCGGCCTCCATCCGGCCACGCTGGGTCAGGCCGAGGTTGCCGCCCTCGCCGACCACGCGGCAGTTGAGATCCCGCCCGTCGATGCGCAGGGCATCATTGGCCTTGTCGCCGACCTGGGTATCGGTCTCCTCGCTGCTCTTGACGTAGGTACCGATCCCGCCGTTCCAGATCAGGTCGACCCGGGAGACCAGCATGGCGCGAATCAGCTCGTTGGGCGAGAGCCTGTCCTCGCGGATGTCGAAGGCCTGCTTCATCTGCGGCGTGATACGGATCGACTTGGCACTGCGCGGAAAGACGCCGCCGCCCTCGGAGATCAGCGAGGTGTCGTAGTCCTCCCAGCTGGAGCGCGGCATCGCGAACAGGCGCTGGCGTTCGGCGAAGCTGGCGGCGGGGTCCGGGGTGGGGTCGACGAAGATGTGCAGGTGGTTGAAGGCCCCCACCAGGCGGATCCGGTCGGAGAGCAACATGCCGTTACCGAAGACGTCGCCGGCCATGTCGCCGATACCCAGCACGCTGAACTCATCCTGCTGGGTGTTCACGCCGAGGCCACGGAAGTGGCGCTTGACCGACTCCCAGGCGCCCTTGGCAGTGATACCCATCTTCTTGTGGTCATAGCCGTTGGCCCCGCCGGAGGCGAAGGCGTCCCCGAGCCAGTGACCGTACTCGGCGGAGATCTCGTTGGCGATGTCGGAGAAGGTCGCGGTGCCCTTGTCCGCGGCCACGACCAGGTAGATGTCGTTGTCGTCGTGGCGGACCACGTCGCGGGGCGGCACCACCTCGCCCCCCTCGAGGTTGTCGGTGACATCGAGCAGGGCGCGGATGAAGGTCTTGTAGCAGGCGATGGCCTCCTGCTGCAGGGCATCGCGACCGCCCCCCTCCGGCAGGCGCTTGCAGACGAAGCCACCCTTGGCGCCCACCGGCACGATCACCGCGTTCTTGACCTGCTGGGCCTTGACCAGGCCGAGCACCTCGGTACGGAAGTCCTCTTGACGGTCCGACCAGCGCAGCCCCCCGCGGGCCACCTTGCCGCCCCGCAGGTGCACGCCCTCCACCCGCGGCGAGCAGACGAAGATCTCGTAGGCGGGACGCGGCTTGGGCATGCCGGAGACCCGCGAGGGCTCCATCTTGATGGCGATGTAGTCCTTGAAGCGCCCGTCGTCGGCCTTCTGGTAGTAGTTGGTGCGCAGCGTCGCCTGGATCAGTTCCATGTAGCGGCGCAGCAGCTGGTCGTCGTTGAGGCTCGGGACCTCGTCCAGAAGCGCCAGGATGCGCGCCTCGCACTCGGTGATCTCGCTGGGCTCGGGACGGTCGGCGGGATCGAAGCGCAGCTCGAACAGCGTCACCAGCTCCCGGGTGATCTCGGGATGGTTGACCAGGGTGGTGGCGATGTAGTCCTGGGACATGCCGAAGCGGATCTGCTTGAGGTAGCGGGCATAGGCCCGCAGCATCGCCACTTCCCGCCAGTCCAGGTTGGCGCCGATGATCAGCCGGTTGAAGGCATCGTTGTCGGCCTCACCGGTCCAGATGCGCTGGAAGGCGTCGATGAACGGCTCGCGCATCTCCTGGAGGTTCACCTCGACGCTGGTGTGGTGCTCCAGGGTGAAGTCATGGATCCAGTAGGAGCGATCGGTGGCCTGGACCTCGTAGGGGCGCTCGCCGAGCACCCGCAGCCCGAGGTTCTCCATCATCGGCAGCACGTCGGAGAGCGGAATCGGCGCGTCGGCATGGAAGAGCTTGAGGTTGACCCCGCTGCCCTCCTCCTCGATCAACCGGTACAGCGACAGCGCCAGGGACGTGCCGTCGTCGAGCTCGCCGATATGCTGCAGGTCATAGACCGCGGTGCGGGCGCTGAAGTCATCGCGGTAGCTGGCCGGGAAGGCATCGCGGAAGCGGCTCATCAGCAGGTTGGCCTGCTCCTCGCCGAACCCTTCGATGGAGGCGTTGAGCAGGTCGTCGCGCCAGTTACGGGCCAGCTTGACCAGCTTGTCTTCCAGGCGCTTGATGTCGTAGTCCACCGGTCGCTGGTCGTTGAAGCGCAGGATGAACTGGATCCGCGCGAGCACCGACTCCGACAGGTAGGTGTTGAAGTCGCCGAAGGTGGCGTCGAGCTCCTCGCACAGCAGCTCCTGGAGACGCAGGCGCAGCTCGGTGGAGAACACGTCCCGGGGCACGAACACCAGGCAGGAATAGAACTTGCCGAAGCGGTCCTCGCGGATGAACAGCCGGACCCGGCGACGCTCGCGGATATCGAGGATGCCCAGCGCCGTCTGGGTCAGCTCGTCGATGTCGATCTGGAAGAGGTCGTCGCGGGGATAGACCTCGAGGATCTGCAACAGCTGCTTGCCGTTGTGCCCCTTCGGGTTGAAGCCGGAGATCTCCATCACCGACTGGAGCTTGCGCCTCAGGATCGGTACGTTGCGCGGCGACTCGTTGTAGACGGTGGAGGTGAACAGGCCCAGGAAGCGCCGCTCACCGATCACGTTGCCGTGCTCGTCGTAGCGGTCGACGGAGATGTAGTCGGGGTAGGTCGGTCGGTGGATCCGGGCGTGGTGGGCACTCTTGGCGAAGGACAAAAGCTGGGGCACCAGCACGAACTGGTCGCCATCGACGCCCAGGTCGGTGCGGATCCGCTCGCGGTAGCGGGGCTGGTCGAGGCGGAACACGCCGAGCTCACTGCCGGGCACCTTGTCGAGGCGCTGGCGAGTGCCGTCCTCCTGGACCTCGTACTCGTCATAGCCGAGGAAGGTGAAGTTGTCCTCGAGCAGCCAGTTCAGGAAGGCGATGGCCTCGGAATGGTCCTCGGGGTCGACCTGCTCGGGCCGGCTTGCCTCGAGCTCGGCGATGGCCGCCCGGGCCTGCTCGCACATGGGCTCGAAGTCGCGGACGGCGGTGCGCACGTCGCGCAACACTTCCTGCAGGCTGGCCTCGATATCCTCCAGCTCGGCCGGGTCGGAGTGGCGATCCACCTCGATGGCAATCAGCGACTCCCGTGCCGCGGGCGCCCCGGCGTCCTTCGTCCCCGCCACGGCCTTGAGGCAATACGCCTGGTCGCGCTCCACGGCCAGCACGGAATTGTGGATGGCATGCACGGTCATGCCGCGACGGTTGAGTTCCACCCGCACCGAGTCGACCAAAAACGGCATGTCCTCGTGGAGCACGGCGACGAAGGTGTGGGTCGACTGCCAGCCATGCTCCTCGAAGTCCGGGTTGAAGACCCGCACCTTGGGCGCCTCGGGCTCGAGCTGCTGGATGAAGTGCCACACCGACAGGGTCGCCCCATAGAGATCGTCCAGCCGTCGGTCGGCGA
The DNA here is from genome assembly GCF_025725685.1 of Halomonas sp. M4R1S46. Lineage (NCBI taxonomy): Bacteria > Pseudomonadati > Pseudomonadota > Gammaproteobacteria > Oceanospirillales > Halomonadaceae > Halomonas > Halomonas sp. M4R1S46. The sequence continues at coordinate 2,644,646 of NZ_CP107008.1, forward strand.
GATCCTCCACCGGCACATTGGCGTAGAAGAGCCGAGCGAAGGCGTCGACCGCCGCGGCCTTGTCCTTGTCCAGACGGCTTTGTAGCCGTTCCGTGAGCTGCTTGAGCAGATCCTGACGGGTCTCCTCGTGTGCGACTTGTAGCATCCATCACCTCGACTGCCAGCGGCCGCGAAACGCGGCCGGGATCACTTGACGTTGGGAAACGGGCCTTCCACCCCATGGGTCAAGAGCTTACGTCAATCCCTGCGCCATCCCTAACGACATGCCGCTTTGCTCATGGTGCATGTCTGTTGCGCATCGCGCCTTGACAAGGCCGGTGCAACCCGTCATGACCGTTATCAGTCCCGTTTGGTCAGCAGCACCCCGCACTCGCAGTGGTGGGTCCAGGGAAACTGGTCGAACAGGGCGAACCGTTGCACCTCATGGGTTCGGGTCAGGGTCTCCAGGTTGTGCGCCAATGTCTCCGGGTTGCACGAAATATAGACAATCCGCTCGTACTCACTGAGTTGGCGGCAGCTGGCATCGTCCAGCCCGGCCCGGGGCGGATCCACCAGCACCGTGGAGAAATCGTAGTCGTCGAGGCCCATCTCCGCGACTCGCCGCCCGCCCTTCTCGCCGCGAAGGGCCTGGGCGAACTCCTCGGCGGACATGCGACCCACCTCGGCATTGGCGATGCCGTTGGCCGCCAGGTTCTCCCTGGCGCTGGCCACCGAGGTCCGCGAGATCTCGGTGGCCAGCACCCGGCGGAAGTTCTCGGCCAGTGCGACGGTGAAGTTGCCGTTGCCGCAATACAGCTCCACCAGGTCGCGGTCACCGCTGCCGGCGGTGACGTCCCGCGCCCAGGACAGCATGGACCGGCAGATCTCGGCGTTGGGCTGGGTGAAGCTGTTCTCCACCTGCTGGTAGGCGAACTCGCGACCGTCGACGGCCAGGCGCTCCCACACGTGGTCCCGGGTCAGCACCCGACGCTGCTTGCGGGCCCGACCGATGATCATGATGTCCAGCGCCCGCTCCAGGGCACGCGCCTCGGCCTCCCAGGCCTCGTCGAGCTGGCGATGATAGATCAGGGTGACCAGCGCCTCGCCGGACAGGGTGGTGAGGAACTCGACCTGGAAGAGCCGGTGGCGCAGCACGGGCGTGTCGCGCAGGGCCTCGCGCAGCCGAGGCATCAAGGTGTTGATGCGTCGGCTGGCCACCGGGAAGTCGTCCAACCTGACCACCGTCTTCTGCTTGGGGTCCGCCGGGTCGACCTCGAACATCGCATAGAAGAGGTCATCGCCTTCGTGCCACAGGCGGAACTCGCAGCGCTGCCGGTAGTGGCTGGCCGGCGAAGGATAGACCTCCAGCGGCGGGGGCGAGAAGCGGGCGAAGTCCGCGGTCAAGCGCTCGCGCTTGGCCGCGAGCTGGTCGTCATAGCGGTCGGGATCGACAACGGGGATGGCCACGGCGGCTCCTGAATGGTGATCGAAAGGAAAAGGCAAGGGAACGTGGCCCGAGGCGCTCAGGCCAGGGCGAGCCGGCGACTGTCGACGAAGCCGAAGCCGGCGAGCCCGCGCGCCAGGGCCGGCGACGGCGCGGTCATCCAGCCGACCTCCCGCGCCGGGCGGCGCTGGGGGTCGACGACGACCTGCCCGGTGCGCCGGGCGATGGCATCGCCGGAATCCACCCAGCGCAGCGGCCGGGGAGCGGCCTCGGCGAGCCGGTCCCGCAGCAGCGGGAAGTGAGTGCACCCCAGCACCAGGGTATCGAGGTCGGGCAGTGCCTCGAGCGGCGCCAGCACGCGTCGCAGCCGGGCGAGGTCGGGTGTCTCGCCGAGCACCAGGCGCTCGGCCTCGCCCACCAGGGGGTCGGCGGCGAGGCGTGTGACGCGGCAATCCCGGGCGAAGTCCTCGATCAGCCGCAGGGTGTAGGGGCGCGCCACGGTGGCACTGGTCGCCAGCAGGCCGATATGGCGGCTCTCGCTCAGCCCCGCGGCCGGCTTGATCGCCGGCACGGTCCCCACCACCGGCACCGACAGGCTGGCGCGCAGCGCCTCGAGGGCCAGGGTGCTGGCGGTATTGCAGGCCACCACCAGGCCGCTGCAGCCACTGGCGGCCACCGCCGCCCGGCAGACCCTCAGGATGCGGGCCACCAGCCAGTCGTCCTCGCGGACGCCATAAGGCAGCATGGCGTTGTCACAGGCATAGGCAAGGGCCACCTCCGGCAGCCGTCGGCGCAGCGCCGCGACCACCGAGAGCCCGCCCACTCCGGAATCGAAGACCAGGATCGGCCCCGCCATCAGCCCATCCCCGACAGGCCGGTCGCCCACCACCGCGGCGCCCGGCAGGGCACGGTCGGCAAGGCAATGGCAAGGGAGGTGTCCGGCATAGTGTCAGGCCCCGTCACAGGATGCGGGGCATTCTACCTCAGCCGGGCGCGGACTCGAAGGTGCATGGCGTCATCCGACGCCCGGACGGTCCCGCCGAACCGCCCGGGGCGATGGCGTGGTCCGTCGGGTGGGATGGCACCCCTCAGGTCGCGGGCTCGGGCGCGTCACGCAGTTCGGCGTAGAGTTCCGGGTAGGCTTCCTGCAGGCGCTCCAGCTTCTCGGCGGCACCCTCGGGCAAGGACTCGGCGAGGGTCTCGAGGTCGCCGTCCTGGAAATATTCACCGATCATCGGGAAGAGCAGCTCCCGCTCGTCGCGCAGGTAGGCGCGGTGCGCCTCCACGTAGTCCCTGAGATCGTCGGCGAAGCGGTCCATGGGGATCACCGCATCCATCAGGATCATGTCGAGGTCATCGGACAGGCGCTTGAGCTGGGCCTTGAGCGCCCGATAATCCTTAGCAAGCCGCGCGGTCACCGCCTCGGATTCGGGGGCCACCTGCTTCAGCCGCTCGGTGCAGACCTTCTCCAGGGGCTGGGTGAACCCTTCCTGGTAGTCGAGAATGTAGTCCACGACTTCGCGTACCAGCTGGAAATTCGGCCGTTCACCGGCCGCCAGGGTCTTCTGCTTGAGCTGCAGAACGTGCAATATGCGGGCCATATTGGCATGATCCTGGCGCAGTTGATTCAGCATGGGCATTGCGGAGGCCTCCTCTGTAATCAGGCACATGGACGCAAGGCACCTAGAATTCGACTCGCCTTGTCCCGAGGGGTTCCCGGTGATGCGCGATGGCGTTATCAAGCTAGCCTGCCAGCGGGATGTTTGCCCGCCGTCCATGGTCGAAAGTCCAGATTGGACGTATCCACTCTAGCAGCCGTCAGCGGAGGAGTCAGAAATGGACCTGTTCCAGCAGGCCACGTCCGAGGAGACCGCGCCCCTGGCCTGGCGCATGCGACCGCGCCGGCTCGCCGACTATGTCGGCCAGCAGGCCCTGGTAGGGCCCGGCAAGCCACTACGCCGCATGGCCGAGAGCGGGCTGGTGCGCTCGATGATCCTGTGGGGGCCGCCGGGGACCGGCAAGACCACCCTGGCGGAGATCCTCGCCGAGGAGTCCGGCGCCCACCTCGAGCGGCTGTCGGCGGTGATGGCCGGCGTGAAGGACATCCGCGCCGCGGTGGACCGCGCCCGGACCGCCCAGGGGCAGGGACGCGGCACCCTGCTGTTCCTCGACGAGATCCACCGGCTCAACAAGAGCCAGCAGGATGCCCTGCTGCCCCATGTGGAATCCGGCCTGCTGACGCTGATCGGCGCCACCACCGAGAACCCCTCCTTCGAGGTCAACTCTGCCCTGCTGTCCCGGGCCCGGGTCCACGTGCTCAAGGCGCTGTCGGAGGACGAGCTGATCCGGGTACTGCACCAGGCCCTCGCCGACGCATCCCATGGCCTGGGCGCTCGGCGCATCGCCGTGGACGACGAGGTGCTGGCCCTGCTGGCCCGGGCCGCGGCGGGGGACGCGCGCCGTGCCCTGGGGCTGCTGGAGACCGCCTGCGACTTCACCATCCCGGAAGGCGACGGCGAGCGCTTGCCCCGCGAGGCCCTGGAGGACGTCATCGGCCATCAGGCCAGCGCCTTCGACAAGCAGGGCGACCACTACTACGATCTGCTCTCGGCCGTCCACAAGTCGGTGCGCTCCTCGCGCCCCGATGCCGCCCTGCTCTACATCGCCCGCTTCCTCCAGGGCGGCGGCGACCCGCTGGACGTGATCCGCCGGCTGACCGCCATCGCCTCCGAGGACGTGGGCAACGCCGATCCCAAGGCGCTGCCGCTGGCCATGGCGGCCTGGGACGCCTATCTGCGCCTGGGCGACTACGAGGGCCAGCGCGCCATCGCCCACGCCGCCATCCATCTGGCCGTGGCCCCCAAGAGCAATGCCGTGGACCAGGCCTGGAACCGCGCCAAGGCCTTCGTCGCCGCCCAGCCGCGCCTCGAGGTGCCCACCTACCTGCGCAACGCCCCCACCAAGCTGATGGAATCGCTGGGCCACGGCGACGGCTACCGCTACGCCCACAACGAGCCCCACGGTTACCCCGCGGGCAGCGCCCACGACTGCTGGCCCGAGGACGTGCCCCACGAACGCTTCTACCGGCCCACGGCGAACGGCCAGGAGAAACGCTATGGCCAGATGCTGGAGTGGCGTGCCGAGCTCGACGCGGCCGCCGATCGGGAGACGCGCTGAGTCATCGCGGATCGCCCAGGAACGCTCGTGCCCGGGCGTCGTCGACATAGGCCACGTTGAGGCGAATCCAGGGCGAGTCGTTCGCCTCGGGCAGGAAGACGTCCCCGGGAGACAACCGGATGCCCCGGCGCCCCGCGCCGGCGACCAGTTCCCGGGACGAGGCGACCGCCGGGTGGCGCAGCCACAGGGACATGCCGCCCCGGGGCATGGCGTACGGCTCCCAGCCACCTTCACGGGCTAGTTCGAGGGCGGTGCTCATGCGGCGTGACAGACGCGGCCGCAGCCTGTCCACCAGCCGACGATAGCTGCCGTTGCGCAGCAGCGTCGCCACCACCTGCTCGGCGAAAGGCGAGCTGGCGATATTGCTGAGCATCTTCACGTCGACCAGCGGCCTGACGAGCGCCGGCGGCGCGGCGATGAAACCGACGCGCAGCGAGCAGGAGAGGGTCTTGGAGAAACTGCCCACGTAGAGGACTCGCCGGAGGCCATCCAGCGCGGCCAGCCGCGGGGTGGCCGTCTGCTGGAAATCGGCGTAGATGTCGTCCTCGACGATCCACAGGTCGTGTCGCTCGGCCAGCGCCAGCACCCGCCGGGCAACTTCCGGGGACAGGGTCGTGCCCGTGGGGTTGTGCAGGACGCTATGGCAGAAGAACAGCCGGGGGAGTGGCGCTCGAGCAACGCCTCGAGATGCGCCGGGTCCGGGCCCTCCTCGGTCCGGCGCACGCCGACGACGTTGACCCGGTGGAGATGCAGCAGCCCGAACAGGTTGTAGTAGCCGGGGGATTCGACCAGCACGGTGTCTCCCGGGCGCAGCATCCAGCGCACGATGACGTCGAGCGCCTGACTGCCGCCTCCGGTGGTCAGCAGCTGGTTGGCGTCAACCTCGATGGCCAGGCCACGTAGGCGCTCCTGCACCAGGACACGCAGCTCCGGCGAGCCCAGCGGCGTGCCGTACTCGAACAGGCCCGTCGACGACTGCCGCGTCACCTGGCGCAGGGCATGGGCGAAGGCCTCCTCGTTGCGCCAGGCGGTGGGCAGCCAGCCACAGCCCAGTCGCAGGCTTTCGCCCTCGGGCTGGAACAGATGCCACATCTCATCGGACACGTCCGCCATGCCCGAACGCGCCTCCCGCTCCGTCGCATCGACGGCCCCGTCGGCCACGTAGAACCCCGAACCGGGACGCGAGACGATCCAGCCCAGCGCGACGAGGCGCTCGTAGGCCTCGATGACCATGTTGCGGCTGACGCCCTGGGTCGCGGCGAGGCGGCGGATCGACGGCAGTCGTTCGCCGGGGGCGCCGTGCCGTTCGATCCACCGTCGGATGCCGTCGGTCAGTTGCTCGACCCGGGGCCGCTCCGCGAGCGGATCGATCTTCACCTCGTTCGCGTGCGCCTGCCCGCCTATCCGGCCGGCAGCGCGGCGTTCGGCGTGGCAATCCTGCTGGCCTGGGCCACGGTCGGTCTGGTCATCGCCCTCCTGCCCGACGTACTGGACCGACACGGCCTCTCGGCCTGGTCCGGCTTCGCGACTCTCGGCATCTGCAGCGGCGGCGTCCTCTTCCAACCCCTGGCCCGCCGCCTGGTCCCGGCGACCTCGGTGCGCCTTGGCCTGGTCATCCTGCCACTGGCCTACGCGCTGATCGCCTGGGGCGCCCTCGAGGGGCACCTGGCCGGCGTGCTGCTGGGCGCGCTGGGAGCCAGCAGCGCCTGCTACGGGTTCATCTACCTGGGCGGCCTGAGCGGCGTCCTGGATACGGCCGGCGACCGGCCTGCCCGCGCCAGCGCCGGCTTCTTCCTGATGGCCTACCTCGGCTTCAGTGTGCCAGTCGTCGTCATCGGCGCTCTGATGGAGCACCTCGGCCAGGCCGACGCCCTGGCCCTCTTCGGCCTGGCACTGCTCGGCGCCAGCCTGCAGGTGAACGGCTGGCTGTGGCGACGGTCGCCTCACTCGCTCGACGCGGCCTGAACGACATCGCCCCCGGGGAGGCCTCCCCGGGGGCGATCAGGGTCGCCGGGTGTTCCCGCTTATCGGGATTCGCGGATCACGTCGGTGCCCTCGGGCAGGTCCACGCGGAAGCGTCCATCGGGCACCTCGACGTTCTGCTGCACGTCATCGAACTCGATGGCGGTGCGCTGGCCGGTGCTATCGGTCATCTGCAGGAAGCCCAGCCGCTCGCCGTAGAAGGTCAGCTGGAGCTCCTCGAACAGGGTGTCGGAACTCTTCGGCAGCAGGGTGAAGGTCTCCGCCGCGCCCTGCTGGCTGCGCGACACCTCGTAGCTCTCGGTGAGCTCGTCGGCACTGCCGGAGAGCAGCAGCGCCGGGGTATGGGTGACCCGCTCGTCCAGCGCCTGGACCGTGGCCTGCTGCAGGTCCGGGTCATAGAGGGTCACCTGCTCGCCGTCGGACACCACGATCTGCTCGTAGGGTGCCTCCACCTCCCAGCGGAACCGCCCGGGGCGGGACAGCCACATCTGTCCGCTGGCCTCCTGGAGGCGCTGGCCGCTGCTGTCGAGGATCTGCTGGTCGAAGTCGGCGACGTAGGTTTGCACCGGCTCCAGCATCCGGGCCAGCCGGTCGGCGCCTTCGCTGGCCAGCGCCGAGGCCGGGGCCAGCGCCGCCAGGGCCAGGGCGGCAAGGGTCGTCTTCACTGTCATTTTGCTGTCTCCCTGAGCGGGTCCATGGTCGCGTCCTGTGTCTCGGACCCGAGGTGCCGCGGCGGGTTGCATCCCGGCCGCGGCTTGCATGGTGGTTGCATGATCGGGGCGCCCTCAGTCGCCGGCCGGCGGCGGCGCCAGGACCTCGCGGGCCCCGTTGGTGCCCATCGTCGAGACCACGCCGGCCATCTCCATCGCCTCGACCAGACGGGCGGCCCGGTTGTAGCCGATCTTGAAGCGGCGCTGGACCGCCGAGATGGAGGCCCGGCGGCTCTCGGTGACGAAGGCCACGGCCTCATCGTAGAGGGCGTCCTGCTCGGCATCGTCGTCGCCGCCGCCGCCTTCTGCCTCGAGCCCGGCCAGGGCGTCGGCGGAGACGCCGCCGGAGAGGATCTCCTCGATGTACTCCGGCTCGCCGCGACGCTTCCAGTCCTCGACCACCCGGTGCACCTCGTCGTCATCGACGAAGGCGCCGTGCACGCGGGTCGGCATGCCGGATCCCGCCGGCAGGTAGAGCATGTCGCCGTGGCCCAGCAGGTTCTCGGCGCCGCCCTGATCGAGGATGGTGCGCGAGTCGACCCTCGAGGAGACCTGGAAGGCCATGCGGGTGGGGATGTTGGCCTTGATCAGGCCGGTGACCACGTCCACCGAGGGCCGCTGGGTAGCCAGAATCAGGTGGATGCCGGCGGCGCGGGCCTTCTGCGCCAGTCGCGCGATCAACTCCTCGACCTTCTTGCCGACGATCATGAACATGTCGGCGAACTCGTCGATCACCACCACGATATAGGGCAGCTTCTCGAGCACCGGCGGCGCCTGGTGCATCTCCCAGGGCTGGGGCTCCCACAGCGGGTCGGCGACCTGGGCGCCGGCCCGGTCGGCCTCGTCGAGCTTGGCGTTGAAGCCGGCGATGTTGCGCACCCCCATGGCGGCCATCAGCTTGTAGCGGCGCTCCATCTCGGCCACGCACCAGCGCAGGGCGTTGGCGGCCTCCTTCATGTCGGTGACCACCGGTGCCAGCAGGTGCGGGATGCCGTCGTAGACCGACAGCTCCAGCATCTTGGGGTCCACCATGATCATGCGGACCTCGTCGGGCTTGGCCTTGAGCAGCATGGAGATCAGCATGGCGTTGACCCCCACCGACTTGCCCGAGCCGGTGGTGCCCGCCACCAGCAGGTGGGGCATCTTGCCCAGGTTGGCCACCACCGGACCGCCGCCGATGTCCTGACCCAGCGCCAGGGTCAGCGCCGAGGCCTCATGCTGATAGCGATCGGAATCGATCACCTCGCGCAGGCGGATCATCGCCCGATGGGGGTTGGGGATCTCGATGCCCACCGTGGGTCGGCCCGGGATCACCTCCACCACCCGCACGCTCTTGACCATCAGCGAGCGCGCCAGGTCCTTGGCCAGGTTGCTGATCTTGGAGACCTTCACCCCGGCCGCCGGCTTGATCTCGAAGCGCGTGATCACCGGCCCCGGCCAGGTGTCCACCACCTCGGCCTTGACCCCGTACTCGCGCAGCCGCACCTCCAGCAGCTCGGCCATCTCGGCCAGCTGTTGGTCGGTGTAATTGGGCTGATGGGACTGCGGCGGAGTCAGCAGTCGCAGGCTGGGCAGCTCGCCCTCGGGGTCGGCGAAGGCTTCCATCTCCGGCCGCTGGTTCTGCAGGTGCTCCACGGTCCACAGGGTGGGGCCATCATCGTCGTCCGCCGCCTCCCGGGCCTGCTCGGCGGTGGCCTGCCGGGCGGCGTCGTCGTCAGCGGCAGGCGGCTCCTCGACCGGGGGCGGGGTGCCGGGCCGCGAGGCCCTCTCGGGCGGGGCCGGGCGCGGCGACGCCGGCTCCGCGGGGGCCGGCTGGGCACCGGCCTGCCAGGGCGGCAGGGGCGCGTCGTCGTCATCCGGCAGGATCGGCTCGTGCACGACCTCGGGCACCCGACGCGGCGTGCCCGGGGGGTGGGGCGCGCCGGCATCTTCGTCGGTCGGCTCCGACTCGCTGCCCTCGGCACCGGTGGCCGCCGGGCGCGCCTCGGCGCGGGGCTCGTCCGGCCCGGTCGGCGCGGGGCTCGGTCGCTCGTCCCGGGCGGACAGCGACGGCTCGCGCGGAGCGGGGTCGGCGGAAGGCGGCGCCTTCGGCGTCACGAAGGCCGAGGCCCGGGGCGCGGTCGCGGACGATGACGGGGCCTCGGCGGGCTCCGGCTCGTCGCGAGTCGCCCGGAGCGGCTCGGGCGTGTCGCGACGCGCGGCCGAGGGTGTCTCGCGCGAGGGGGAGACGCCGGTCGCCGCGCCCAGGGACACGGAAGGCTCCAGCGACACCTTCGGCTCGCGGGCGGTATAGGCCGCCTCGGGGCGCTTGGCGGACGGCGTGCGCTCGGGCACGTCCCAGGGGATCTCGGTCTTGCCGTCATCGCCGAAGCCGGGATCGCGACGGCCGCCGGCGGCCTGCAGTGCCGGCACGACCGACTCGGCACGTCCCGGCAGCAGTCGCCGCCACCAGGCGGGACGCAGCGCCTGGTCGGGCTCGCCGGCCGGCTCCTCGGCCGGCTGCGGCGCCGCCTCACGACGCGGGGCCGGCTCTTCCACCGCCTCCGCCTCGGTCTCACGCCGGAAGGCGAAGCGCTCGGCGACCCAGCGCCAGGCCAGCAGGGCCAGGCGGCCCAGCTCGTCCATTACCGTCAGCCAGGACAGTCCCGTGAACAGCGGCACGCCACACAGGATGGCGGCCAGTGCCAGCAGCGAGGTGCCGCCGCTGCCCACCAGGGGCAGCAGGGCGCCGACCAGCCCCTCCCCGAGGATGCCCCCGGCGGCATAGGGCAGGGTGCTCTCGGGATGATAGAAATGCAGCGCGCCCAGGGTGGTGGTGCCCAGCAGCAGCAGGACCAGCCCCCCGCAGCGCACCGCCAGGGCGGTAGCGTCCCACTCCAGGTGCACCTGCCGCGAGCGGATCAGCCACCAGGCGGCGAAGCCCAGCATGCCGGGCCACCACAGGGCACTGACGCCGAACAGTGAATAGAGCACATCGGCCAGCCAGGCCCCGAAGGCCCCCATCCAGTTGGCCACCTCGGTCTCCGGGCCGCTGCGCGACCAGCCCGGATCCTCCGGACGAAAGCTGTACAGCGCCAGCAACAGGAAGACGCAGGCCGCCAGCAACAGGATCACGACGCCTTCCCGCGCCGACCCCTGCAGCCGAAGGCCGAAGCGTCTTGCCGTTTCCTTGGCGTTCGCCGCACGGCTGTGCGGCGCGGACTTCTTCTTGGCAGTCAAGCGGCCATCCCCCTTGCGCCACACGGCGTCTTCCAGATTCCACGGGCACCAATCATACCGAGCCAAGGCCGACCATCACAGGGGCAGGTGGTGACTTGAGCCCCGTCACCAGGCCCGTCACACTGGGGACTCACGTTATCCGGAAGACACGACACCATGCTGCCCTGGCTCCCCGAGCGCCCCGTCCGCTTCCCCCCGGTGTCCACCGCCCTCTCCGACCCGGGCGGGTTGCTGGCCGCCGGCGGCGACCTGAGCCCGGCCTGGCTGCTCGCCGCCTACCGTCACGGCATCTTCCCCTGGTACAGCGAGGGGCAGCCGATCCTGTGGTGGAGCCCGGACCCGCGCATGGTGCTCTTCCCCGAGGAGGTGCGGGTGCGCCGCAGCCTCGCCAAGCGCCTGCGTAACGGGGGCTTCCGGGTGACCGCCGACAGCGCCTTCGAGGCCGTGGTCGCGGCCTGCGCGGCACCCCGTCACGACCAGCCCGAGACCTGGATCACCGCCGAGATGCAGGCCGCCTATGCCCGGCTGCACCACCTCGGTGCGGCCCACTCGGTGGAGGTATGGCAGGAGGGGCGCCTGGTCGGCGGCCTCTACGGCATCGCGCTGGGACCGGTATTCTTCGGCGAGTCGATGTTCTCCCGGGTGTCGGACGCCTCCAAGGTCGCCCTGGTGGCCCTGGCACGCAGCATGGCCGCCGAGGGCGGCCGGCTGATCGACTGCCAGATGCACACCGCCCACCTGGCCAGCCTGGGGGCCCGGGACATCGCCCGGGAAGAGTTCATCGGCTATCTTGAACAGTGGCTGAGCGAGATGCCGGAGACCGCCCGGGTCGAGGAGGCCTGCACCCTCCTGGCGCCGGCCTGGTCGTTCGCGAGACTCGACGCCGCACGATGAACGGGCCCCGCATGCATAGGAGACGGCAGCCTTGAGCAGCAACACTCCCCGGCAGCCGATACGCGACCTGCGGTTCTTCCTGACCGTGCCGCACACCTGCAGCTACCTGGCGGGACGCGAGGCGACGACCCTGTTTCTCGACCCCCAGGAGTCGCCGGGCGGGGGCGTCTACGATGCCCTCGCCCTGCTGGGCTTCCGCCGCAGTGGCCGGCACCTCTACCGCCCCCACTGCGAGGGCTGCAGTGCCTGCATTTCCGTGCGCATCCCGGTGGCCGACTTCGCCTCCAACCGCACCCAGCGCAAGCTGGTCCGTCGCAATGCCGACCTCGAGCTGCGGGTGCGTCCCGCCCTCTTCGATGCCGAACACTATGCCCTCTATGCGCGGTACATCCGTACCCGGCACAGCGACGGCGACATGTATCCGCCGAGCCATGAGCAGTACCGCACTTTCCTGACCCTGGACCAGGACTATGCGCGCCTGCTGGAGCTGCGCCTCGAGGGCCGCCTGCTGGCCGTCTCGGCCTTCGACCAGCTGGAGCACGGCCTCTCGGCCATCTACACCTTCTTCGACCCTGACGAGCCCTTCGAGCGCCGCTCGCTGGGCACCTTCGCCGTGCTCAGCCTGGTCGAGCGCGCCCGGCAGCTGGGCCTGCCCCATGTCTATCTGGGCTACTGGATCCGCGAGTGCCGCAAGATGGCCTACAAGCAGGCCTTCCAGCCCCTGGAAATGCTCGAGGGACGCCATTGGCGACGCCTGATCCCCACCTGAAGGCACCGCCCTTTTTGCCTTGACGACCGGCATGCGGCACAATATCGCGCTATCCTGATCGGCACAGGCGGACGCACCGCATCACGTGCCGTTCTTCTTTCGTTATCACCAGCGAGGAATCGCCTATATGGCACGCGAAGACCATATCGAAATGGAAGGCGTCGTCGTCGACACGCTGCCCAACACCATGTTCCGGGTCGAACTCGAGAACGGCCACGTGGTGACCGCCCACATCTCGGGCAAGATGCGCAAGAACTACATCCGGATCCTCACCGGTGACAAGGTCAAGGTCGAGCTGACTCCCTATGACCTGTCCAAGGGTCGCATCGTCTACCGCTCCCGCTGAGCCCTACCGGGCCCGCCGGCCCACCCTACCGATCGCGCCTCCCCAGACGAACAACGCCCCGTCCGCAGACAGGGCGCTGTGTTCATGGGAGCGGTTGACGCGCCGTGATCAGGGCGCGTCGGCCAGCTCCGACTCCGAGGCCAGGTGCAGCTCGCCGTCCTCGACGCTGACGTGCACCACCCCGCCATGCTCGGCCAACTCGCCGAAGAGGATCAGCTCGGCCAGCGGCTTCTTGAGCTTCTCCTGGATCAGCCGCGCCATGGGCCTGGCCCCCATGTCCGGATCGTAGCCCTTCTCGGCCAGCCAGTCCCGGGCGGCCTCGTCCACGTCGAGCTGCACGCGCTTCTCGTCCAACTGCGCCTGGAGCTCGATCAGGAACTTGTCGACCACGTTGCGCACCACCTCGGTGGGCAGGGCATGGAACTGGATGATGCCGTCCAGGCGATTGCGGAACTCCGGCGAGAAGGTCTTGCGGATGACCTCCATGGCATCGGTGGAGTGATCCTGGGTCTGGAAGCCGATGGACCGCCGCGTGGCCTGCTCGACCCCGGCATTGGAGGTCATGATCAGGATCACGTGACGGAAATCCGCCTCCCGGCCGTTGTTGTCGGTCAGGCGACCATGGTCCATCACCTGCAGCAGCAGGTTGAAGACCTCCGGATGGGCCTTCTCGACCTCGTCGAGCAGCAGCACGCAGTGGGGCTGCTTGGTGATCGCCTCGGTCAGCAGGCCGCCCTGATCGTAGCCGACGTAGCCCGGCGGGGCCCCGATCAGCCGCGACACGGTGTGGCGTTCCATGTACTCGGACATGTCGAAGCGCACCAGGTCGATGCCCATGATATGGGCCAGCTGGCGGGCGACCTCGGTCTTGCCGACCCCGGTAGGACCGGCGAACAGGAAGCTGCCCACCGGCTTGTCCGGCGACTTGAGGCCCGCCCGGGACAGCTTGATGGCCGCCGCCAGGCTGTCGATGGCCTCGTCCTGGCCGAACACCAGCATCTTGAGGTCGCGGTCGATGTTGGCCAGCAGCTTGCGATCGGAGCTGGACACGCTCTTCGGCGGGATCCGCGCGATGGAGGCGACCACCGCCTCGACCTGGTCGACGTCGATGGTGTCGACCCGCACCTCCGGCGGCAGCAGCCGCTGGTGGGCCCCGGCCTCGTCGATCACGTCGATGGCCTTGTCGGGCAGGTGGCGGTCATTGATATAGCGATCCGCCAGCCGCGAGGCGCTCTCGAGGGCCGCATCGGTGTACTTGAGGCGGTGGTGCTCCTCGAAGCGCGAGCGCAGCCCCTTGAGGATGCGGATGGTGTCCTCCACCGAGGGCGCCATGACATCGACCTTCTGGAAGCGACGGGCGAGCGCCCGGTCCTTCTCGAAGATGCCGCGGAACTCGTGGAAGGTGGTGGAACCGATGCAGCGCAGTTCGCCGGAGGACAGCAGCGGCTTGAGCAGGTTGGAGGCGTCCATCACCCCGCCGGAGGCCGCCCCGGCGCCGATCACCGTGTGGATCTCGTCGATGAACAGGATGGCATTGGGCTGCTTGCGCAGTTCGGCCAGCAGGCTCTTGAGACGCTTCTCGAAGTCACCGCGGTACTTGGTGCCGGCCAGCAGCGCGCCCATGTCCAGCGAGTAGACGACGGCGTCGCCGATCACCTCGGGCACGTCCTCCTCGACGACGCGCTTGGCCAGCCCCTCGGCGATGGCGGTCTTGCCGACGCCGGCCTCGCCGACCAGCAGGGGGTTGTTCTTGCGCCGCCGGGCGAGGATCTGCACCACCCGCTCGAGCTCGTGGTCACGCCCGATCAGCGGATCGATCTTGCCCATCCGCGCCTGCTCGTTGAGGTTGGTGGCGTAGCCGGTGAGCGGATTGCCACCGGGCTCGCCGCCCGCCTCCTCGGCATCCTCCGCCTCGGGAGACGGGGAACTGGGGCTCTGGCCATGACCGGACACCTTGGAGATGCCGTGGGCGATGTAGTTGACGGCGTCCACCCGGGCCACGTTCTGCTGCTTGAGGAAGTAGACGGCCTGGCTCTCCTGCTCGGAGAAGATCGCCACCAGCACGTTGGCCCCGGTGACCTCGCTCTTGCCGGAGGACTGCACGTGGAAGACGGCACGCTGCAACACGCGCTGGAAGCCCAGGGTCGGCTGGGTCTCGCGGTCGCCCTGGTCCTCGGGAATCAGCGGCGTGGTGGAATTGATGAAATCCTGCAGGTCGGACCGCAGCTTGTCGAGGTTGGCCCCACAGGCACGCAGCACGTCGGCCGCCGAGGCATTGTCGAGCAGCGCCAGCAGCAGGTGCTCCACGGTCATGAACTCGTGACGCTTCGAACGCGCCACGGTGAAGGCCGTGTTCAGGGTCAGTTCAAGTTCTTTGCTCAGCATGGCAGTCCCCTTCTCGCCGCTTAGGGCTTGCGTCGGATCTAACTCGGTCCGGCATCATCAACATCGGGTACAAACGACGGCGTTGCAAGTCACCCCGCCAACGCACGCCGGTCCTCCCTTCGACCATGCCGACGGTCAATCCGTTGCCTCGATGTCGCACAGCAACGGATGCTGGCACTCTCGCGCATATTGATTGACTTGATGGCTCTTGGTTTCCGCGATGTCGCGGGTGAAGACGCCACAGGTGGCCTTGCCCTGGGTATGCACGGCCAGCATCACCTGCACCGCGGTCTCGTTGTCCATGTTGAAGAAGCTCTGCAGGACCTCCACGACGAACTCCATGGGCGTGAAGTCATCGTTGTGCAGCACCACCTTGTACATCGGCGGCTGCGCCAGCTCCGGCTCCGACGCCTGGACCGCCAGGTCGTCGTCGCCTTCCTCCTCAGGCCCCGAGGGACGCGTCATCCCGGCTCGGGGCACAGCGAGACGGTCCACCATGCCCTCCTCCTTTCTCTTGAACATAAGCATCACTATCGATATCGACAAGCCGAGCACCGCGGAGCGTCTCAACCGTGATTGGACGCCTCTGGCGCGACAGGGTTCACGCCGTGGCGGCCAGCACGCAAAAGGGCCCCCGTCCGCCAGGCGAACGGGGGCCCAGGTCGCGGCGCCGGACGTTACATGTTATCGGCGACGGCCTGGCCGAACTCGGAGCACTTGAACAGGGTGGCGTTTTCCATCTGGCGATGGAAGTCATAGGTGACCTCGCCCTTGGAGATGGCCTTCTCCATGCCCTTGAGCACCAGGTCGGCGGCCTCGACCCAGCCCATGTGGCGCAGCATCATCTCGGCGGAGAGGATCAGCGATCCCGGGTTGACCTTGTCCTGACCGGCGTACTTGGGCGCGGTGCCGTGGGTCGCCTCGAACATGGCCACGGCGTCGGACAGGTTGGCACCCGGCGCGATGCCGATGCCGCCGACTTCCGCGGCCAGGGCGTCGGAGATGTAGTCGCCGTTGAGGTTCAGGGTGGCGATGACGTCGTACTCGGCCGGACGCAGCAGGATCTGCTGCAGCATGGCGTCGGCGATCACGTCCTTGACCACGATGTCCTTGCCGGTCCTGGGGTTCTTGAAGGTCATCCAGGGGCCGCCGTCGAGCAGCTCGGCGCCGAACTCGTCCTTGGCGATCTCGTAGCCCCAGTCCTTGAAGGCCCCCTCGGTGAACTTCATGATGTTGCCCTTGTGCACCAGGGTCACCGAGGCGCGGTCGTTGTCCACCGCGTACTGGATGGCCTGACGCACCAGGCGCTTGGTGCCTTCCTCGGAAACCGGCTTGACGCCGATGCCGCACATCTCGGGGAAGCGGATGTTGGTGACGCCCATTTCCTCGCGCAGGAACTTGATCACCTTGTCGGCTTCCGGGGTACCGGCCTTCCACTCGACGCCGGCATAGATGTCCTCGGAGTTCTCGCGGAAGATCACCATGTCCACGTCACCGGGCTTCTTCACCGGGCTCGGCACGCCCTCGAACCAGCGCACCGGGCGCTGGCACACGTAGAGGTCGAGCTTCTGGCGCAGGGCGACGTTCAGGGAGCGGATGCCACCGCCCACCGGGGTGGTCAGCGGGCCCTTGATGGAGACCACGTAGTCCTTGACCGCTTCGAGGGTCTCTTCCGGCAGCCAGGTGTCGGCGTCGTAGACCTGGGTGGCCTTCTCGCCGGCGTAGACCTCCATCCAGTGGATCCTGCGCTCGCCGTTGTAGGCCTTCTGCACGGCGGCATCGATGGCGATCTTCATGGCCGGCGTCACGTCGATCCCGATACCGTCACCCTCGATGAACGGGATGATCGGCTCATTCGGCACGTTCAGGGTGTTGTCGGTGTTGACGGTGATCTTGGTGCCGCCTTCGGGAACGACAATTTTCTGAAACCCCATTGAGAACTCCCCTGTCTGGTCTGTTCAGTGGAGCGCGGAGTATAGCATTCACCCCACGGCTCGGAGTAGGCTTGACCCCGTATTTGTCGACAATCCATGGTAGCAAGACGTTGGTCGAATGAGCGCCCTCTATCTCCTGCACAAGCCCTACCGCATGCTCTCCCAGTTCACCGACCGTGCCGCGGCGACGGGCGAGCGTCGGGCGACCCTGGCCGACGTCATCGACGTGCCGGGCATCTATCCCGCCGGGCGCCTGGACCACGACTCGGAGGGCCTGCTGTTGCTCTCCGATGACGGCGAGCTGATCCATCGCATCGCCCATCCGCGCCACAAGCAGCCCAAGACCTATCGCGTCCAGGTGGAGGGCGAGCCCGACGAGGCGGCCCTGCGGGCGCTGCGAGACGGGGTCGAGCTCAAGGACGGCCTCACCCGGCCGGCCAGGGTCCGTCGCCTCGACGCGAGTGGCCTGCCGGAGCGGGACCCGCCGCTGGACCCCCGGCGCCACCCGCTCACCACCTGGCTCGAGCTGACCATCGCCGAGGGCCGCAATCGCCAGGTGCGGCGCATGACCGCCCACGTCGGCTTTCCCACCCTGCGCCTGGTGCGGGTGGCCATCGGTCCCTGGCGGCTGGATGGGCTGGCGCCCGGCGAGTGGCGCCGTGAGACCCTGCACGCCCCCAAGCCGCCGGCCCAGCGCCGCGGCCCGCCGAGGAGACGCCCATGAGCCGCTGGCACCCCTTCGTCACCGTCGCCACCGTGGTGGAGCGCGCCGGCCGCTACCTGATGGTGGAGGAGGACCGCGGTGGCCCCCACACCCTGTTCAACCAGCCCGCCGGCCACCTGGAGCCCGGCGAGCGCATCCGCGACGCCGCCCTGCGCGAACTCCGCGAGGAGACCGCCTGGCAGGTCGGTATCACCGACTACCTGGGCCTCTATGTCTTCCAGGCCCCGGACGGCAAGACCTTCCACAGCCACGCCTTCTTCGGCATGGCCCTGGCCCACCTCGGCAACGCCCTCGACCCGGCGATCCACGCCGTGCACTGGCTGACCCTCGAGGAGCTGGAGGCCCTGGAGCGGGAAGGCCGACTGCGCAGCCCCCTGGTGATGCGCCGGCTGCGTGACGCCCTGGCCGGGCGCACCTTTCCCATGGACGTGCTGCACGAGCGCTAGCCGCGCTTCGCGCGAAACTGGAAGCTGGAAGCTGGAAGCTGGAAGCTGGAAGCTGGAAGCTGGAAGCTGGAAGCTAAACACAGCATGTTGCCTCCAAAGATCGGATCAAGGGTCTTCTTCCCGCTTCAGGCTTCGAGCTTCAAGCTCCAGTCAGGTATAATCTCGCCCCATTTGCGACCCATCCAATCCGAGAACGCCATGACAGCCACCCAAGGCAAGGTCATCGTCGGCATGTCCGGCGGTGTCGACTCCTCCGTATCCGCCCTGCTGCTGCTCGAGCAGGGCTACGAGGTCGAAGGCCTGTTCATGAAGAACTGGGACGAGGACGACGGTACCGAGTACTGCACCGCCAAGGCCGACCTGGCGGACGCCGAGGCCGTATGCGCCAGGCTCGGCATCCCCCTGCACACCGCGAACTTCGCCGCCGAGTACTGGGACAACGTCTTCGAGCACTTCCTCGCCGAGTACCGGGCCGGTCGTACCCCGAACCCGGACATCCTTTGCAATCGCGAGATCAAGTTCAAGGTGTTCCTCGAGTACGCCGAGATGCTCGGCGCCGAGCGGATCGCCACCGGCCATTACGTTCGTCAAGGGCAGGGGCGCGGCCGTCTCGATGGCGACGACCGTCCACGGCTGCTCAAGGGGCTCGATGCCAACAAGGACCAGAGCTACTTCCTGCACGCCGTCCCCGAGGCCGCCATCGCCCGCACCCTCTTCCCGGTGGGCGAACTGGAGAAGCCCGAGGTCCGCGCCCTCGCCGAGCGCCACGACCTGGTGACGGCCAGCAAGAAGGATTCGACCGGCATCTGCTTCATCGGCGAGCGCCGCTTCCGCGACTTCCTGCAGCAGTACCTGCCGGCCCAGCCCGGCACCATCGAGACCCCGGACGGCGACGTCATCGGCGAGCATATGGGGCTGATGTACTACACCCTGGGCCAGCGCCAGGGGCTCGGCATCGGCGGCCTGACCGACTACCCGGACGCGCCCTGGTACGTGGCCGGCAAGGACCTCGAGCGCAACGTGCTGATCGCCGTCCAGGGCAAGCATCACCCCCTGCTCTACACCGACAGCCTGGCCACCGAGGCCATGGACTGGGTGGCCGGCGAGCCACCGGCCCGCGAGGGACGCCTCACCGCCAAGACCCGCTACCGCCAGGCCGACGTGCCCTGCCACATGCGGGCCAACGCCGACGGCGGCGTCGAGGTCCGCTTCGACGCCGCCCAGCGGGCGGTGACGCCGGGCCAGTCGCTGGTGCTCTATGACGGAGACGTCTGCCTGGGCGGCGGCGTGATCCGTGACACCTGGAACGCCCCGGAGGCCCGCCGATGAACGGCACCACGCCGATCCACCGCGCCCCGGAAACCCCGGCGGCCCGCCAGACCCTGGCGCTGGCCGGCGTCTTCCAGGCCGCCAGCCTGGTCGACGAGCTGGCCCGCACCGGCCAGGTCGACCAGCGCGCCTGGGACACCCTGATCCATGCCACCCTGGACACCCAGCCGTCGAGCTTCGAGGCCATCTACGGCGGCCATCCCAACAACCTGCGCCGCGGACTCGAGGTCCTCGAGAGCGTGCTGGGGCGACGCCAGGCGAACCCGGTGGTGATGCGCTACGGCTTCTCGCTGCTGATGCTGATGAGCAAGCTGCGCGGCAACGACGACATGATGGACGAGCTGGGCCGACGCCTCACGCGCATCCAGGGCCAGGCCGAGCACTTCGGCGAGACCCACGAGAACGTCATCGCCAGCCTCGGCGAGGCCTACCAGGAGACGATCTCGACCTTCAAGACACGCATCGTCGTCCAGGGCGACCCCTCGCTGCTGCAGAGTCGCATGATGCCCGAGCGGGTCCGCGCCTGCCTGCTCGCCGGCATCCGCTTCGCCCTGCTCTGGCACCAGCAGGGGGGGCGCCGCTGGAAGCTGGTCTTCCAGCGCGGCACCCTCAAGAAGACCCTCGACACCCTGAACTGAACCTTTCCCTTCACGCCCATCCGGAACACGAGCCCATGCAGCCCACGTCTCTCCCCTTGACCGCCCTCACCGCCCTTTCCCCCGTCGACGGC
Organism: Halomonas sp. M4R1S46; assembly: GCF_025725685.1. Lineage (NCBI taxonomy): Bacteria > Pseudomonadati > Pseudomonadota > Gammaproteobacteria > Oceanospirillales > Halomonadaceae > Halomonas > Halomonas sp. M4R1S46. The sequence continues at coordinate 2,664,715 of NZ_CP107008.1, forward strand.
CGCTACGGCAGCAAGGCCGAGGCCCTGCGCGAGCACTTCAGCGAGTTCGGGCTGATCCGTGCCCGGGTCACCGTCGAGGCCCGCTGGCTGCAGCGCCTCGCCGGCCACCCCCAGATCACCGAGGTGCCGCCGCTCTCCGCCGAGGCCACCGCGGCCCTGGACGCCCTGGTGCGCGACTTCTCGTTGGCCGATGCCGAGCGCATCAAGGAGATCGAGCGCACCACCAACCATGACGTCAAGGCGGTGGAGTACTTCATCAAGGAGCGCATCGCCGACCAGCCGGAGCTGCACGCCATCACCGAGTTCGTGCACTTCGCCTGTACCAGCGAGGACATCAACAACCTGTCCCACGGCCTGATGCTGCGGGAGGGCCTCGGTACCCTGCTGCCGATGATGCACCAGGTGGCCGACGAGGTGGCCCGCCTGGCCGAGGAACAGGCCGCCCAGCCGATGCTCTCGCGCACCCACGGCCAGACGGCGAGCCCCACCACCCTGGGCAAGGAGATGGCCAACGTCGCCTACCGCCTGCGCCGCCAGCTCCGGCAGATCGAGGCCGTGGAGATCCTCGGCAAGATCAACGGTGCCGTGGGCAACTACAATGCCCACCTGGCGACCTACCCGGAGGTCGACTGGGAGGCCAATGCCCGCACCTTCGTCGAGGGCCTGGGCCTGACCTTCAACCCCTATACCACCCAGATCGAGCCCCACGACTACATCGCCGAGCTGTTCGACGCCATCTGCCGCTTCAACACCGTGCTGATCGACTTCGACCGCGACGTCTGGGGCTACATCTCGCTGGGCTACTTCAAGCAGCGCACCGTGGCCGGCGAGATCGGCTCCTCCACCATGCCCCACAAGGTGAACCCGATCGACTTCGAGAACTCCGAGGGCAACCTGGGGCTCGCCAACGCCGTGCTCGGCCACCTGGCCGAGAAGCTGCCGATCTCCCGCTGGCAGCGCGACCTGACCGACTCCACGGTGCTGCGCAACCTCGGCGTCGGCCTGGCCTACGGCATGATCGCCTACCAGGCCTCGCTGAAGGGTATCGGCAAGCTCGAGGCCAATCCGGCGCGCCTGGCCGAGGACCTCGACAACAGCTGGGAGGTGCTGGCCGAGCCGATCCAGACGGTGATGCGCCGCTACGGTATCGAGAAGCCCTACGAGAAGCTCAAGGAGCTGACCCGCGGCAAGCGCATCGACCAGGCCGGCTTCGCCGCCTTTATCGACACCCTGGAGCTGCCGGCCGAGGTCAAGGACGAGCTCAAGGCACTGACCCCGGCCACCTACATCGGCAACGCCAGCGAGCAAGCTCGCAAGCTGTAAGCGCCGAGCGCCGAGCGCCGAGCGCCGAGCGCCGAGCGCCGAGCGCCAGAAGGGTAAGCGGCGCCGGGGACAGGCCTGAAGAGGGTCCGATTCCAGGGGTGAGGAGCACTGCTCCGAACGGGCTGGCCATGGATGGCCAGCACCGGCCCTGCAAGCGGAGCGGGAGGCGAGAGCGCCGCAGGGAATCGGTAGCGTACAGGGAGGTATTTACAGCGCCCTCGCACAGGCCTGTCGCCGGGATAGCCGCGGCTCGAAGCCACGACTCCAAGCCACCAAGGCTTCTGCTTCAATACGAGGTGGTCCCCATGCCCTCCGATACCCCGCTACAATTGCTCGGCGGCCTAACCGCCACCGACTTCCTGCGCGAGCACTGGCAGCGCAAGCCGCTGCTGATCCGCGGCGCCTTCCCCGACTTCGAGAGTCCCCTCGAGCCCGACGAGCTGGCGGGCCTGGCCTGCGAGGAGAACATCGAGGCCCGCCTGGTCGAGGAGCACGCCCCCGCGGGTTCCTGGCAGGTCAGCCACGGCCCCTTCGATGAGGCCACCTTCGCCCGGCTCCCGGAGCGCGACTGGACCCTGCTGGTGCAGGCGGTGGACCACTACGTGCCCGAGGTGGCCGCGCTGCTCGAGCACTTCACCTTCCTGCCCCGCTGGCGGCTCGACGACATCATGGTCAGCTATGCACCGCCCGGCGGCAGCGTCGGCCCCCACGTGGACCAGTACGACGTCTTCCTGCTCCAGGCCAGCGGCCGGCGACGCTGGCAGCTCGGCGGCCAGGTGCCCGACGACGCCGCGATCCTCGACGGCCTCGACCTGCGCATCCTCGAGCGCTTCGAGGTCGAGGCAGGCCAGGACTGGATCCTCGAGCCCGGCGACATGCTCTACCTGCCCCCGGCCTGGGCCCACCACGGTGTCAGCCAGTCCGCGGACTGCATGACCGTTTCGGTGGGCTTCCGCGCCCCCTCGGCCGACGAGGCCATCACCTCCTATGCCGACTACATCGGCGAACAGCTACCGGCCTCGCGGCGCTACGCCGACGCCGGCATGGCGCCGCCCGCCGACCCGGCCGAGCTCGACGACGCGGCGCTGGCGCGCATGCGCGCGCTGATCCTCGAGACCCTCGACGACCCGGATCAGCTGGCCCAGTGGTTCGGGCGGGTGATGACCCAGCCCAAGTACGTCGACCAGCTGGTGCCGACCGAGACCCCCACCGACCCCGACGCCCTTGTCGCCGCACTACGGGCAGGCGAGCCGCTGGAGCGCAGCCCCGGCTCGCGCTTCGCCTGGCGCGCCCTGGGCGGCGACCGGGCGACGCTGTTCGCCGATGGCGACGGCCTGGCCTGCTCGGTCGGCCTGGCCCGGGCCCTGGCCGACGCCGGGCCCGTCGACGCCGGCCTGCTGGCCCATGAAGAGGCCCCCCAGGTGCTCGCCCACCTGCTCGACGCCGGCAGCCTGGCCTGGCCCTGGGACGAGGAGGAATGAGCCCATGAGCACCGCCATACGCATCGAGGTCGGTGACTGGAAGACCCTGGGCGAAGCCGCCTCCGAGATCCGCCGCCGGGTCTTTATCGAGGAGCAACGGGTCCCCCGGGACGAGGAGTGGGATGGCCGCGACCCGGGCTGCGTGCACTTCCTGGCCTGGCACGACGGCGTCGCCGTGGGCACCGCCCGGCTGCTGCCCGATGGCCATATCGGCCGGGTCGCCGTGCTGGAAGCGGCCCGCGGCCTGGGCATCGGCGTGGCCCTGATGGAGGCGGCCATCGAGGCCGCCCGCCGCCGGGGCTTCGAGCGAGTGGAGCTCGCCGCCCAGACCCATGCCCTCGCCTTCTACGAGCGGCTGGGCTTTCGGGCCGAGGGCGAGGTCTTTCTCGATGCCGGCATCCCGCATCGCAACATGGTCCGTCGGCTGAGCGACTGAGACCTCCCACCATCCCGCCCGGGGAAACCCGACTACAAGAAAAGCCCATTTCCGGACCTTCCTGTAGTCGGGCTACAACGCTGCCTGCCCCCAAGGATCAATTGTTCACGCCCGCCATGCCGGGCCATAGTGGATCCCAAGACGCGTGAGGGAGCCGCCTGGCCAGGGCAGGTCGCCTGTAGTCACGGCCCCACTCCCCCACTCGCCCGGGTTCGACCAAGGCCCTAGAGACAGGCCCTGGGAACTCTACGAACCTAACAGGACTTCGCAGGTGCAGCATAAGGCCATGCCGAATGGTGCAGCAGGCGATTCCAGCGGTGACGACGCCGCCCCCCGGTGACGCCGTCGAGACGAGACACCCCAGCGATCGAGAGGATGGCCCCATGGCAGCATTCAAAGACGAACTCCAGGCACTGACCCAGCTGCGCGAGGCCCAGCGCGGAAAGTGGGACAACATCAACCCCGAGCATGCGGCCCGCCTGCGGCTGCAGAACCGCTTCCAGACCGGCCTGGACATCGCTCGCTACACCGCCAGGATCATGCGCGACGACATGGCCGCCTACGACGCCGACAGCGCCCAGTACACCCAGTCGCTGGGCTGCTGGCACGGCTTCATCGGTCAGCAGAAGCTGATCTCCATCAAGAAGCACTTCGGCACCACCAAGCGCCGCTACCTCTACCTCTCCGGCTGGATGGTCGCCGCCCTGCGCTCCGAGTTCGGCCCGCTGCCCGACCAGTCGATGCACGAGAAGACCAGCGTGCCGTCGCTGATCGAGGAGCTCTACACCTTCCTGCGCCAGGCCGACACCTGGGAGCTGAACCACCTGTTCCGCGACCTGGAAGCGGCCAGGAACGCCGGTGACCAGGCCCAGGCCGACGAGCTGATCGCCAGGATCGACAACTTCGAGACCCATGTGGTGCCGATCATCGCCGACATCGACGCCGGCTTCGGCAACGCGGAGGCCACCTACCTGCTGGCCAAGAAGATGATCGAGGCCGGGGCCTGCTGCATCCAGCTCGAGAACCAGGTCTCCGACGAGAAGCAGTGCGGTCACCAGGCCGGCAAGGTCACCGTGCCCCACGAGGACTTCATCGCCAAGATCAATGCCGTGCGCTACGCCTTCCTGGAGCTCGGCGTGGAGGATGGCGTGATCGTCGCCCGCACCGACTCGCTGGGGGCCGGCCTGACCCAGAAGATCGCCGTGACCAAGGAGCCCGGCGACCTGGGCGACCAGTACAACGGCTACCTGGACGGCGACGAGATCACCTCGGCCTCGGACATCGACAACGGCGACGTGGTCATCAAGCAGAACGGCAAGCTGGTCAAGGTCAAGCGCCTGGCCTCCGGGCTCTACCAGTTCAAGCCGGGCACCGGCGAGGACCGGGTGGTGCTGGACTGCATCACCAGCCTGCAGAACGGCGCCGACCTGCTGTGGATCGAGACCGAGAAGCCCCACGTCGGCCAGATCGCCGGCATGGTCAACCGCATCCGCGAGGTCTGCCCGGACGCCAAGCTCGTCTACAACAACTCGCCGTCCTTCAACTGGACCCTGAACTTCCGCCAGCAGGTCTTCGACGCCTGGGAGCAGGAGGGCCGCGACCTCAGCGCCTACGACCGCGCCGACCTGATGAACGCCGAGTACGACGATACCGAGCTGGCGGCGCTGGCCGACGAGTGGACCCGCAACTTCCAGCGCGACGGCGCCCGCGAGGCCGGCATCTTCCACCACCTCATCACCCTGCCGACCTACCACACCGCGGCCCTGTCCACCGACAACCTGGCCAAGGGCTACTTCGGCGAGGAAGGCATGCTGGCCTACGTGGCGGGCGTCCAGCGCCGCGAGATCCGCGAGGGCATCGCCACCGTCAAGCACCAGGACATGGCCGGCTCCAACATCGGTGACGACCACAAGGAGTTCTTCCACGGCGAGGCGGCGCTCAAGGCCGGCGGCAAGGACAATACCATGAACCAGTTCGGCTGATCGGCGTCGAAGACGACGAGACTGGAACCCTTGGGGAGGCCCGGCCTCCCCTTTTTCGTTCCGGGACGCGATGGGTAACGAGGTGACCGGTTGGCCAATCCCGCTCACCTCGCTAGACTCGTGGCACCACCGGAAGGGCGCCCCACTCAGAGGGCGCGCCCGTGACGCCAAGGAGCTCCTGCATGAAACGTCTTCTTCCCGCCCTGGTCCTGGGCACCCTGACCCTGGCCGGCTGTGCCAACACGGCGCCCTACGGGGGCAACGTCTACACCGGCAACCAGGCCAAGGCCGCCCAGAGCGTGACCTTCGGCACCATCACCGCCCTGCGCCGGGTGCAGATCCAGGCCGACAGCCGAGCCGGGGGCCTGCTCGGCGGCGGCGGTGGCGCGGTCATCGGTGGCCTGCTCGGCAACCAGGTCGGCGGCGGCTCGGGGCGCCAGCTCGCCACCGTGGCGGGCGCGCTGGGCGGCGCCGTGGCCGGCAGCAAGATCGAGGAATCCACCAACCGCATCCCCGCCTGGGAGATCGAGGTCCGCCAGGACAACGGCCAGAGCGTGGTCGTGGTACAGAAGGCCGACCAGGCCTTCCAGGTCGGCCAGCGGGTACGGCTGGTCGGCAGCGGCTCCAGCGTGAGCGTGGTGCCCTACTGACCGGGTCGCGCCGACCGGGTCGCGCACTGCCCGGATGGCATGACGACAAGGGCCCGCGGATCACTCCGCGGGCCTTTGTCATTGTCGAGCGATCACCGGGACGCCGGCCGCCGGGGCGCCGGCCGCCGGGAGGCCGACCTCAGTGCAGGTCGACCTTGTTCATCGCCCAGCCGCCCAGCTTGACGACGACCCAAGTGATCAGGCCGATGAGGATCAGGGTCAGCAGCATGTCCACCGGACGCACGATGGCAGTGGCCCCCAGCACGGCGATGGCCGGGCTCCACACCCAGCGGTCATCCTCGCTACGCAGCACCGCGGGCAGCAGTTTGCCCAACAGCGCGCTGACGGAGGCCTCCCAGCGGGACAGGCACAGGAAGAGGATCACGGCGAAGGCGATCAGCCAGATCAGGGTCACGGTCATGGCGGTCTCCAGCAGGAACATCGATGGCAGGTGGGAAAGTCGAATCCTGCAAGGGTATCCCTGCCGGCAGGGCCACGCAACCACGCCGCGAGTCGTGAATATCGCTCAGGATACACATTCTCAACCTGAAAAATGTCCCTCGCCCCTGACAGCTCCCCGGATGCCACGTTACCATGTTCTCTTACATGCACTCACCAAAGGTTCATCAATGCAGATTGCGCAGAATTCCGTTGTCGCCTTCCACTACACCCTGACCAACGACGCAGGTGAAGTGCTGGACAGCTCGGAAGGCCGCGAGCCGCTGACCTATCTCCACGGCGCCGGCAACATCATTCCGGGTCTCGAGAAGGAAATGGAAGGTCGTGCGGCAGGCGACAAGCTCCAGGCCAAGGTCGCACCGGAGGAAGGCTACGGTGAAGTCCAGCCGCAACTGGTGCAGGAAGTTCCGCGCGATGCCTTCCAGGGCGTCGAGAACGTGGAGCCGGGCATGCAGTTCCAGGCCCAGACCCAGGGCGGCCCGCTGATGGTCACCGTGACCCAGGTCGAGGGCGACACCGTCACCGTCGACGGCAACCATCCGCTGGCCGGCCAGACCCTGAACTTCGACGTCGAGATCGCCGAGGTTCGCGAGGCCAGCCAGGAAGAGATCGAGCACGGTCACGTCCATGGCGAGGGCGATCACGAGCACTGATCGCTCGTCATGGCAGAGCGCCGCGGCCCGGCCGCGCGCGTCGTCGCAAAGGGGGCAGCCGGTGGCTGCCCCCTTTTTTCATGCCGAGCCTTGCCGGCCGACGCCGGCCTTCCCCGGCAGGGCCTTGAGGGTGGCGTAGCCGCCCCACAGGCGCATCGCGGTGGTGACCAGACAGGCCGCCGCGAAGACACCGGCCAGCACCGGGAAATGGGCGGGCCACAGGCAGAAGGCCACCAGGGCGAGCACCGTCTCGGTGCCCTCGGTGAGACCATGCAGGTAGTAGAAGGCCTTCTGCGGGAAGTGCGGCCGGTCCAGCCCGTGCCGGGCGGCCATGATCGCGAAGGCCAGAAAGGAGGTGCCGGTGCCGATGAAGGCAAACAGCAGCACCGCCGCGGCCAGGGCATTGGCGGCCGGGTCGGCCAGGGCGAAGCCCAGCACCACGGCGGCGTAGAAGACGAAGTCGAGGCCGATGTCCAGGAACCCCCCGGCATCACTGGCCCGCCGGGTGAGCCGTGCCAGGGTCCCGTCCAGGCCGTCGCCGAGCCGATTGATCAGGACCGTCACCAGCGCCCAGCCATAGGCCTCCCGGGCCAGCAGCGGCAATGCCAGCATGCCGACCAGGAAGGCCACCAGGGTGACCTGGTCGGGCCGCACGCCGGCGGCGGCCAGCCAACGGGCCAGGCGCAACAGGGGTCTCTGGGTCAACGGCATGATCCAGCGATCGAGCATCAGGCCTCCCTTTCCCGATTCGATGGGTGACGCTCGCCCCGGCGCCAGGTGAAGTAGCGTGCAAGCAGCGACAGCAGCCGCTCGGGCTTGTGGGCGTTCTTCCAGGCGCCGGCGGTGGCCTTGACCGCCTCGGAGCGGGTCGGATAGGGGTGGATCGTCCCGAGCAGCTTGTTCAGCCCGATGCCGTGGGTCATGGCCAGGGTGAACTCGGCCAGCATCTCCCCCGCCCCCTCGCCGACCAGGGTGGCTCCCAGGAGGCGATCCTTGCCCGGCACCGTCAGCACCTTGACGTACCCCTCGCGGCGGCCGTCGGCGATGGCGCGATCCAGCTCGGCGAGCGGGTATCGCGTAACCTCGCAGGCGATGCCGCGCGCCAGGGCCTCGCGCTCGTTGAGACCGACCCGGGCGACCTCCGGGTCGGTGAAGGTCACCGCCGGCATGGCGCGGTAGCTGACCCGGAAGCGCCTTAGCTCGCCGAACAGGGCGTTGACCGTGGCATGCCAGGCCTGGTGGGCACTGGCATGGGTCAGCTGGTAGGGACCGGTGACATCGCCACAGGCCCAGACGTTGGGCAGCACCGACTGCAGGGCCCCGTCCACCGCCAGGGTGCCGTCGGGCCGCGTCTCCACCCCCAGCGCCTCCAGGCCCAGGCCCTCGACGTTGGCCTGGCGACCCACGGCCACCAGCAGGCGATCGAAGGGCAGCGTCAGCGAACCGGCCTCGCCCGCCCCGTCGCCGGCGACCTCCAGCCCATGGCCCTGCCCCGCGGCCCCGGCCACCACGCGCACCGCCCGGCATCCCAGGCGCACCTCGACGCCCGCCCCGAGCAGCCCGGTCTCGACCTCGGCGGCCACGTCCCGGTCCTCTCGCGGCAGCAGCTGGTCGCCCATCTCCACCAGGGTGACGCGGCTGCCCAGGCGCGCGAAACTCTGGCCGAGCTCGCAGCCGATCGGCCCGCCGCCGAGCACCAGCAGCCGGCCGGGCAGGGTCTCGAGCCGCCACAGGTTATCGGAGGTCAGCACCTCGATACCCTCCAGGCCCGGCAGGGGCGGGACCCGCGGCCGGGCACCACTGGCGATGATCACGTGCCGGGTGGACAGCACCCGCTCGGAGCTGCCCTCCCGGATGCGCACTCGCCAGGGATCCTCGAGGCGCGCCTGCCCCGCGATGACCTCCACCCCCAGGCCCTCGTAGCGCTCCCGGCTGTCGTGGGGCTCGACCTCGCGGATGGCGCCATGGACATGCGCCATGACCGCCGAGAAGTCGACCACCGGCTCCCTCGCCCGGATCCCGTAGCGCGGCGCCTCGCGGATCTCGTGGACGACCCGGGCCGCGCGGATCAGCGCCTTGGAGGGCACGCAGCCGGTGTTCAGGCAGTCGCCGCCCAGCCGGTCGCGCTCCACCAGCGCCACCCGCGCCTTGACCGCGGCGGCGATGTAGCTCGCCACCAGTCCCGCCGAGCCGCCGCCGATCACCACGATATCGTGGTCGAAGCGCGCCGGCCGGGCGAAGCGCCGGGCCAGCCGGCGACGCTTGGCGATGCCCACCAGGGCCCTTGCCCCCCAGGGAAAGAGCCCGACCAGCACGAAGGAACCGATCAGCCCCGGCGAGAGGATGCCCGCCAGCGACTCCAGTTGGCCCAGTTCGCGACCGGCATTCACGTAGACCGCCGTGCCCGGCAGCATGCCCAGCTGGCTGACCCAGTAGAAGGTGGTCAGCGGCATGCGCGTCAGGCCCATCACCAGGTTGATGACGAAGAACGGAAACAGCGGGATCAGCCGCAGGGTGAAGAGGTAGAAGGCCCCCTCGCGGCGGATGCCGGCGTTGATGCGCTCGAGCTGGGTGGCGAAGCGCCGCTCCAGCGGCTCCTGGGCCAGGGTCCGGGCGATCAGCGCCGCCAGGGTGGCGCCCAGGCTGCTGGCGAAGGAGATGAGCAGCAGTCCCCAGCCGAAGCCGAACAGGGCGCCACCGAGCAGGGTCAGCAGGGTCGCGCCGGGCAGCGACAGTGCCGCCATCACCACGTAGATGACGAAGAAGCCCCCGGCCACCGTGAAGGGGTCCTCGGCCAGCCAGGCCTGGAAGCGGGCCTGTTCGGTCTTCAGGTTGTCCAGGGTCAGCAACTGGTCGGCCCCGCTGAGGAAGAACGCCGCGAAGGCGAGGACAATGAGGCTGAGCAGTATCAGGCGTCGCTTGGTCAATTCGGTCACTCCCTGTGAAACCCCGTCGCTGGTCAGGACAACGCTCTCGGTCGCGGCGACATCGGAATCCTTACAATCCAGACTTGTAAGGATTCCCACTTCCATCGGACTATTGAATCTACATCCTTCAGACAGGGAGCAACACCATGACCAGCACGCCCACTGTCCGCCGGTGGGGTACTATCCTGCTCATCGCCGCTCTGACATCCCCTGCCCTGGCCGCCGAGACCGCGAGCGCCGTCTTCGCCGGCGGCTGCTTCTGGTGCATGGAACAGGCCTACGACAAGGTCGAGGGCGTGGTCGAGACCACCTCCGGCTTCAGCGGGGGCCACGTGGAAGACCCGACCTACGAGCAGGTCTCCGCCGGGGGCACCGGCCATATCGAGGTGGTCAAGGTCGACTACGACCCCGATGAGGTCGACTACGCCACCCTGCTCCATGTCTTCTGGCGCAACATCGACCCCTTCGCCGTGGACCGCCAGTTCTGCGACGAGGGCCGCACCTACCGGAGCGCCCTCTTCCCCATGAACGACGCCCAGCGCGAGCAGGCCGAGGCCAGCCGCCAGGCCGTGGCTGAACGCTTCGACCAGGACATCGCCACCGAGATCATCGATTTCGAGGCCTTCTACCCGGCCGGGGACTACCACCAGGACTTCTACGAGGAGAACTCGCTGCGCTACAACTTCTACAAGTCGGCCTGCGGGCGCTCGGAGCGGCTCAAGGAGATCTGGGGCGACGAGGCCGAACCCAGCGGTCGCCACTGAGCCACGGGTCAGTCGGTCGCGCAGCCGGCCAGGCCCTCGCCGCCACGCCGCTCGTCGCGCCACAGGCGCAGGGCGATCGACAGCGTCAGGCCCAGCACCAGCCAGGACCCCAGCACCACCCCCGGCCAGCCCGCGCTGCGCCAGAACGGCTCGAGCCAGAGCCCGCCGAGGCTCGCCCCCGTGTAGTAGAACACCAGGTAGAGGGCCGAGGCGCTGCCGCGCGCCCGCCTCGCCTGGCGCCCCACCCAGCTGGACGCCATGGCATGAGCCAGGAAGAAGCCGAAGGCGTTGACCGTCAGCCCGGCCAGGATGAGTGCCAGCGACCCGGCGAGTGTCATCAGGGTCCCGCCCATCAGTACCAGGGTGCCCAGGGCCATGCAGGCCGGCGGCGACAGCCGGCGCGACAGCCGGCCCGAGAGACTCGAGCCCAGGGTGCCCCCCAGATAGGTGAGAAACAGCAGTCCCAGCCAGCGGGCCCCCAGCCCGAAGGGCGCCTCCGCCAGGCGGAAGGCGATATAGCTGTACTGGTTGATGAACACCAGGAAGTTCAGCCCGCCGAGCAGGTAGGCGCCCCTGAGCCAGGGATTGCGCAGGTGGGCGGCGAGGCCCGAGACGGCCTCGCCGAGGTGGAAGGGCTGCGGGGCGAAGTGCCGCGCCGGGGGCAGCAGCCGCCAGAACAGGGCCACGCCCACCAGGGTCAACCCGCCGACCGCCAGGAAACTCAGCGACACCCCGCCCGCCTCCGCGACCACGCCGCCAATCACCCGCCCGCTGATGCCGCCCAGGGAGTTGGCGCCGATATAGAGCCCCACCGCCGGGAGCAGTGCCGGAGGCTCGAACTCGTCACCCATCCAGGCGATCGCCACCGCCGGCAGCCCGCCCAGCACGAAGCCCTGCAGGGCGCGCAGCACCAGCAGGACCTCGAAACTCGGCGCCAGGGCCAGGCCCAGCGACAGGGCCGCGGCCAGCAGCAGGGTGACGCGCATGATCCCGGCGCGGCCGATGGCATCCGACAGGGGCCCGAAGACCAGCAGGGACGCCGCCAGGGCCAGGGTGGAGACCGCCATGACCAGGTTGGCCGCCAGGGTGGAGACGCCATGGGCCTCACGCAGGGACGGCAGCAGCGGCTGCGGCACGTAGAGATTGATGAAGACGAGAAAGGAGCCGAGGCATAGCGCCAGGGTGGCACGCCACCAGGCATGGCTGTGGACGTCGATCATGGTCACCTCCGGGTTGGCAGCGCATGATCACCGGCGCACAATGATAAGCCAAACAGAAGATAGTGATGGCATCCATCGGATCGGCTTATGACCCTACCCTTCGACCTGCGGACCCTCGAGGTCTTCCTCGCAGTGGTGGACCGGGGCGGCTTCAGCGCGGCCGCCCGCGAGCGGCACGTGGCCCAGTCCGCGGTCAGCCAGACCATCGCCAACCTCGAGCGCCGCCTGGGGCTGACGCTGTTCCAGCGCCATGAGCGACGCATCACCCTCACCCCGGAGGGTGACGCCCTCGTCGACCATGCCCGGGCCCTGGTCGAGCGGGCCGAGGCCGCCCATCTGGCGATGCGCGAGCTCCACGACCTGGTCAAGGGGGAGCTGCGCATCGGCATCCCCTCGATGCTGGGCTCCTACTATTTCCCGCCGCTGCTGATGGGCTTCAAGTCGCGCTATCCCGGCCTTCGCCTCACCGTGGTGGAGGCCGGGGCACGCCGCCTGCAACAGATGATCGCCGCCGGCGAGCTGGATCTCGGCGTGGTCATCGACGACGGGGCCAGCCGCCACCTGACACGGCGTCACCTGGTGCGGGAGGAGATGGTGGTCTGCGTGCCCCGGGATCACCCCTTCGCCGGCCGGACGAGCATCCCGCCGGCGGCGTTCTTCGCCGAGCCGCTGGTGCTCTTCCAGGACGGCTACTTCCACCGGGAATTCGTCGACGCCCTGGCCCGGGAGCGCGGCGCCGAGGCCGACGTCGCCTTCGAGTCGAACCTGATCCCGCTGACCAAGGCGATCGTCCGCCGGGGCTTCGGGATCACCACCTTCCTGCGCCGGGTGGTGGAGGAACCGGAGCTGGCGGCGGTATCCTTCGACCCGCCCACCTGGCTCGACCTGTCGCTGGCCTGGGCCGAGGGCGCCTACCTGTCCCGTGCCGAGCAGGCCTTCGTCGACTTCGTGCTGGCCAACCGCTGAGGCGCCGGGCTCACCCCTCGCCGCTGGCCAGCATCCGGGGCTCGAGGCGCCTCGCCAGGTGCACGGTATCCAGCGGCCGGCGGGCCTGCCAGTAATGGCGTCGCCAGTAGCGGTTGTCCAGGGAGGAGAGCTTGACGCCGCGGGAGGTGGAGGCGTGCAGGAAGCGGCCCTCGCCGACGTAGATGCCGACGTGGCGATTCACCCCGGGGGGACGGAAGAACACCAGGTCCCCCGGCCTCAAGGCTTCCCGAGCCACCGGCTCGCCCTCGTACACCTGCTGCAGGGTCGTGCGCGGCAGCTCGAGGCGGAAGGTGTCGGCGAACACGTGCTGCACCAGGGCCGAGCAGTCGATGCCCCGCCGGGTGGTGCCGCCCAGTCGATAGGGGGTGCCCAGCCAGCGCCGGTGCTGGGCCAGCAGGGCGCGCCGGATCAACGCCGGCGGCGGGTTGCGCAGCCCCCGGGCGGCGAGGATGGGGTTGTCGACCGGCGACATCCGCGGCCCGCGGTCGAGCCCCGGCAGGTCACGGGCGAAATAGTCCTCCACGGGCTCGGGGCCGCCACCCGAGGCGGCACAGCCGGCCAGCAGGGTCAGTGACAGCACCGCCAGGAGGTGACGACATGATCTCGGGCCTCGCATCCCTGCTTGCACTCCTCTCTTCACGCTTCCACGCAACCGGGTCCCGCGGCCGGGCAGGCAATCGCCGCATGATAGCCATCCCGGGGCGCGCTGGCGAGCCCCCCTCAATGGAGCTGGCGGCCGTCGCCGGGCAGGGTGTCCACGTGCATCGGCGCCCAGTGCCGGGGCCGCGCCCCGGGAAAGTCGAGGCTCGCCCAGGGACCGGCCAGGGGCGGGGCGGCGACCAGCCAGCTCACCAGGGCCTGGCGGAAGCCGGCCAGGAAGGCCTCGCGCTCCGCCGTCTCGCCCATGAAGAAGGAGAAGCCGGCGTAGAGCCCCCGGGCATACGCGTCCCAGCCGCCATAGTGCTGGGCGGCCAGGCCATGGGCGCGTTCCAGCAGTTCGAGGAAGTCCCCCTCGTCGAGCCAGCCCAGCTGACGGCCGGCGATCGCCAGGTCCACCGCCTGGGCCAGGTCCCAGGCGGCCAGGTCCAGGTCGTTGCAGCCGTCCTCGTCGTCACGCACGCGCTGCAGGCGCAACAGGTGGTTGCGCTCCTCCTCGCCGCACTCGCCGGACTCCAGGATGACGATCTCCGACTGCAGGCGGGTCTGGTTGAGGGTGTAGGGGGCATAGTTGATCTGGTACTCCTGGCGATCCCCGACCTCCAGCAGGTAGTCGAGGAACTCGCCGAGCTCGGCCGGGCCATGGAGGCCATAGTGGCTGTCGACCCATTCGCGGATGGAGACACACTCCCGCTCGCTCTCCGGCTGGGGGAGGCTCCAGGCGGCACTGTTGAGCGGTCCCACCAGGGCCATGGCGGTGAAGTGCGTCAGGTTCGGACGGGGACCGGGCTCCTGCCACTCCCGGAGCCGCCAGTCCAGCCAGTGAAAGAGACTGCCCGGGTCGTCCAGGTGCCAGCGAATCTCGGCGACCAGCGAGGGCTGGTCGGGCTCGGGCAGCAGCGCCTCCCAGTGGGCCCAGGCCGACAGCAGGCGCCGGGCATCGGGGTAGAAGCGGCACAGCGAGCCGTGCAGCGAGGCGGCCAGCGCCGCCAGTCGCTCACCATCGAAGAGCCCGCTGTCCATGGCCATCTGCAGGTGGAAGGCGTACTTCTCGGCCATGTGGATGGTCGCGGCATAGCGGCTGGCGCGCCCCAGGGCGTCACGGTCGGCGAGGTCGGCCGGGGCGGCGTGGCCGAAGGACGTCTGGGCCGGCGGCAGGGCGCCATGGGCGGCATCCGCCGCCAGCTGGTTGAGGTGATGGGCCTGGGCCGGCAACCAGTAGCGGGACAGGGCCTCGACGCCCTCGTCGGCATGCAGGTCGAGCGTCTCGGCGAGATAGCCCCGGGCATCCTCCCGGCGCGCCGGGGGCAGCGGCGGGTCGATGCCCTGGCGCCCCGCCAGTTCGGGTTCGCGTATCGCGGCCAGGGCCAGCACCCAGTGGCGGGGATCCCGGCGCCAGGCGCGCATGGCCGACCGCGAGGCTTCCAGCGTCGCCTCGTCGACCAGCCCCTGCAGGGGGGGCTTCCAGGGACTCACCGGGGACTGCAGCAGCAGCGCCCAGTCGGCGGCCAGCTCGCCGAGCAGGTCGCGGGCCTCGAAGAGGCTGCGGCCACGCTGGTAGGCCCGTGCCAGGGCCGACCAGTCGCTGTAGCGTCGCATCACCAGATCCGTCCCGTGCGCCGCGAAATCGCGGGCCTCTGTCTCGTCGAGCCAACCCAGGCAGCCGCCGGCCCAGGCCAGGTCGACCAGCCGCAGCCAGTCCCAGGCGGCCCACTCCAGGGGCTCGCCCCGCTCCACGAATCCCAGCAGCACGCGGCCCGCCGCGACCTCCCGGGGCGCGAGTCCCTCGAGCCAGGCCTGCCGCTCGGGGGCGCCGGCCGCCAGCAGACGGGTGGCATCGAGATCCCAGGCCTGCCGGTCGCCCTGGGCGGCGAGCCACAGCAGCACCCGGATCAGCTCGTCGCGACCGGTGACCTGCCAGTCCTCCGCCAGCCAGGTCGCCAATCCCTGCCAGTCGAGGGGCGAGGCCGGCAGCTCCAGCACCGGGGAGAAGGCCGCGCGCAGGCGCCAGATCCGCTCCTCGGAGGCCTCCGGCCAGAGCACGAGAGGGCGACGATTGACCACCAGCCACTCCCGCAGCATGTCCCAGGTCACGCCCTCCCCCTCGTGCTCGAGGGTCGCCAGGGCATCACAGGCCTCGCCGAAGCCGTCATCGCCGCGTACCCAGCCTTCGACGCTGCGCGCCCGGCACAGGGCCGCGAGCCAGTCGTCCAGTTCCGGGTGGTGGGCGCTGATCTCCTCGGCCAGGCGTTGGGCCCAGTCACGGGCCCGGGATTCGCTGAGCCACCCCGCCGCCCCGGCCAGCGCCGTGACCTCCAGCGCCGACAGCAGCCGCGCCGGGTCGGGATCGCCGATCCCCAGGGCCTCCAGCAGGCGCCAGCCCAGTTCGCCGCGGTCGACGACACCCAGGTCCCCCAGGCGGGCCACGGCCACCTCGGGTTCCAGCGTCAGGGGATCGGGCGCGAAGGCCCAGTCACACAGCACCAGCTGCTGGGCCCACCAGGCATTCAAGGGATCGACCAAGGCTCACCTCGCCATACTTCCGGATCGGGTAACGGACGCGCCCACCGTGCTTCGTTACGGCCCAGGGGCGCCACACACAATAATTCGGCGACATAGTGTAACGGAAAGCGCAGGCTCGCGCCGATGCCCCGGATCGCTTCACGACGAAAGGCCGGGACAGCGGGCTTGGCGTATTGTTTTAAATAATGCACACTCGTCAAACAACATGACCACCCCGAGTCGGAGAGCCCATGAACGCCGAATCCGAGCTGTTGATCGACAAGGCCTATGTCGCCGGCCACTGGCGCGACGCCGAGCGCCGCTTCCCTGTCACCGACCCGGCCACCGGCGAGGTCCTGGCCGAGGTCCCCGACCTCACCGCCGAGGATGCCCGGGCGGCCGTGGCCGCCGCCGAGGCCGCCTGGCCGGCCTGGCGTCGTCAGACGGCCAAGCAGCGCGCCGCCCTGCTGCGCGGCTGGTTCGAGCGCATCATGGCCCACCAGGACGCCCTGGCGCGGCTGATGACCCGCGAGCAGGGCAAGCCCCTGGCCGAGTCCCGGGGCGAGGTGGCCTACGGCGCCAGCTTCGTCGAGTTCTACGCCGAGGAAGCCAAGCGCGTGGCGGGCGAGACCCTGCCCAGTCACGGCGCCGACAAGCGCATCCTGGTGTTCCGCGAGCCGATCGGGGTGGTCGCGGCCATCACCCCCTGGAACTTCCCCCTGGCGATGATCACCCGCAAGTGCGCCCCGGCGCTGGCCGCCGGCTGCCCGGTGGTGATCAAGCCGGCCGAGGCCACGCCACTGACCGCCCTGGCGCTGGCCAAGCTGGCCGAGGACGCCGGCTTCCCCGCCGGGGTCATCAACGTGGTGACGGCCTCGCGCCCCGCCGAGATCGGCGAGGTGCTGACCACCGACCCGCGGGTGCGCAAGGTTTCCTTCACCGGCTCCACCGCAGTGGGCAAGCGGCTGCTGACCCAGTGCGCCGGCACCGTCAAGAAGGCCTCCATGGAGCTCGGCGGCAACGCGCCCTTCATCGTCTTCGATGATGCCGATCTGGACGCCGCGGTGGAAGGCGCCGTGGCCTCGAAGTTCCGCAATTCCGGCCAGACCTGCGTGTGCACCAACCGCCTGCTGGTCCAGGCCGGCGTCTACGAGGCCTTCCTCGACAAGCTGGCGGCCCGGGTGGCCGAGCTCCAGGTGGGCAACGGTCTCGACGAGGGCGTGGTCCAGGGCCCGCTGATCAACCACGCGGCCGTGGACAAGGTCCGCGACCATATCGCCGATGCCCTGGCCAAGGGCGGACGCCTGGTCTGCGGCGGCGAGCCCCACGCCCTGGGCGGAACCTTCTTCCAGCCCACGGTGATCGGCGAGGTGACCGACACCATGCGGGTCGCCAGCGAGGAGACCTTCGGCCCGCTGGCCCCGGTGTTCCGCTTCGAGCGGGACGAGGACGCCGTGGCCATGGCCAATGCCACCGAATTCGGCCTGGCCGCCTACTTCTATGCCCGGGACTACCGGCGCATCTGGCGGGTCATGGAGGGCCTGGAATACGGCATGGTGGCGGTGAACGAAGGCATCCTCTCCACCGAACTCGCGCCGTTCGGCGGCGTCAAGGAATCGGGCCTGGGTCGTGAGGGATCGCACCACGGTCTGGACGAGTACACTGAACTAAAATACGTCTGTGTCGGCGGCCTGTAATCGCCCGCAACGCTTTTCCCAACTGGAGACAACTCATGACCAACGCCCAACTCAACGAGCTCAAGCAGCGCTATGTCGCCAGCGGCGCCGCGAGCCCGGCCACCCAGTTTGCCGACCGAGCCGAGAATGCCCTGATCTGGGATGCCGACGGCAATCGCATCATCGACTTCGCCGGCGGCATCGGGGTGCTCAACATCGGCCATCGCCATCCCAAGGTGGTCCAGGCGGTCAAGGACCAGCTCGACCGCGTGATGCACACCTGCCAGACGGTGATGCCCTACGAGGGCTACGTGAAGGTGGCCGAGAAGCTCAGTCAGGTCACCCCGGTGCGCGGCCATGCCAAGGTGATGCTGGCCAACTCCGGGGCCGAGGCCCTGGAGAACGCGGTCAAGGTCGCCCGCGCGGCCACCGGCAAGAACAACGTCATCTGCTTCGACGGCGGCTACCACGGCCGAACCTTCATGACCATGGCCATGAACGGCAAGGTCGCCCCCTACGCCACCGACTTCGGCAGCATGCCGGGCAACGTCTTCCGCGCGCCCTACCCGGTGCCCTACCACGGCGTCAGCGAGGACGAGGCGCTGCGCGGCCTGAAGATGGCCCTGAAGACCGATGCCAACCCCAGGGACACCGCGGCGATCGTGCTCGAGCCGGTGCTCGGCGAGGGCGGCTTCTACCCGGCGCCGGCCAGCTTCCTCAAGGCGATCCGCGAGCTCTGCGACGAGCACGGCATGCTGATGATCGTCGACGAGGTGCAGTCCGGCTTCGGGCGCACCGGCAAGATGTTCGCCATCGAGCACAGCGGCGTGGAACCGGACATCATCGCCATGGCCAAGAGCATGGCCGACGGCATGCCGATCTCCGCCGTGGTGGGCACCGACAAGCACATGGATGCCTCCGGCGGCAACTCGCTGGGCGGCACCTACACCGGCAGCCCGGTCTCCTGTGCCGCCACCCTGGCGGTTCTCGAGGTCTTCGAGCAGGAAGGCATCCTCGAGAAGAGCCAGGCACTGGGCGACAAGCTGGCCCAGCGCTTCGCGACGTGGCAGCGGGACTTCACCTGCGTCGACAATGCCCGCAACATGGGCGCCATGGCGGCCATCGACCTGGTCGCCGACAAGGCCAACCACACCCCGGATGCGGACCTGGCCGGCGCCCTGTGCAAGAAGGCCCGCGAGAAGGGGCTGATCCTGCTGTCCTGCGGACTCTACGGCAACACCATCCGCTTCCTGATGCCGATCACCATCGAGGACGAGATCCTCGAGGAAGGCCTGGCCATCATCGAGGAGTCCCTCGAGGAACTGGTGGGCAGCAAGAGCGCCGCCAGCGCCTGATCCCCGTGCCCGGGGCCTCGCCCCGGGCCTGGCTCACACGGCCGGATGCGCTCAGGGCGCGTCCGGCTCCCCGCCGGCCAGGTGCTCGGCCATTTCCGTCACGCCGATGCGCCGTCCCGCGATGTAGAAGACCTCGTCCCCCGGGTGCACCAGGGCATCGTCGTCGGGGTTCAGGGTCGGATGCAGCTCCCCCGCCTGACGAATGGCGATCAACGCAGCACGACAGCGCGCGCGCAGCCGACCGGCCAGCCGGTCGACCCGCAGCGGACCCGTCACGCCGTCGAGCCGGGTCGAATACTGGGTCTGCGCCTGGTCGACATCGACCAGCTGGCGCAGCACCTCCTCGCTGCCCGGATCGATCGCGGCCTTCACCAGCATCTTCTGGTGGAGCGAGGGAATCACGTTGACCTTGGGGCAATGGGTCTCGAGCAGGCGCCCCACCATCTGGTTCTTCACGTAGGCAGTGATGATGCAGCGCTCGGCGACGATGGCCGCCAGGTGCATGCACACCAGGTTGGTCTCGCTGTCGTCCTCCACGTCGACCACCACCAGGGCGGCATCCTTGACCGAGGCCCGCTCGTAGAGGGTCTCGTCGCTCAGGCTGGCGGCCCGGAAGTACTCTACCCCCTGTTCGAGGAAGGGGTTCTTGGCCGGCGCGGCCTCGTCCACGCAGAGCGCCAGCAGCTGCCCTTCCCGGGCCTCTTCACGGACCTGCGCGACCAGCGATTCGGTATAGGCGTTGAAGCCGACGATGACGATGTGATCCTGCTGCATGATCGATTGCTCTCCGTAGAGGCGCCTGGTGAACTGGGAGATGACGGAGGCCGAGGCCTTGCCGAGCAGGGTAGCGAATAGCCCGACCCCGGCCGGGATGATGAAGAGCGCGACCATCAGCTGCCCGGCCGGGGTCACCGGCGAGGCGTCGCCGTAGCCCACGGTGGAGACCGTCACGATCATGTAGTAGAGGAAGGCCGTGGGGGAGGCGACCAGCGCCTGCTCGCCGGTGACTGACAGGCCCGCGTAGGCGAGCAGCAGGTAGGCGATCAGCAACAGCCCGAGCAGCCCCCAGCCCATGTCGGCGATGCCGCGCATCAGGGCCGTGCTGATCCGTTTGAGTAGGTACATGCGATCCTCGTGGTGATGCCCTCACCGACCCATGGCCGGTGAACGGCGAGACCCGCCCGCGCTCGCCCGGCGGGCGGGTCGCCGACGACGCGTCAGGCCTTCTTGACCTTGGCGATCACCCAGAGCAGCACCACGGCCCCCACCACGGCGGTGACCAGCGAGCCGATGAAGCCCCCGGCCTGGAGGCCGAGGAGGCTGAAGAGGCCACCGCCGACCACTGCGCCGACGACCCCCACCCCGATATTGCCCAGCAGGCCGAAGCCGCCGCCGCGCATGATATGGCCGGCGATCCAGCCTGCCAGGCCGCCGATGATCAACCAGGCGATGATGCCCATGCCGTTCTCCTTTCCGGTTGGTGATCCCTGGATGGTGCCCGGACTCGCGGTCAGAAGGAAGACCCCGGACGTTCCAGGAAGGCCAGCTCCTCCGGCGTGGAAGGGCGTCCCAGCATGGCGTTGCGATGGGGATAGCGGCCGAAGCGAGAGAGGATCTCCCGATGCCGATGCGCGAAGCGCAGGCTGTCCTCGAGGCCCGGCTGGTCGAACAGGTGTAGCGCCTCCTCGTGGATGACCAGCGATTCACTGTGCATGTAGGGCATATAGAGGAAGGCCCGCTCGTGGACGGAGAGTTCGGCATCGTCGCCCCGGGCCACCGCTTCCTGGGCCAGCACCAGGGCCATTGGATCGGCGGCGAAGGCCTCGCCGGTATCGCGATGGATATGGCGCGAGAACTGGTCGAGGACGAGCACCTCGGCCAGCCGACCGCGGGGCGAGCGGCGCCACGCCCAGAACTCCCCCCGGCGTGCCGCCGCCAGGGTGGCGGCGAAGCGCCGGGCGATCTCGGCATCGAGTTCGGGGTCCTTGCGGAACCACTGGCCCGGGGCGAGCGCGCCGAACCAGAAGTCGAGTACCGTCTTTGCCTGCCTGCCGGCCATGGCGTCGCAGCCTCCCTGTCGAGACGGGCCCCATGCGGGTCCCGACTGGTATCATCCCCGGCCTTGCAGTCGCGACACGCCCTTCACTCACCGCCTGAAGAGACCCATGACCGCCTATCAACTCCTCCAGATGCTCGGCTACGCCCTCAACATCGTCGGCCTGGTGGTCTGCATCGCCGGCCTGACCCTGGCGAAGCGCGAGCGGCATCGGCTGGTTGGCCGCCTGCTCGCCGTCCTCGGCTTCCTGATCGCCGCCTCGCCGGTCCTGGTGCAACTGCTGGGACTGGTCGAACCCGTCCCCACGGGGGTTGTCCCACCCCCTTGATGCTAGACGAAAGGCGTATAGCGTGCACGGGGCAGTCCACTAGACTGCCCCGTCAACGTTGTAAACTTACTTAAATTATAGCCGCTTCATTGGACGACGCCGCAATTCTTCGCCAAATGTAAGGATTTTTCCGATATGCATGCCCTGACCCTCGCTTCCTTCCTGTTCTTCACGGGACTGGTCGCCTTCATTACCTGGCGCATCACCCGCCGCGACGATCACACCAGCACCGGCGGCATGTTCCTCGCCGGACGCAGCCTGACCTTCCCCTTGATCGCCGGCTCCCTGCTGATGACCAACCTCTCCACCGAGCAGATGGTGGGGCTCAACGGCTCGGCCTTCAGCGACGGCCTGAGCGTGATGGCCTGGGAGGTGGTGGCGGTCATCGCCCTGGTGGCGCTGGCGCTGTTCTTCCTGCCGCGCTTCTTGCGGAGCGGTATCGCCACCCTGCCGCAACTGCTGGAGATCCGCTTCGACAGGGGCACCCAGCTGATCTGCAACGTGATCTTCCTGATCGCCTATGCGGTGATCCTGCTGCCGATCATCCTCTATTCCGGCGCCATGGGCCTGCAGGGCATGCTCGACCTGCACGGCCTGACCGGCATCCAGTCCGATACCGCCCTGCTGTGGCTCACGGTCTGGGTCGTCGGCCTCATCGGCGCGGTCTACGCCCTGTTCGGCGGCCTGCGCACCGTGGCCGTCTCCGACACCCTGAACGGCGTGGGCCTGCTGACCGGCGGCTTCGTGATCGTCTACTTCGGCCTCCAGGCGATCAGCGACGGCAACGGCGTCATCGCCGGCTGGGAAATCCTCAAGGCAACCAACCCCGACAAGCTCGACTCCATCGGCCGGGCCGACCAGCAGGTGCCCTTCTTCACCCTGTTCACCGGCGTCTTCCTGATCAACGTCTTCTACTGGACCACCAACCAGCAGATCATCCAGCGGACCTTCGCCGCCAGGACCCTGGCCGAGGGCCAGAAGGGCGTGCTGCTGACCGGCTTCTTCAAGCTGCTCGGGCCGCTGTACCTGGTGCTGCCCGGCATCATCGCCTACCACCTCTATGCGGATCAGGGCGTCGTGGCCGACGAGGCCTACGGCCACCTGGTGTTCAACGTGCTGCCCGCGCCGCTCACCGGCTTCTTCGCCGCGGTGATGGTCGGCGCCATCCTCTCGTCGTTCAACTCGGCCCTGAACTCCACCACCACCCTGTTCAGCCTGGGGCTCTACAAGGCCGTGCTCAACAAGGAGGCCAGCGACGCGCAGGTGGTGCGCTCGAGCAAGGTCTTCGGCTGGATCATGGCGATCGCGGCCATGACCATCGCCCCGCTGCTGGCGGGCCAGGAGAGCCTGTTCAGCTACCTGCAGAAGATGAACGCCATCTACTTCATCCCCATCCTCGCCGTGGTGGTGGTGGGCCTGCTGACCCGCCGCGTCCCGCCCATGGCGGCCAAGATCGCGCTGATCGGCGGCTGTCTGTTGATCTTCGCCGGCTACTTCATCCCGCCCTTCGACAAGCTGCCGGTGGTGATGCACGAGTTCCACTTCGTGGCCCTGGTGTTCGCGCTGCTGGTGGCGGTGATGCTGATCATCGGCAGACTGCGTCCCCGCGAGACCCCCTGGGTGCACGAGGACAGCGGCGCGGTCGACCTGACGCCCTGGAAGGGCGCGGTGCCGGCCGGCATCGTGCTGCTGATCCTGGTGGTCGCGATCTACGTCGCCTTCGCCGGCTGACCGCGCCCCGCCCGACCGACCCCTGCGACGCCCTGCCCCCTGGCAGGGCGTCGCGTTTGCGCCCTTCGCGACACGGTGGGAAGATTCAAGGTCGAGCCGTCGGGGAGCCCCAGCATGAGCCTCCCCCTGCCATGGAGGCCCCATGCCCCTCGCCGTGTCCCTGCTGTCGCTGTGCCAGGCCCTGCTGATCAGCGGCAACATCCTGCTGATCGCCGTATCGCCGCTGATCGGCGCCGCCCTGGCGCCCGCTCCCGCCTGGTCCACCGCGCCGGTGGCGACCCAGTGGCTGGGCCTGATGTGCGCCACCATCCCGGCCTCGCTGATCATGGCCCGACTGGGCCGGCGCCGCGGCTTCATGCTCGGCAACCTGCTGGGGCTGGCCGGGGTGGGCCTGGCGGTACAGGCCCTGAGCGGCGAACGCTTCCTGCTCTTCCTGGTGGCCACCTGGCTGATCGGCATCGGCATCGGCTTCGGTCAGCTCTACCGCTTCGCGGCGGTGGAGGCGGCGCCGGCCAGCCTGCGCGACCGCGCCATCGGCCTGGTGATGGGCGGCGGGGTGCTGGCCGCCTTCTTCGGCCCCTGGCTGGCCCGGCACAGCCGGGAACTGGCCGAGGTCCCCTTCCTGGGCAGCTTCCTGGGGCTCGGCGGCCTCTACCTGCTGGCCCTGGTCGTGCTGTCGCTGATCCGCCTGCCCCCGCCGGAGCGCACCCATGGCGGGGGCGAAGCCCGGCCCCTCGGCGAGATCCTGCGCCAGCCGACCTTCATCGTCGCGGTGACGGCGGCGCTGATCGGCTACGGGGTGATGAACCTGGCGATGACCGCCACGCCCCTGGCGATGTCCGCGGCGGGCCTGGCCTTCGATCATGTGGCCACCACCATCCAGTGGCACGTGGTGGCGATGTTCCTGCCCTCCTTCGTCACCGGTCGGCTCACCGCCCGCTTCGGCCCCGGCCGCATGATCCTCGCCGGCTGCGCCCTGCTCGTCGCCAGCGCCCTGGTGGCCCACCTCGAGGCCGGCCTCGGGGGCTTCCATGCCGGCCTGATCCTGCTCGGCCTGGGCTGGAACTTCACCTTCCTGCCGGCCACCGGGCTGCTCACCGAGGCCTATCGCCCCGCCGAGAAGGCGCGCACCCAGGCCGCCAACGAGTTCCTGGTCTTCACCACCGTGACCCTGACCGCCCTGCTCGCCGGCCCGCTCGTCACCGCGCTGGGCTGGGGCCGCCTGAACGCAATGTTGCTGCCGCTGTGCCTGCTGCCGGTCCTGGCCCTGGCCTGGCGGCACCTTGTGATGCGCCGCCAGGGCCCCCAGATCACCCCCCACTGATCGCCGACACGGACGCCACGCCATGCGCCAACCCCTGACACGGGAACTG
Organism: Halomonas sp. M4R1S46; assembly: GCF_025725685.1. Lineage (NCBI taxonomy): Bacteria > Pseudomonadati > Pseudomonadota > Gammaproteobacteria > Oceanospirillales > Halomonadaceae > Halomonas > Halomonas sp. M4R1S46. The sequence goes on from NZ_CP107008.1 coordinate 2,689,275, forward strand.
CACGACCTGCTGGAGCGCGGCCGGGACCGCCAGCTGCGCCTGGCGGTGACCGGCCTGTCGCGCTCGGGCAAGACCGCCTTCCTCACCTCGCTGGTCAACCAGCTGCGCCATGCCGGCCTCGAGGCCCGCCTGGACCTGCTGCCGGCGGCCCGGGACGGCCGCCTGCTCGGGGCCCGGCGTGTCGAGCAGCACGACCTCGGCGTGCCCCGTTTCCCCTTCGACCGGGCCATGTCGGCCCTGGACGACCGCCCGCCCCGCTGGCCCGAGCCCACCCGGGGCATCAGCGAGCTGCGCCTGGTACTGCGCTACCGGCCACGGCGGCCCGGGCTGATGGGCGGCGAGACCCGCCGCCTGACCCTGGACCTGTTCGACTATCCCGGCGAGTGGCTGCTCGACCTGCCGCTGCTGGGCCACGACTACCCGAGCTGGTGCCGATCCCAGACCGGCCATGGCGACGCCCGTGAGGCCCTCTTCGCCGACTGGCAGCGGGAGGTGGCGACCCTGGACCCGGCCCAGGAGGTCGACGAGGGCCGCCTGGCCGAGATCGCCGAGCGCTATGCCGCGGGGCTCAGGGCGGCCCGGGAGGCCGGCTTCTCGGACCTCCAGCCGGGCCGCTTCCTGCTGCCCGGCGAGCTCGAGGGGGCCCCGGTACTGCAGTTCTTCCCCCTGCCGGGCATCGCCGACGCCGATCCCGCGCAGCTGGCCCAGCTGCCGCCGGAGAGTCTCTATGCCACCCTGGCGCGACGCTTCCGCCACTACCAGCAGCATATCGTGCGGCCCTTCTACCGGGACCACTTCCGCCACTTCGACCGCCAGATCGTCCTGGTGGATATCCTCGGCGCGCTGAATGCCGGCCCGGAACGCTTCGAGGACCTGTCCCGAGCGCTGGGCCGGCTGATGCAGAGCTTCGACTATGGCCGGCGCAGCCTGCTGTCGCGGCTGTTCGCTCCGCGCATCGACCGCCTGGCCATCGCCGCCACCAAGGCGGATCATGTCACCCCGGAGCAGCACCCGCGGATGACCGGGCTGATCGAGACCCTGCTGGCCGAGCCGCTCAAGGACCTGCACTTCGCCAACGTGCCGGTGCGCGCCCTGTCGCTGGCCGCCATCCGCGCCACCGAGGCCCGCGAGGTCCATCACCAGGGCCAGCGGCAGCCGGCCCTGCGCGGGATCACCCTGGCGGGCGAGGAGGCCCTGCTGTTTCCCGGCGAGGTGCCGAGCCGCCTGCCCGACGCCGACTTCTGGGCCCGCCAGGGCTTCACCTTCACCGCCTTCCGCCCGTTGCCCCGGGACGCTGGCGCCCTGCCGCACATCCGCATGGACGCCGCCCTGGACTGGCTGATCGGAGACAAGCTGCAATGACCGCGCCCCGCGACACCGACCCCCGCCCCGGTCGACGCTTCACCCTGGAGGACCGCCCGGCGCCCGAACCCCCGGCCCCCGGCCAGGCCTTCGCCCCGGATCACGACAGCCGTCCCCTGAGCGTGACAGACGCGCCGGCGGGCCAGGCCGAACAGGCCATGAGCGAGAGTCTGGCCGCCCCCCGGCGTCGTCGCTGGGGCCTGCTGGCGCTGCTGGTCGCGGGGCTCGGCCTCGGCACGGCGGAGCTGGTCCTGTCCCTGCCGACGACACTGGCCGCGGATGACTGGCTGGGGCTCGGCTGGAGCCTGGTAGGCCTGGGAGCCATCGGCGTCGGGGCCGGCGCCCTGGGACGGGAGTTGTGGCGACTGCGCCGGCTTCGCCGGCACGAGCGACTGCGCGAGGCCCTGGCCGCCCTGCCCGAGGCCTCCCCGCGCCAGGCCATGGCCACGGCACAGGCCCTGCGCCGGCGCCTGTCCCTGGACGACGACCATCCCCACTGGCGGGGGTTTCTCGCGGCCCGGGAGGCCCATCATGACGGCGGCGACATCCAGGTCCTGCTGGCCCATCACCTGCTCGCGCCCCGGGACCGCGAGGCCCGCCGGCTGATCTCGCGGATGAGCGGCGAGACGGCGGTGATGGTGGCGGTCAGCCCGCTGACCCTGGTGGACATGGCGCTGGTGGCCTGGCGCCACCTGGCGCTCATCGACCGGCTCTGCCGGCTCTACGGGCTCGAGCTGGGCTATGCGGCACGCCTTCGCCTGTTGCGCCAGGTGCTGCGCGACATGGCCTTCGCCGGGGCCAGCGAGATGGCCGGCGAGGCGGGCATGGAGCTGCTGTCACTGAACCTGGCCGGCCGGCTGTCGACCCGGGCCGGCCAGGGGCTGGGGGTCGGCCTGCTCGGAGCCCGGCTGGGCCTGCGGGCCCAGCGGCTGACCCGCCCCCTGGCCTTCGCCGAGGCGGACCGGCCGCGGCTCGCCGACCTGCGCCGGGAGCTGTGGGGCCGGCTGCGCCGCCTCGAGACCCCGCCGGAGCGGTCCGGAGCTTGATGCAGGTCACCACGGCGAGGCCAAGGACGGCTAGGCTGGAGGATACCCCAACCGACACGCAAGGAGCTTCCCCATGTTCCAGTCCATCCTCGTCCCCATCGACGGCTCGGAACACTCGCGCCTGGCCCTCTGTGTGGCCTGCAAGCTGGCCCGCCAGGAAGACGGCCAACTCGTCCTGCTGCACGTTCCCGAGGCCCTGGAGCACGAACCCCTGCTGGTGTGGGGGCTCGGCGCGGTGCCCATGGAGGCTACCCTCGAGAAGCGCGAGACGGTCGGCCGGGAGCTGCTCGACAAGGCCAGCGAGGAGGCCCAGGCGCTGGGCGTCAAGGACGTCGAGACGGTGATCGGCAAGGGCAATCCCGCCCTGAACATCCTCGATCAGGCCAGGCAGCGCGGGGTGGATGCCATCGTCATGGGCAGCCGCGGGCTCGGCGACTTCAAGGGCCTGGTGGTGGGCAGCGTCTCCCACAAGGTCAGCCATGGCGCCGAGTGCCGCGTGATCACCATCCACTGAGCCCCGCTCGTCACGGCCTGGTGACCCCGCCGGCCGCAGTCACCAGGCTGAGGTGGCGGGTGTCCCCGTGCCAAGGAGGTGTCTGCCATGTTCCGCTCCATCCTGGTCCCCATCGATGGCTCCCCCCACGCGCGCAAGGCCCTCTCGCTGGCCTGCCAGCTGGCACGCCACCAGGAGGTCTTCCTGCTGCTGCTGCACATCCCCGAGGCCCTGCCCCACAACCCGCCGCTGGTCTGGGGCGTGGGGACCCAGGCGGTCGAGGCCTCGCGGGAGGAGCGGTCCCGCCAGGCGCAGCAGATGGTCGAGAAGGCCGCCGAGGAGGCACGCGACCTGGGTGCGCCCCATGTCGAGATGCTGATCCGTCAGGGCGACCCCACCCGCACTATCCTCGAGGTGGCCAAGGACCGGGACGTCGATGCCATCCTCATGGGCAGCCGCGGGCTGAGTGACCTGCGCGGGTTGCTCACCGGCAGCGTCTCCCACAAGGTCAGCCATGCCGCCGAGTGCAGCGTGATCACCGTGCACTGAGTGCCCTGGCGCTATGACGAGACATCGTGCCGGGCCAGCGCCGCCATGACGTCATGGCAGGCCCCCATGGTGTGGTAGTCGACCTTCCCCGCGGGGCTCTTCACGTCGGAGTAGCGCCGGTTGTCCGGGGTCAGGATGCGGTACCAGCCGCCATGACGATGGTCGATCAGGTGGCGCCAGCTGTAGTCCCAGAGCCGTTCGTACCAGCGCCAGTAGACGACCCGGCCGGTCCGTGCGCCGAGCAGCGCCGCCGCCGCCAGGCTCTCGGCCTGCACCCAGAAGTACTTGTCGCCGTCGCAGACCCGCTCCGCCGGATCCAGGCCGTAGACCAGGCCGCCATGCTCGCGGTCCCAGCCCGCGGTCACGCCGGACAGGAAGAGCCGCTCGGCGGTGGGCACCAGCCAGGCCTCGGGCCGGTGGCGATCGAGCATCACCAGCAGCTTGGCCCACTCGGTCTGGTGCCCGACCTGGTAGCCCCAGGGGCGGAAGAGGTGCGCCGGGTCGTCGCGGTTGTAGTCCCAGTCGGGCCGCCACTGGGTATCGTAGTGCTCCCAGATCCAGCCATGGGGATGGTCGCGATTGGTCGCCATGATGGCCCGGGCGATGGCCATCGCCTGGTCGAGAAAGTCGCTGTCGCCGGTGGCCTCATAGGCGGCGAGCAGCGCCTCGCAGCCGTGCATGTTGGCGTTCTGGCCGCGGTACTCGGCGAGTCGCCAGTGCCGGTCGGCCTCGTCGGCGAAGCGCTGCCAGCGCGGCTCCCAGAAGCGTTTCTGCAGCAGGCGATGGGTGGCATAGAGCCCCTCCCCGGCCGAGGCGATGCCGGCCCGCAGCGCCTCGGCATAGGCCAGCAGCACGAAGGCCAGCCCATAGCAGTGATGGGTGTCGTCCTCGACCACCCCGCCGTCCAGGGTCCAGGCATAGCCCTGGGTGGCGGTCTGGAAGTGGGCCCGCTCGAGGAAGGCCAGCCCGTGGCGGGCCCAGTGGCGATACTCCTCGCCACCACCGTGGCGGGCGAAGCGGGCATAGATGACCACGTAGCGGGCGCTGGAGACCAGGTGACGATGGTGGCGGTCGAGGATCTCGCCGTCGTCGAGCAGGTAGTGGAAGAAGCCGCCATGCGGGTCGATGGCCCGCGGGTGGTAGAAGGCCATCGTGCGGCGGACCTGGGCGTCGAGGAAGGCGGGGTCGTAGACGTTCATCGGGCCTCCGAGGGTCGGGGAAACTCCCAGCCTACGCCACCGGCCGGGCCCGGGAATATGCCGGGACGTTGCGAAGTGTTACCCGGCCATGGGGCGGGTCACGGCAGGGCCCGGGTCACCGGCAGTCCGCCCCGCGTGGCCCCAGCATGGCGAGGCCACCCGCGCCGGACGGTACCCTCAAGGTGGCAAGGGATCAGAGCGCGAAGCGCTCGGCCAGGAGCCGGGCCACCGCGGCCTGGTCGTGATGGCCGATCCGCCGGGCCCCGGGGACGGCGTGATCCAGGGCCGGGTGGCCGTTGGCGGTGATGTGGGCCTCTCCCGCCAGGGCCAGCATCTCGGTGTCGTTGAGGTTGTCGCCGAAGGCCAGGCAACGCTCGGCCGGCACGTCGAGCCGCGCCAGCAGCGCCTCCAGGGCCGTACCCTTGTTGACCCCGGCGGCCATCAGCTCCAAGGAGTTGTCCGTGGAATAGGTGATATGCAGGGTCTCCCCCGCCAGCCGGCGGGCCTCGGCCTCCAGTCCGTCCAGGGTCTCGGGATCCCCGATATACAGCACCTTGCCCACCCGCTCGCCGTCCAGGGACGCCGGCGGCACGACCCGGTAGCCGAAGCCGGTATGGGCGTGCAGGGCCAGCAGCTCGGGTGCCTCGGCGTCGATCACCCACTCGTGGTCGTGGTAGAGGTTGAGCCGCACGCCGGCGGGCCGGGGCAGCGCGATCAGCGTGCGGGCCAGCGCGGCGGGCAGGTGGCGGGCGGCCACCAGGGTGCCGTCGGGTTCATGGGTATAGGCGCCGTTGGTGCTGACGAGATGGGCCGCGATACCGAGGCGGTCGCGAAACGCCAGCATGTCGCGGTAGTGGCGCCCCGAGGCCAGGGCGATATGGTGGCCCCGGGCCGCCAGGGCCCGCAGGGTCTCGACGGTGACGTCCGCCAGGGCGTGGTCCGCCCCGAGCAGGGTGCCGTCGAGGTCGGTGGCGATGAGGTGTGGCCCCATGGGCCCTCCGTGCGGGAAGCGTATGTGCTCCCAGTCTACCGCTTCGCCCGGGCGGACTCATCCACCCGGGCGAGGCATCCAGGGCAATCTCAGTTCGGCATGTCGAGGGGCGCCGGGGACAGGTCGAAGGGGGGCCTACGCCAGGGGTGAGGAGCACTGCTCCGAACGGGCTGGCCAGGGATGGCCAGCACCGGTCCTGCAAGCGGAGCAGGATGCGAGAGCGCCGCAGGGCGTCGGTAGCGCCCAGGGAGGGGTTCACAGCGCCCCCTCGTCGGTCCGGCGCCCCGGGACCTGTCGACGGATCAGCCCCGAGCGAAAACACGAACTACAGTAGCCCGGGGGGGATGACGTCAGGCCTTGGCCAGGCCCGCCGCGAGGGCGCCCGCCTGGGGCCCGACCACCAGGTGGTGGACGCCGCGGCCCAGCTCCTGGATCCCCTGGCAGCCCAGCGCCGCCAGGGCCGCGCCATCCAGTCGAGCCTCGTCGGCCAGCTCGACGCGCAACCGACTGTGGGCCAGGGCCTCCAGGCGACGCAGGTTGTCCGCCCCGCCCAGCGCCTCGAGCCAACGGCCGACCCGCTCGGCATCCGGCACTGGTACCGGCTCGGCGCCGACGGCCGTTTCGGCAGCGTCGCCCGGCGAAGCGTCGCTCGGCTCGGTCACGCCCTCGGCGGTCACGGCGGCGCGGATCTCGTCGGCCACGCCATCGGCGATGGGACCGAGGATCACCTGCAGACCACCACCGCTCAGGCGCAGGATGCCGCGGGCCCCGAGGGCCTTGAGGGCGGGCTCGTCGATGACGGTGGCATCCTCCAGCACCAGGCGCAGCCGGGTGGTGCAGGCGCCGACGCTGGCCAGGTTGGCCGCCCCGCCCAGGGCGGCGACGAAGGCCGGCCCCCGCTCGCCAGAAGGCTGGGGCGTCGCCTCGGCGGCCTCGCTCGCCGGCTCGCGGCCCGGGGTCGGCAGGTCGAAGCGCGTGATGGCCCAGCGGAAGAGGCCATAGTAGACGACGGCGTAGGCCAGGCCCACCGGGATCATTCGCCAGCCGTGGGTCGAGAGCCCGTAGGACAGGGCGTAGTCGAAGGCCCCGGCGGAGAAGGTGAAGCCCAGCTTGACGTCGAGCCAGTGCATCAGCGCCATGGACACCCCAGTGAGCAGCGCATGCAGCAGGTAGAGCAGCGGCGCCAGGAACATGAAGGTGAACTCGATGGGCTCGGTCACCCCGGTGAGGAAGGCGGTCAGCGCCAGCGACAGCAGCAGGCCGCCCACGCTGGCGCGCCGCCCCCGGGGCGCGGCGTGGTACATGGCCAGGGCCGCCGCCGGCAGGCCGAACATCATCACCGGGAAGAAGCCGGTCATGAAGCTTCCCGCCGTGGGGTCGCCGGCGAAGAAGCGGTTGAGATCCCCGCTGGCCCCCTCGAAGCTGCCGAACACGAACCACACCAGGCTGTTGAGCACGTGATGCAGCCCGGTGACGATCAGCAGGCGGTTCAGCGCGCCATAGACGAAGAGCCCCAGCTCGCCGGCATCGATCAGCCACTGGCCCAGGGCGTCGATGCCCTGCTGCACCGGCGGCCAGGCCAGGCCGAAGACCACTCCCAGCATCACCGCGGCCAGCCCGGTGGCGATGGGCACGAAGCGCCGGCCGCCGAAGAAGGCCAGGTAGTCGGGCAGCGCGATGGCCTTGTAGCGGTTGTAGAGCAGGCCCGCCACGCTGCCGATGATGATCCCGGCCAGCACCCCCATGTCGATCTCGGGGTTGAGGGAGGCCAGCACCGCCTCCAGCACCAGGTAGCCGATCACCCCGGCGAGCCCGGCGGCGCCGTTGTTGTCGTCGGCGAAGCCCACCGCCACGCCGATGGCGAAGATCAGCGCCAGGTTGGCGAAGATGGCGTTGCCCGCCTCGGCGATGAAGGGCACGTCGAGCAGGTCCGGCTGGCCCAGGCGCAGCAGCAGGCCGGCGACCGGCAGCACGGCGATGGGCAGCATCAGGGAGCGGCCGAGATGTTGCAGGCCGGCCATGAGTCGGGAACCGAGGGTGGTGCTCATGAGGGCATCCTCTCGCAGGGTGTCGTTGGGATGGTGGCGTCCGTGGCGAACCAGGCCGTCAGGCGCTGGCGCACCGCCGCGGCGTCGTCGAGCGCCAGCAGCTCGGGGAGCGTCTCGGCCAATGCGGCGGCGTCCAGGCGGCGCAGGGCGGCCTTGAGCGACGGCACCCGGGCCGGCTCCACGGAGAGCTCGTCGACGCCCAGGGCCACCAGCAGCGGGCCCGCCAGGTCATCGCCGGCGGCGGCACCGCAGACGCCCACCGGACAGGCCCCGGCGGCCCCTTCCACGGTGGCCTTGATCAGCGCCAGCACGGCGGGATGGAGGACGTCGGCCCGCGCCGCCAGGCGTGGCTCCTCGCGGTCCATGGCCAGGGTGTACTGGGTGAGATCGTTGGTGCCGATGGACAGGAAGTCGGCCTCGACGGCCAGCCGCCGGGCGCCGAGGGCCGCGCTCGGCACCTCGATCATGGCGCCCAGTGCCGGCAGCCGGGTCAGGCCCAGGGACTCGGCCAGGCCCTCGAGGCGGCCACGCACCCAGGCAAGCTCCCCGGCATCGGCGATCATCGGCACCATGATGCGCAGCCGTTCGGGGGCGGAGACCCGCAGCAGGGCGCGCAGCTGGGTATCGAGCAGCTCGGGATGGCTCTGCCACAGGCGCGCCCCGCGCACGCCGAGGGCGGGGTTGGGGACCGCCTGCAGGCGCAGGTAGGGCAGCTGCTTGTCGGCGCCGATATCCAGGGTGCGGATGATCACCGGCTTGCCGGCGAGGGCGTCCACCGCGGTCTGGTACTCGCGATGCTGGTCCTCCTCGTCGGGGGCGGCCTCGCGGGCGAGGAACAAGAACTCGCTGCGCATCAGGCCGATGCCGTCGGCGCCGGCCTCGGCGGCCAGCCGGGCCTCGTCGGCGGAGCCGATGTTGGCCCCCACCTCCACCTCGCGGCCGTCCCGGGTGACGGCGGGGGCATGGGCGGCCTCCCGCTCCCGGGCCTCGCGACCGGCGCGCTCGGCGACGGCCGCCTCGACCTGGGCCAGGCGCGCGGCATCGGGGGCCGGCTCCAGCACGCCGGCCGCGGCGTCGAGTACCGCACGCTCGCCGGCCAGCCCCATCAGGGCCTCCCCCATGGCCACCAGGCAGGGAATCCCGCGGGCCCGGGCCAGGATCGCCACGTGGGAGGTGGTGCCTCCCGCGGCGAGGCAGAGCCCCGCCGGGGCTCGGGCGGCGAGGGACACGAACTGCGAGGGCGTCAGGTCGTCGGCGAGCAGGATGGCGCCCTCGGGGAGGTCGGCGCCCTCCTCCGCGGCTTCGGCGAACTCGGCCATCACCCGGCGCTGCAGGTCGCGCAGGTCGGCGACCCGCCCGGCGAGCAGCGCATTGCCGCTGGCGGCCAGCCGCGCGGCCTCGTCGTCCAGGGCCTCACGCCAGGCCTGGCCGGGACTGCGGCCGGCCGCCAGGCGCGCCCCGGCGGCGTCGCGCAGGTCGGGGTCCGCCAACCAGGCCTGGTGGGCGGCGAAGACTTCCGCCTCGGCGTCCTGGCCGGCCGCCTCGGCCGCCCGCCGGGCAGCCTCCAGATGGTCGGCGACCCGGGCCAGGGCGCGGTCGAGCCGCGGCGCCTCCACCTCGGCTCCCGCCCCGTCCCGGGGCACCCGGGGCAAAGACGCCGTCACGGGCACCAGGGGGCCGACCGCCAGGCCGGCGCTCGCCACCAGGCCGGCGAGCTGGCCCTCCCCTGCCACCGGGGGCGGTGCCGCCGGCGCGGGGGCCGACGCCTCCCGCTCCGGGGTGGTCAGCAGGGCCTCGACCGCGTCCAGCGCCGCCTCGGCGGCGTCGCCCCGGGCCTGCAGGGTCAGGCGGTCGCCCTCGCAGAGCCCCAGATTCATCAGCGCGCTCAGGCTGTCGGCATCGGCGCGGCCGGCGGCGGAGGTCACCGTCAGGGTCACCGCCCGGTCGCGGGCGATGGCGCGCAGCCGGGCCGCCGGGCGCGCATGCAGGCCGGCGGCCAGCGCCAGGCGCACCTCCCGGGAGCGGTCCGGCCCCTCGGCCGCGGCCGGCGTCGGGCGCCCTTCCTCGGCCACCAGGGTCAGCAGCGGCTCGCCCCGTGCCACCCGGGCGCCGGCGGCCAGGCTTGCCGGCGCCAGGCGAAAGCCGGAGGAGGCCGTGACCACCAGGGGGGTAATCAAGGCCGTGGCCCGACGGGCCAGGAGGTCCGGATCGAAGCGGCACAACGGCTGGCCGGTGGTCACCCGGTCGCCGGTCGCCACCCAGAGCTCGATCCCCTCGCCGTCCAGCGCCACGGTGTCGAGGCCCAGGTGCAGCAACAGCTCGACGCCCTCGGCGGTGCGCAGGGTCAGGGCATGGCGGGTGCGGGCACACTGCACCACCTCGCCATCGCAGGGGGCATGCAGGGTGTCGCCCAGGGGATCCAGGGCGATGCCCTCGCCCAGGGTCCGCTCGGCGAAGACGGGGTCTGGCACCTCGGCCAGGGGCAGCACGACGCCCTCGACCGGCGCCAGCAATGTCAGGGAAGGGGTAGGCATGGAAGTCTCCATGAGGTTGTTTTTGTGAGTCCACAACAGACGCTTAAGACTTCTTTCAACAAGTCGACGAGAGATGGGCTCTTCCGGCGCCAAGCCCCGGAGTGCCGGACCATCGCGAGGGCGCTGTAAACCCTTCCCTGGGCGCTACTCTTGCCCTGCGGCACTAAAGCATCCTGCGCCGCTTGCAGGACCTGGGTTGGCCATCCTGGCCAACCCGCTCGGCGGGAAGAACATTCGCTGGATGTTCTTCTCCTTCCGCCTCGTCCATGGCAAAAGCCCCTCGCTTCGTCTTGCCCCCGGCGCTCATCATCGCCGGCACTTGGAAAGGAACTTCTAGAGGGTGCGGGTGACCTTGCGCAGGTGGCGCGGCCGGTCCGGGTCGCTGCCCCGGGCCTCGGCCAGCCCCGCCGCCATGCCGTAGAAGCTCTGGATCACCGACAGCGGCTGCAGGTCGTCGTGACCGGCATCGGTCAGGGTCAGCCGGCGCTTGGCGACGCCTGCATCGGCGGCCAGCAGCACTCTCGCCCCGATGCCTTCCAGCCAGTCGGCCAGCTCGAGCAGGCCCGCCTGCTCGGCGCCAGGCGGCGCGAACACCAGCACCGGGTAGCCGGCCTCGATCAGCGCCATGGGACCGTGGCGGACCTCGGCGCCGCTGAACGGCTCGGCCTGGATGGCACAGGTTTCCTTGAACTTGAGGGCCGCCTCCTGGGCCACCGCCAGGCCCGCGCCGCGGCCGATCACCATCATCCGCTCGACCCCGACCAGCGCCTCGATGGCCGGCGACCAGTCCTGCTCCCCGGCCCGGGTCAGGCGTTCGGGCAGCCCCGCCAGGGCCTCGCCCAGGGCGCGGTCGGGCCCCCAGCCGGCGACCAGCTGGGCGGCGGCGGACAGCGTGGCCAGGTAGCTCTTGGTGGCCGCCACGCTGCGCTCCTCGCCGGCGTAGAGCGGCAGCTCGTCGTCGCTGGCCGCGCCCAGCGGCGACTCGGGGGTGTTGACCAGCGCCAGGGTCCGGGCCCCGCCGCCGGCCAGGGCACGCTGGGCGGCGACCAGGTCCGGGCTCTGCCCCGACTGGGAAATCGCCACCGCCAGCTGCCCGGCCAGCCGCCAGGGGGCCTCGGCCAGGGTGGCGAGCGACGGCGGCAGGGAGGCGACCGGGATGCCCAGGTGCTTCATGACCAGATAGGCCAGATAGGTCGCCGCATGGTCGGAACTGCCCCGGGCCACGGTCATGGCGCCGTGGGGGGGCGCCTCGCGCAGGCGGGCACCGAGGGCCGCCAGGGCCTCGGCGTTGCGCTGCAGCTGGCCGCGGATTCGCTCCGGGGCATTGCGTGCCTCTTCAAGCATCAGTGACATGGGAATCTCCTTCGACGCGTCGGCCTGCCACATGCACGGCCCGCAGGTTGAGGTCAGGGTCCAGCACCACCAGGTCGGCGCGCGCGCCCGGCGCCAGCCGCCCGATGTCCTGCCGCCCCAGGAAGTCGGCGGGGAAGCGCGACAGTCGGTCGGAGGCCTCGGCCAGCGTCAGGCCGAGGCTCACCAGGTTGCGCAGCGCCTGGTCCATGGTCAGGGTGCTGCCGGCCAGGGTGCCGTCGGCCAGGCGCACGCCGCCCAGGCACTTGGTGACGGCCTGCTCGCCGAGGCGGTACTCGCCGTCGGGCATGCCCGCCGCCGCGGTGGAATCGGTCACGGCATACAGCCGGGGGATGCAGCGCAGCGCGGTGCGGATCGCGCCGGGATGCACGTGCAGCAGGTCGGGGATCAGCTCGGCATACTCGGCGTGAGCCAGGGCCGCCCCGACCATGCCGGGCTTGCGGTGATGCAACCCGGTCATGGCGTTGAACAGGTGGGTGAAGCCGCAGGCGCCATGCTCCAGTGCCGCCACCCCGTCCTCGTAGCTGCCCAGGGTGTGGCCGAGCTGCACCCGCACGCCCCGGTCGCTGAGCCAGCGGATCAACGCGTGGTGGCCGGCCAGCTCCGGGGCCAGGGTGAGCAGGCGGATCGGGGCCAGGCGACTCAGGGCCTCGACCTCCTCGATTCCCCCGGGCCGGGCATGGGACGGCTGGGCGCCGAGCTTGCCGGGGTTGAGGTAGGGCCCCTCCAGGTGGACGCCCAGCACCCGGCTGGCCAGCGCCTCGGGCGCCTCGAGGTAGGCGCCGATCTCGCCGAGCACGCGGCGGATCTCGGCGTCCGGCGCGGTCATGGTGGTCGCCAGCAGGCTGGTGGTGCCGAAGCGCGCGTGGGTGCGGGCCACGGTGGCCAGGGCCTCGCCGCCCTCCATGACGTCGGCCCCGCCGCCGCCGTGGACGTGCAGGTCGATGAAACCGGGCAGGATGCACGGCGCGTCGTTGTCGGCGGGATCCACCGGCGCATCGGGCAGCGCCGTGATATGGCCGTCGCGGCACTTGAGCTCGCCGTGCCGCCAGCCGTCGGGAGTGAGGATGTTGCCGTGGAGCATGGGGCCTCCGTCTAACGGGTGAGCTCGACGATGAAGTCGTAGTAGTCGGTGCGGCAGTAGGTGACGGTCAGCTCCGCCGGGGTGCCGTCGGCCAGGTACCCCAGGCGGGTGACCTCGAGCAGCGCCTGGCCCTCGGGCACCTCGGCCAGCCGCGCCAGCTCGACGCCGGCATTGACCGCGCTGACATGCTGCAGGGCCCGGGCGATCGGCCGGCCGATGGCCTCGAGCGTCGCGTAGAGCGAGGCCTCCACCGCCTCGGGATCGCCGAGGATCGTCTCGGGCAGGCAGCTCTCCTCCACCGCCATCACCACCCCATCGGCCAGGCGCAGTCGCTTGAGCCGGGCGACGCGGGCGTCGCCGCCGAGCCCCAGGCGCAGGCTCTCCTCGGCGGTGGGCGCGGCCAGGCGCCGTGACAGCCAGTGCGAGCGTGGCGTGAAGCCGCGCTGGGTGAGCATCTCGGTGAAGCTGACCAGGCGGGTGAGCGGCTGGTTGAGCCGCGGCGTGATGAAGGTGCCCGAGCCCCGTGTCCGGCGGATCAGGCCCAACTCCGCCAGCCGGTCCAGGGCCTTGCGGGCGGTGATCCGCGAGACGTCCAGGGTCTCGGCCAGGGCGCGCTCGGAGGGCAGCGCCTCCCCCGCCTGCCAGGCCCCGGCCTCGATGGCCTGCTCCAGCCGGCTGGCCAACTGGTGGTAGAGCGGCGTGGAGAGGGTGGCGTCGAGACGCAGCTGCTGCAGGCGATCATCCATCGGGGAACCTCTTCCAGGATCGTGACAATACCAATATAGACCACATGAAATACCAATCAAATACCAATTAGCCTCGACCTTGGTCGAAGGGCAGCGTCGGGCGCGGCCCGACCATCGCCGGAATCGACATCCGCGACGTCCCGGGGCGCCGGGGTGACGGGGTGACGGGGGCTGACGAAACGGGCGCGTCCCCCGATTGGCGCAGGCTGGCGGAATCCGTATAGTGGCCCCCCTACTCCGCCAATCGATCGTGACCATGCTGCAGAACAACTCGGTGCTTGCTCAGCTCAAGCAACAGATCCGCGACAACACGCCCCGCGTCGAGGGAGTCATCAAGGCCACCGACCGCGGCTTCGGTTTCCTCGAGACCGACGACGGCGAGTCCTACTTCGTGCCGCCCCCCGCCATGAAGCAGGTCCTCCACGGCGACCGCGTCGGGGCCGTCCTCCACGAGGAAGGCGAGAAGACGTCGGTGGAGCCCGACACCCTGGTCGAGACCGGCATGGAACGCTTCATCGCCCGCGTGCAGAAGCGCGACGGGCGCCTGGCGGTGATCCCCGACCACCCCTCGGTGAACAACGTCCTCAAGGCGCGCATCAAGCGCAGCCTCGACGAGGCGAGCATCGGCGAGGGCGACTGGGTGGTGGCCCGACTGGTGCGCCATCCCCTCAAGCCCGACGACCGCGCCTTCTTCACCCAGATCGACGAGCTGGTGGCCAAGACCGACGACCCGGCCGTGCCGTGGCGCGTGACCCTGGCCCGCCATGCCCTGGAGCAGGAATGCCCCGATGCCGGCGATGACTGGCCGCTGCGCGACGAGGGTCTCGAGCGCGAGGACCTGACCGCCGAGCCCTTCTTCACCATCGACGGCGAGAAGACCCGGGACATGGACGATGCCCTGCGCATCGAGCCGCGCGCCGAGGGCGGCTGGCGCCTGACCGTGGCCATCGCCGACCCCACCGCCTATGTGGAGGAAGGCCACGCCGCCGACCTGGAGGCCCGCACCCGCGCCTTCACCGTCTACCTGCCGGGCCAGAACGTGACCATGCTGCCCGAGCAGCTGGCCGACGACCTCTGCTCGCTGTGGGAGGACCGGGACCGCCCGGTGCTGGCCTGCCGCCTGGACATCGAGGCCGATGGCGGCCTCGGCGACTACCGCTTCTTCGCCGCCACCGCCCGCTCGCATGCCAAGCTGGTCTATGACCGCGTCTCCGACTGGCTCGAGGGCCAGGGCGACTGGGCGCCGAGCGACGCCGTCGGCGAGCAGCTCAAGGCCCTGGCCGCGCTCACCGAGGCCAGGGCCGACTGGCGGGCCCGGCACGCCCTGGTGTTCAAGGACCGTCCCGACTATGTCTTCGACCTGGACGAGGCGGGCAACGTGCTGGACATCCGTACCGAGGAGCGGCGCATCGCCAACCGCATGATCGAGGAGTCGATGATCGCGGCCAACGCCTGCTGCGCGCACCTGCTGGCCGAGCACGTGGGCCACGGCATCTTCAACGTCCACCGCGCCTTCGAGCCGGAGAAGGCCGAGGCCGCCCACGAGTTCCTCACCGCCCAGGACATCGCGGTGGCCCCCGAGGCGCTCACCGAGCTGCCCCGCTACCGGGAGCTCAAGCGCGAGCTCGAGGGGCGCGATGACGCCTGGCTGGACGCGCGCCTGCGCCGCTTCCAGGGCTTCACCAGCATGTCCGCGCGCCCCGGCCCCCACTTCGGCCTGGGCCTCGAGGCCTACGCCACCTGGACCTCGCCGATCCGCAAGTACGGCGACATGGTCAACCACCGGCTGATCAAGCGGGTACTCAAGGGCGAACAGGCCCCGGCCGAGGCCAGCCAGGCGCTCACCGAGCAGCTCACCGAACGCCGGCGGCTCAACCGCATGGCCGAGCGCGACGTCAAGGACTGGCTCTATGTGCGCTACCTGAGCCCGTCCGCCGAGGCCGGCGAGGCCTTCGATGCCGAGATCATCGCCATCAATCGCGGCGGCATGCGGGTCCGCCTGACCGCCAACGGCGCCACCGCCTTCATCCCGGCGCCGCTGATGCACA
This sequence comes from Halomonas sp. M4R1S46, assembly GCF_025725685.1. Taxonomy (NCBI): domain Bacteria; kingdom Pseudomonadati; phylum Pseudomonadota; class Gammaproteobacteria; order Oceanospirillales; family Halomonadaceae; genus Halomonas; species Halomonas sp. M4R1S46. The sequence goes on from NZ_CP107008.1 coordinate 2,704,746, forward strand.
GCGACCGCGACAAGGTGGTGATCGACGACAAGGAAGGCCGCATCCAGATCGAGGGCGAGGAGCGCTTCAAGCTCGGCGATCACCTGCGGGTCGCGCTGACCGAGGCCCGCGAGGCGACCCGCTCGCTGGTCGGCCGCCCGGTCGACTGAACCTGAAGCATCCGGCGAGTCGAGCCTCGGGGCCTGTCCCCGAGACAGCTTGTCACTCCATGAACGGCGGCCGGCGGGCCGCCGTCTTGCGTTCGGGCTGTCGTCGAACTGTCGCAAAGGGAGCGTAGCCTGGTGGCTGAACCACCGGCCCGCGCGGGAGGGACCCCTTGCATATCGCCGACGTCACCATGTTCCACGCCCCCTCGAGCGGCGGCGTGCGCACCTACCTCCAGGCCAAGCAGCAAAGCCTCGCCAGCCGGCCCGGCCTGCGCACCAGCCTGCTGGTTCCCGGCGCCGAGCGCGACAGCCTGGGCGACATGCTTGCCTTGCCCGCCCTGCGGCTGCCGCTGGGCCAGGGCTACCGTTTCCCGCTGCGTCGCGCCCCCTGGCGCGAGGCCCTGGTCGGGCTCGCCCCCGACCTGATCGAGGCCGGCGACCCCTACGTCACCGCCTGGGCGGCCCTGGACGCCGGCCAGGCCCTGGGCGTGCCGGTGGTGGGCTTCTACCATTCCGACCTGCCGCGGCTGATGGGCGACCGCTTCGGCGCCGGCGTGCGCCGCCGCCTGCAGCGCTACGTGGCCGATCTCTACGGCCGCTTCGACAGCGTGCTGGCCCCCTGCCGAACCCTGGCCGAACGGCTCGCCGGCTGGGGCGTCGAGCGGGTGCGGGTGCAGCCGCTGGGCGTCGACCTCACGACCTTCCACCCCGACCGTGCCGACCCGGCGTGGCGGGCCTCGCTGGGGCTCGCCGAGAACACCCGGTTGCTGGTCTTCGCCGGACGCAACTCCCGGGAGAAGCACGTGGACGTGCTGCTACGGGTGATGCAGCGCCTGGGCCGGCCCTACCACCTGCTGCTGATGGGTCCGGGCATGCCCGCCCGGGTGCCCGACAACGTCAGCGTGGTATCGCGCTACTGCGACCGGCGGGAAGTGGCCCGGGCGTTGGCCAGCGCCGACGCCATGCTGCATGCCGGGACCCGCGAAACCTTCGGCCTGGTGGTACTGGAGGCCATGGCCTGTGGCCTGCCGGTGGTGGCGGCCCGGGCCGGGGCGCTGATCGAGAACGTGCCGTTGGGCGCCGGGCGGCTCTGCGAGCCCCTCGCGGCGGAGGACATGGCGCGCGCCGTGGAGGAGCTGTTCCTCAACGACGTGGCGGCCAGCGGGCGCCACGCCCGGCGCCACGTCGAGCGGCGCTTCCGCTGGGACACGGTCATCGATGGCCTGCTGGACCACTATGGTGAGCTGACCCCGGCAGTGGCGACCGCCGGCCAGGCGCGGCATGGCTGAGGGGTTCCCGCGGCCGACGCGCCTCGGGGCGCGCGCGGGATGGCTGGCACTGGCCCTGGTCCTGGCGCTGGTGGTGCCCGTGCTGATCGGCGGCCCCGAGAGCCTGACGGCGCTGCGCGTCTTCCCCGCCCCACTGCTGGCCCTGATGCTGGGCATGGTCGCGCTGGGCTGGAACCTCAATGCCCTGCGCCTGCGCCTGCTGCTCGCCGGGCGGGCCGGGCGCCTGGGCCAGCGCCGGGCGCTGGGCATGGTGATGGCCAGCGAGTTCGCGCTCTGCGCCACGCCCGGCGGCAGTGGCGGCCCGGCGACGCTGCTGGTGCTGCTGGCCCGGCGCGGGCTGCCCCCCGCCCGGGGCTCGGCGGTGTTCATGGCCGACCAGTGCTGCGACCTGCTGTTCTTCCTGCTGGCCCTGGTCGGGCTGGCCGCGGGATCGCTGTGGCAGGCCGCGAGCTGGCCCCATCCGGGGCTGCTGGGGGCGGCCATCGCCGGCCTGGCCGTGCTGCTGGCGGGCCTGGCACTGCTGATCCACCGCCTGTCGGGGTTGTTGCGTCGGGCGCCGCTGCGTCGCGCGCCGTGTCACCGGGGACCCTGGCTGACGCGACGCCTGCTGCGCTTCCGTCACGCCCTGCTGGCCACCCTGCGCCTGCCGCGCCATACCCTGGCGCTGGTCATGCTGTGCTGTGCCGGCCACTGGCTGTTGCGCTACAGCCTGCTCTACCTGGCCCTGGCCGGCCTCGGGGCCGAGGTCGGCTGGGCCTGGACCTTCCTGGTGCAGATGCTGGCCATGGCCGCCGGCCAGTTGAGCCTGCTGCCGGGGGGCGCGGGAGCGGCGGAACTCGGCACCGGCATGCTGCTGATGCCATGGGTGGGCCCGGCCACGGCGGGGGCCGCCGTGGTGGTGTGGCGCTTCGTCACCTATCACGTCTACCTGCTGGCCGGGGCGCCGGTCTTCCTGGCCATGGTCGGTACGGCCCTGAGGCGGCGGGATCGGGCCAGCACGCGGCGTCCCGCCTGACCCGCTCCCGGCTCAATCCGCGCGCAGGGCCCGCGCCAGCATGTCGGTGACCGGCTTGGCCAGGTAGCTGGCCAGCGTCCGGCTGGCGGTGTGCAGGCGGACCTCGGCCGGCATCCCGGCCATCAGGCGCATCGCCTCGGGCATCGCTTCGCGCTCCGCCTCGCTCACCTGGAGACGCACCTTGTAGAAGCGGCGCCCCGTGGACTCGTCCTCGAAGCTGTCGGCGGAGACCCGCCGCACGGTCCCCTCGATCACCCTCGAGCGCCCCCGGTTGAAGGCACTGAAGCGGATCTCCGCGGGCTGCCCCGGGTAGACATTGTCGATGTCGCTGTCGGCGACCCGCGCCTCGACGACGAAGGCCTCGCCCTGGGGGACGATCTCCAGGATGGTGGTGCCCGGCTCGATCACCGCCCCCCGGGTGTGCACCGCCAGGCCCACCACCGTCCCCGCCACCGGGGCCGCGATGGAGGTCCGGCGGCGCTGGTCGCGCAGCGCCGTCAAACGCTCCTCGGCGTCGGCGATCTCCCGCCGGGTCTCGCGCAGGCGCCCCCCTAGCTCCTGACGGAATTCCTGGATGCGTACCTGCTTCTGCAGGTCGTTCTCGCTGATCCGGGAGCGCAGGCGGGCCATCTCGGTGCGGTGCTGTTCGATCTCGCCCTGATACTGCAGGATCTCCCGCTCCAGCTCCCGCAGGCGACGGTTGTCCCCCAGGCCATCCTTGAACAGCGAGCGGTAGGCCTCGGCATCCTCGCGCAGCGAGGCCAGCTGCTCGCGGCTGACCCGGATCATCGACTCGCGCCCCTCGATACGCCGGTGCAGCTGCTCGGTCTGCTGGTCCAGCGAGGCCAGGGCCCCGTCGAGGGCCTCCCGGCGGGCATGGAAGAGGCCGCGCTGCACGGCCGTCAGCTGCTGGAGCCGTGGCTCCTCGGGATCGCGCAGTTCGGGGGGGAAACGCAGCGTCTCCTGCCCGGCCTGCTCGGCCATCAGGCGAACCTCGGCGGCGCGATTGATCAGGTACTGCGAGCGGGCGATCTGCAGGCGTGACTCGACCCGGGTGTCGTCCAGCACCACCAGGGGCTGGCCTTCCTCGACGCGGTCGCCGTCCTCGACCTCGATACGCCGGACGATGCCCCCCTCGAGGTGCTGCACCGTCTTCTTGGAGGACGCGACCATGACCCGCCCCGGGGCGATGACCGAGACCGCCAACTCGGCCGACACGGCCCAGCCGCCGAAGCCAAACAGGCAGACCAGTACCAGCGCCAGGCCCAGGCGACGGTGGAGCCGGTCGCCGACCGGCGGCACCCGGGAGGACGCGACAGGGGAAGAATGACTCATGGGGCCTCCGAATCGCTGGTCCGACGACGGGCCACCTTGCCAGCCCCTCCCTCGCCATCGCGGCCCGCCATCCGCGCCAGCACGCGATCCCGCGGGCCGCACAGCCGGACCCGCCCGCTCTCCAGCACCAGCAGGCGGTCGACCCGGCGCAGCACCCCCGTGCGGTGGCTGATGACCAGCAGGGTGACGCCCTCCTCCCGCAGGGCGCCCATGGCCTGGGCGAGGGCCTGCTCGCCGCGATGATCGAGATTGCTGTTGGGCTCGTCCAGGACGACCAGGGCGGGCTTGGCATAGAGCGCACGGGCCAGGCCGATGCGCTGGCGCTGGCCGGCGGAGAGCACGCCGCCACTCGCCTCGATGCGGGTGTCATAGCCATCGGGAAGCCGCAGGATCATCTCGTGCACGCCGGCACGACGGGCGGCCTCGATGACCTTGTCGCTGTCGACCGTAGCGAAGCGGGCGATGTTCTCGCCGATGGTGCCACTGAACAGCTCGACGTCCTGGGGCAGGTAGCCGAGGTGGGGCCCCAGCGTCTCGCGATCCCAGCGCGCGATATCCGCCCCATCCAGGCGCACGCAGCCGTCCCAGGCCGGCCAGACCCCCAGCACCAGCCGCGCCAGGGTCGACTTGCCCGAGGCGCTGGGACCGATGATGCCGACCTGCTCGCCCGGCTCGAGGCGCAGGTCGATGCCGGCCACGATGGGGCGAGCCCCACCCGGCGCCCCGGCCGTGACGTTCTCCAGGGCCAGCCGGCCCTCGGGGCGGGGCAGTGACATGGCCGGGGGCGACGGCGGCTGCTCGCGAAACAGCGCCTCGAGGCGACGGTAGGCGGCCCGCGCCCCGACGATACCGCGCCAGCTGCCGACCAGCTGATCCACCGGGGACAGCACGCGTCCCAGCAGGATCGACCCGGCGATCATCATCCCCGGGGTGATACGCTCCTCGAGCACCAGCAGGGCACCCAGCCCCAGGATCAGCGACTGCAGCAGCAGGCGCAGGGCCCGGGTCAGGCTCGAGAGCATCGCGGCCCGGTCGCTGGCCCGTGACTGCATCCACAGGCCGCCCCGATGACGCGTCAGCCAGCGTCCGGCGATACTCGACAGCATGCCCATGGCGTCGAGGGCCTCGGCATTGCGCAGATTGCCGGCGGCCAGCTCCCGGGCCCCGCTCTGCTCGCGCCCCGCCTCGTCCAGCAGCCCCCGAGTGGCCTTCTCGCTGACCACCACCAGCGCCAGCAGGATGACACCGGCGAGGCTGGCAAAGCCCCCGAACCAGGGATCGAACAGGTACAGCAGGCCGAGATAGACCGGCACCCAGACGACATCGAAGAAGGCCAGCAGCCCGCCCCCGGCCAGTCCCTGGCGAAGGGTCGCGAGGTCGTCCAGCGGCCAGGCGGATTGCCCCGCCGCGTGGCGCAGGCCACGCCGGAACATCGCCGCATGCAGGGGCTCGCTGACCCAGGCGTCGAAGCGGTTGCCGAGGCGCACCAGGATGCCCGCCCGCACCCATTCGAGGCCGCCGACCACCATGAACAGGAAGACCACGACCAGGGTCAGCATCAGCAGGGTCTCCTCGCTGCCGGTGGTGATCACGCGGTCGTAGACCTGGAGCATGTACAGGGCCGGCGTCAGCATCAGCAGGTTGAGACACAGGCTGAACCCGGCCACCCAGAGCAGGGAGCCCCGACAGGCGGTCAGCGCGTGGTGCGGTGTGGTGTTCGAGTCAGACGCCATAACGCATATCCGGAATGCAGCCCCTCGCGCGGGAGCCCTTCCCCACCTCCCTGCTTCAGATAAACCGATGGTCGGTCGACATAAGCGAGCGATCCTGGCCATTGCCCGCCACGCCGTTGACGCCCTTCATCACCATATAGAACACTAAAAAAGCCATGTCTTATCATGGAACGTGCGGCACCTTACCTGGCACCATGACCATCTTCAAGCTGCCAAAATCGTCTCCAATCGGCGACGGCACAGGGCCGATATATCGTCGGAATAACCGCGATAAACGGGTGAAAGTGACCAGAGAAAGTGTCGCCAAATTCAGACAAAAAGGAGCCCTTGAATGAGCTCAATCATCGAGGTTGATACCGACACCAGCGCCGATGAACTCCAGACATTGATCCGGGATGCCGCCCCTGGCACCACCGTGAAGCTCGCCGCCGGCGACTTCGAATTCGACAATGCCATCACCATCGACCGCTCCGATATCTCCCTGGTAGGCGCGGGGAGCGGAGACACGCGACTGACGTTCACCGATACGGCCCTGTCGCGCAGTGATGATCACGCGATCCACCTGGATGGCAGCGAGAACACCGACCTCGGGGAACTCGCCGCCGACGCGGGGCAAGGTGCACGACGCCTGACGCTGGACGGCACCCAGGAGCTCGCCGTCGGCGATACCATCCGGGTCTGGCAGGACAACGACGACGCCTTCCTCGACGCGATCGGCGACAGCTCCTGGCGCAAGGTGGAGCACGCGGAACTGCGTACCAGCATGGCCAAGGTCACCGGCGTCGAGGGCAACGAGATCACCCTCGATCGCGGCGTCCGCTTCGATTTCCAGTCGGGACAGGCCGAGGTGGAGAAACTCGAGACGGTGGATAACGTCGGCCTGAAGGGCTTCAGCGTCGACTTCGAGCTCGGCGAGGCCGACGCCGGCGAGTTCTCGAACACCAAGGACGACCTGACCGACTATCGGGCGGTGCACCTGGAAGGGACGGTGAACAGCGACCTCGAGGACATCCGAATCGACGATGGCCCGTCCACGGCCTTCCGCTTCTCCCGGGCCATGGACCTTCAGGCCGACGACCTGCAGGCCCACGGCGCCTTCAACAAGGGCAGCGGCGGCAACGGCTACGCCTTTGAGCTGCACGAGAGCTACGACGGACGGCTCACCGGCCTCGAGGACAGCGGCATGCGCCATGGCCTGGTCTTCGCCTCCTGGCGGTCCTCGGTGGGCAACGACGTCGAGGTGGCGTCCACCACCCGGGACGTCAACTTCCACGGCGGCCGGGATCACGACAACAGCGTCCGCGTCCTGCGCTCGGAACGAGACCCGGAGGCCGACGCGCTGTCGCCGACCCTGTATGTCAACGAGGACGGCGAGAGCTTCGGCGCTCCCACCGACGCCGAGGCCAACCGGGTGACCTTCGACTATGTCCTCGGCTCGCGCCGCGAGGACGAGATCCAGGGCTCGGACGACGGTGTCTACCTGGATGGCGGCCTGGGACACGACGTGCTGCTGGGCGGTGCGGGCAACGACCTCCTCCAGGGCGGGCCCGGCGATGACTGGTATGACGGCACCGACCGGCTCGACGGTGGCCAGGGGGTCGATACCGCGCGCTACACGGGCGACGTGTCCGCCCACGAGATCGCCTTCACCGAGGACGGCATCGTGGTGACCGGCCAGGGCAGCGAGGACACCCTGGTCGACATGGAGTTCGCGGTCTTCGGCGACGGCACCACCCTGCACCTGGCCTCGGGGAACGCCTTCGCCGGCACGGCCCTCGAGACACCCGACGCCGAGGAGATCCTCGCCGGCGACGGGGAGACACCGGCGCTGCTGGACGACGATGCCGAGCTGCTGGTCACCGGCAACGTCACCAGCCAGTGGTCATCGGGCTATGTCGCCGAGGTCTTCGTCGAGAACGTCTCCAATGAGGATATCGTCGATCCCGAGCTGGGCTTCGACCTGCCCGCCGAGATCGCCACCCTGTGGAACGGCGACCTCGCCGGAGGGACCGACGGCTATCGCGTCCAGGACGACAACGCCAACACCCTCGCCCCGGGTGAAGCCTGGCGTTTCGCCTTCAAGGCCAGTGGCGAGGACGCGCTGCCCGGCGCGATGACGGCCAGCGATACGGAGGGTCAGACCCTGGACGTGCAGGTCCTCGGACTGGGCAACACCGCCATCGAGGAAGTGGCCGCCTGAGGCCGGCAGTGCGGCACGGGCAGGTAAAGAAAGGGCACCCCCGGGTGCCCTTTTTCGTTCCCTGTCGCCCGATGGCGTCGTCGGGGTGACCCGCCCGCCCCAGGCCGGGCACGATCGGAAAGCGGACGGGGACGACAGCCGGGATACTCATACTTTTTCACTACAAAACATGCTTTATTGTTACAATAGATACACAAACTATTTTATGAAATAACGCTAATGTAATTTCATTGGCTCTCCAAAGCTCCCGCACATCAATTCCTTACAGAACAATGACGGGGCATCGCCGGAAATGGCCCTCAAAGGCCCGCAAGCCCGCCCATCGGAAGGGGCGCGAGGCCGTTTTACTTGACCGACAACTCTAATTAGGATTCGCAGCCATCGTGGCGGCAGAAGGACGGCGGTCGTGGGTATCAGACGCGACACGGCGCCGGCCACTCCACCGCGTGTCCGGTGAGGGCCATGACGGCCCGGACCGCCACATCACCTGGCTCGACACGACCACAGTGTCGATGTTCAAGGCGCTTCTTGGAGGGCAATCCCCATGACCACCATCGATATCGATCCCTCGATCACCGCCGACGATCTGCAGACCCTGATCGACGAGGCGCCGAGTGGAGCCACCCTTCGCCTTGCCGCCGGCCACTACGAGTTCGACGATGCCCTGCTCATCTCGCGCTCCGACGTTTCCCTGGTCGGCGCCGGTGCCGGCGAGACGGTGCTGACCTTCAGTGACCGGGCCCTGTCGAGCAACGACTATGCCATTCGGCTCGACGGGACGGAGAAGACCTGCACGGGGGAGCTGGCCACCGACGTCAGCGAGGGCAGCCGCCAGCTGACGCTCGCGGGGGACCACGACTTCCAGACCGGCGACACCCTGCGCCTCTGGCAGGACAATGACGACGCCTTCTTCGACGCGATCGGCGACACCAGCTGGCGCAAGGTGCAACACGCCGAGCTGCGCACCAGCATGGCCAGGATCGAGTCGGTCGAGGGGGATACCATCACCCTCGATCGCGGCGTCCACTTCGACTTCGAAGCCGGCAAGACCCAGGTCGCCAGCATGGAGACCGTGGACAACGTCACCCTGGAGGGCTTCAGTGTCGACTTCACGCTAGGTACCCCCGACCCCGGTACCTTCGAGAACACCCTGGGCGAGTTGACCGGTTTCAACGCTGTCCTGTTGACCGGCACCACGGATACCCGGCTCTCCGACATCAGGGTGCATGACGGCCCCTCCACGGCCTTCCGGTTCTCCAGGACCCTCGACCCCGTCGCCGAGGATCTCGAGGCCCACGGCACCTTCAACAAGGGCAGTGGCGGCAATGGCTACGCCTTTGAGCTGCACGAGAGCTACGATGGCCAGCTCACCGGCCTCGAGGACAGTGGCATGCGCCACAGCCTCGTCTTCGCCTCCTGGCGTTCCTCGGTGGGCAACGAGGCCGAGATCGCCTTCACCGATCGCGATGTCAACTTCCACGGCGGCCGGGATCACGACAACAGTGTCCGCGTCCTGCGCTCGGAGCGGGACCCGGAAGCCGATGCCCTGTCACCGTCGCTGTATGTCAACGAGGGGGGCGAGAGCTTCGGGGCGCCCACCGATCCCGAGGCCAACGAGGTGGTGTTCGATTACCTGATCGGCTCGCGCCGGGATGACGAGGTCCAGGGCTCGGACGACGGCGTCTACCTGAATGGCGGCCTGGGCCATGACACGCTGTCGGGCGGTGCGGGCGACGATATCCTCCAGGGAGGGCCGGGCGACGACTGGTACGACGGTACCGACCGGCTCGACGGCGGCCAGGGCGTCGATACCGCACGCTACACCGGCGACTTCGCGGACCACGACATCCAATTCGGTGAGAACGGCGTCACCATCATTGGCCAGGGCAGCCAGGACACCCTGACCGACATGGAGTTCGCGGTCTTCGGCGACGGCATCACCCTGCATCTGGCCTCGGGGAATGCCTTCCGCGGCAGCCCCCTCCAGATCCCCAGCCCCGAGGAGATTCTCAGCGGTGGCGGCAACGACCCGGCGATGATGATCACCAGCCAGGTCACCAGCAGCTGGTCATCGGGGTATGTCGCCGAGGTCTTCGTCGAGAATGTTTCCGATGCGGATATCATCAATCCCGAGATCGGTTTCGACCTGGCCGCCGATATCGACACCCTGTGGAACGGCGACATCACCCGGGATGCCGACAGCTACTGGGTGCGGGACGACAGCGACAACGTCCTCGCGCCGGGGGACAGCTGGCGCTTCGCCTTCAAGGCCTATGGCGAGGAAACGACACCCAGCCATGTGGCGGCACGGGACGAGCACGGCCAGCCCCTGGAGATCCTCGGCAAGGGGGGAGAAACCCCGGCCCTGCTGGATGACGACGCCGAGCTGCTGGTCACCGGCAATCTCACCAGCCAGTGGTCCTCGGGCCATGTCGCCGAGGTCTTCGTCGAGAATATCTCCGATGACGACATCATCGACCCGGAGCTGGGCTTCACGCTGCCCGCCCGGATCGACACCCTGTGGAATGGCGATCTCGCCGGCGGGGCCGAGGGCTACCGGGTCCGGGACGACAGCGACCTCACCCTCGCGCCCGGCGAGGCCTGGCGCTTCGCCTTCAAGGCCTACGGCGAGGACACGCTGCCCGCCGAGATGACCGCCGAGGACGCGGCGGGCCAGGCCCTGGACGTCCAGGTCCTCGGGCTGGGCAACACCGCGATCGAGGAAGTCGCCGGCTGAGTTCGCGAGCTGACCGGGGCCCTTGGGTCCCCGGTCGTCCTGCTCCCACGTCCGCTGGCCGTTAATACACTACACTTCGGTATGTGCCATAGTAGTCACAATTCATTACAAAACTAGTCCGTCCCGAGCGACACAAGCGGGACGACGCCAAGGAAGCTGCCCATGGCCAACCCCTGGGGACTACGCAGCAAGTCCACCGTGACGCTGCTGATCGCCTGCCTGCTGGCGCTGGTGCCGGCACTGCTGATCGGCTGGCAGGCGATCGACGATGTCCGACGCCACTTCGCCAGCGGCTATGCCGAGCAGTACACCCTGCTGCACATGCAGAAGATCCTCACCCCCGTCTCCCGGGAGCTGGCGCTGTCACGCCGCCTCGCCGACTCGGTGGTGACTCGGGAGTGGCTCCTGGACCCCGAGGATCCCGTCAAGCGCGACCGCTTCTTCCGCGAGGCGGAGGGCTTCCGCTGGCAGTTCAGCGGCGATGCCTACTTCATGATTCACCACGCCACCGGTGACTACTACTTCAACGACGGCACGCGAGCCGAGAGCCACTCGCCCCGCTACCGGCTCTCCCCCGAGGATCCCGACGACACCTGGTATTTCTCGACCATGGACAGCACCGGGACCTACGACATCAACGTCAACCAGGACGAGAAGCTCGGCCTGGCCAAGGTCTGGATCAACGTCAAGGTCCGGCACGACGGTCGCGCCCTGGGGCTTGCCGGCGGCGGCCTCGACCTGACCCGCTTCCTCGATCGCTTCCTTCGCGACGATACTCCCGGCCTGACACCGATGATCGTCAATCCCCGGGGCGACCTCCAGGCCCACCCCGAGCGCCGGCGACTGGCCTTCAACTCCGGGGCCGACGCCCTCGAGGCGAGCGAGGCACAACGCCTGTCGTCGATGCTCGGGAACGAGTCCCAACGCGAGCGACTGAGCTCGGCCATGCAGGCGGCCATGCGCCGTCCCGGCCAGGTCCACAGCCTGGAGGCCACCCTGGAGGGCGAACCCCGCCTGCTCAGCGTCGGCTATATCCCGGAACTCGAATGGTTGCTGGTCACCGCCCTGGACCTGGACGCGGCCCCGATCCTCGAGAACCGCTGGCTGTGGTCGCTTATCGTTGCCCTGACCCTGGTCCTGGTCATCCTGATGGCCGGCTTCGCCCTCGGCATCGAGCGCCTGATTCTCGGGCCGCTGCGGCGCCTCCAGCAGTCTGCCCGGGCCATCGCCGGTGGCGATTTCGACCATGCCCTGCCCACCGAGCGCGGCGACGAGATCGGCGAGCTCTCACGGGACTTCTCGCACATGGCACGGCAGGTCGAGCGCCATACCCAGGACCTGGAGGACAAGGTGCATCAACGCACCCGGGACCTGGAGCAGACCAACGCCGAGATGGCCCTGGCCCGCCGCCAGATCGATGCCTCCCTGGAATACGCCAGCATCATCCAGCGCGCGATCCTGCCCAACCGCCAGTTGCAGGATCACCTGCCCCGCCATCACGCGATCATGTGGCGACCCCGGGATGTGGTGGGCGGCGACTTCTACGTGTTCCGTGCCACCGAACGCGGCTGGCTGATGGGGGTCATCGACTGTGCCGGCCATGGGGTGCCGGGGTCGCTGATGACCATGCTGGCCCGGGCCATCATCGACAATGCCATCCTTCATGTCGGCGCCGACGATCCGGCCGCCATCCTCAACGAAACGGACCGCCAGAACCGCAGTACCCTGCACAAGGACACCCTGCCCCGCTCGATCGCCACCAACATGGACATGGGCCTGGTCTGGGTGGATCCCGCGGCCGGCCGGCTGACCTTCGCCGGCGCCAAGATGTCGTTGTACGCCAGCGACGGCGACCGGCTCGAGGTCCAGGCCGGCGGCAAGCGCGCCCTGGGCGACAAGCGCGCCATGACCTATGAAAATCAGCATATGCCCCTGCACCGGGGCTGGACCTACACCCTGGCCACCGACGGCTTCCTCGACCAGGCCGGCGGTGAACACGGCTTCGGCTTCGGCCACAGCCGCTTCGAGGCGATGCTCAGGCGCCATGCCAACGACCCGCTGCACCGTCAGGTCGAGGCCTTCGGCGAGGCGCTCGACCGCTACCGCGGCGAGCTGCCCCAGCGTGACGACATCACCCTGCTGAGCTTCCGCTTCGATGACGAGACCCCGACCACGCCGAGTGCGAGCGGCGCGTTCACCACCCATCCCGAACGTCCCGTCCACCAGGAGGTGTCATGGACCTGCTGACACTGCGCGACAACTACCTGCAGCAACGGATCATGCTGTGCTTCAACGGCCCGATCTCCCGCAGCCTGATCGAGGAGATCGGTCATGCGCTGCGCAACTACCTGAACAGCCAGTCCGCGGCGCCCTCCGAGGCGATGGACGTGTTCGCCGTCTATATCGAGATGACCCAGAACATCCGCCACTATGCCCGCCGCCAGGGCTATGACGAACAGACGGCCACCGCCACCCTGGCCGTGGCCCGGGATCCCCAGGGGCATTACTTGGTCTCGGCGGGCAACCTGGTGAAGGAAGCCGACGGGCAGCGCCTGGTCGAGACCGTCGAGCACCTGGCCAGTCTCGACGCCGCCGCCCTCAAGCACGCCTACAAGCAGCAGTTGCGGCGTCCCCGGGAGGATGCCGGGGGCGGTGCGGGGTTGGGGCTGATCGACATGGCCCGCAAGTCCAGCCAGCCGCTGACGGCCTCGCTTCAGGCGTTGCCCTCGGGGCTAAGCTTCTTTAGCCTGACAGCCACTATCTAATCCGGACCCTACCCATGATCCAAGATCTGAACATTCCCGGTAGCCCGTCCACCCCCGCGATCCAGAGCGACTGGCAGGCCGGCCGGCTCAGCATGCAAGGCGATTCCTATCCGGAGAACTCCTATGAGCTGTTCCGCCACGTCACCGACTGGGCGGAAGCCTACCTCGCCCGGGCCACGGCCCCCCTCGTCCTCGACCTCGAGCTCGTCTACCTCAACACCAGCTCGGTGAAGGCGATGATGGATATCTTCGACCTGCTCGAGGACGCCCACCAGGGTGGGCGCGAGGTCGGTGTCATCTGGCGCTACGACAGCCGCAACGAGCGCATCGCCGAACTCGCCGAGGAGTTCAAGGAGGACTGCAGCTACCCCTTCGCCATCACGGCGATGCAGGCCTCCCCGTGACTCCCCAGGACCAGGCGCTTCTCGACCGGGTGGCGGCGCTGATCGACAGCGACGCCTATCGAGGGCATCCGTTGCACGAGGCCCTGAGCCAGCTCTATGCACGCCACCTGGAACAGCGCGAGCGCCTCGAGCGCCTGATCAGCATTGCCGACGGCTTCCAGCAGACCGCCCACGAGGATCTCCATGCCACGCGTCACCAGCTGCAGCGCCAGCTCAAGCGCCAGCGCAAGCTGTCGCGCATCGCCGATCGCTACCAGGCGCTGCTGCGCGAGCGCAACGCCGCCCTGGTGGACGCCGCGACCCTGGACCCGCTGACCGGCCTGGCCAACCGTCGCCTGCTCCACGAGCAGCTCCAGCGCCTGGCGGCGGACGCGCACCGTCATGGACGCTCGTTCACCCTGGCCATGATCGACATCGACCACTTCAAGCGCGTCAATGACCACCACGGCCATGCGGCCGGGGACCGCCTGCTGGTCGCCCTGGCCAAGACCCTGGCCAGCGAGCTGCGCGGGGCCGATCACTGCGCCCGCTGGGGTGGAGAGGAATTCCTGGTGGTGCTGCCGGCCACCTCGCTGGACCAGGCGGAGCCCCTGGTGGTCCGGCTGTGCGAGCGGTTCCGCGCCCTGAGCATCACCTTCGAGGGCGAGCGACTGCGCCTCACCGCCAGCATCGGGGTGGCCCAGCATCGTCTCGACGACGACTATGCGACGACCATCCAGCGCGCCGACGAGGCCCTGCTCGAGGCCAAGCGCGAGGGGCGGGACCGCTGGCGCACCGCCGGCTGAGCCGCCACCGCGCGGCGACGAAAAAGGACACCCGAGGGTGCCCTTTGCGCGATACCGGCAGGATGGCTCGGCTTACCAGCCGGCGGCCTCCTTCAGCGCGTCGCCGATCTCGGCGAGCGAACGCACGGTCTTCACGCCCGCGGCCTCCAGGGCGCCGAACTTCTCGTCCGCGGTGCCCTTGCCGCCGGCGATGATGGCACCGGCATGGCCCATGCGCTTGCCGGGAGGGGCGGTGACGCCGGCGATGTAGGACACGACCGGCTTGGAGACGTTGGCCTTGATGTAGGCCGCGGCCTCTTCCTCGGCGGTACCGCCGATCTCGCCGATCATCACGATGGCCTCGGTGGCCGGGTCCTTCTCGAACTGCTCGAGGATGTCGATGAAGGTGGAACCGGGAATCGGGTCGCCGCCGATGCCCACGCAGGTGGACTGGCCGAAGCCGTGGTCGGTGGTCTGCTTGACCGCCTCGTAGGTCAGGGTGCCGGAACGCGACACGATCCCGACCTTGCCCGGCTTGTGGATATGGCCCGGCATGATGCCGATCTTGGACTCGCCCGGGGTGATCACGCCGGGGCAGTTCGGGCCGATCAGGCGCACGCCCAGTTCGTCGCACTTCACCTTGACGTCGAGCATGTCAAGCGTCGGGATGCCCTCGGTGATGCACACGATCAGCTTGATGCCCGCATTGGCGGCCTCGAGGATCGAGTCCTTGCAGAACGGGGCCGGCACGTAGATCACGCTGGCCTCGGCGCCGGTCTCGGCCACGGCTTCCTTGACGGTGTTGAACACCGGCAGGCCCAGGTGCTCCTGGCCGCCCTTGCCCGGGGTCACGCCGCCGACCATCTGGGTACCGTAGGCGATCGCCTGCTCGGAGTGGAAGGTCCCCTGTCCGCCGGTGAAACCCTGGCAGATGACCTTGGTGTTCTTGTCGATCAGGATGCTCATTACTTGCCCTCCGCTGCCTTGACGACCTGCTGAGCCGCATCGGTGAGGCTCTTGGCAGCGATGATGTTCAGACCGCTGGAGGCCAGTTTCTCGGCACCCAGCTCGGCGTTGTTACCCTCGAGACGCACCACCACCGGCACGTTGACACCGACCTGCTCGACGGCGCCGATGATGCCCTCGGCGATCATGTCGCAGCGCACGATGCCACCGAAGATGTTGACCAGCACGGCCTTCACGGAATCGTCGGAGAGGATGATCTTGAACGCCTCGGCCACCCGCTCCTTGGTCGCGCCGCCCCCCACGTCGAGGAAGTTGGCCGGCTGGCCGCCGTTGAGCTTGATGATGTCCATGGTGCCCATGGCCAGGCCGGCCCCGTTGACCATGCAGCCGATGTTGCCGTCCAGGGCCACGTAGTTCAGGTCCCAGGCCGCGGCCTCGGCCTCGCGGGAATCCTCCTGGGAGGGGTCGCGCATGGCCTGCAGGTCCGGGTGCCGGTACAGGGCGTTGCCGTCGAGGTTGATCTTGGCGTCGAGGCAGTGCAGGTTGCCCTCGTCGGTGATCACCAGCGGGTTGATCTCGAGCAGCGCCAGGTCCTTGTCGTGGAACAGCTTGGACAGGCCCAGGAAGATCTTGGTGAACTGCTTGACCTGGTCGCCGGAGAGGCCCAGGGCGAAGGCCAGCTCACGCGCCTGGTACGGCTGGGCGCCGACCAGCGGGTCGATCTCGGCCTTGAGGATCTTCTCGGGGGTTTCCTCGGCGACCTTCTCGATTTCCACGCCACCCTCGGTGGAGGCCATGAAGACCACGCGGCGAGTGGCGCGGTCGACCACGGCACCCAGGTAGAGCTCGTTGGCGATATCGGTGCAGTTCTCGACCAGGATCTTGGCGACCGGCTGACCGTGCTCGTCGGTCTGGAAGGTCACCAGGTTCTTGCCCAGCCACTGCTCGGCGAAGGCCTTGGCCTCTTCCGGGCTCTTGATCAGCTTGACGCCGCCGGCCTTGCCGCGACCACCGGCATGGACCTGGGCCTTGACGACCCACATCTCGCCGCCGATCTTCTTGCAGGCTTCCGCCGCCTCTTCCGGGGTGTCGACGGCGAAGCCCTTGGAAACCGGCAGACCATAGTCGGCAAACAGCTGTTTGCTCTGATACTCGTGAAGGTTCATCGATTCATGCCATTGGTTGCATGTGACTCGAACGGTAGCCGTGATGGCGCCCGGGCGGCGCGAGGGTCAGGCTACCACCGATCCCTCCCGATACTTGGCCGGAAGGGATGCGCCGCCCGCGGGCGGCGCTTGTTGTCTTACTTGCGCTTCTTGCGGTTGGCCATGTGGATGGCATGGCCTTCCACGGCCAGCGCGGCCTCGTGCACGGCCTCCGACATGGTCGGGTGCGCATAGCAGGAGAGCGCCAGATCCTCGGCGCTGGAGCCGAACTCCATGGCAATCACGCCCTGGGCAATCATCTCGCCGGCGTGCTGGCCGACGATGTGCATGCCCAGGATACGATCGGTCTCGGCATCGGCGATCACCTTGGCCTGGCCCTCGGTGGCGTTGTTGGCCATGGCGCGACCGCTGGCGGCGAACGGGAAGGCACCGGTCTTGACCTCGATGCCGGCGGCCTTGGCGTCCTGCTCGGTCATGCCGACCCAGGCCACCTCCGGGAAGGTGTAGATCACGTTGGGGATGGCGTCGTAGTTCATCTCGGCCTTGTGGCCGGCGATGATGTCCGCGACCATGATGCCTTCCTCGGAGGCCTTGTGGGCCAGCATCGGGCCCCGCACGCAGTCGCCGATGGCGTAGACGCCCGGCACGCTGGTGCGGCACTGGTCGTCGACGTGGATGAAGCCCCGCTCGTCGAGGTCGACGCCGACGCCGTCGCCGATCACGCCCTGGGTGTAGGGCTTGCGGCCGACGCAGACGATCAGGCGATCGAAGGTGATCTCCTGCTCGCCCTTGCCGTCGGAGTACTTGACCACCACCTCGGTGCCCTTGACCTCGGAGCCGGTGACCCGGGCCCCCAGCTTGATGTCCAGGCCCTGCTTCTTGAGCAGCTTCTGGGTCTCCTTGGCGATGGCGGAATCGACCATCGGCAGGAAGTCCTCCAGGGCCTCGAGGACGGTGACCTCGCTGCCCAGGCGGTTCCACACGCTGCCGAGCTCCAGGCCGATGACGCCGGCGCCGATCACGCCCAGGCGCTTCGGGGCCTCCTGGAATTCCAGGGCGCCGGTGGAATCGACGATCAGGTCGTCGGTCAGCGGCGTCGGCGGGATCTCCACCGGCACCGAGCCCGCGGCGACGACGATGTTGTCGGCCTCATAGGTGGCGGCCTTGCCGTCCTTGTCGGTGACCTCGACCTGCTTGCTGCCGGTCACCTTGCCGGTGCCTTCCAGGGCGGTGACGCCGTTGGCCTTGAACAGGCCGGCGATGCCGCCGGTCAGGTTCTTAACGATCGTGTCCTTGCGCGCCATCATCTTCTTGACGTCCATGGTGACGTCACCGGCCTCGATTCCCAGGTCGCCGAAGTCATGCTTGGCCTCGACGAACTTGTGGGAGGCCTCCAGCAGCGCCTTGGACGGGATGCAGCCCACGTTCAGGCAGGTCCCGCCGTGGACCACCTTGCCTTCCTTGCCAATCCACTTCTCGACACAGGCGGTCTTCAGGCCCAGCTGAGCGGCACGGATGGCGGCGACGTAGCCGCCGGGGCCCGCACCGATGACGATCACATCAAACTTGTCGGCCATGTTGGCTCCTTGCGTTGCGCTTCGCTGAAATACGTTGTGCGGTCCGCGGATCAGATATCCAGCAGCAGGCGTGCCGGATCCTCGAGCAGTTCCTTGAGGGTCACCAGGAACTGGACCGCGTCCTTGCCGTCGATCATGCGGTGATCGTATGACAGCGCCAGGTACATCATCGGGCGGATCTCGACCTGGCCGTTCACCGCCATGGGCCGCTCCTGGATCTTGTGCATGCCCAGGATGGCGGTCTGCGGCGGATTGAGGATCGGCGTCGACATCAGCGAGCCGAAGATCCCCCCATTGGTGATGGTGAAGGTGCCGCCCTGCATCTCGTCGATGCCGAGCTTGCCGTCACGGGCCCGCTTGCCGAAATCGACGATGCCCTTCTCGACGTCGGCGATCTTCATGCTGTCGGTGTCGCGCAGCACCGGCACGACCAGGCCACGATCGGTGGACACGGCCACGCCGATGTCCTGGTAGCCGTGATAGACGATGTCGGTGCCGTCGATGGAGGCGTTGACGTCCGGGAAGCGCTTGAGGGCCTCGCTGGCCGCCTTGACGAAGAAGCCCATGAAGCCGAGCTTGGTGTCGTGGGCCTTGAGGAAGGTGTCCTTGTACTGGGCCCGCAGGTCCATCACCGCGCCCATGTCCACCTCGTTGTAGGTGGTCAGCATGGCGGCGGTCTGCTGGGCCTGGACCAGGCGCTTGGCGATGGTCTGGCGCAGGCGGCTCATCGGCACGCGCTTCTCGGGGCGCTCGCCCTCGACGGCCGGAGCGGCGGCCGCGGCCGCCTGGCCCCCGCCGACGGCCGGCTTGGCGGCCTTCTTGGCGCTGCCGGCCTTGACGGCCTTCTGGACGTCTTCCTTGAGGATGCGGCCCCCCTTGCCGGTCCCCTCGATCCTGGCGACGTCGAGATCGTGCTCGGCGACCAGCTTGCGGGCCGCCGGGGCGAGGATCTTGTCGCCGACCTTCTCGTCGCTGGCACCGTCGTCGGCGGACGCCGGCGCCTTCTCCTCGCCGCCGCTCTCGGCGGCGGCACCGCCGGCCCCCTCGCTGAACAGCGCGAGCACGGCCTCGGACTCGACCTGGCTGCCCTCCTCGGCCTTGATCTCGGACAGCGCGCCATCGGCCGGCGCCACCACCTCGAGCACCACCTTGTCGGTCTCGATCTCGGCCAGCACCTCGTCGCGCTTGACCGCCTCGCCGACCTGCTTGTTCCAGCTGGCCACGGTGCCTTCCTGGATGGACTCGGGGAAGGTCGGAGCCTTCACCTCGTGCTGCTTGCCGCCGCCGGCCGGCGCCTTGGCCTCGGGCTTGGCCTTGGACTCGCCCTCGGACGTGGCCTCGGCACCGCCCTTCTCGCCGCCGCTCGCGGCGCCCTCGCCGATGCGGCCCAGCACTTGCTCGGACTGCACGGTATCGCCTTCCTCCACCAGCACCTCGGCGAGGGTGCCGGCCTCGGGTGCCACGACCTCGAGCACCACCTTGTCGGTCTCGATCTCGACGATCAGCTCGTCACGCTCGACGCTGTCGCCCGGCTTCTTGTGCCAGGCGGCGACACTGCCCTCGGCAACGGATTCCGGAAAGGTGGGTGCCTTGATCTCGGTAGCCATGTAGTTTCCCTTGTGTGTTCTCTCTCGTCCCGGTGGGCTGCCTCAGAGGTTGAAGGCGTCTTCCACCAGCTGGCGCTGCTGTTCGGTATGCACGGACATGTAGCCCGCCGCGGGGGCCGCCGAGGCCGGACGACCGGCAAACTTGAGCTTGCCGCCCAGGCCCGCCTTGAGGCGTTCGGCCACGCTGCGCATATGGTGCTGGCTGGGGTACCAGGCGCCCTGATTGAGCGGTTCCTCCTGGCACCACACCACGTCGGTGACGTTGGTGTAGTCCTGGATCGCCTCGAACAACTCCTCCTCGGGGAAGGGGTAGAGCTGCTCCAGGCGCAGGATGGCCACGTCGTCCCGGGCGTTCTCCTCGCGCCAGTTGGCGAGGTCGTAGTAGACCTTGCCGGCACACAGGATGATGCGCTCGACCTGCGTCGCCTCGCGCTCCCCCTGGTCGGGCAGCACCATCTGGAAGGTGCCGTTGGCCAGCTCGTCGAGGCTGGAGGTGGCCTCCTTGTGACGCAGCAGGCTCTTGGGCGACATCACCACCAGCGGCTTTCTCAGCTTGCGGATCACCTGGCGACGCAGCAGATGGTAGATCTGCGCCGGCGTGGTCGGCACGCAGACCTGCATGTTGTGCTCGGCGCACAGCTGCAGGAAGCGCTCGAGGCGCGCCGAGGAGTGCTCGGGTCCCTGCCCCTCGTAGCCATGGGGCAGCAGCATGGTCAGCCCACACAAGCGTTCCCACTTGGTCTCGCCAGACGAGATGAACTGGTCGACCACCACCTGGGCGCCGTTGAAGAAGTCGCCGAACTGGGCTTCCCAGATCACCAGGTCGTTGGGCGCCGTGGTCGAGTAGCCGTACTCGAAGGCCAGCACCGCCTCCTCCGACAGGAAGGAGTCGTGGATGGTGAAGTGTGGCTGGCCGTCCGTCAGGTGCTGCAGCGGCACGTAGGTGGTGCCGTCCTTCTGGTTGTGCACCACCGCATGGCGGTGCGAGAAGGTGCCGCGTCCCACGTCCTGGCCGGTCAGGCGCACCGGATGGCCCTGGTCGAGGAGGGTGGCGTAGGCCAGGGTCTCGGCGAAGCCCCAGTTGGCCGCCATGCCACCGGCCTGCATCTTGCGGCGATCGTCATAGATCTTGGCCACCTGGCGCTGCACTTTGACCCCGTCGGGGATCTCGCACATCCGCGCCGCCAGGTGCTGCAGTCGCTTGAGGTCGAAGCTGGTGTCGGTGTGGCCGGACCACTCGTGGCCCAGGTAGGGCTTCCAGTTGACGAACAGCGCCGTGTTGGGCTTCTGCACCAGGGCGTTGGCGACATGGTTGCCGGCCACCAGGTCGTCCCGGTACTTTTCCATCATGGCCTTGGCATCGTCGTCGCTGAGCAGCCCCTGCTTGACCAGCCGCTCGACGTAGCGGGTCCGCGAGGACGGATGGTTCTTGATCTTGCCGTACATCATCGGCTGGGTGCCGGAGGGCTCGTCCGCCTCGTTGTGGCCGCGGCGGCGATAGCAGACCAGATCGATGACCACGTCCTTCTTGAACTGCTGGCGGTAGTCCAGCGCCACCTGGGTGGCATGCAGCACGGCATCGGGATCGTCGCCGTTGACGTGGAAGATCGGCGCCTGAACCATCTTGGCGATATCGGTGCAGTACTCGGTGGAGCGCGAGTCCTCCGGGTGCGAGGTGGTGAAGCCGACCTGGTTGTTGATCACGATGTGCACCGTGCCGCCGGTGCGGTAGGCGCGGGTCTGGGACATCTGGAAGGTCTCCATGACCACGCCCTGGCCGGCAAAGGCCGCGTCGCCGTGCACGTTGATCGGCAGCACCTTGCCGCCCTCGAAGTCGTTGCGGCGATCCTGACGGGCCCGCACCGAGCCCACCACTACCGGCGCGACGATCTCCAGGTGGGAGGGGTTGAACGACAGCGCCAGGTGGACCTCGCCGCCCGGCGTCATCACGTTCGAGCTGAAGCCCTGGTGGTACTTGACGTCACCGGAGCCCCGCTCGACCACCTTCTTGCCGTCGAACTCGTCGATCAGCTCGGAGGGGTTCTTGCCGAGGATGTTGACCAGCACGTTGAGACGCCCGCGGTGGGCCATGCCGATCACCACTTCCTTGGTGCCGTAGCCGCCGGCGCGCTGGATCAGCTCGTCCATCATGGGGATGAAGGACTCGCCGCCCTCCAGGCCGAAGCGCTTGGTCCCCGGGTACTTGGAGGCCAGGTAGCTCTCCAGGCCCTCGGCGGCGCTCAGGCGCTCCAGCACGTGCTTGCGCACATCGTCGCTGAACTTCGGCGCCGAGCGCACCGACTCGAAGCGCTGCTGCAGCCAGCGCTTCTCCTCGGTATCGACGATATGCATGATCTCGCAGCCGATGCTGCGGCAATAGGTCTGCTCCAGCGCCTCGACGATCTCCTTGAGCGGCGCCTTGTCCACGCCGAGGAAGAAGGAACCGGTCTGGAACTCGGTGTCCAGGTCGGCCTTGGAGAGTTGGTGGAAGGACAGGTCGAGGTCGGGCACCGGCTTGGGGTCGCGCAGATCGAGGGGATCGATCTTGGCCTTCTGGTGCCCGCGGAAACGGTAGGCGTTGATCAGCTGCAGCACCTTGACCTGCTTGCGGCTCGCGTCGCTCTCGGTGGCGGCGGCGGTCTGGGCGGTGCGGCGCTGGCGGCCTATCTGGTAGAACTGTTCTCGGGTCGGGGCAAGCGGAACGTCGCGAGTGGCGCTGCCATCGGGTCTCGGCAGCTGGTCGAAGTACTGGCGCCATTCGTCGGGAACGGCGGAGGGGTCATCGAGGTACTGCTCGTAGAGCGCTTCCACATAGTGGACATTACTGCCACTGACGTGGGAGGAGCGCCACATCAACTCCATTATGCCTTGTTGCATTTCTCGGTCACCCTGCACTGATGGGGTGGTATCGGCGTCGTCACGGCTCACCCATGGCGACATCGGGGGTGGCCTGCCAGGGGCCGGACACCTTTCATTCGATGGTCAAGAGCCGGTGCACAAGGCACCGGCTCTTCGACAACACACCGGGTCAAGGCTGCGACCACGTGCCGCAGCTCAGGGCCGGTGCGTATGATAACAAGCCGACGGCCACGATTTAAGTGGCATTCGCCAGCAGCATCTCGCGGATCTTGCCGATCGCCCGTGTCGGGTTGAGGCCCTTCGGGCAGACCGCCACGCAGTTCATGATGCCGCGGCAACGAAACACGGAGAACGGGTCCTCCAGTTCGGACAGGCGCTCGCGGGTGGCCTCGTCCCGGGAATCCGCCAGGAAACGGTAGGCCTGCAGCAGGCCGGCCGGACCGACGAACTTGTCCGGGTTCCACCAGAACGACGGGCAGGCGGTCGAGCAGCAGGCACACAGGATGCACTCGTAGAGGCCGTCGAGCTTGTCGCGCTCCTCCGGTGACTGCAGGCGCTCGATGGCCGGCGCCGGCTGGTCGTTCTGCAGGTACGGCTGGATGCGCTCGTACTGCTTGTAGAACAGCCCCATGTCGACCACCAGGTCACGGATGACCGGCAGGCCGGGCAGCGGACGCAGCGTGAGCTTGCCCTTCTTGACCACCTCGGAGAGCGGCGTGATGCAGGCCAGGCCGTTCTTGCCGTTCATGTTCATGCCGTCGGAACCGCACACGCCCTCGCGGCAGCTGCGGCGGTAGGCCAGGCCGTTGTCCTGTTCCTTCACCAGATGCAGCACATCCAGCACCATCAGGTCGCGACCCTGGGTATCGACCTGGAACTCCTCCATGTAGGGGGCGGAGTCCGTTTCCGGGTTGTAGCGGTACAGGGATACCTGAAGCTTGGACATCGTGACTCCCCTCAGTAAGTGCGGACTTTCGGCTCGAACATGTCGACGGTCTTGGGCGCGAAGTTGACCTCGCGCTGTCCCAGTCGCTTCTCGGCCGGGAAGTACATCGAATGCTTCAGCCAGTTGACGTCGTCGCGGTCCGGATAGTCGTAGCGGGAATGGGCGCCGCGACTCTCCTTGCGCTCCAGGGCGGCGATGGCGGTGGCCTCGGCGACCTCCATCAGGTTGTCGAGCTCCAGCGCCTCCACCCGAGCGGTGTTGAAGGTGTTCGACTTGTCCGGCAGGTAGGCGTTGTCGATGCGCTCACGGAGCTCGGCGAGCTGCTTGACGCCCTTCTGCATGTTGTCCTCCTGACGGAAGACGCCGAAGGCGTTCTGCATGATGTCCTGCAGCTCGCGCTTGAGCTCGGGCACGGTCTCGCCGCTCTCGGACGCGTTCCAGCGGTTCATGCGCTGCATGGCCGACTCGACGTCGGACTCGCTGGCATCGAGGTACTCGATGCCCTCGTTGAGGGCGCTCTCGATGAACATGCCGGCGGCACGGCCGAAGACCACCAGGTCGAGCAGCGAGTTGCCGCCCAGGCGGTTGGCGCCGTGCACCGAGACACAGGCCGCCTCGCCGCAGGCGAACAGGCCGTTGACGACTTGGTCGTTGCCCTCGGCATCCTGCATGATCGCCTGGCCATGCACATTGGTGGGCACGCCCCCCATCATGTAGTGGCAGGTCGGCACTACCGGGATCGGCTCCTTGGCCGGGTCCACGTGGGCGAAGGTCTTGGACAGCTCAACGATCCCCGGCAGGCGCTTGCCGAGGACCTCCTCGCCCAGGTGATCCAGCTTGAGGTAGACGTGATCGCCGTTCTCGCCGCAGCCGCGGCCCTCGAGGATCTCCATGACCATGGAGCGGGCCACCACGTCACGGCCGGCCAGGTCCTTGGCGTTGGGAGCATAACGCTCCATGAAGCGCTCGCCGTCCTTGTTGACCAGGTAGCCGCCCTCGCCACGGCAGCCCTCGGTCACCAGGGTACCGGCGCCGTAGATGCCGGTGGGGTGGAACTGCCACATCTCCATGTCCTGCATCGGGAAGCCGGCGCGCAGGGCCATGCCGATGCCGTCGCCGGTATTGATCAGGGCGTTGGTGGTGGAGGCATAGATCCGGCCGGAGCCGCCGGTGGCCAGCACGGTGGCCTTGGACTTGACGTGAACCACCTCCCCGGTCTCGATGTCCATGGCGATGCAGCCGACGACATCGCCGTTGGCGTTCTTGACCAAGTCGACGGCGTACCACTCGTTGAGGAAGGTGGTATTGTTCTTCAGGTTGTTCTGGTAGAGCGTATGCAGCAGCGCATGGCCGGTCCGGTCGGCGGCGGCGCAGGTGCGGGCCGCCTGGCCGCCCTCACCGAAGTTCTTGGACTGGCCGCCGAACGGGCGCTGGTAGATGCGGCCGTTGTCGAAGCGGGAGAACGGCAGGCCCATGTGCTCGAGCTCGAACACCGCCTTGGGGCCCTCGGAGCACATGTATTCGGCCGCGTCCTGGTCGGCGATGTAGTCGCCGCCCTTGACGGTGTCATACATGTGCCAGCGCCAGTCGTCGTTGGGGTCGGCGGAGGCGATGGCACAGGTGATGCCGCCCTGGGCGGATACGGTGTGCGAGCGGGTCGGGAAGACCTTGGAGAGCACGGCGGTCTTCTTGCCGGATTTGGCCAGCTCGAGGGCGGCCCGCAGGCCGGCACCGCCACCGCCGATGATGATGGCGTCGAACGTCAGGCTACGCAGGTTGGACATGGATCAGGCTCCCCACAGAACTTGGATGCCCCAGACCAGGAACACGAAGATGGCCAGGATGATGACGGTCTGGGTGGCGATACGAATGCCGGTCGGCTTGAGATAGTCGGTGGTCACGGTCCACAGACCGACCCAGGCGTGGGCGGACAGGGACACGAAGGCCAGCAGCGAGAAGATGCGCATCCATGTCTGGGCGAAAAGTCCGCTCCAGGCCGCGTAATCCAGGCCCGGATGGAACAGCAGGTAGCCAACGATGAAGAGGGTGTAGAGGGCCAGGATGATGGCCGAGACGCGCTGGACGAGCCAGTCGGAAAGACCGCTGCGTCCGAAGTTCGTGACGTTGGTTACCATACCCAGACTCCAGCCAGAATGATCAGGACCACGCTCACCACGACGGTGATCTGTGCCTTCTTGACACCCCCCTCGAGGGTCACGCCGATGTCGATATCCATCAGCAGGTGCTTGATGCCCGCCACGAAGTGGAACGCCAGCGCCGACAGCAGGCCCCAGGCGACCAGCTTGGCCAGGAAGTTGTGGGCCAGGGCATCGTTCACGGCCGCGAAGCCGGCGGGCGACGACAGTGACGTGTCGAAGGCCCAGAAAGCGAAGATCAGGCCGATGAAAAGGATGACGCCGGTGATGCGGTGGGCAATCGACGTCAAGGCGGGGAGGGGGAACTGTATCGTGGACAGATCCAGATTTACGGGTCGTTTGCTATTCACGGCTCTCTACACACTCTCTTGGCCCGCGGATGGGCGCTCGGGCGAGGCCCGACACGGGCGGTGGTTTCGGGAAGGGACAGGATCATGACTCTGCGGTCGTGATCGTCGTTTCCTGCCAGTCGCGCGACAAGATTATAGGGTTATGCCCCACCCATGACAAATGGCGCCCCGCCGACTCGACCATGGTGGAAGGTCCCATCGAGCGCCCGAAATCCCGACGCCAAGGGGGTTTGTCCCGATGTCGCTGCGGGCCGCGTCGGGCCTGGGCTGCGGATGATGCAGAGCACCATTTCCCATGCAAGGCCTTTACAGCAATGAGGTCATCGTACATGGAGAGAAGGTCAATGGGCTAATTGACAATCTCGAAGACGCTTCTATAGTGGGCGAACCTTTTCGCCGGCAAGTTCTGCGAAATAACGACTTATCGCGCCACCATGAACTCGAGAGGAGGCCAGTTATGGCTGACAGGAAAGCGACATTGACGGTAGAGGGTCTGGACCAGCCGATCGAGCTGCCGATCTACTCGGGCACCGTGGGGCCAGACGTCATCGATGTGCGCGGCCTCGGCGCACAGGGCCTGTTCACCTACGACCCCGGCTTCATGGCGACCTCCTCTTGCCAGTCGGCCATCACCTACATCGATGGTGGCAAGGGCGTGCTGCTGCACCGCGGCTACCCCATCGAGCAGCTGGCCAAGAACTCGAACTTCGTCGAGATGAGCTACCTGCTGCTGTTCGGCGAACTGCCCGACAAGGCCCAGTACCAGGATTTCGAGGGGCGCGTGCGCGGCCACACCATGGTCCACGAGCAACTGGCCAATTTCTACAAGGGCTTCCGTCGCGATGCCCACCCGATGTCCATCCTGTGCGGCGTGGTCGGCGGCCTGGCGGCCTTCTACCATGACCACCTGGACATCACCAAGCAGGAAGACCGCGAGATCAGTGCCATTCGCCTGATCGCCAAGATGCCGACCCTCGCGGCCATGTCCTACAAGTACAACGTCGGCCAGCCGTTCAACTATCCTCGCAACGACCTGAGCTATGCAGAGAACTTCCTCTACATGATGTTCAGCAACCCCTGCGAGGAATATCGGGTCAATCCGGTGTTCGCCAAGGCCATGGACCGCATCTTCATGCTGCATGCCGACCACGAGCAGAACGCCTCCACCTCCACGGTGCGACTGGCCGGCTCCACCGGCGCCAATCCCTTCGCCTGCATCAGCGCCGGCATCGCTGCCCTCTGGGGCCCGGCCCATGGCGGTGCCAACGAGGCGGTGCTGAACATGCTCGACGAGATCGGCGACGAGTCCGAGGAGAACATCCAGCGCTTCATCGACAAGGCCAAGGACAAGGACGACCCCTTCAAGCTGATGGGCTTCGGTCATCGCGTCTACCGCAACTTCGACCCGCGGGCCAAGGTCATGAAGGAGACCTGCGACGAGGTGCTGGCCGAACTGGGCATGGCCGACGATCCCCAGCTCAAGATCGCCAAGCGCCTGGAGCAGATCGCCCTGGAAGACGAGTACTTCATCGAGCGCAAGCTGTACCCGAACGTCGACTTCTACTCCGGCATCATCCTCAAGGCCATGGGCATCCCGACCAACATGTTCACCGTGATCTTCGCGGTGTCCCGGACCATCGGCTGGATCTCCCACTGGCACGAGATGATCAGCGAGAGCTACAAGATCGGCCGCCCGCGCCAGCTCTACGTGGGTTACGACCAGCGCGACTATCCCAGCGAGTAAGTCGCCACTCCGCATCATCCCTTGAAGAAGGCCGCCCCCGGGCGGCCTTCTGCGTTTCGCAGATCGCCAAGCGAGGAAACCGAACATGCCGCAAGACATCTCCAGCATCGCCTTTATCGGGCTGGGCGTCATGGGCCACCCCATGGCCGGACACCTGGCCGGCGCCGACCTCGACGTCCGGGTCTACAATCGCACCGCCGACAAGGCCGCCGCCTGGGTGGCCGAGCATGGCGGCAGCCACCACCCCACCCCCCGCGAGGCCGCCCACGGCGCCGACCTGGTACTGGTCTGCGTGGGCAACGACGACGATGTGCGCCAGGTCACCACGGGGCCGGAGGGCGCCCTGGGGGGCATGGCCGCCGGCAGCCTGCTGGTGGACCACACCACCGCCTCCGCCGAGCTGGCAGCCGAGCTCGACGCCGCCTGCCGGGAGCACGGCATCGGCTTCATCGATGCCCCCGTGTCCGGCGGACAGCAGGGCGCGGAACAGGGCACGCTGACCATCATGTGCGGCGGCGCATTGGCCGATTTCGAGCGCGCCCGCCCCCTGCTCGACCTGTACGGGCGGGCGGTGACCCTGATGGGAGCGGCCGGCAGCGGCCAGCTGACCAAGATGGTCAACCAGATCTGCATCGGCGGGCTCATCCAGGGCCTGGCCGAGGGCCTGCACTTCGCCGACAGGGCCGGCCTCGATCCCCTCCGGGTGGTGGAGGTGATCAGCCAGGGGGCCGCCGGCTCCTGGCAGATGGACAACCGTCATCGAACCATGATCGAAGATGAGTACGAGCACGGCTTCGCGGTGGACTGGATGCGCAAGGATCTGGGAATCTGCCTGGACCAGGCACGACGCCTCGGCGCCCGGCTGCCGGTGACCGCCCTGGTGGATCAATTCTACGCCGAGGTCCAGGCGATGGGCGGCGGCCGCTGGGACACCTCTTCCCTGCTGCGCCGACTGCGCGACCCGGACAAGGCGTGACGCCCGCGGGCGGGAGCGCTGCGACCGCGCTCCCGCCTCCCGGCAGCCCGGCTCGCCTCCGCCCCGCCAAGCCTCCCCACTCGCTGTAGCGTTTTCCACACATTCTGTGGATAAACCTGTTCAAAACCCCTAGACAAGCGCCTCGAATCGCCATGAACAGCGGCTTCGCCTTAGATTGATCAATTTTTGATCTAGTCTAATTGCTTGATTTTAAAGGATTAACACAAGAAGCCCACTGGCACGGGGCCTGGCGGGTGAATTATTCACAGAAAGGGCCGCAGGAACAGGGCGCGTGGACAAGTCAAGAGGAAATGCACCACTTTTCCCATGCGATAGTATGAGAGATGACCGACACCGGATGGCAGGGCACCCCGCAAGCGGACACAAAAAAAGACGCCGTCAGCGCCTGGAGATACCTGAAGAAGGAGTGGCGTCCCATAGGGGGTTCGAACCCCTGTTCCCGCCGTGAAAGGGCGGTGTCCTGGACCACTAGACGAATGGGACGCATCGCCTTCGATCGAGAAGGTGGTGGAGCCTAGCGGGATCGAACCGCTGACCTCGACACTGCCAGTGTCGCGCTCTCCCAGCTGAGCTAAGGCCCCGCATCTCGTGAAGACGAGGCGTATAGTACTGATTCCCATCGCCTTCGTCAACGGGAAATCGAGAATTTCCTGCTGCGCTCGACGCCCCACATGGAAGTGGGAAGTGCGTAGGCTCGTCGGGAACGAGCCTAGCTGTGATCTCTCGGTAGGTTGTTCATCCGGAACCTACCCGGACAATTGGAGGTGCGACCCAAACCAACCTCCAGGAGGCCCGGATGAACACCCATAAGAATGCCCGTCTCACACCGCATGGTCGAGCCCTGCTGGTCCGCCGAGTCGTTGACGAAGGGCTCCGGCCCGAGGAGGTCGCCCAGGCGCAAGGCGTCAGTGTGAGGACGGTCTACAAGTGGGTGCGCCGCTACCGGCAAGAGGGTGAGGCCGGGCTGCAGAACCGCTCTTCTCGTCCCCGTCGCTGCCCTCATGCGGTCCCTGCCGAGGTTCGCGAGCAGGTCCTCGAGCGTCGCCAGCAGCGCCAGACCTACCGCCAGATCGCCGAGCGGTTAGGGATCGGACACAGCACGGTCGCACGGCTCCTCGAACGCGAGGGGCTGAATCGTCTCTCGGCCTTGACACCTGCCCGTCCCGTGAATCGTTACGAGCATGACGCGCCGGGAGATCTACTGCACCTGGACATCAAGAAACTCGGCCGCTTCGAACGCCCAGGGCATCGTGTCACCGGCGATCGCCAGCAGAACACGCGGGGCGCCGGCTGGGAGTATGTTCACATCGCCATCGACGATCACTCGCGGGTCGCTTTCGGCACCCGCTATCCCGATGAAACCGGTTGGAGTGCGTGCTATGCCCTATTGGAGGCCGTGCGTTACTACAGGAACCTGGGCATTCGCTTCTCGCGCGTGCTGACCGACAATGGTGGATGCTACAAATCCAAGCCGTTCCGCCGCCTGTGCCAGCGTCTGGGACTGAAGCGCAAACGCACTCGACCCTATACGCCCCGCACCAATGGCAAGGCAGAGCGGTTCATTCAGACCGCCCTGCGGGAATGGGCCTACGCCCGGTCATACATCAACTCGGAGGAGCGAGGCAGGCATCTGCCTGCCTGGCTTCATCAGTACAACTGGCATCGGCCACATGCCAGTCTGGATTATCGGCCTCCGGTTAGCCGGCTGAGGCTTTCCGTGAACAACCTGGTGGGTTTACACACCTAGCCATCCTGGCCGCCGGCGGTGCCGGAGCGCCGGCCCGGTCGATTCCTCATGTAGCAGGCTACACTGCGGGCGCTATGCTCCGGCGGCGACCAGCCTATCGTCGCTCGCGACGGAACTTCTGCGTTTTCCTATTACATTAGAGTTCGCGGTATTCTTTTTCGAAGCGCTTGGCCTGCTTCTTGGACACGCCGCCGAGCACCGCGATGGCATGGCGCAGACGGGCCCGGGTCATGTCGGAACCGAGGATGGCCATGGCATCCATCACCGAGGTGCTGGATGCCGAGCCGGTGATGGCGATGAAGACCGGGGCGAGGAAGTCCTTCATCTTCAGCTCGAAGTGGGCGGCGAGCGCCTTCACCTCGACGAGCAGGCTCTCCTTGTGCCAGGCCGGGACCGCCTCGAAGCGCCACACCAGAAACTGCAGCAGCTTGACCAGGTCCTCGCGGCCCAGCTTGACCGCGTCGAAGTCGCCCTCCTCGATCGCCGGCAGCCCCGAGAAGAAGTGTCCGGCCAGCGGCATCACGTCGGACAGGGTCTCCACCCGCGGGCGCACCTGGGGCAGGATCCGGCGCACGTAGTCCTCGTTGAAGGCCCAGTCGCGCAGGGCCTTGAGGAAGGCCTCGTCGTCGAGGTCCTCGCGGATGTAGAGGCCGTTCAGCCAGGTCAGCTTCTGCAGGTCGAAGACCGGCCCGCCCAGGGACACCCGCTGGATGTCGAAATGGCTCATCATCTCGTCGAGGGTGAACTTCTCGCGCTCGTCGGGCATCGACCAGCCCATGCGCCCCAGGTAGTTGGTCACCGCCTGGGGCAGGAAGCCCATGCGGCGGTAGTAGTTGATGGATGTCGGATTCTTGCGCTTGGAGAGCTTGGACTTGTCCGGGTTGCGCAACAGCGGCATATGGCAGAGCACCGGCATCTTCCAGCCGAAATACTCGTAGAGCAGCTGGTGCTTGGGGGCGGAGTTGATCCACTCCTCCCCGCGCAGCACATGGGTGATCCCCATCAGGTGGTCATCGACCACGTTGGCCAGGTGGTAGGTCGGCATGCCGTCGGACTTGAGCAGGATCTGGGCATCGACCTGGGCCCAGTCCACCTCGATGACGCCACGCAGCATGTCCTCGACCACGCAGGCCCCGCTGTCCGGCACCCGCATGCGCACCACGTGGGGCCAGCCCTCGCGCTCCCGGCGGGCCTGCTCCTCGGCGGGCAGAGCCAGGTCGGCGGGCTTGAGCGCCAGGTGCAGCCCGGCGGCCTTGCGGGCCTCGCGCAGCTCGTCGAGTTCGTCGCTGGTCCGGTAGCAGCGGAAGGCATGGCCGGCCTCGATCAGCTGGCGGGCATACTCGCCGTAGATATCGCCGCGCTCGCTCTGGCGATACGGGCCATGCGGGCCGCCCACATCGGGCCCCTCATCCCATTCCAGCCCCAGCCAGCGCAGCGAGTCGAGGATCATCTGCTCCGATTCCTCGGTGGAACGCACCCGGTCGGTGTCCTCGATCCGCAGGATGAACTGCCCGCCGTGCTGGCGCGCGAAACACAGGTTGAACAGGGCGATATAGGCAGTGCCCACATGGGGGTCACCGGTGGGAGACGGCGCGATACGAGTACGTACGGTCATGTCGTCCTTGGTCCAATGGTGGGAAGGAGGCCCTGAGGCCAGGGCGGATGGCCGCATTATACGCACCTCGCCCATGGCCGGCAGCCGTGGCCGTGGAATCATTTCCGAGCCCGGCGGTCCACCTCTGGATATCTCGACGACCCGCGGAGCGACCATGCTGCCCCCACTTCCCGACGGCTTCTCGGCCCTGGTGACCGGTGCCTCCGACCGGTGCTGATGAAGACCGCCGCGTTGGAACTGCGCCGACCGGGGGGCCTGGGGCGGCGGACACCGGCAGCCAGCGGCGATTTTCGCGACTGGAACGCCGAGCCGATTTCCTGGTGATAACGGCGACACGGGATGGTCGAACAACCGTTGATGCGCGCTATTGCACAGTCATGAACGATCACGGACCATGCTTCCTTTCTTACCACTGACAGGTATGCGTCATGGATACACTCGGCCCACGGATCAAGCAGCTCAGGCTGGAGGCCAAGCTCAACAAGGCCGCCCTGGCTCGCCGAGTCGGCGTCTCGGACGTGACCATCTCCTACTGGGAGTCCGGGGCCATCAAGCAGATCGGCCACGAGCGGCTGGTGGCCCTGGCCCAGGCCCTGAACTGTCCGCTCTCGGCGCTACTGGACGGCGGCACGTCGCGTCCCGCCCCCCTCTACCTGCGCCATGAGCTTCCCGAGCCCTGGCAGGCCAGCAACTCCAAGGGCATCGAGCTGCCGATGGAACTGACGCCGGGCCAGCGCTGGGACGGTGACTGTCACCTGGTGACGCCGGCCCCGGGCGAGACCTTCGACTTCCTGTCCCAGGGTGACCTGGCGGCCGTCGCGCCCACCGATATCTTCCGCCAGCCGGGCCTGTATCTCGTCGAGGAAGGCGGCCGCCTGGTGATCCGCCGGGTCCACCAGGGGCCCACCGGGGAGTTGATGTTTCAGGGCCAGGACGACGCCGAGGCCCGTCCCTACACACCCGATTGCCGCCTGATCGCCAAGCTCGTGGCCCTGTGGCGTCACGAGCCCCTCTAAGCGGCCTCGCCCCCTCACTCCAGTTCCAGTGACTGCACCTCCACCTGATCGGTGGTCCGCCTCGGCTGGCTGCCGACCAGGAAGCGCTCGCTGGCACTGATCACCCGCCCCAGGCCATGGCGGGACTCCTGCACCAGCGGACCGCTCAGGTACTCCCCCTCCTCACCGAGGCGTGCCCGCACCTCGGCGGGCTGGATGCTCACCGCCGGCATGTTGACCGTAATCCGATAGCCACCATCCGGCAGGCCGCTGCCGGGGCCGAACGGGCCCGCGGCGAAGTGGCCACCCTCGACCTCGGTGCGTTCCTGCCAGCGCACGCCGCTCGCCTCACGCTCCACCAGGACCTGCAGGCGAGTGTCATCCGGCAGGTTGGTGGTGCCCTCGACCAGCAGGCGGCGGTCACTGCCCAGTCGCGCCGAGACGTCGACCGCCACGGCCTCGTCGAGGGGTGCGACCTCGGGTGATGGCGGCGCCGTCGGCTGTGCCTGTGTCTGGGGCTGGGCCACACCGCCGAGCCGCTCTGCGTCATCGGACGCGGAATCGGCATCCTCGCTGCCGCCGCAGCCGACCAGCAAGAGCAGCACACCGGCCACGCCACTCCATCTCCATGCCTTCATGCACGCCCTCCGTGACCATGGCTACATCGCCAGCCTAACATCGAGTGCCGCCTGCTCCGATCAGGCCGTGCTGCACTCCCGGCACAGGGTGGCATAGGGCACGGCCCCCAGGCGCCCGGCGTCGATGACCTCGCCACAGCGCTCGCAGATATCCCCCTGGCCCTCGCGGATGCGGGCCAGGGCATGGCGCACCTGACTGAGCTCTTCCTCGGCCTCGGCCTCGAGGGAAGCCACCACCTCGTCGTCCCGCGTCTGCAGGGGCTGATCCTCCATGTCCTTGTCCACCGGACCGCCCGCCCGCTGCCGGTGCGCCTGATAGCGCTCCAGCCGCTCCTTGAGTTCGTCCCGCAGCCGTTCCAGCTGTTGCTGCCGATCGCTCATGCCGTGTCTCCTGCCTGAACATGCCTCGAGGCGGCGGGCCGTTCGCCGCCGCTTCTCCTAGCATAGGCGCTGACGCCGCAGCGCTCGCCGATCAGGTCATGCCCAGGCGGGCATACCCGGCGTCGGTGAGCTCGAGGCGCTCGGGCGCCCCCCGAGCCTCCCGCAGCACCCTTAGCAGCCCCTGAGCTTCCAGACGATCGATATCCTTCAGCATCCCGGGCAACTGGCTGTCCTCCCCGACATGCCCGAAGGGCGCGGACAGCACGCCCCCGTGCTGGAGCACGCGGGCCAGCAGATCCTGCTGGGAGGTAGTGAGATCGTCATGCATGCCTGGCTCCTCGCGACGGCCAGGCAAAACGCCTCGCCGATCCATGCAGTATGGGGGATATCCCGGGCGACGGGGCCGATCGTGCCGGCATCGGCACCCGCCGCCCCTCGCAACCTGCGCCGCGACTGGTAGAATACGCTCTCCCTGGCCCCTTGCCCGTGATGCCCGATGACCGATCTCGACCGCACCTTCTCCGTCGCGCCGATGATGGACTGGACGACCCGCGACTATCGCGCCTTCGCCCGGACCCTGACCCGGCGCGCCCTGCTGTACACCGAGATGGTGACCACCGGCGCCATCCTTCACGGCAGCCCCCGCGAGCGCTTCCTTGGCTACGATGCAGTCGAACACCCGCTGGCCCTGCAGCTCGGCGGTAGCGACGCCGGGGAGCTCGCCGAGTGCGCGGCCATCGCCGAGGCCTGGGGCTACGACGAGGTGAACCTCAATGTCGGCTGCCCCAGCGACCGGGTGCAGAACAACCTGATCGGCGCCTGCCTGATGGCGCACCCCGACAAGGTGGCCGCGGCCGTCAGGGCCATGCGCGCGGCGGTGTCGATCCCGGTCACCGTGAAGTGTCGCATCGGCATCGACGACCAGGACGAGGACGCCGACCTGGCCCGCTTCATCGACACCGTCGCCGAGGCCGGCTGCGAGGTGTTCATCGTGCATGCCCGCAAGGCCTGGCTGGACGGCCTCTCTCCCAAGGAGAACCGCGACGTCCCGCCGCTGAACTATCCCCGGATCCACCGGCTCAAGGCCCGGCACCCCGAGCTGCACATCGGCATCAACGGGGGGCTCAAGACCCTCGACGGCTGCCGGGAACAGCTGCGCCACGTCGACAGCGTGATGGTCGGCCGCGAGGCCTACCAGAACCCCTGGCTGCTGGCCGGCGTCGACCGGCACCTCTACGGTGAGCCGGGCCCGGCGGCGAGCCGCCATGCCGCGGCCGAGGCCCTGCGCCCCTATATCGCCAGCCGCCTCGAGGAGGGCGCGCGGCTCAACCATCTCACCCGCCACCTGCTCGGGCTCTTCCAGGGCTGCCCCGGCGGTCGCCGCTTCCGGCGCCACCTGTCCGAGAACGCCCACCGCGACGGGGCCGGCCTGGCGGTGTTCGACGATGCCCTGGGCCTGGTACCGGCGCCCGAGCCCGCCCTGGCCGGCTGATCAATAGAGCGCATCCGGGGGCGGTTCCAGGCTGGACTGGAAGGTCTCCACGGCACTCTCCGCCTCCTCGATGGCATCGAAGCGGGCAATATGGAAGAGCGCCTCGCCCTCGTTGACCAGCGGCAGTCGCCCCATGCCGATGACGATACCGTCGGCGATGGAGCGCACTTCCCCCTCGGCGTTGCCGAAGGGATCGGCCACCCGCCCCAGCAATTCCCCCTCGGCCACCCGCGCACCGAGCCGTACCTGGGGCCTGAGGATGCCGTCGATGGGGGCCCGCGCCCAGCTCGAGCCATTGGCGACCTCCGCCGCCGGCGGCGAGCGCCGGCGCTGCTCGCCGCTGAGCATGCCCAGCCGGCGCATCACCCGCAACACGCCCCGCACCCCGGGGGCGATCGCCCACTCGTCGAAGCGCAGCGCCTCGCCGGCCTCGTAGGTCAGCACCGGGATGCCGCGGGTCTGGGCATGGTGACGCAGGCTCCCCTCACGCAGGTCGGCGTTGAGGATGACCGGCGCGCCGAAGGCGTTGGCCATGCGCTCGGTCTCGCCATCGGGGGTGAGCTGGGCCCGGATCTGGGGCAGGTTGGTGCGATGGATGGCGCCGGTGTGCAGGTCGATGATGTGGGTCGCGTGGTCGACGATCTGCTGACGGAACAGGGCCGCCACCCGCCCCCCCAGGGAACCGGACTCGCTGCCGGGAAAGCAGCGATTGAGGTCGCGACGATCCGGCAGGTAGCGACTGTGCTGCACGAAGCCGAAGACGTTGACGATGGGTACCCCGATCAGGGTCCCGCGCAGGCGCTGGATCTGGCGGGAACGCAGCAGGCGCCGCACGATCTCCACGCCATTGATCTCGTCGCCATGGATGCCGCCACACACCAGCAGCACCGGTCCGGGCTGGCGCCCATGCACCACCTCCACCGGGATGTACAGGGGGGCATGGGTATAGAGACGCGCCACGGGCACGTCGATCTGGCTGCGGGATCCCGGCGCCACCCGGACACCGGCGAGTTCGAAGGGGGCACGGGCCATGGACCGTCCTTGAATGACAAAAACAGTGTTTCCTCATGTCCCGTTATACGCCCGCCACCGGCAAATGACGAGCCCCGAAACGGCGATTGGCATACACGAACGAATGTAAAACAGCCGGCGGCTCCGGTAGAATGAGACGACTTTCTCCCGGAGGCGAAATCCCCATGGCCAGACGTACCAAGGCCGAAGCCGAGGCCACCCGGGCGGCGCTGCTGGATGCCGCCGAGGAGGTGTTCTTCGAGAAAGGCGTCGCCCGCACTTCCCTGGAGCAGATCGCCCGCCACGCCGGACTGACCCGGGGCGCCGTCTACTGGCACTTCCGCAACAAGGCCGACCTGTTCCGGGCGATGATGGACCGGGTCCGCATGCCCTTCCAGGAGCTGGTCGACGAGGCCGAGGACCCGGGCGCCGCCGCCTCGCCCCTCCAGGCCATCCGGCTGGGCTGCCAGCAGGGCTTCCTGCGCCTGGAACAGCCCCGCCATCGCCGCGTGCATGCCATCCTCGTGCACCGCTGCGAATTCTTCAGCGACATCGACCCCGGCGCCATGCAGAGCGAGATGGCCGACGAATGCCTGGCGGCTCTGGGGGACTACTTCGACGCGGCCCACGCCCAGGGCCTGCTCCGGACGGACATCGCCCCGGAACTCGCCACCCGCCTGCTGCAGACGCTGCTCAGCGGCCTGTTCCATGACTGGCTACGCGACACCCGGGCCTTCTCCCTGCGCGAGCATGGCATGGCCCTGGTCGATGCCCAGCTGGCCCTGCTGAGCCGCCAGCCCCCGCCCGCCTAGGCGTGTAGACCCAGCAACCTGTCGGCCTGGACCGAGCGTCACCGCCGATCAGCGTCAAGTCCGACAGGCGCTAAGCGGAGGACGCCGAGCCGTTGCGTCCTCCGGGGCGATGGTGGCGCTTGCGCATGTGCAGGCGCATCAGGCGCGTATGGGCGTCCAGGAAATCCCGTTCCAGCACCGAACGATAACCGTCGGCTTCCGGCAGGTACTTGACCAGGACGTGCCGCTCGCCCGGCCTGGGCAGGTGGCCCGGCTTGCCCAGCAATACCACCTCATGACGGTCATCCTCGTCCAGCACGGCCGTGACGCGCCCATCGGCGCCGGCCTCGGCGGTGACGCGCACCCGTTCGCCGAGCAGGCACCGCGGCAGGCGCTCGGGCGCACGGTGCAGCCGACGATGCAGCCGCTGGCATAGCGCGGCCGCCAGGGGCGAGGCCAGGGCGAAGGCGCCCCACAGGACCAGCACCCCCAGCGGGATCCGGAACAGCCCCAGGGGCAGCCAGCGCAGCACCGCCAGTTCGACGACCAGGGTCAGCCCGCCCGCCAGGACGATCAGCACGCTCAGCGCCAGCGACACGGGCACCCCGGCGAAGCCCAGCGAGACCATGGTGCTGGCCAGGTGCTCCTCCTTGAGGCTGTCGTGCTCGAAGAGCTCGGTCGGGGCCAGGCGCAGCAGCACCAGCAGCCAGTAGACGCCCAGCAGCACCAGCAGCCCGGTGAAGACGACCAGCGGAAAGCTCGTGGCGAGATCGAGAAGGGCATTCATGGCGGCGCCTCCGGCCGGCCCGATTAGCCGGCAAAGTGTTTGTCTTCTCAGCGTAGCCAGCGTCATCAGGGACGCCGTCGCCACTTTGGTCGCAAGGCCCCAACGAAAACGGGCACCGCCCCCCAGGGAGACGGTGCCCGCCGACCGCTGCCGCAGGATCAGGGCGTGTCGTGCGCCGGCGCCGGCTCGGCCTCCCGGTCGGCCGGGCGGGTCTTGCGCCGCAGCCAGTCGGACACCGCGGCGATCATGGCGTAGAAGGTCGGCACGAAGAGGCTGCCGAGCACCGCCACCGAGGCCATGCCCACCGCCACCGTGGTCCCGATATGGTGGCTGCTGGTGTCGCTCGCCCCGGTGGCCAGCGCCAGCGGCAGGGTGCCGAAGATGAACGCCAGGGAGGTCATGACGATCGGCCGGAAGCGCAGCTCCGCCGCCGTCACCGCGGCCTCGCGAATCGACCGGCCCATCTCGCGACGCTGCAGCTCGGCGAACTCGACGATCAGGATGGCGTTCTTGGCCGCCAGGCCGACCACCACCAGCATGCCGATCTGCACGTAGACGCTGGTATCGAGGCCGCGCAGGAAGATGCCGCCGACCCCGCCCAGGAAGGCGAAGGGCGTGGCGGTCAGCACCGCCAGTGGCAGCGACCAGCTCTCGTACTGCGCCGCCAGGATCAGGAACACCATCAGCAGGCCGAAGACGATGGCCAGGGTCGCCGCACTGCCCGCCTGGCTCTCCTGATAGGCGGTGCCGGTCCAGCCCATGCCCCAGCCGTCGCCGAGCTGCTCCGCGACGATGTCCTCCATGGCGGCGATCGCCTGCCCCGAGCTGTAGCCCGGGGCGGGGCCGCCCTGGAACTGGGCCCCGGTGTAGACACCGAAGCGCGTGACCACCGCCGGCGCCGCCTGGCGCTCCAGGGTCACGAACTCGGAGAGCGGGATACGCTCGCCGTTGCCGCCGCGCACGTAGATGCTGGCCACGTCGTCCGGCGTCTTGCGGAACTCGTCCTCGTTCTGCAGATAGACCTGGAAGTTGCGGCTCTGGTAGTTGAAGTAGTTGACGAAGCCGTTGCCGAAGGTACTCGACAGCGTGGCGTTCAGGTCCTCCAGCGCCACGCCGTAGCTGAGCGCCTTCTGCCGGTCGATCTCGGCGCGGAAGGACGGCACGTTGACGTTGAAGGTGGTGAACACCTGGTTCAGTGCGGGATGCTGGCCGGCCGCCTGCATCACCTTCAGCGAGGCCTGGTACAGTTCCTGGGGCGTGGCGCCCTCGAAGGACTGCAGATAACCGGTGAAACCGCCGGTGGTCGACAGCCCCATGATCGGCGGCATGTTGAAGGCCATGGCCGAGCCACCCTCGAGCCGGGCGCCGAGCTGCATGATGCGACCGACCAGGCCGGTGGCGGTCAGGGTCCGCTCCTCCCAGGGGACCATGTTGACGAAGATGATGCCGCGGGCGGTGTTCACCGAGCTCGACAGGATGTCGTAGCCGGCGACCGCCGAGGAGTACTTGACCCCGGGGATCTCCTCGATGGCCGCGCTGAGCCGGCCCATGTAGTCCCGGGTGCGCGCCAGGGAGGCGGAATCCGGCAGTTGCACGGCGGCCAGCACGATGCCCTGGTCGGTTTCCGGCACCAGGGTCGACGGCGTGCTCTGGTAGAGCCACCAGGAACCGCCACCCACCAGGGCGGTGAGCAGCAGCGCCAGCCCCCAGAAGCGCACGAGCGCCTTCACGATCCACATGTAGACCGCGGTGATGCCCGCGAACAGGCGGTCGAAGAGCCGCAGCGGGGTGCCCACCGCACGGCCGAAGGCCGTGGTCGTCTGGTGCCACTTGCGCTTGATGAAGATCGCCGAGAGCGCCGGGGTGAAGGTCAGCGCCAT
Organism: Halomonas sp. M4R1S46; assembly: GCF_025725685.1. NCBI lineage: Bacteria > Pseudomonadati > Pseudomonadota > Gammaproteobacteria > Oceanospirillales > Halomonadaceae > Halomonas > Halomonas sp. M4R1S46. The sequence continues at coordinate 2,744,839 of NZ_CP107008.1, forward strand.
CAGCGCCGAGAAGGCCACCGAGATGGCGATGGTCAGCGCGAACTGCTGGTAGATCTGCCCGGTAAAGCCACCCAGGAAGGCGACCGGCACGAACACCGCCGCCATGATCAGCGAGGTGGCGATGACCGGTCCGCCCACCTCGCGCATGGCCTGCACGGTCGCCTGGCGGACGGTGACCTCCTCGTCCTCGCCGAGCACCCGCTCGACGTTCTCCACCACCAGGATGGCATCATCGACCACGATGCCGATGGACAGCACCAGGGCGAACAGCGTCAGCAGGTTGATGGTGAAGCCGAAGGCGAAGAAGCCGGCGAAGGTCGCCAGCACCGACACCGGCACCACCGACATGGCGATCACCGTGAAGCGCCAGTTCTGCAGGAAGATGAACAGGATGACGCCGACGATCAGGAAGGCCTCGATGAAGGTATGCAGCACCGTCTCCACCGAGGCATCGATGAACTGGGTGGTGTCATAGGGCACCACGTACTCGAGCCCCGGCGGGAAGCGGCCGGCCAGCTCGTCCATGGCGGCCTCGACCGCCCCGGCGGTCTCCAGGGCGTTCGCGCCGGGCTGCTGGTTGATGATGATCGGCGCCATGGTGCCGCCGTTCAGCCGCGCCTCGACCCCGTAGAACGATGCCCCCAGCTCGATGCGCGCCACGTCGCCCAGGCGCAGCGCCGAGCCGTCGGGGTTGGTACGCAGGAAGATCTCGCGGAAGTCGTCGGTGCTCGACAGCCGCCCCCCGGCGGTGATGGTGTAGGTGAAGGCACGCGGGTCCGACTGGGGCGTGGCCGCCAGGTTGCCCGCCGGCACCTCGGTGCTCTGGGCGCGGATCGCCGAGGCAACCTCGGCGGGGGTCAGGTCGTACTGGGCCAGCTTGTCCGGGTCCATCCACACCCGCATGGCGAACTCGCCGCCCCCCAGTACCTCGGCATCGCCGACCCCGGGGACCTGGCGCAGCTCGTCCAGGACATTGAGGGTCGCATAGTTCTGTAGGTAGGTGCGGTCGTAGTCGCCCTCGGGGGAGATCAGCGAGACCAGCATCAGGATCGAGCTGGAGCGCAGCTCCACGGTCACGCCCTGGTCCTGCACCGCCTCGGGCAACTGCGACAGCGCGCCCTGTACCCGGTTGTTGACGTTGATGGTGTTGATGTCGCCGTCGGTGCCGATGTTGAAGGCCACCTGCAGCTGCATCGAGCCATTGTCGGCGCTGGTCGAGGTCATGTAGAGCATGTCCTCGACGCCGTTGATGGCCTCGGCCAGGGGCGCGGCCACGGTCTGGGCCACGGTCTCGGCATCGGCCCCCGGGAAGGTGGCATTGACCGAGACCGTGGGCGGCACCACGCTCGGGTACTGCTCGATGGGCAGCACCCGCATGCTCATCAGCCCGATCAGCGTCAGGATGATGGCCAGCACCGAGGCGAAGATCGGCCGCTTGATGAAGAAGTTGGAGATGTTCATTGCCCGCCGTCCCCTTCGGCCGCGGAGGCGTCAGCGCCTGCCTGCCCCGGACCGGCAGCGGTCTGCTGGGCCATCAGCGCCGCCGCGTCGCCGTCGAAGGCCTGTGCGGCGATGGGCGTGCCGGGCTGCAGGCCCGCGGGGTCGCTCACCACGACCCGATCACCGCTCTCGAGGCCATCACGCAAGAGCTGCCAGGGGCCGGCAATCTCGCCGAGCTGCACGGTGCGTGCCCTGGCCTTGTCGTCCTCGTCGAGCACGAAGACCTGGGGCCCCATCAGCCCCTGGGTCAGGGCGATCTCGGGCACCGCCATGACGTCGAAGCGCTTCATGCCCTCGAGCTGCACCCGCACGAACTGGCCGGGCAGCACCCGCGCCTCGGGGTTGGCGAAGGTCGCCTTGGCCTGGACGGTGCTGGTGGCCTCGTCGACTCGCGAGCCGAGGAAGTCCAGGTGCCCCCTCAGGCTGCCGCCGCCGGCGGGCAGCTCCAGGCGGGCGCCGATATCGCTGATCGCCTGGTCAGCCAGCTGGCGGCGCAGCGCGAAGGCGTCCTCCTGGGGCAGCTGGAAGCGCACCTCCAGCGGATCCAGGGGCGTGATGGTGGCGAGCTCGGTGCCCTCGGTCACCAGATTGCCCACGTTCACCTGGCTCAGGCCGATCATGCCGGTCACCGGGGCGGTGACGTCGGCATAGCCGAGATCGATCCGGGCATTGGCCAGGGCCGCCTCGGCCTGGGCCACCGCGGCTCGGGCCACGCTCTGGTCCGCCAGGGCCTGGTCGTACTGCTGACGGCTCACCGAGTTCTGGCTGAGCAGCTGCCGGAAGCGGTTGGCATCGCGCTGGGCCCGCACCAGCTCGGCCTCGGCGCTCTCCAGGTCGGCCTCGCGCTGGGCCACGACGGACTCGTAGAGGTCCGGCTCGATGGAGTACAGGCTGTCGCCCTGCTCCACCAACTCCCCCGGCTCGAAGTGCCTGGCCTCCAGGAAGCCATCCACGCGGGCCACCAGGGTCACCTCGTTCTCGCTGCGCAGCTTGGCGGGATAGGACTTGTCCAGGGGGATGTCCTGGCGCGCCATCTCCATCACCTGCATGGGCCGGGGCGGGGCGTCGCCTCCGTCGGCCTGTTGTGGCGGGACCTCTTCCTGGCCACAGGCTGCCAGCATCAGGCTCGAGGCCAGCGCCAGCAGGCCGGCCCGGCTCCTCTGGATGATCGTTTTCATGCCTTGCTATCCCGTTGAGCGCGTCAAGAGTCGACAGAGACTACACGCATACAGTCGTGAATGTAAACCATACATCCACGACTGTATGCCATGATGGTCGGCGGTATCAGTCGGCGGGGCGTGGAGGGTCTCCGATCTCCAGCGCCGCCTCGTAGCGATCTCCCTCTCCCTCCTCGGGCAGGGTGAAGGACACGCCCTGTTCCTCGTCGAGCCACGCATTGAGTGCCTCGATGGCCTCGACATTCAGGGTGCCCGACTGCTGGCGCAGGGTGAGCAGATTGGTCACGTAGCTGAAGCGCGCATCGGCATAGTCGGCGACGGCGTCGTAGAGGTTCTGTTCGGCGTTGAGCACGTCGACGATGTTGCGGGTCCCGACCTCGTAGCCGGCCCGGGTGGCATCCAGGGCGCTCTGGTTGGAGACGATGGCCTGGGCACGGGCCTCCACCGTGGTCACGTCGTTGCTGACCTGGGTGAACAGGGAGCGCACCTGCTGGACGGTGTCGCGGCGCTGGGACTCGAAATCATACTGGCTCGCCTCCAGCGCATAGGTGCTCTGCCGGATGCTCGCCGTGGTGCGCCCCCCGGTGTACAGCGGCAGGCTCACCCCGACCCCGACCTGGCTGGCGGAGTTTTCCCCCTCCACGCTGTCGCGGTCGTTGTCGCTGTAGTTGTAGTTGGCGAAGGCCTCGACCACCGGCAGGCGCTGGGCCTGGGCGATGTCCACGCCACTGCGCGACACCTCGACGCCGGCCTGGCTGGCCAGCACCAGCGGGTTGTTGTCCAGGGCCTTCTCCACCCAGGCATCCCGCCGGCGGGGGTCGGGCGGCGTGACCGGCATGGCCTCCTTGAGCGACTCGATGCTGTCGTAGCGCGTGCCGGTGAGACGCTCGAGGGCCTCGAAGCTGACCTGCAGGTCGCTCTCCGCGGCGATCCGCTCGGCCCGGGACTGGTCGAAGCGCGCCTGGGCCTCCTCCACCTCGGTGATGGCGATCAGGCCCACATCGAACTGCTCGCGGGCCTGCTCGAGCTGACGACCGATGGCCCGCTCCTGGGCCCGGCGTGCCTCGAGGATCTCGTGGGCGCGCAGGATATCGAAGTAGGCCGATGCCACGTCGATCAGCACCTGCTGCTCGGTGGCGGCCAGCTGGTAGGTCTGCTGGTCGATCTGACGGTCGGCCTGCTCCACCTCGGCGCCATTGCGGGCATCAAAGAGCGCCTGGGTGGCCTCCAGGGTCAGGGCGCCGCTGTTGTAGGCGTCGTCTCCCGTCTCCGAGCCGGTACCGAAACGCGCGGCCAGAGGCGAGGTCTGGCTCTGGTACTCGCGGTTGTGGGCCAGCTGGCCCGAGGCGTTGACCTGGGGCAGCAGGTCACCGCGCTCGACGTCGCGGCCGGCTTCCACGCTGCCGAGCTGGGCGCGCGCCGAGGCCAGCTCGGCGTTGTTGTCCAGGGCGTCCCGGGTGATGGTCAGCAGGTCGGCCGCCTGGGCCGGCGCCACCATCAGCGAGGTCACCAGCAGGGGTAGCAGGGCCCGTGCCCCGGGGCGAGGACCAGAGCCCGGAAGCACCGAACGAAACGGCATCATCGGCAAGTTCCTTGTGTCGATAGAGGTTATACATTCATTGTCGCATGTTTATGGCGTCAATCCATCGTCAACCATGCAAGCCGCGTGAAATTTTTCGAGGCCCTCGGCAGTGGCCGGCGAATCGACTATGCTGCAAAGCAGCATAGTCGAACCCGGGGGAATGCGACATGGATGCACTGACACTGCTGCGGGTCAGGGAGCTGGAGGTGGCGGTGCGCATCTGGCACCCGCAGGCCCCGCGAACCGTCATCGCCTGGCATGGACTGGCCCGCCACGGCGGCGACTTCGCCGACTTCGCCCGGGCGCTCGGGCCCGACTGGCGGGTCCTGGCGCCCGATACCCCGGGTCGGGGGCTGTCCAGCTGGTCGCTGTATCCATCACACGACTATCTGTATTCGCACTACATGACAATAGCAGTTGCGCTGCTGGATCACTTCGGCCTGGAGCGGGTGCCCTGGGTCGGTACGTCCATGGGCGGCCTGCTGGGCATGCTGCTGGCCGCCGAGTCGGCCACCGCGGGGCGCATCGAGCGCCTGGTACTCAATGATGTCGGCCCGGAACTCGACCCCGACGGCCTGGCCTCGTTGGCCGCCTACTTCGCTGTCCCCCACCGCTTCTGTCGCTTCAGCGAACTGGAGGAGGAGCTTCGCCGCCACTATGCCGGCTTCGGCATCGAGGGCGACGACGCCTGGCGACGCCTGGCCCTGGCCAGCGCCCGCCGACTCCCCGACGGCAGCTGGACCTACCACTATGATCCGCGCATCGGCGAGCAATTCGTCCATGACACCCCTCGGGACACCTGGGCCGACTGGCAGGCGATCCGCTGCCCGCTGATGGTGGTGCGCGGCGAGACCTCGCCGCTGCTGAGCGCCGAGAGCGTGACCCGCATGCGCGAGACCCAGCCCGGCCTGGTCAGCCTCGAGGTCCCCGGTTGCGGTCACGCCCCCATGCTCGATCGCCCCCGCCAGGTCGCGCCCATCGCTGACTTCCTGTCCGCCGCGCCCTCCCTGCCGCGTGTCGTCACGCCGGTGGCCGGGTGGTGGCGGCGAGGCCGTCGCTGGCTTCGCCATCTCGGCGGCTGGGCCTGAGCGCCGCTGCCCAGTCGGCAGCGCGACCACCCTCCCCGCCACCGGCGATGGCTCAGTCCCTGGCCAGTCGGTCCAGCGTTCGCTCCACGGCGCCCCGATAGCTGCCCCCGAACAGCAGCAGGTGGTTGAGCAGCGGATAGAGCTGGAACAGGGCCTCGCGCCGCGGCCAGTCGTCCGGGGGCGCACCGTTCCAGTAGGCCTCGAAGAAGGCCTCGGAGGGCGCGCCGAACAGGGTCAGCATGGCCAGGTCCACCTCGGGATAATGGCGATAGACCGCCGGGTCGATGACGGCCGGTCCCCGATCGGTATGGAGCACATTGCCGGACCAGAGATCGCCGTGGACCAGGCGCGCCGGGGCATCCGGTAACCACGTCTCCAGCCCTTCCGCCAGGGCCTGCAGGCGTGTGCGCAGTCGCTGGTCCAGCCGTCCCCGCTCATGGCAGGCCCGGGTCAGCGGCAACAGCCGTCGCTCTCGCTGAAAGGCGCGGCCATCGGCGAGGGGCGCGTTGGGCTGGGGCGTGGTGCCGCAGGCATTGTCACGGTGCCAGCCATGCGGCCCCCCGGTCACCGCATGCAGCTCACGCAGCCCCTCGCCCAGGGCGACCTCGCCACCCGGTGCCCGTCCGCAGGTGGCGAGGGCCTCCATCACCAGCCACTCTCCCTCCTGGCCGAGTACCTCCGGCACCACCAGCCGGGTCGCGGCCTCGCGCAGCACCGTCAGCCCTTCCGCCTCCCCGACCAGGCGCCCGGCGGCATCCCGCTTGATCACGACCGCACCCTGGTCGGTCTCCAGCCGGAACACCGCGGCGATGTCGCCTCCCGCCAGGGCCATCGGCGCCCCCCGGGGGATCAGGCCGATGCGCTCCATCAGGCGCTCGATATCCCGTTGCATGCGTCCACTCCACTCCTGCGATGGCCCATAGCCTCGTCAGACACCCGCTGCCTTGTCAAAAAAGCCGCCCGGATGGGCGGCAAGGGGGTTGCACGGGACAACCGCAGGGGATGAAGGCCCTCACTCGGGCATCAGCACGCCGTCGATCACATGGATGACCCCGTTGCTGGCCTCGATATCGGCCTGGATGACGGTGGCGTCGTCGACCATCACCTGGCCATCCATGGTGGTGACGGTGACATCCTGCCCCTGCACCGTGGTGGCACTGTCGGCCGCCATGGCGTCCTCGGCCATAATCCTGCCGGGTACCACGTGGTAGGTGAGGATGGCTTGCAGGGTTTCCCGGTTCTCGGGCTTGAGCAGGTCCTCGACGGTCCCGTCCGGGAGGGCCGCGAAGGCCTCATCGGTGGGCGCGAAGACGGTGAAGGGGCCCTCGCCCTTGAGGGTGTCGACCAGGTCGGCGGCCTCGACGGCCGCGACCAGGGTCTCGAACTGGCCGGCCGCCATGGCGGTGTCGACGATATCCTCTTTCATGCCATGACTGTCGGCCTGGACGCTGCCGGCCAGCATCAGGCCCAGCAGGCCGGTACCGATCCATTGCGGGGCGTGGGTGGTGATGGCGTTCATGTTGGCTCACTCCTCTGGGGATAACGCCAGCGCAAGAAGGGGCGCTCGGCGTGACGCTTGCCTGACGGCGAAACCACTGCCGCTCCTTCCTATACAAAAAGTAATCCATGTACAGTTACTGGACAAGAATTATTTTTCTCGACCTGGCGGCTCCCCCCCTTGAGGCTGACGGCGGCGCCCGGTTATGGCACAAGGGGGGGGACATTCCCGGGAAGGAGCCTCACCATGTACAAGCTTGCATTCTTCGTGCCCGTCGACGCTGCCGAGCGGGTCAAGGAGGCCGTCTTCGCCACCGGCGCCGGACGCATCGGCGACTACGAGGCCTGCTGCTTCCAGACGCCCGGCACCGGCCAGTTTCGCCCGCTGGCGGGCGCCCAGCCGCATATCGGCCGGGTCGGCGAGCTGGAGACGGTGGAGGAACTCAAGGTGGAGCTGGTCTGCGAGGATGCCGTGATCCGCGAGGCGGTGGCGGCCCTCCGGCTGGCCCATCCCTACGAGGAACCGGCCTATGATGTCTGGCCACTGGCAACGGTGTAGGGCATAGGGCCTGCCAGGCGGGCCCTTACCCCTCCCCCGACGGGCGGGGCGACTCGGGCGGCTCAGGCCGACCCGAAGTAGCGTTCGCGGTCTTCCGGGGTGATGTCGCTGATGTGCAGCGGGTAGTCGCCGCCGGCGCGATCGGCGAAGAAGTGGCGCAGGGTGCGCTCGATGGTGGGGAAGGCGAGCGCATCCCAGGGCACCTCGTGTTCCTCGAACAGCGCGACCTCGAGACTTTCCGGGCCGGCCCCGAAGTCGCCGGCGAGGTCGGCGCGAAAGATCATGAACACCTGGTTGATGTGCGGCAGGTTGATCAGGGTGTAGAGGTCATGGATCGCCACGTCGGCCAGGGCCTCCTCGCGGGTCTCCCGCGCCGCCGCCTCCACGGTGGTCTCGGCGTTCTCCATGAATCCCGCCGGCAGGGTCCAGTAGCCCTTGCGCGGCGCGATCGCCCGACGACACAGCAGCACCCGGGAGCCGAGGACCGGCAGGGTACCGGCGACGATGCGCGGGTTCTGGTAATGGATGGTGCCGCAGGCCTCGCAGAGATACCGCGGTCGATCGTCGCCGTCCGGAATCGCGAAGCGGACCGGCTGGCCGCAATGGCTGCAGAAGTTCATGTGGCTCCCTGACAGGCTGGCGACAGGCCATGGCCCGGGCTTGACGCCGCTCGCGGCGACTGGGTAAATGGGATGAAACCCGACGGAAGCACCATGTTAGAGAAATTTCGCGATCGCCTGCAAGCGCATGCGCCCCGGCGATTGCGGCTCGACCTGCCCCAGGCGGCCGTGCTGATACCGCTGGTGGCGCGCCCCGAGCCGACGCTGCTCTTCACCCGCCGCGCCGCCCATCTCTCCACCCACAGCGGCCAGGTGGCCTTTCCCGGCGGCAAGCGCGAGGAGCAGGATGACGACCTGCTGGCCACCGCCCTGCGCGAATCCGAGGAGGAGATCGCCCTGCCACCGTCCCGGGTCGAGATACTTGGCCGGCTCTCCGACGTGCTCTCCCTGCATGGATTGAAGGTCACGCCCTACGTGGGCGTGATCCCGCCCGACCTGCCCCTGGTCCCGGACCGCCGCGAGCTGGATACCATCTTCGAGGTCCCGGTGGCACACTTCCTCGAGGATCGTCGCACCCATACCGACGTGATCCGGGTCGAGGGTCGGGACTACTATGTGCCCAGCTATCGACGCGACGGCCATGTCATCTGGGGCCTGTCGTCGATGATGCTCGTGGAGCTGCTGGCCGAGGGCTGGGGCATGCCGATCAGTCTCTTCGCCCGCCCGTCCGGCGAGCTCCACTACCACCCCGAACGCCGGCTGCTCGATCGATGAACGCAAGCGCCTCCCCTGCCCTGCTGCCCGAGTCCCGCCTGGCCGAACTGGTCGATGCCCTGGTCGACCGGGGCTGGTACGTCGGCGAGGACTTCCTGCCCGAGGCCCTGCACCGGCCGTTGCTCGACGAGCTGGCCGAGATGGCCCGCCGCGACGCCCTGGAGGTCGCCGGCATCGGGCGCGGCAACGAGCATCACCTGCGCCGGGACATCCGCGGTGACGCCATTCGCTGGCTCGACCGCGAGAGCCTGGCGCAACGCCGCTACCTGGAGGCCATGGGCGAGCTGCAGCAGGCGCTGAACCAGGCGCTGTTCCTGGGCCTGTTCGAGTACGAGGCCCACTTCGCCCAGTACCCGCCGGGCGCCTTCTACCGCCGCCACCTGGACAGCTTCCGCGGCCGGGCCAACCGGGTGATCTCCACCGTCGGCTACCTCAATCCCGCCTGGCCCCTGGACGCCGGCGGCGAGATGGCGATCTTCGCCCCGGACGACCCGCAGCGCGAGGTGGCCCGGGTGCGCCCCGAGGCCGGCACCTTCGCCTGCTTCCTCTCCGACAGCGTGCCCCACGAGGTCCTGCCGACCCGCCGGCCCCGCGCCAGCATCGCCGGCTGGTTCCGGCGCAATGCCTCCCTCGGCGGCATGGTGGACCCGGCCCACTGATGGCGGACGACCGGTCCCGCCGGCTGGAGGCGCGCCTGGCGGCGCTCGAGGCCCGCAATGCCGAGCTCGAGACCCGCAACACGGCCCTCGACGCGGAGACGCGCCACTACCGCTGGCTGGCGGAGAGCACCACCGACCTGATCTCGCGCCATGCCCGAGACGGCACCTTCCTCTATGTCTCCCGGGCGGCCCGGGACCTGCTCGGCTATGCGCCCGAGGCGCTGATCGGCGTCCGTGCCTACGACCTCTTCCACCCGGCCGACCTCGCCGACCTGCTCAACAAGTCGCCCCGGGTCTACCACCGCGACGGCTTCTATCAGTACACCTATCGCTTCCGCGCCCGGGACGGCCACTACGTCTGGTTCGAGACCACCAGTCGCACCCGCCGCGATCCCGAGACCGGCGAGCTGCTGGATATCCTCTGCGTATCGCGGGACGTCGGAAGACGCCTGCGCACGGAAGCCAACCGCGAGCGCCTGGCCGGGGTGGTGGAATCCACCACCGACTACGTGCTCTTCGCCGATGACGCCGAGCGCCTGTTCTATTCCAACGAGGCCGCCCGGCGACGGCTCGCCCTGCCTCCCGACGGCGGGGCCGGCCTCGCCGACGCCTATACCGAGGCCTCGCTGGGCGAACTGCGTGACATCGTACTGCCCGCCGTGGCCCGCTACGGCTCCTGGAGCGGCGAGCTGGCCATGCGCGGCCGTCGGGACACGCTGCCGGTGCTCAGCGTGGTGCTGGCCCATCGCGGCCCCGGCGCCGAGCCCGGTCACCTGTCACTGCTCAACCGCGATATCGGCCTGCGCAAGGCCGCCGAGGCCCAGGCCCGCCGTCACCAGGCGCAGATCGCCCATGCCAACCGCCTGGCCACCACCGGCGAGCTGGCCTCCAATATCGCCCACGAGCTCAACCAGCCGCTGGCCACCATCGCCAACTATGCCAGCGGCGCGCTGATGAGGCTGCGCAGCGCCCCCGACGCGCCGGCCGCCGACCTCGCCCTGCCCCTCGAGCGCATCAACGCGCAGGTGTCGGGGCTCGCCGAGCGGCTACGCCATATCCGTGCCTATGTGCGCAAGGGCCAGACCCGCAGCCGCCCGATGCCACTGGCCGAGGCCGTGGCGGGGGCCTGCCGGCTGTGCGAGTGGCAGTTCCAGCAGGCCGGCGTGGCCCTGGTCCAGGCGCTGCCCGAGGACCTGCCCCGGGTCCTGGCCGACCCCATCGCCCTCGAGCAGGTGCTGGTCAACCTGCTGCTCAACGCCATGGAGGCCAGCCGCAAGCATCCCGGGGCGGACCGGGTGGCGATCACGGCCCGGCGCTCGGGCCCCCGCGAGGTCAGCGTCACGGTCAGCGACCGCGGTCCCGGGGTGGCCGACGCGGACCAGGAGCGCATCTTCACGCCCTTCCACTCCGGGCGTCACGACGGCCTGGGGATGGGGCTCGCCATCAGTCACTCGCTGATGGAGGCCATGGGCGGCGGCCTGGTCCTGGCAGCGCCCCCCGAGGCGGGAGGCGCCCGTTTCGTCGCCATCCTGCGCGCCGAGGGGCCGCCCCCCTGCGTCGCCTCCCGGCCCTGAGGCATGGCGGCTCAGGGCATCCGCACGAAGCGGCCGGGCGCCGCGTCGAGAGGCGGATGGCGATCACTACCGAGCGGCGGCGGGGCCACCCGCCCCGAGGAGTGCTCGGCCAGCCACTGCTGCCAGGCCGGCCACCAGGAGCCTTGCCGCTCGGGCATGGTCCCCCGCCAGGTATCCGGGTCGATGTAGTGATCGTTCTTGCCCAGCGTGTGCATCTGGAAGTGACGGCGGGGATGGCCCGGCTCGCTGATGATCCCCGCATTGTGGCCGCCATTGGTGAGCAGGAAGGTCACCTCGTGGGGGTCGCCGAGCAGGTGGATCTTGAAGACCGAACGCCAGGGCGCGACATGGTCGCCGGTGGTCGCCACCGTGAAGATCGGGGCCTCGATGTCGCGGATCGCCACCGGCCGCCGGTCCACCAGGTAGCGCCCGCCGGACAGGTCATTGTCCAGGAACAGCCAGCGCAGGTACTCGGAGTGCATGCGATAGGGCATGCGGGTGAGGTCGGCGTTCCAGGCCATCAGCGCATTCATCGACCGGCGACGCCCCAGCAGGTACTCGTGGATCACCCGGGACCAGATCAGGTCGTTGGAGTGCAGGATCTGGAAGGCGCCGGCCATCTGGTAGCCGTCCAGGTAGCCCTGCTCCCACATCATGCTCTCCAGGAAGGAGACCTCGCTCTCGCCGATGAACAGCATCAGCTCGCCCGCCTCGGAGAAGTCCACCTGGGTCGCCAGGGTGGTGAGGGTCGCCAGCCGGTCGTCACCGTCGCGGGCCATGGCTGCCGCGGCGATCGACAGCAGGGTTCCGCCGAGGCAATAGCCGACGCCATGGACGCGTGGACAGCCGGTGATCTCGGTGACCACGTCCAAGGCGGCCATCGGCCCCAGCCGCCGGTAGTCCGCCATGCCCAGGTCGCGATCCGCCGTGCCGGGGTTGCGCCAGGAGATCATGAACACCGTATGCCCCTGGTCGACCAGGTACTCGACCAGCGACTTGCCGGGCTGCAGATCGAGGATGTAGTACTTCATGATCCAGGCCGGCACGATCAGCAGGGGCTCGGCATGCACGCGCGCGGTGGTCGGGGCGTACTGGATCAGCTCGATGAGCGCATTGCGATAGACCACCTTGCCGGGCGTGACGGCGAGTTCGCTCCCCACCCGGAAGGCCTCGGCGCCCACCGGCGGCTTGCCGGACACCGCCCGCTCCCAGTCCTCGAGCAGGTTCTGCCAGCCCTGGACCAGGTTCTGGCCGCCGGTGGCCAGGGTCACCGAACTGACCTCGGGATTGAGCCAGGGCGAGTTGGAGGGCGACCAGCGGTCCAGCCACTGGCGGGTGATGAAGTTGATCGCATGCTCGCGTTCCGATGAGAGCCCCGTCACGTCGGTGGTGGCGTTGTGCCACCACTGCTGGGTCAACAGGAAGGATTGATGGATCAGGTTATAGGGCCACTGCTGCCAGGCCGCGCCGCTGAAGCGCTCGTCCTGGGTCAGCGGCTCGATGCAGGCCTCCGCCCCCGGGTTGGCGGCGAGGCGCTGCACGTACTGGCCGAAGCGCAGCATCTTGCGGTTGTACTTCTCGCCGAGCTCGAGCTGCTTGCCGGGGGACAGCGCCAGGTGCATGAGCCATTCGGCATAGAGGCTCGCCAGCCCCGCCGGCGAGACCCCCGCCGTCAGACGCGCGACACCGGCGAGGAAGGCGCGATCCAGACGCGGTCCGTTGTCGGCGTCCGCCCCCCGTTGTGGGGACCCGGCAACGGGCGTGGAGCTGATGGCACGGGATCGGGACATGTCCGGGGCACCTCCGGGCGAGGGATGAGCCATGACGACAACCGCCTCGGCAGAGGGGCATCGCGACCACCCTCTCCAGCCTAGCAGGACCGGCGCGGCCGAGATGGCCCGGACAGGTGCGAGGCGCTACACTGCCCCTCCAGGTTCGCCCACCCCGCCCAGCCTCACCGGAGTCCCGCGTGACCGAGTCCGCCAGCCGACCGTCCTGCATCGCCGTGGTCGACGATGACCAGGCCCTTCGCGAGTCGCTGGCCTGGCTGCTCGAGTCCGTGGGCCTCGCGACCCTGGCCTATGGCGATGGCGAGGCCTTCCTGGCCACCGACCCCGCGGCCCACGACGCCATCCTGCTCGACGTCCGCATGCCCGGGCTCAGCGGGCTCCAGGTCCAGCAGCGGTTGTGCGAGCGCGGCGACGATACGCCGATCATCTTCATGACCGGGCATGGCGACGTGCCCATGGCCGTCACGGCGCTCAAGGCAGGCGCCTTCGACTTCATCGAGAAGCCCTTCAACCATCAGCAACTGATCGACATCGTCCAGCAGGCACTGGCCCAGCACCAGCGGATCCGCCACGAGCGGGAACGTCTCGAGGCCCTGCAGACCCGGTTCGATGCCCTGCGCCCCAAGGAACGCGAGATCCTGATCCATGTGGCGGAAGGCATGACCAGCCGGGAGATCGCCGAGCACCTGGCGATCAGTGCCAAGACCGTGGAGATCTACCGGTTGCGGTCCATGAAGGCCCTGGGGGCCGCCAACCTGGCCGAACTGGTGCGCATGGTCACCGCTCTGGGACTGGTGCCGCCATTGCCCGACGGCTGAGCCCGTCAGTTCGCCTCGCTGTGCGGGTCGCCGGTGCGCGGGTCGCCGGGAAGGTAGTGGCCGGTGGCGAAGCGAAAGGCCATCGAGGTGCGCTGCCCGGGCACCCCGTCCACCTTGACGAACAGGCTGGGGAAGGTTCAACCACTACCCGATTGCCCATGGAGTGGGGCAGGAGGTTGATGCGCTTGAGACAGGGAGCGGCGTTCTCCTCGAACTGTTCGAGTTCCCGCCAGGCCAGGAACTTCTGCAGCACGCGGGCGAAGGAAAACCCACTGAGATCCGCCGACTCCTGATCGTCCCAGTAGTCCTGGACCGCTCCCATGTCGTTGTCACAGGGCCAGATCAGGGGCACCACCAGGGCTTCCTCCGGCTCCTGGGCCTCACACAGGGCCTGGAATTCCTCGACGGCGGGAAAGACATCTTCCGGGAGATTGGAGTCGCCATGCAGGTAGATCAGGATCTGCCGGTGCCTGGCGGCCTTGAGCCGCTGCAGAAAACGCTTGCTGCCGATCTCTTCGTAGACCTCATGGCCGAGGCGCTCACAGAAGAACACCGAATTGCTGGCGGCATTGTTGGCCAGGTCGAAGTCGAAATTGCGGTGAATCCTCGTCTTGATGCTCTGGCGGGGAAAGCGGTTGGTGATGAAGAGCATGAGGTACCACCTCGCGAGGCATGGGACCGGGCCGTTGAACGTGAAGCTAGCACAGATCCTGGCCGGTCGATCCGGAGCTGGCCGAGCCCGAGGTGCCGGGCACCGACGGGCCCGGCGGCTCTCCCCAGGCACCGTGACAGGGGAGTAGACTGTCCGGACACGAGACACCCCGATAGGAGACAGGACGATGATCCACGACGAGGACAGGCCCCATCTCGAACGCTGCGTGCGGCTGGCCGAGGAGGCGCTGGAGGCCGGCGACGAGCCCTTCGGCTCGCTGCTGGTGGCCGCCGACGGCCGGGTACTGTTCGAGGATCGCAACCGCATTGCCGACGGGGATGCAACCCGTCACCCGGAATTCGCCATCGCGCGCTGGGCCGCCGAACACCTGACCCCGGAAGAGCGCGCGGCGGCCACGGTCTACACCTCCGGCGAGCACTGTCCGATGTGTGCCGCCGCCCATGGCTGGGTGGGGCTGGGGCGCATCGTCTACGCCAGTTCCGCCGAGCAGCTCGTCGACTGGCTGAACGCCCTGGGCGTCGCCCCTCCCCCGGTGGCGCCCTTGCCGATCCAGCGGGTCGTGCCCGGCGTCAGGGTGGACGGCCCCGCCCCGGGACTCGACCAGCGTGTCCACGGTCTGCATGCACGTCTTCACGGCGCCGACGCCACGCCTGGGTATCGGGAATGAAGTGGGTCTCGCCGTTGATGCGCTGGCGTACCCGGGAGGTCTCGTAGTAGATCTCCCGACGGGCGCGATTCTGATTGCCCAGCGGCCGGTGGTCGGGCAAGGCATGCCAGGGATTGATGGTCAGCTCCCGGGCCAGGCGCTCACGCTCGGGGGTGACGAAGGCCTGTGCCGGGATGCGCAGGGTCGCCACCGGGATCTCCGGCGAGATCCAGATCACCGAGGCATCCTCGATGGGCATGGTCACGGGATCTTCCTGACACTGGATGCGCATCTCGAAGACCACCGCCTCGGCCGAGGCAAGCGTGCGCTGCATGGCCTCCCGCAGGTAGTCGTCCGGCGCCGGCGTCGATCCGCGTGGAGGACGTGCCCGGCGCCGTCGGCGTCGACGGCACCCCGGGACGCCAGGATTTGCTGCTGAACGGCCACCCGGTGCTGTTCGCCGGCACGCCCGAGGACTTCCATGCCTTCGTCGAGGCGGTCACCGGCGAGCGCCTGTGGTGGTACTTCCTGACCCACCCCCGCTCGCTGTGGATCGCCTGGCGGGCGCGCGGCCAGCCCGACAGCCTGCTCGACATGCGCTTCTGGAACACCACGCCCTATCGCTATGGCGAGGGCGAGGCGATCAAGTACGCGGTGGGCCCCTGTGACGGCGACACGCTCGCATCCGCCGCACCGTCCGGGGGCGACGACCCCGACTTCCTGCGTCAGGCCATGGCCGAGCGCCTGGCCGAGGACAGCGCCTGCCTGGCGCTGCAGGTACAGTTCCAGCAGGACCCGCAGCGGATGCCCATCGAGGATGCCTCGTGGCCTGGGACGAGGCCCGCTCGCCCTTCCACACCGTGGCACGCCTGACCCTGCCGCCCCAGCGGGTGGACGACCCGGCGGCGCTGTCGCACTGCGAGGGCATGGCCTTCAACCCCTGGAGCGGCCATCCCGACCACCGTCCGCTGGGCGGCATCAATCGCGTGAGACGCGGCATCTACCGGGCGGTCGGCGCGCTGCGCACCGAGCATCATGCCGCGCTCGCCTCCCCCGCCGAGGCACGCCGACACCCATCGGGAGGTTCCCCATGAGCGCAACGGTCCAGGACTGGCTACGCATGAGTCGCGACGAGCTCGACGCCCTCTACCGCCAGGCATCGCCGGGCGAGATCCCCCAGGGCGATACCCGCGGCACGCCGATCGTCGCCGGTATGCCCCTGGCCAAGGCGTTCGCCGGCTTCGCCCGGCTGTTCGCCTGGCAGGGCAAGGTCTTCGACATGTTCGCCGAGGACGGCTCCGCCGGCGTGCTGGTCAACAAGGTCTCGCCCTTCGGGCTGGGCTTCGTCGTCGCCAAGGTCTACCGGGCCCCCAGCTGGATGGACGGCCAGCCGACCATCGTGATCGACTACTCGCGCACCTCGTTCTTCTTTCGTGCCGTGCGCGACGAGATCCGCGAGATCGAGCCGGGCGTCTACCTGGGCAAGGTCTGGCTCGGCAAGCGCCGTATCCTGGACTTCGCCCTGGAAGTGCCGAAGGACGACTAGCGCGTTACGCCTAGTCGCCGATGCCCGCCCCGGTGCGTGAGTCGGCATTCCATGCCGATCAGCGGCGGCTCGTGCAGGAGCTCGACGAAGCCGTGGCGACGATACAGGCGCACGGCCGGACTGTCGGCGAAGACCTTGAGGCGCAATGCGTCGTCGCCCCGCCCGCCGACCAGGACCTTGGCCTGTTCGAGCGCCTGGGTGCCCAGGCCGAAGCCGCACCGCCCGGCCACCACCTGCAGGTCCTGCAGGTAACTCCGCCCTGCGTGGTGGAAGAGCCTCAGATAGCCGACGGCCTCCCCGTCGCACCGCAGCAGGTAGTTCTCCCCGGCGGCCCAGTCGGCCGCGAAGCGGGCCGGGTCCCAGGCCAGGCCATGCCGGCGATAGGTCGCGTCCATGTTGTCCCGTACCAGGGCCGCGGCCCAGGCCCGGTCCCGGGGGCTCGCCTCCTCGAGCATGCGGTGCCTCCCTCTCCCCGGGGGCTCAACGCCGGTGAACCGTCAGACGATCGCCGACGGCGATCGTCCGGCCCCCGCCGTCGAGCAGGATGGCATTCTGGCCGAAATAGGCGCCCCGCCAGCCCGGCTGGGTGTCCATCGCCACCAGCGTGCGGAGGGGCTCCTTGGGCACCGGCGCCTCGCCGGTGCGCTGGTCCTGGGTGATGATCTTGCAGCGCTTGCAGGGCTTGCGCAGGCCCAACCGATAGCCCGCGTCGCCGGCCTCGAGCGCGTCCCATAGCCCCTCGGCGAAGGGCGTGGTGCCCTCCACCACCACATTGGGCCGGAAACGGCTCATGGGCACCGGCGCGAGGCCCTGGGACGCGAGCCGCTCGTTCAGTGCCGAAAGCGAGGCCTCGCTGGCCACCAGGAAGGGGTAACCGTCCGGGAAGGCGGTATCGGCCCGCTCGCCACGCTCGACCCTGAGATAGCCCGCCTCCACCTCGCGGCGAGAGTCGTCGGGGAAGCGGACCAGCCGCAGGCCGCGGCCCAGCGCCTCGGCGAGCCAGTCGGCCGCGGCAGCGCCCTCGTCCAGGGATTCGCAGGTGTCCTTCCAGATGCGCACGGTGCACCGCGGCTGCCCCGTCCGCGCCAGGGGGACGATCAGGGGCGCGACCCGGGGGTGTTCCAGCACCAGCGCCTCGTCGGTCAGCCGCACGGTCACGCCCGCCATGGCCGGCAGCTCGCGCTGGGTGACGAAGCGATGGTCGTCGTCGACGAGCATCCAGTGGCGGTCGAAGGCGAGCCCGCGGCGGGTGAGCGTCGCCGTCTCGAGGGCAATCCCCCGCAGCGACTTGACCGGATAGATATTGAGCTGGGTGATGCGCATCCGTGCCTCCCTGGCGATGGTGGAAGGCCCACTCTACCAAGCCCGGCGGCGCCTTGCCCCTGGCCGCGGGCGCGTCCTGCAGGGCAGCGCCGCCGCAGACGCTCAGCCGTTGCGGATGGCCACCTTGAGCACCCCGTCGCGCTGGTGGGCGAAGAGGTCGTAGGCCTCGACGATCTGTTCCAGCCCGTAGCGGTGAGTCACCAGCGGCCTCAGGTCGAGCCGGCCACCACCGAGGATCTGCATCAGCCGGCGCATGCGCTCCTTGCCGCCGGGACACAGCGAGGTGACGATGCGATTGTCGCCGAGACCGGCGCTGAAGGCAGCCAGCGGGATGGTCAGGTCCTCGGCGTAGACGCCGAGGCTGGAGAGCGTGCCGCCGGGCTTGAGCACGCGCAGGGCGTTCTCGAAGGTGACCTGCAGGCCCAGCGCCTCGATGGAGGCATCCACGCCGCGGCCGCCGGTGAGCCGCAGGATTTCGTCGACCACGTCCACCCGGCGATAGTCGAGCACCACGTCGGCTCCCAGCTGGCGCGCCATGGCCAGGCGCTCGTCCACGCCGTCCACGGCGATGATCAGCCCGGCGCCGCGCAGCCGGGCCCCGGCGGTGGCGCACAGCCCGATGGGGCCCTGGGCGAATACCGCCACCGTGTCGCCGATGCGGATATCGGCCGACTCCGCCCCGGCGAAGCCGGTCGACATGATGTCGGGGCACATCAGCACCTGCTCGTCGGTGAGGCCGTCGGGCACCGGGCCGAGGTTGGCCTGGGCATCGGGCACGCGCAGGTACTCGGCCTGGGCGCCGTCGATGGTGTTGCCGAACCGCCAGCCGCCCATGGGCTTGTAGCCATGGCCGTGGTGGCCACCGTCCTGGGCACTGCAACCGTCCTGGCAGGCATAGGAGGTGAAGCTCGGGCAGATGGCGCCGGCGATCACCCGCTGGCCCTCCTCGTAGCCCTTGACGTTGGCGCCGAGCTTCTCGATCACGCCCACCGGCTCGTGGCCGATGGTCAGTCCCTTCTCGACCGGGTACTCGCCCTTGAGGATATGCACGTCGGTGCCGCAGATGGTGGTAGTGGTCACGCGCATCAGGGCGTCGTCGGGACCGATCTCGGGAACCGGCTTGTCGTCGATCTCGATGCGGCCGGGCTCGACGAAGATGGCGGCTTTCATCATGGCGGGCATGGGCGAGTCCTCGTTCAGGGCTGGTAAGTTCATCACACCATAGTCGGCGGCCATGACAATTGCCCTGCATCAAGCTTGGCGCTGGAGCTTCGCCACGACGGAGACGTCAGCGCTCTCGTGCCCATGCCGCACCGTGGCCGACGACCGGTCCTTCCCGCGGACGAGGGAAACGCCTACCCTGCCTATGCATCGCCGCCCCACCCGATCCTCGATCAAGGACCCCGCATGTCCCCGGCCGATACCCTTCGCCTGATCCTGCTCTCCTCGCTGTGGGGGATGTCGTTCATCTTCATGCGCGTGGCGGTGCCCGAGTTCGGTCCGGTGCCCTTGATCCTGGTACGCATGGGCGTGGGCGCACTGCTGATGCTGCCCCTGCTGCTGGGGCGGCACTACCTGCGCCAGGTGTGGGAAAACAGGGGCAAGCTGATGGTGCTCGGCCTGGTCAACCATGTGCTGCCCTTCTCGCTGCTGGCGCTCGCCACCACGCGGCTCGAGGCCGGCTTCACCTCGCTGATCAACGCCACCACGCCGCTGTTCACCGCCCTGCTGGGGGCGCTGTTCTTCGCCACGCCGGTGCCGCGCCGCCAGTACCTGGGCCTGGCCCTGGCCTTCCTCGGCGTCTATGTGCTCTCCGCCGACCGGCTGGACTTCGCCCTGGGCGGCGATGGCTGGTTCATCCTCGCCGTGCTGGGCGCCACCCTCTGCTACGGCATCGCCACCAACTTCTCGAAGACCTACCTGACCCACCTGCCGGTGCGGGTGCTGGCCGCCGGCAGCTGTGCCATGTCGGCGCTGATCCTGCTGCTGCCCGGCCTGTGGCTGTGGCCCGAGGCCCCCATCAGCGCGCTGGGCTGGGGCAACGGCCTGGCGCTGGCAGTCTTCAGCACCACCGTGGCCTTCCTGCTCTATTTCGGATTAATCGCCAGCGCCGGGGCCACCGCCACCTCCACCGTCACCTTCCTGGTGCCGGTCAGCGCCCTGCTGTGGGGCTACCTGCTGCTCGACGAGACCCTGAGCCTGCAGGTCCTCGCCGGCATGGCCATCACCCTGACCGGCACGGCCATCGCCACCCGCATGATCCGGCTGCGTCGTCCTGCGCCGCGCCGCATTGAGCCTCCCGGCGGCGAGCCCCTAGACTGAAGCCGTGTCGTCTCCGCTGGCCACCGGGGCCACGCCATGGCCATCGCCCGCTTCCGCTTCCATGCCGAGCTGAACGATTTCCTGCCGCCGGAGCGGCGGGAGCGCCGCTTCGCCTACCCCTTCGATCGCCAGGCCGCCATCAAGGATGCCATCGAGGCCCTGGGCGTGCCCCACCCCGAGGTGAACGTCATCCTGGTGGACGGCGCCTCGGTGGGCTTCGACCACCGCCTGCGGGACGGCGACCGGGTGGACGTCTATCCCGCCGGCGCGGCCGTGCCGGGGCGTGCCCCACGCCGACTTCGTCCGCCCTTGCCCCATCCCCTGCGCTTCCTGCTCGACGTCCACCTGGGGCGCCTGGCCCGCTACCTGCGCCTGCTGGGCTTCGACTGCCGCTATCATCACCGGGCCGGCGACGCCGAGCTCGCCGCCCGAGCCGAGCGGGAGGGGCGCATCCTGCTGACCCGGGATCGCAACCTGCTCAAGCGCAAGCGCGTCGCGCTCGGCCGTTTCGTGCGCGCCGACGATCCCTTCATCCAGCTCGAGGAGGTCGCCCGCGCCTTCTCGCTGCTCGGCGAACTGGCGCCCTTCACCCGCTGCACGCGCTGCAACGGACGGCTCGCGAGCGTGGACAAGGCCGCCGTCGACCACCACCTCGAGCCGCTGACCCGACGCTACGTGGACGACTTCCTGCAGTGCCAGGGCTGTGGCCAGGTCTACTGGCACGGCAGTCACGTGGCCCACATGGAGGCCCTGGTCGATCGGCTCAGGCAACGCCTTGAAATGCCCGCCCCCTGACCACCACAGTAGATAACAGCCCCGTCTCTCAGGGACCGAGCCCGGACATCCGTCACCCGATGGGGGCTCGCCAGGAGGATCGTCAGCTTGCTTTGCCCCCATCGCATCAAGGCTTGCCCCGCCAAGCCAGGAGGTAGAGCAGATGCGTGATCGCCAGGACCGCTACCCCACCCGCCTCGAGGACCATGCTGCGGCCTTCCCTCGGAACGAGCCCGTGGTCCACTCCCGCAACCAGCGGCGCTGGGAAGGGCCCCTCGACGAGGTGGCCCTGTCGCGCTACGAGCGCGACGGCTTCCTGTGGTTCAACGGCTTCTTTTCCCGGGACATCACCGAGCCCTTCTTCGAGGAACTGCGCCAGATGGCCCGCGACGACGCCCTGATGGACTCCGAGCAGGTCATCCAGGACCCCCATAGCGGCGCCATCCGTTCGGTGTTCGGCATGCACGAGCTCTCCGCGCGCTTCGACCGCCTGACCCGGGACCCGCGCATCCTCGGCATGGTGCGCCAGCTGCTCGGCAGCGAGGTCTATATCCATCAATCCCGCATCAACGACAAGTTCGGCTTCCAGGGCAGCGGGTTCGACTGGCACTCCGACTTCGAGACCTGGCATGCCGAGGACGGCATGCCGCAGATGCGCGCGGTGAGCGCCTCCTTGATGCTCACCGAGAACAACGAGTTCAACGGGCCGCTGATGCTGATCCCCGGCTCCCACCGCCACTTCGTGCCCTGTGTGGGGGAGACCCCGGCGATGAACTGGAAGGAATCCCTGAAGGCCCAGAAGATCGGCGTGCCGGACCGGCAGGCGCTGGCCCGGCTGGCCGAGCATGGCGGCATCCAGGCGCCCAAGGGGCCAGCCGGCTCGCTGCTGCTGTTCGAGTGCAACACCCTGCATGCCTCGAACGAGAACATGTCGCCCTGGCCGCGCTCCAACCTGTTCTTCGTCTACAACAGCGTGGACAACCCCCTGGAGGAGCCCTTCGCCGCCCCCATGCGCCGCCCCGAATTTCTGGGGGCCCGGGAGAACACCGCGGCGCTGACCATGCACGACGCCTTCCCCGAACTGGCGGGTCAGGGGGTCGCCCCCCTGCAATGAGCCGGGCCGGAACGTGGCCGGCCGTGGCGTCTTCGCCACGGCCGGTAGACTGTCGAGGGCGGGGCCGGCTCAGAAGTTCGGCTGGCGCTTCTCGACGAAGGCGGCCATGCCCTCCTTCTGCTCCTCGCCGGCGAAGCACAGCGCGAACAGGCTGGTCTCCAGCGCCAGGGCGCTGTCGAGGTCCTGGTCCATGCCGTCGTGCACCGCCTGCTTGGCCCCACGCACCGCCTGCGGGCCGTTGCCGCCCAGTTGCCTGGTCAGCTCCCCCGCGTAGTCCTCGAGCTCGGCCTGGGGCATCACCCGGTTGACCAGGCCGATGCGCAGCGCCTCATGGGCATCGATCTTGCGGCCGGTGGTGACCAGATCCAGGGCCATGGCCGGACCGACCCGGCGCGGCAGGCGCTGGGTGCCACCGAAGCCCGGGATCACCCCGAGCAGCGCCTCGGGCTGGCCGAAGACGGCGTTGTCGCTGGCCACCGCCCAGTCGCAGGCCAGGGCCAGCTCGCAGCCCCCCCCCAGGCAGAAGCCGTTGACCAGGGCCACCACCGGCACCGGCAGGGTCTCCAGGCGCTTGATGGTGCGCAGGGCCTGGCCGGCGAAGGCCCGCGCCTGCTCCGGGGTCTTGTCCTTCATCTCGGCGATGTCGGCGCCGGCGACGAAGGATTTCTCCCCGGCGCCGGTGATCAGCACGGCCCGCAGGTCGTCGCGGGCCTCCAGCTCGACCAGGACCGTCTCGAGTCCGGCGATCACCTCGCTGTTCAGGGCATTGAGCGCCTTGGGACGGTTGATGGTCAGGCGCACGACGCCGGCGTTGTCCTGCATCTCGATCAGTTGCTCGCTCATGGGGCCTCCTCGGCTGGTGGGGGGACGGGCTACCGCCTCACCCTAGCGAACGCTTGGTTGGTCGGCAATCCCGCCTTTTGTCGGCCTCACGAATAGGTATGGAAACCGCGGCCGCTCTTGCGACCCAGGTAGCCGGCATCGACCATGCGCTTGAGCAGCGGGCAGGGCCGGTACTTGGGGTCGCCGAAGCCGTCCTGCAGCACCTCCATGATCGCCAGGCAGACATCGAGGCCGATCAGGTCGGCCAGGGCCAGCGGCCCCAGGGGATGGGCGGCGCCGAGCTTCATGGCCTCGTCCACGGCCTCGGGAGTGGCCGCCCCCTCCTGCACCAGGAAGGCCGCCTCGTTGATCATCGGTACCAGCAGGCGGTTGACCGCGAACCCCGGGGAGTCGCCCACCGGTACGGCGGTCTTGCCCAGCGCCTCGGCAAGCCGCCCGATGCGCGCCACGGTCGCATCCGAGGTCTGCTCGGCGCGGATCACCTCGACGAGCTTCAGCACCGGGACCGGGTTGAAGAAGTGCATGCCCACCACCCGCTCGGGGCGCTCGCAGACGGCGGCGAGGCGGGTCAGCGACAGCGAGGAGGTGTTGGAGGCGAGGATGGCGTCGCCGGTCAGGTGGCTGAGATCGCGGAACAGCTTCTCCTTGAGCGCTGGCTGCTCCGGGGCCGCCTCGATGATCACCTCGCAGTCGGCCAGGGCATCCAGCGTCGTGCTGGTGGCGAGGCGACCCAGGGCGGTGTCCTTGTCGGCCTCGGCCAGCTTGTCCTTGGCCACCAGCTTGCCCAGGCCCTTGTCGATGGCGCCCCGGGCACGCTCGAGCTGGGCGTCGGCCACGTCGTAGAGCTGGACCGGGAAGCCGCTGGTGACCAGCACCTGGGCGATGCCATGCCCCATGGTCCCGGCGCCGACCACGCCGATCGGTTGTTGGCTCATTGCTGCACTCTCCTGTTCGGGGGTAAGGAACCGTGTGTCGCGTCCTGCAGGTTACCGGTTGCGCGCCTCCTCGCGCAGCACGAACTTGTGGATCTTGCCGATGGACGTCTTGGGCGGCTCATTGAAGTTCTCCGCCTTCGCTCGGGACGGCGCGAGACGGAAGGACCGCCGGCCAGGGGCCGGCGAGCGGGGCTCAGAAACTGGCCGGGTCGAGGTCGGCCAGGCGCGCCATGCCGGCCTCGATCCCCGCCAGCTGGGCGCGGCCGAGGGGCAGCCAGTGACGCAGCGCGAAGTCGGCGCTGGCCAGCTTGGCGCGATAGAAGGGGTCGGAGCTGCCCTCGGCCAGGGCGGCTTCGGCCTTGAGGGCGGCGCGGCCCATCTGCCAGGCGCAGAGCACATGCCCGGTCAGCGTCAGGAAGGGCGTGGCATGGGCCTGGACGGCATCCGGGCCGAGGTCGGGGTCGTGGCTCTGCTCCAGCACCAGCGACGCGGCCAGGCGCAGGTCGGTGGCGCCGGCGGCCAGGCTCTCGCCGAGGTAGTGCAGGTCCTCGCTGATGGACAGCGCCCTGGCGGTGGCCTCCACCTCGTCGATCAGGCCGTCGAGGGCGGCGCCACCGTCCCGGGTCAGCTTGCGCCCGGCCAGGTCCAGGGCCTGGATGCCATTGGTGCCCTCGTAGATGGGCGCGATGCGGGCATCGCGCAGCAGCTGGGCGGCCCCGGTCTCCTCCACATAGCCCATGCCACCATGGACCTGCAGCCCCAGGGAGGCGATGTCCACGGCCTGGTCGGTGGAGAAGGCCTTGACCACCGGGATCAGCACGTCGACCCGGGCCTGGGCGGCATGGCGCGCCTCGGCGTCCTCGGCATGGCGCGCCACGTCCATCTGGGCGGCGCAGGTCAGCGCCAGGGCGCGCAGGGCATCGGTGCGGGCCCGCATGGAGAGCAGCATGCGCTTGACGTCGAGGTGCTCGGCGATCGCGCATTCCTGGCCGCCGCGGGACGCGGGACGGCGCCCCTGGGTGCGCTCCAGGGCATGGGCCAGGGCCTGCTGGCAGGCCCGCTCGGCCACGCCGATGCCCTGGAGGCCGACCTTGTGGCGGGCCTCGTTCATCATGGTGAACATGTGATTCAGGCCGCGGCCGGGCTCGCCGATCCGGTAGCCGATGGCGCCGCCCTGCTCGCCGAAGCTCAGCGTGCAGGTCGGCGAGCCGTGGATGCCGAGCTTGTGCTCGAGAGAGGTGCAGGTCACGTCGTTGCGCTCGCCGAGGGAGCCGTCGTCGTTGACCAGGAACTTGGGCACCAGGAACAGCGAGAGGCCCCGGTTGCCCTGGGGGGCGTCCGGGGTCCTCGCCAGCACCAGGTGCAGGATGTTCTCGGCGCAGTCGTGCTCGCCCCAGGTGATAAAGATCTTCTGGCCGGTGAGGCGGTAGTGGTCGCCCTCGGCATCCGGGCAGGGCACCGCCCGGGTGCGCACCCGGGAGAGATCCGACCCCGCCTGGGGCTCGGTGAGGTTCATGGTACCGGTCCAGCGGCCCTCGACCAGCGGCGCCAGGTAGCGGGCCTGCTGTGCCGCGCTGCCGTGATGGGCCAGGGCCTCGATGGCGCCGGCGGTGAGCATGGGGCACAGGCCCAGCGCCATGTTGGCGCCATGCAGCATCTCCTGCACGGCGCTGGCCACCACCTCGGGCAGGCCCTGGCCGCCCAGCGCCTCGGCGACCCCGATGCCGTTCCAGCCGCCCTCGGCGTAGGCGCGATAGGCCTCGGCGAAGCCATCCGGCACCTCGACACCACCGTCCTCGCGCCGGCGGCAGCCCTGGCGGTCGCCGCCGGCATTGAGGGGCGCCCAGACCGCGCCGGCGAGCCGGGCGGCCTCCTCCAGCACCGCCTCGACCAGCTCGGGGGTGGTCTCCTCGAAGCCGGGCAGCGATAGCGAGTCGTGCTCGAGGAGTTCCTCGAGCACGAAGCGGACGTCGCGAACGGGAGCGGCGAAGGGGGTCATGACGGCACCTCAGGAAAAATGATACCGGCGATAGTAGATTTACTACTTCCCGCTAACCATTGGGCCTAGGTCGCATGCCCGTCTCACGACCGCGTGGCGCCGGCCATGTCCCTCTGCCCCGACGCCTCAGCCTCGGACGGGGTCGTCCCGTCGTCAGCGTAGTAGACGATATGCGCCTCGTCGGGCGGCGGCGGTCCCACCAGGGGTTCGGCCACCTCCACGTCGGGCACGGCCCCGGACAGGTCTTCCACGTGCTCGTGCTCCAGGGCCCCCTGCCTCCACGCCTCGGTCACCGACAGCTCGGCCCCCGCGGCACTCAGCGGCGTGGTGGGCGAGAACGGCGCCACCGGCACCGGTGCCGGCCGCACGCTGCGCCGCCAGCCGAAGAAGCCGACCAGGATCAGGCCCAGGGCGCCGAGCGACCAGAACAGGCCGGCATCGCCGACTACCGCCATCACCGGGGTGATGATCGGCGGGCTCAGGGTCGAGCCGATGGCGTTGATCAGCAGCAGGCCCTGGCTCATGCGCACCAGGGCACCGGCCGGGGCGCGGTCGGCGGCGTGGCCGACCGAGACCGGGTACAGGGAGAAGACCCCGCCACCGAGCAGGAACAGCAGCGCGGCCAGCCCCCAGGGCGGCAACGGCAGCCAGAGGATGCCGGCGGAGATCAGGGCGCAGAAGGCGCCGATCAGGATCAGTACCATCTGGCGGTCATGGCGGTCCGACCAGCGCCCCACCGGGTACTGCAACAGCATGGCGCCGAGCACCATCACCGCCATCAGCTGGCCGACCCGGTCGACCGCGAAGCCGACCCGCTGCAGGTAGAGCGGCAGCAGGGTGTAGACCGCCGCCACGGCCAGTCCCGAGCCGAAGCTGCCCATCACGCCGGTGGGCGTCAGGGTGATCAGGCGCAGCGGCGAGAGCGGCTCGGCCTTCTCGAGCAGCGGGGTGACCCGCGGGATCATGGCCATCGGCAGCACCGACAGCGAGGCGAGCAGGCCGATCACCATGAAGGGCGCCGTGGGTCCCATGGACTGGGTGACGCCCAGCAACAGCTGGCCCAGTACCCCGGCGGCATAGATGGCGATCATGTACAGCGCCAGCAGCCGCCCCCGCACCTGGGCGTCGCCGGCGGCCAGCAGCCAACTCTCGATGACCAGGAAGACGCCCACCGTGGCCCAGCCGCCGATCAGGCGCAGCACGAACCAGGCGACGGGCTCGAAGAACAGGCCCTGCAGCAGCACCGTGACCGCCACCAGCGAGGCGAAGCTGCCGTAGGCACGGATATGGCCGATCGCCAGCAGCAGGCGGTCGTTGAGCATCGCGCCCAGCGCCAGGCCGATGAAGTAGGCGGACGATACCCAGCCGATCACCACCGGCGATTCGCCGGCGGCGTCGAGGCGCAGGGTGATCAAGGTGGCCAGAAAGCCATTGCCGATCCCCAGAATGAACAGCCCCAGCAGGGGAGCCAGGGCCATGAGCAGCAACTGCCGGGACATGAGCGGAAGCCTCGAGACGGACGGTATGACGGGCGCCGCCGCAGCCGCGCAAGGAGAGGATCTGGGCCCGAATATACGCCCGGCGCCGGTCGCCGCCAATCCCCCGCGCCCCGCCGGAGCGAGGTTTTTCCCTTTCGATCACGGCACGTTATCGAAAGGGAAGCGGTCACCTACGCTGCAGCAATACGACGTCGTTGGCGGGAAAGTGCACGCGCATGTCGAGGCGCCCGGCGAGCCAGGTGAAGGTGGCCTCGCTGAAGAAGCACACATGGGTGGGGTCGAGGATGTAGTGCCAACCGGCGAAGGCCTCGGGCGTGCTGACCCGCTTGGTCATCAGGCCCAGCCAGCCCCCCGGGGCCAGGCGCTCGACCAGCCGCTCGAGTTCGCGGCCGGGGGCGAAGAGGTGCTCGACCACCTCGGTGGCGGTGATGAAGTCGTACGTCCGCTCCAGCACCCGGGTATCCGGCGCGTAGAAGGGATCGTAGATGGCCATGGGATGGCCGGCCTCCTCGAACATCACCGAGAGGGTGGGCCCGGGGCCGGCCCCGAAATCGAGCCCCCGGGCCCCGGGGGCCAGCCGGGCGACCAGGGGGTCGAAGAGCCGCGACAGGAAGCGTCGATAGCCGGCATCGTCCGGGGAGTTCTGGTGCCGGTCGTAGACCGCCTTCTCGTCGGCCGGCGCCAGGCGCTGGTGGGCGGGCACGAAGACCAGCGCGCATTCCCGGCAGGCCCGGTAGTCGCGCCGCGCATCGCGATGGTAGGGGGCGGTCTCGGGGGATGCACATAGCGGACAGGACGGCATCATCGTATTCTCTGAACCAGATCACTCTTCCAAGGAGACATGCATGCTGTCAGGTCTGGACCATTTGGTCATCACCGTGACCGACATATCCCGCGCCGTGGACTTCTACACTCGGGTACTGGGCCTCGACGTGCGCTACCGGGACCAGGAACGCGTCGACCTGATGCTGGGCGACATGGCCCTGCGCCTGCACTGGACCGCCACCGACATCCAGCCGCGGGCCGCCACGCCGACGCCGGGCAGCCTGGACCTGTGCCTGCGCAGCCAGCTGCCCCTCGACGAGTTCCGCCGGCACCTGGAGGCCCTGTCCGTCGAGGTGGAGCTGGGCCCGGTGATCCGCCAGGGCGCCAATGGCGAGCTCGAGTCCCTCTACCTGCGCGACCCGGACGGCAACCTGCTGGAGATCAGTCGCCCCCTGCGCTGACCCGGCCGCCTCGGTGGCATCATGGCCCTCAGCGGGTATCATGTGGCGAGCCGCTGTCCCGCTCCATCACCCTCAAGGACGACCGATGAACGAGAACCAGACCGCCCATCGCGATCCCGTGGTCGCCGAGTCCCACCCGCCGCCCGACACCACCCTGGCCATGGTGGTCTATGCCCTCTACCTGGCCAGCTTCGTGGTGGGCTTCACCTCCCTGGTGGGCGTGGTGATCGCCTACGTCTACCGCGGCAAGGGCCCGGACTGGCTGGACGAGCACTACCGCTACCAGATCCGCACCTTCTGGATCGGCCTGCTCTACGGGGCCGTCGCCGCCCTGCTCACCCTGATCGTGATCGGCTTCCCGCTGCTGATCGCCCTGGCCGTGTGGCTGATCATCCGCTGCGTCAAGGGCTTCAAGGGCCTGCAGGAGAAGCGCGCACCGGACAACCCGGACACCTGGCTGGTCTGAGGCCATGGCAGCAGCGCAGACCAACGCCGGCCGCCACCAGGCCCGCGCCGTCGCCACCCTGTGGCGCTGGCTGTCCGCCTGGCGGCCGGCCCCGTTGTGGCGACTGGCCCGCCTCGCCGGCCCCCTCGTCCAGGCCGTCAGCTCCCGGGAGCGACGGGTCACCCGGGTCAACCTGGCCCAGGCCTACCCCACGCTTGGCGAGGCCGAACGACGTCGCCTGGCCCGGGACAGCCTGACCCACTCCAGCGCCACCATGCTCGAGCTGGGCTTCGCCTGGATGGGCGACCCGTCGCGGGTGGCGGCCTCGATCCTCGAGGTCCATGGCCGCGAGCTGCTCGACGAGGCCCGCGCCGAGGGCCGCGGGGTGATCGTGCTGGCCCCGCATTTCGGCAACTGGGAGATCCTCAACTTCTGGCTGTCGAGCCACTTCCCCTTCACCGCCATGTACGAGCCACCCAAGCTCGCCGCCCTGGACCCGGTGACCCGCCAGGGCCGCGAGCGCCAGGGGGCTCGCCTGGTGCCCACCAACCCCCGTGGCGTGGCGGCCCTGCTCAAGGCGCTCAAGCGTTGCGAGGCGGTGGGCATCCTCCCGGACCAGGAGCCGGACTGGGGCAGCGGGGTCTTCGCACCCTTCTTCGGTCGCCCGGCCTACACCGCCACCCTGCTGCCCAAGCTGGTCGCGCGCACCGAGGCCCGGGTGGTCACCGGCGTCGCCCGGCGCCTGCCCGGGCGCGGCTTCGCCCTGCACTTCCTGGCCGCCGACGCCCGGGTCTACGATGCCGACGAGGCGAGCTCCGCCGCCGGCGTCAACGCCAGCGTGGAGGCGGCCATCGCCCTGGACCCGGCCCAGTACCAGTGGGAATACAAGCGCTATCGCAAGGTCCCCGAGCGCGAGGCGGGACGCGCCGACTGGAAGCGCTTCCGCCTCTACTGAGGCCAGCCGCCTCATAGGCTCCCGCCCACCGGCCCCGACGGGACCGCTGTCCTGCCGGGGCTGGTAATGCCGATCCAAGCTGCTAGACTGGCCCTACTCGCTTGACGGGGTGCCGGTGGAACCGGCTGAGATGGCGCAGGTTCGACTTCGAGAGCGATCGAGAGAACCCAGCGCCGATCCCGTGGAACCTGATCCGGGTGGGTGCGTGGCGCAGGCCCGCACGTGAACCGGCGTAGGGAATCAGGCGGTGGGCCCGGCACGCCCCTTTCCGTCCGGCCCTCCTCCCGTCTTCCGCTTCGCTCGCCCCCGGATCCCGACCGCACCGGAGGCAAGATGGGCTACCGCTTCAGCGACCTGACCGATGCCTGCCAGCAGGACTGGCGCGCCTATATCGAGCACGACTTCGTCCGCGCGCTGGGCGCCGGCCGGCTCGACGAGGACGCCTTCCGCCACTACCTGGAACAGGACTACCTGTTCCTGGTGCATTTCTCCCGGGCCTATGCCCTGGCCGCCTACAAGAGCCAGACCCTGGCCGAGCTGCGCCACGCCTTCGAGGGCCTGAAGACCATCCTCGACGTGGAGCTCGACCTGCATGTCGGCTACTGCCGCGAGTGGGGCATCACCGAGGACGACCTGGCCCGGCTGCCCGAGGCCCGGGCCACCCTCGCCTATACCCGCTACGTGCTCGACACCGGCAGCCGCGGCGACCTGCTCGACCTGCACGTGGCGCTCGCCCCCTGCCTGATCGGCTACGGCGAGATCGCGAACTGGCTGAACGCCCAGGCCTCCACGATGCGCGGTGCGGCCAACCCCTATGATGCCTGGATCGCCATGTACGAGGGCGACGCCTTCCAGGCCGCCATGCACGACGAGCGGGCCTGGCTCGACGCCCGGCTGGCCGAGGTCACGCCGGAGCGCTTCGCGCGCCTGGCGACCATCTTCCGCGATGCCACGCGGCTCGAGATCGATTTCTGGCAGATGGGCCTGGATCGCGCGGACTAACCACTGCCGAGCAAGACCGTCGCGGCTGCCACGACGTACGGGGCGCCGGCGACAGGTCTAAGAGGGGGTCCTACGCCATGGATGGCGTCGGTAGCGCCCAGGGAGGGGTTCACAGCGCCCCCTCGCAGACCTGTCGACGGATCAGCCCCGAGACCGAGGCAAGCATGTAGCCACGATGACTCCGCCCGCCGGCGATGGCGGGCACCACAACGCTTGACGGGGTGCCGTTGATGACGGCTGAGATCATGCGGCGCGAGGCGCCCGAGCATGGATCCCGTTGAACCTGAACTGGCTAATTCCCTGACCACGGGGAGGGTACCAGCGTAGGGATCAAGCGACGCCCCGGCCCCGCCGGACGACGCCCCGCCTACGTCTCCTCCCGATACAACCACAACCGTGATGGACCCCAAGGAGACTCCCATGGCCAAGACCGATCACTTCCTCGCCGAGAGCGCCCGCGTCGACGAGGCCGCCATCCAGGCCCTGCCCGGCTCGCGCAAGCGCTACGTCGAGGGCTCGCGCCCCGACATCCGCGTGCCTTTCCGCGAGATCGCCCTGTCGCCGACCCGCACCTCCGGCGCCGACGAGGCCAACCCGCCGCTGCTGGTCTATGACACCTCCGGCCCCTACACGGACCCCGAGGCCGAGATCGACCTGCGCCGCGGCCTGCCCGAGCTGCGCCGCGGCTGGATCGAGGAGCGCGGCGACACCGAGCTGCTCGACGGCCCCACCTCCGAGTACGGCCGCCGCCGCGCCAACGACCCCATGCTCGCCCCGCTGCGCTTCGACCTGACCCGCACCCCGCGCCGCGCCAGGGAAGGGCACAACGTCACCCAGCTGCACTATGCCCGCCAGGGCATCGTCACCCCGGAGATGGAATTCATCGCCATTCGGGAAAACCAGCGCCGCCAGGCGCTCGGCACCGAGGAGGTCGAGCGCATCCTCGGCCACCAGCATGCGGGCCAGGGCTTCGGCGCCCGACTCCCCGAGGAGATCACCCCGGAGTTCGTGCGCGACGAGGTGGCCGCCGGCCGCGCCATCATCCCCAGCAACATCAACCACCCGGAATCCGAGCCGATGATCATCGGCCGCAACTTCCTGGTGAAGATCAACGGCAACCTCGGCAACTCGGCGGTGACCTCCTCCATCGAGGACGAGGTCGACAAGATGACCTGGGGCATCCGCTGGGGCTCGGACACCATCATGGACCTCTCCACCGGGGCCAACATCCACGAGACCCGGGAATGGATCATCCGCAACGCCCCGGTGCCGATCGGCACTGTGCCCATCTACCAGGCGCTGGAGAAGGTGGGCGGCGTGGCCGAGGACCTGACCTGGGAGGTGTTCCGCGACACCCTGATCGAGCAGGCCGAGCAGGGCGTGGACTACTTCACCATCCATGCCGGCGTGCTGCTGCGCTATGTGCCGCTGACCGCCAAGCGGGTCACCGGCATCGTCTCCCGGGGCGGCTCGATCATGGCCAAGTGGTGCCTCTACCACCACCAGGAGAGCTTCCTCTACACCCACTTCGAGGAAATCTGCGAGATCTGCAAGCGCTATGATGTCGCCTTCTCGCTGGGCGACGGCCTGCGCCCGGGCTCGGTGGCGGACGCCAACGACGAGGCCCAGTTCGCCGAGCTGGAAACCCTGGGCGAGCTGACCCGTATCGCCTGGCAGCACGACGTCCAGGTGATGATCGAGGGGCCCGGTCACGTGCCCATGCACCTGATCAAGGAGAACATGGACAAGCAGCTCGCCGAGTGCGACGAGGCGCCCTTCTACACCCTCGGGCCGCTGACCACCGACATCGCGCCCGGCTATGACCACATCACCTCCGGCATCGGCGCGGCGATGATCGGCTGGTACGGCTGCGCCATGCTCTGCTACGTGACGCCCAAGGAGCACCTGGGCCTGCCCAACAAGGACGACGTCAAGACCGGCATCATCACCTACAAGATCGCCGCCCACGCCGCCGACCTGGCCAAGGGGCATCCTGCAGCGCAAAGGCGTGACAACGCGCTGTCCAAGGCGCGCTTCGAGTTCCGCTGGGAGGACCAGTTCAACCTGGGCCTCGACCCGGACACCGCCCGGGAGTACCACGACGAGACCCTGCCCAAGGACTCCGCCAAGGTGGCGCACTTCTGCTCCATGTGCGGGCCGAAGTTCTGCTCGATGAAGATCAGCCAGGAGGTCCGCGACTATGCTCGGGACAGGGGCCTCGAGGGTGACCAGGCGGCCGTGATGCAGGGAATGGAGGAGCAGGCCGAGAAGTTCCGCCAGACCGGCGCCGAGCTGTACAAGGAGGTGTGAGGCGCGGCGGCGGGGCCCTCCCGCCGCCGGTACCGCCGTGCGGCCACTGGCACGTCCCCTGCATGGTCAGGGAAAGTGGATCACACGGCGGTAGCCCCCATGCCCCATGCCTCCTCGCGCTCGACCCCGCTCGACCCCGCCCGCTTCCGCGAGCGGGCCCACCGTCACCTGAGCCATCTCTACGGCCCACGCGCCGATGAGGTGCTGCGCCGCCTGCTCACCCTCCTGGCGCACCAGGCCCCATCGCTGCACCCCGTGGGGGAATCCGCCGAAGCCAAGACGCCCGAGGCCCGCCCGCTGTGGAGCGAGCGCGACCAGTGGCTGATCACCTACGGCGACAGCCTGGTCGACGGCGAGGGCGCGCCCCTCGACGTGCTCGACGACTTCCTCGCGAGCCGCCTCGCCGATACCTTCAGCGGGGTCCACCTGCTGCCGTTCTTTCCCTGGAGCAGCGACGACGGCTTCTCGGTCATCCACTACCGGGAGGTCGACCCGGCCCTCGGCGACTGGCACCAGGTACGCCGCCTGGCCGAGCGCTTCGACCTGATGGTCGACCTGGTGCTCAACCATGTCTCGCGGGAATCGCTGTGGTTCGTCGACTACCTCGCCGGCAGCCAGCCGGGCCGCGACTACTTCATCGAGATGGCGCCGGACACCGACCTCTCCGCGGTGGTGCGCCCGCGCAACTCGCCGCTGCTGGTCAAGGTGCCTACCCGGCGCGGCCCCCGACACCTGTGGGCGACCTTCTCCGAGGACCAGATCGACCTGAACTTCGCCAACCCGGACGTGTTGCTGGAGTTCGTGGGCATCCTGCTCTTCTACCTGTCCCAGGGGGCCCGGGTGATCCGCCTGGACGCCATCGCCTACCTGTGGAAGGAGGTCGGCACCTCCTGCATCCATCTCCCCCAGACCCACGAGGTGGTGCGTCTGCTGCGGGCCATCGTCGACCATGTGGCCCCGGGGACGCTGATCCTCACCGAGACCAACGTCCCCCACCCGGAGAACCTCGACTACTTCGGTCTGGAACGTCTTTCGGGCGGGGGGCTCGAGTGGCTCGACGAGGCCAGCCCAGAGCCGGCGACGCCCGACGAGGCGCATCTGGTCTACCAGTTCCCCCTGCCGCCGCTGCTGCTGCACACCCTGACCAGCGGCGAGGCGGGCACCCTGGCCGCCTGGCTGAAGGGCCTGCCGGCGCTGCCGCCGGGCTGCGGCTTCCTCAACTTCACCGCCAGCCACGACGGCATCGGCGTGCGCCCCCTGGAGGGCTGGCTGCCGCCCCACGAGATCGAGGCGCTGCTCGAGCTGATGCACCGCTTCGGGGGCTTCGTCAGCATGCGCACCCGGGACGACGGCCAGGACAGTCCCTACGAGATCAACATCACCTGGTTCGATGCCATGAAGGGCACGCGCCGCGGCCCGGATCCCTGGCAGGTGCCGCGCTTCCTGTGCAGCCAGCAGCTGATGCTGGGCCTGCGGGGCATCCCCGCGCTCTACCTGCACGTGCTGACCGGGACCCTGAACGACCTGGAGGGCGTGGAGCGCAGCGGGCGGCTGCGCTCCATCAATCGCCGCCGCTGGCAGCGCGAGGAGCTCGCCCTGCTGCTCGACAGCCCCAGCACCCCGACTCGCGATGTCTTCGCGGCCCTGACGCGCCTGCTGCAGGCCCGCCGCCGCGAACCCTGTTTCCATCCCGACGCCCCCCAGCGCGTGTGGGAGACGCCGCCGTCGCTGCTGGTCTTCGAGCGGGGGCCCCTGGACGACGGCCGGCGCCTGCTGGCGATGCACAACATCACCGACACGCCCCAGCCATTGCCCCTGGACGCCCTGGCCGGCGAGGCCTGGCACGATCTGCTGGAGGAGGCGCCCTGGGTGCCGGTGGACAGCCTGCCGCCCTACGGCGCCTTGTGGCTGGTCAACCGGCCGCTCGACTAGCGGCCGGTATTGTCTTGCTCGACGACGTCGGCCATGCGCGCCGGCAGGTCGGGAATGGCGGCGCGGACACGGTTCCAGCTGGGGATGAAGGGCCGCTCGCCGGGGTTGTCGAGGAAGACGCTGCCGGCCTCCAGCAGGTTGGTGGCGAACAGCTCCACCGCCTGCTCCTCGCCGTGGCGATCCAGGCTCAGGCCGTTCATCACCGCATCGTGGTCGTAGGCCTCGATCAGGTCCAGCGCCAGCCGGTAGTAGGTGGCCTTGAGGGTGCGGAAGCCCTCGGCGCTGAAGGTCACGCCCTGGGTGGCCAGCTTGCGGTAGAGCGCCTTGGCGATGTCGAGGCTCATGCGGTTGAGCCCGGCGGAGGCGTCCTGCTCGGAGACCGGCTGGTGCTTGTGGTCGTAGGCATCGGCGAGATCCACCTGGCAGAGGCGCTTGGTGGAATAGTTGCGGTGCACCTCGGAGAGCACCCCGATCTCCAGCCCCCAGTCGGCGGGAATGCGGATGCCGTCCAGCACCTCGCTGCGCATGGCGAACTCCCCGGACAGCGGATAGCGGTAGCTGTCCAGGTACTCCAGGTAGGGCAGCGGGCCGTGGATCTGCTTGAGGGCCCGCAGCAGGGGGGTGACCATCAGCCGCGACACCCGGCCGTTGAGCCGGCCGTCGGCGATGCGCGGGTAGTAGCCCTTGCAGAACTCGTAGTTGAAGTAGGGATGCGCCACCGGGTAGAAGAGCCGCGCCAGCAGGCTGCGGTCGTAGGTGAGGACGTCGCAGTCGTGCAGCGCCACCACCTCGCTGCGGTGTGAGGCCTGCACGTAGCCGGCACAGTACCAGACGTTGCGCCCCTTGCCCGGCTGCTGGGGCGCCAGCCCCTGGGCCTCCAGCTCGGCATCCAGGGCGCGCAGCCCCGGTCCGTCGTTCCACAGGATACGATGGTGCTGGGGCAGCCGGGAGAAGAAGCGCCGGGCGTGCAGGAACTGCTCCCGGTCGGCCCGGTCGAGCCCGATCACCACCTCCGAGAGGTAGGGCACCCGGGCGAGCTCCTCGACGATGTTGGCCAGCGCCGGTCCCTCCAGCTCGGAGAACAGCGAGGGCAGGATCAGGCTCATGGGCCGCCGCCGGGAAAACTGCACCAGGTCGGCCTCGAGGGCGTCCAGGGGGCGGCGGGTGAGGTTGTGGAAGTCGGTGATGATGCCGTTCTGATGGAAGTCGCTCATGCCAGGCCCCTCCCCTGGGTCGACGGATCCGCGGGCGTCAGCGCCGGCCGCGCCCGGCACCTCGCTCGCCCCCACCAGTGGTCCACCCCCTCGGCCCAGCCGGCGGGGCCACTGGCCCGGCTGCGATACAGCGCCGGCTGCCGCGGGGCGACCTCGAGGCCGTGGCAGCCCCGGATCACCACCGCCTGGTCCACCGCCTCGAGCATGGTGATATCGTTGGGGCCGTCGCCCAGCCCCAGGGTCAGGGGATGCACGCCGCGCAGCGCCTCGAGGCGCGCCACCAGCCAGCTCACGGCACTGCCCTTGTCGGCCTCCCCGGTGACATGCCAGAAGCGCCCGCCCCGCACCAGGCGCAGGCCGTCGCCGGCCAGCCCCTCGCGGAACGCGGCCAGGCGTTCGTCGCTGTCCTCCCAGGTCAAGGGCTCGCTGCCCTCGCGCATCCTGGCCAGGCGCGCCTCTTGCTCGCCCAGGCCGGTGAAGGCGACCAGCGCGTCGAGCGCCATCTCGCTCATCGCCGTGAAGCGTATGCCCAGCCGCTCCCGCCACACCGCCAGGCGCTGGCGGATGAAGCCGATATCGACCCCGAGCGTGCGAATCACCAGGCCGTCGGGCCCCGGGATGCGTTCCAGCCGGGCATGGCACCAGGCGGGGGGCAGGCCGACCACCGCCCCGTTCTCGGCGACGAAGGGCGATGCCGTCAGCCCCAGCGTCTGGCGCAGGGGCAGCAGCTCGCTGCGGGTCTTGCTGGTCACCGGGATGACCGGCACCCCGAGCATCGCCAGGCGCTCCAGCCAGGGGGCGGCCGGCGACCAGTCGTAGCTCTGGTGGTCGAGCAGGGAGCCGTCGAGATCGGTGAAGAGCAGTCGCGAGGACGGCGCATCACCGGGGAACATCCAGTCGCAGGGCATGGCATCACCTTGTGTGTCCCGGTTACGGGCAATGCCTTGCACGGCACGTGCCAGGTCGGCCGCAAGCCCCCGGCAGCCCCCCGCAGGGTATCGCAGAGAGCAGCAACGCTAGGGGGTGAGCGACGGCAGGACCGGGGTGCAGGACCACCGAGGAGGCGCTGTGAACCCCTCCCTGGGCGCTACCGACGCCATCCCTAGCGTAGGACCTCCTCTAAGGTCTGCCCCCGGCCCACCGCCCCGCTACAGGCAACTGCGATAGCCTTGAGCTCCCCTGCCGATGGGCGTCGGAGGTGGCGGCGGGGCCGCGCCGCCCGTGTAGGCGGCTCCTCGCGCCCGGATACGCACCAAAAGAGGGCAGGATGCGTCTCGCGCCCTGCCGCCCTGCCCCGCCACGACGCGCGACGCCCCCGCCGTGACCGGCGGGGGCGTCGTATTGGTGCGCCCTGTGATGCGAATCGCGCTCAGAAGTGGTAGGTCGCCCCGACGCTGACCGCATCGAAGTCGAAGCGCGACTCCTCCAGATAGCGCATGTAATCGGCGTCCACCGAGAGGTTGGGCATCACGGCGTAGCTGGCCCCCCCGCCATAGGAGAGATCACTCTCGGAATCGTCGCTGCCCTCGAACTCCACCTCGGTGGCCCCCAGCAGGCCGAAGATCCGGATCCGCGGCGTAACCGGCAGCATGCCCTTGGCGTAGCCGCCGGCCAGGTAGTCGAGGTCCACCGGACCATCGGAGCCGCCGGTGCCCAGGTGGCCCTCGAGGGCGAAGTAGTCATTGAAGGCCACCCCGCCCCGCAGGCGCAGTCCGGTGCTGTCGAAATCCCCGCCCCGGCCCTCGGGATCCAGCTCCCAGAACATCGCATCGGCGCCGACATAGGGGCTCGGCTGGTACATCATTGGCCCGCCCTGGGCCTGGACGGCCGTCGCGGCGAACAGGCAGGCCGCGGACACCACAGGAATCGCCAATCTCTTCATGATACTCCTCCCGTCGGGAAACGATGTTTCCCCGCGTTTATGACAGTCTGGTACAAGGTGGGGCAACCCGCCATGCTGCCTTGCTCGACGTCAGGGGGAGCGCGGCATGGCCGCCACGGTCACTGCGGGAACCCCCGGCCCATGGTAGATTCGAGACCTCGGCCGCCCGCCGGCAGGGCGGCCCCGGACACCACAGGAAGCGGCATGCAAGACCCGGTACTGGTGATCAACTGCGGTTCGTCATCGATCAAGTACGCGCTGGTTCCGAGCGCCCACCAGGCGTCTCGGCTAGCCGGCCTGGTGGAACGGCTGGGGGCCGTGGATGCCCGCCTCACGGGCACCGACCGGCGGGGACAGCGCGTTTCCCGCGCCCTGAACGGTGCCGGGCATCACGAGGCCATGTCGGCGATCCTGGAACAGCTGGAGGGCCTGGCGCCAGTCGGCGTGGGCCACCGCATCGTCCACGGCGGCGAGCGCTTCACTGACGCCACCCTGCTGGACGATGCGGTGCTGCGTCGCCTCGAGACCATCAGCGAGCTGGCGCCGCTGCACAACCCCGCCAACCTCGAGGGCGTGGCCGCCACGCGGCGGCTGTTCCCGTCGCTGCCCCAGGTGGCGGTGTTCGACACCGCCTTTCACCAGAGCCTGCCGCCCAGGGCCTATCGCTATGCCCTTCCCGAGGCCCTCTATCGCAACCAGGGGATCCGCCGCTATGGCTTCCACGGCAGCAGCCATGCCTATGTCAGCCGCCGTGTCGACCGCCTGAGCGATCGCCCCCATGGGGGCTGGCTGATCGCCCACCTGGGCAATGGCTGCTCCACCTGTGCGGTCTGGCAGGGTCGGAGCCTCGACACCAGCATGGGCCTGACGCCCCTCGAGGGCCTGGTGATGGGCACCCGCAGCGGCGATGTCGACCCGGGACTGCATGTCCACCTGTCCCGCCGGCTGGGTTGGTCGCTGGAACGCATCGACACCCTGCTCAACAAGGAGAGCGGCCTGCTGGGCCTGTCCGGGCTGTCCAACGACATGCGCCGCCTCGAGCAGGCCGCGGCGGAGCACCACGCCGGCGCCACCCTGGCCATCGAGGTGTTCTGCTACCGGCTCGCCAAGTCCCTGGCGGGCCTGTCCTGCGCCCTGCCCCGCCTGGACGGCATCGTCTTCACCGGCGGCATCGGCGAGAATGCCGCCGCCATCCGCGCCCGGGTGATCGACCAGCTGCCGCACTTCGGGCTGCGCCTCTCAGCGACGGCCAATGCCCACGCGGTGGGGGGCGAGGAAGGGCGCATCGATGCCGGCGGCCCCCGGCCACAGGTGTGGGTGATCCCCACCGACGAGGAGGCGCATATCGCCGAGGAAACGCGCTGCCTGCTGGAGATCCCCTGCCCATGAGTCCTGTCGACGCCACGGCCACCGAGCCCCGGACCCTGCTGGTCGTGCCCACCGACGCCGGCGTTGGCCTGACCTCGGCCTGTCTCGGCCTGCTGCGGGCCCTGGACACCCTGGGCCTGCGCACCGGCTTCATGAAGCCCTTCCGCCAGGACGATCTCAACGGGGAGGGGCCGGACCGCTCCTCGGCCCTGGTGGCCAGCACCCTGGGGCTGACGCCCCCCTTGCCACTGCCCCAGCCGGCGCTGGAGCGGCTGCTGCGCGAGGATCGGCTCGACGAGCTGATGGAGCACGCCGTGGAGCGCCACGCCGAGCTGGCCGCCCCGGCGAACGGCGAGCCGGCCGAACTGATCCTGGTGGAGGGGCTGGCCCCCAGCCTGCACAGCAGCTACGCCACCCGGCTCAACGCCCAGCTGGCCCACGCCCTGGATGCCCGCATCCTGCTGGTCACCGATGGCGACCCCGCCGATCCCCAGGCCCTGGCCGAGCGGCTGGACATGCATGCCCAGGCCTTCGACGGCGACGAGACGCGGCGCACCCTGGGTTGCCTGCTGATGCGGCTGCCGCCCCAGGAGGCCGCCGCCGAACCCCCGGAGGCCTCGGCCCACCGGGCACAAGCCATCCTCGCGGCCTGGCGGGAGCGCCTGGCCACCCTCGATGCCGAGACGCCCCCGCTGATCGCGGCGGTCCCCTATCACGCCGCCCTGAGTGCCCCGCGGATCCTGGACGTGGCCCGCGCCCTGGACGCGCGCTTCCTCCACGAGGGCGAGGCCGCGACACGCCGGGTGCTGGGGACCAGCCTGTGCGCCCGCAGTGCGGCGCACTCCCTGCATGCCTTCCAGTCGGGGCGGCTGATCGTCAGTTCCGGGGATCGCGACGACACCCTGCTGGCGACGGCATTGGCCACCATGAACGGGGCCCGCCTGGCCGGGCTCCTGCTGACCCATGGCGAGCCGCCCGAGCCGGCGATGATCGACTTCTGCCGCCCGGCCCTGCAGACCGGCCTGCCGGTGCTGGCCGTGGACAGCGACAGCTATACCACGGCCCGTCGACTGGACCAGATGAGTCGCGACATCCCCCAGGACGATCCCGAGCGGGCCGAGCGGGTGACGCGCTTCGTCGCCGACCACCTGGACCTCGACTGGCTCCGCCAGACGCTGAGCCATGGCTTTCCCCACCGGCTGTCGCCGGCGGCCTTCCGTCACCGGCTGGTACAGATGGCGCAGCGGGTCCGGCGGCGCATCGTGCTGCCCGAGGGAGACGAGCCACGCACCTTGGAGGCCGCCATCGTCTGCCAGCGCCGCGGCATCGCCGACTGCGTGCTGCTGGGCAAGCGCGAGGCGATCGCCGAGGTGGCCCGCCAGCGCGGCCTCGAGCTGCCCGAGACGCTGGAGATCATCGACCCGGACCGCATCCGCCTGCGCTACGTCAAGCCGATGGTGGCGCGCCGCCAGGGCCGGCTCAACGCCCTGACCGCGGAGGCGCAGCTCCACGACAACGTGGTACTGGGCACCATGATGCTCGCCGAGGGCAAGGTGGACGGCCTGGTCTCGGGCGCGGTGCACACCACCGCCAATACCGTCCGCCCCGCCTTCCAGCTGATCAAGATGGCCCCCGGCTATTCGCTGGTCTCGTCGGTGTTCTTCATGCTGCTGCCGGACCAGGTGGTGGTCTACGGCGACTGCGCGGTGAATCCCGACCCCGACGCCGAGGCCCTGGCGGAGATCGCCGTACAGAGCGCGCGCTCCGCCGCCGCCTTCGGCATCGAGCCGCGGGTCGCCATGCTCAGCTACTCCACCGGCGAGTCCGGCCGCGGGGCCGATGTCGACAAGGTACGGCGGGCCACCCAGCTGGCCCGGCAGCGGGCCCCGGAACTCGCCATCGACGGCCCCCTGCAGTACGACGCCGCCGCCATCGAGAGCGTCGGCCGACAGAAGGCGCCGGGCTCCCCGGTGGCCGGACGCGCCACGGTGTTCGTGTTCCCCGATCTCAATACCGGCAACACCACCTACAAGGCGGTCCAGCGCAGCGCCCGGGTGACCAGCGTCGGCCCCATGCTGCAGGGGCTCGACAAGCCGGTGAACGACCTCTCCCGCGGGGCCCTGGTCGACGACATCGTCTACACCATCGCCCTGACCGCCATCCAGGCCGGCCAGGGCGATTGAGCGCACCGGCGCCGGCCGCGCCCGACGAGACGAGAGTGGCGCGCCCTTCCTCCTTCCTCTCTGCCGACCTAGAGTGGAAGCATCGGTCGCCATTTCGCAGCAGGAGGCTCGCCCATGACCGCGCAAGACCGGACCACGACCTTGGCAGGCAACGGGCGACGCGCCCAGCTATCGCTCTTTGCACGCAACTTCTTCAAGCATCCACGAATGCTGGGCTCGATCATCCCTAGCTCCCCCTATCTGGTTCGCCGCCTGCTGGAGCGGATCGACTGGCAGAATGCCCGGGTCATCGTCGAATACGGGCCCGGAGTCGGGACCATCACCCGGGAGCTCCTGCAACGCATGCCGGCGGAGAGCACTCTGCTGGTGCTGGAAACCAACCAGGAGTTCGTCGACTTCCTCCAGCAGTCACTGCCAGACCCCCGTCTCCGGGTGGTCCGCGGCTCCGCGGAGACGGTCCAGGCCGAACTGAGACGCCTGGGGCTGCCCACCGCCGACTACGTGCTGGCCGGCATCCCCTTCAGCACCATGTCGGCCACGAGCCGCGAGTCCGTCCTCAGGAACAGCCTGGACGCGCTCGCGCCCCAGGGCGCCATGTTGATCTACCAGTTCTCCTCCCGGGTGCTGCCCGATCTACGCCGCGTCTTCTCCAACGTGGAGTGCGATTTCGAGCTCCTCAACGTTCTCCCGGCGAAGCTCTACTACTGCCGCTCCTGAGGCGCTTACCGACTCCCCGCACCGACGCCTGGCGAGGTGCGCCGGCTTCAGCCCCGAATGCGACCCGCCATGGGCGTGGAAGGCTCGGCCTGCCCCCGGCGCGGCATGCGCCCGGCCAGGTAGGCGCCGCGCCCGGCCAGGACCGCGGCACGCATCGCCCTGGCCATGGC
The DNA here is from genome assembly GCF_025725685.1 of Halomonas sp. M4R1S46. Taxonomy (NCBI): domain Bacteria; kingdom Pseudomonadati; phylum Pseudomonadota; class Gammaproteobacteria; order Oceanospirillales; family Halomonadaceae; genus Halomonas; species Halomonas sp. M4R1S46. Next base: position 2,787,496 of record NZ_CP107008.1, read on the forward strand.
CACCGGGTCCCGGGCATGGGCAATGGCGGAATTCATCAGCACGGCGTCGCAGCCCAGTTCCATGGCCAGCGCGGCCTCCGAGGCGGTGCCGATGCCGGCATCGATCAGCACCGGCACCGAGGCCCGCTCGATGATCAGCCGGATGTTGTGGGGGTTCTGGATGCCGCATCCCGAGCCGATCAGCGAGCCCAGCGGCATGATGGCGCAGCATCCCAGCGCCTCGAGCTCGCGGGCAACGATGGGATCGTCGCTGGTGTAGGCCATGACGTCGAAGCCATCGGCTATCAGCGCCTCGGCGGCCTTGAGGGTCTCGACCACGTTGGGGTAGAGAGTGGTCGCGTCCCCCAGCACCTCGAGCTTGACCAGATTGTGGCCGTCAAGCAGCTCCCGGGCGAGCCGGCAGGTACGCACGGCGGCCCGGGCGTCATAGCACCCCGCGGTGTTGGGCAGCAACGTATAGCGGGATGGCGGGACCACATCGAGCAGGGACGACTCGTCGTTACCCTGGCCCAGATCGGTGCGGCGCACGGCAAAGGTCACCACCTCGGTGCCGCTGACCTCGAGTGCCGCCGCCGTCTCCGCGGCGTTGCGGTACTTGCCGGTGCCGACCAGCAGGCGCGAGGCGAACTCGCGGCCGGCGATGCATAGCGATTGATCGGAATCTGTCATCCGGGAGCTCCTCGTTTAACGGGACTCATCCGCCGCCGATGGCATGCACGATCTCGATGCGGTCGCCCGCGGCGAGGACGGTATCGGCGTGACGGCTGGCGGGCACCACTTCCTCGTTCACCTCGACGGCGATGCGCGAGCCGGCCAGGCCGAGCTCCTCGAGCAGGCGCGCCAGGGTACCTTCTGCCTCGGTGGTCCGTTCCTCGCCGTTGATGTGGATCCTGATCATCACAGGCTCGCCAGATCGAAGTGGATGAAGGCCAGCACCAGCAGGAGCAGGAAGACGGTCTCCGCCACCATCAGGATCACCGGCTTCCAGCCCACCACGGCCAGCTTCTGGAAGGACGTCTTGATGCCGAGGGCGGCGATGGCCGTGACCAGGCACCAGCGCGACAGGTCGGTGAAGCCCTCGCTGACCATCGGCGGAATCCAGCCCAGGCTGTTGACGATCACCAGGGCGACGAAGGCGACCAGGAAGCCCGGCAGCATCGGCACCTTGCCGCCGCCGTCCTCGTCGCAGCGATCACGCCGGAACAGGAACATGAACACCATCACCGCCGGCACCAACATAGCCACCCGCAGCAGCTTGACGAAGGTGGAGACGTCGCCGGTGCCCTCGGAGATCATGTAGCCGGCGCCGACCACCTGGGCCACGTCATGGATGGTGCCGCCGAGGAAGATGCCCGCATCGGTGTCGCTCAGCCCCAGCACCCCGACGATCAGCGGATAGGTCACCATGGCCATGGTGGACAGGGTGGTCACGCCCACCACTGTCATGATGGTGTTGCGCTCATGGGTAGAATGGCGTGGCATCACCGCCGACAGGGCCAGCGCCGCCGAGGCGCCACAGATGGCCACCGACCCGCCCGTGAGCAGCCCCATGTCCCGGTCGAGCCCCAACAGGCGCGCCAGCACGGCGCCCATGACAATGGTCAGCATCACGCCGCAGACCACGGTCAGCACCGGCCCGATGCCGAGTTCGGCGACCTGCTCGATGGTGATGCGCACGCCCAGCAGGGCGACCCCCAGGCGCAGCACCCGCTTGGCCGCGAACTCCACCCCGGCCAGGCAGCGTCCCTCCTCGGACAGGAAATGCAGGGTCATGCCGAACAGCAGTGCATAGAGCAGCGTCGGCCCGCCGTAGTGATCGGCGATGAAGGTCGTCGCCAGAGCGATGGTGATGCAGATCATCAGCCCCGGCATGATGCGTTGGAAGGGCTCCAGGCTGCGGGGCAGGGCCCGCTTGTTGTTCTCTGCAGTCGACATTTCGGTGGTACCACCGGTGTCTCGACGCGTCATATCACCACCTTTCAAGCCAGGGGCCGGCCGTCGACTCCCTCGACGGTTGACACGGCCCTTCGTTATTGGAATGGGGCCCCCGGTGTCGCAACCCGGGGCTGGGGGCCCTGGATGTCACCTCGAGCCCCCGGCGAGGCGCCTCGAGATGACACCGCCCCATGGTGCATGGCGCCAGGTCACGGAGTTAGGACCAGTTCCCGGCGAGAGGTGAGGCCAACCGCCGGTTCCCGGCGCCCGAACGCGACTCGCCCGGCACGGGGCCGGGCGAGTCATCGGACAGGTTGGGTCAAGGCGACGTCGCCTAGTCGGAGCGGGTCGGCACCACCACCACCGGCACCCTGGCCCGCTTGATCACCCCCTTGGTGATCTTGCCGGCGTAGGTGGCCGTGAAGCTGCGCTTGTTGGCCGCCATCACGATCATGTCGCTGCCGGAACGCGTGGCGAAATGGGTGATCACCGAGGCCGGATAGCCCTCCAGCACGCTGCGCGTCACATCCCGATCACCGAAGGCCTCGCGAAGCTCGGCATGACGGGTCCAGAAGGTGTCGATCCGCTGGTCGAGCTCCTCGCGAGCCTGATCGAGGCGTTGCGCCATCAGGATCTCGAGCATCTTCCGATCGCGGATATTGACCTTGAGGGTATTCACCACGTCATCGGACAGGGACTTGACCGCGTGCAGGACGTGAAGCTCGGCACCGGTGGCCAACGCCAGGCCCACTGCCTGGGTCAGCACCAGGTCGCAGTCGCCTCTCAGCCCCACGCCGCACAGGATACGACGGATACCATGACTCATGATTCCTCCTCCATCGGCGCGGCATCGGGAGACACCGCGCCGGTATCAGCAACGGATAGCGGCTAGTAGCCCATCACGCTGGGTAACCAGAGCGAGATCTGGGGGAAGTAGGCGATGATGAACAGCGCCACGATGGAGCCGGCAGCGAAGGGCAGCGCCTTCAACGAGATCTCCTCGATCGAGGAGCCGCCGATCCCCGAGGCCACGAACAGGTTCTCCCCGAGCGGTGGCGTCTGGAAGCCGATGGCCAGGGCGCAGACCACCACGATGCCCACGTGCACCGGGTCCATGCCCAGCATGTACATGATCGGCAGCAGTACCGGCGTGAGGATCATGATCGCCGCCAGGGTCTCCATGAACATGCCCACGAACAGCAGGAAGAAGATGATCATCGCCCAGATGGCGTAGGTGTTGTCGGTGACCCCCAGCATCACCTCGGCGATATAGGCGGGAACCCGCTGTTCCACCAGCAGGCGCCCGAACACGGTGGCCGTGAACAGGATCAGCAGCACCCGACCGGTGATCCAGGTGGTGGTCTCCAGCGTCCGCAGGGCCGGCGTCCAGGCCAGCTCCTTGTGCAGGAAGATACCCACGATCAGCGTGTAGAAGATTGCCACGATGGCCGACTCGGTAGGCGTGAACAGCCCGCTGTAGATGCCGCCGAGAATAATCAGTGGCGCCAACATCGACCAGATGCCCTTGCGCAGGGTCCCGCGGATCTGCGGGAAGGACCAGTGGTCGGTCAGGCCCCGATAGCCGCGCTTGCGCGAGATGAGGTAGTTGATGGTCAGCAGGCAGCCGGCGATCACCACCCCCGGCATGATGCCGGCGATGAACAGCTTGGGGATCGACAGTGTCTGGAAGGCCCCGTGCTCGGCCACGGCCTCCGGTGGCGGCTGCAACCCCATGCCGGAGATGCCGAAGATCACCATCGGGATCGAGGGCGGGATCACCACCCCGAGCCCGCCCGAGGAGGCGGTGATGGCAGAGCCATAGCCGCGGTCATAGCCACGGTTGGCCATGGCCGGGATCATCAGCATGCCCACCGCCGCGGTGGTCGCCGGCCCGGAGCCGGAGATCGCTCCGAAGAACATGCAGGCGAACACCGTCGCCGCGGCGAGGCCACCAGTGACGGGACCGGCAAAGGCTTCGGCGATATCGACCAGGCGCTTGGAGATACCGGCGGCTTCCATCAGCGCCCCGGCGAGGATGAATGCCGGCAGGGCCATCAACGGGAAGGATCCCACCGAGGTGAAGGCGATCTGCACGAACGCCATGGGATTTTCGCCCAAGCTAAGGTAGGTGGCCAGTGCCGCCACCCCCAGCGAAACGGTGATCGGCGCCCCGAGGATCAACAACAGGAAGAAGGCGCCAAACAGGATGTAGACGATCGTGGGATCCATACTCATTTCTCCCGCGGTTTCGGGCCATCACCCGTCGCGTCGTCATGGTGCTTTAGTTGCTCGACTTCCCGGGACTCGGGGTCGACAAGATCCACCTTCTTGACGAACTTGAGGTAGTTGTTCTGGAGGATACGCAGCGTCATGGCGATAAAGGCAATGGGCAGGATCAGGTAGAAATACTTCATCGGAACCCCCAGGGTCTGGGACTTCCAGAAGAGGTTCATCTTGTTGAAGACGAAGTCGTAGCTCAGGTAGATGAAGACGGCATTGAAGCCGATCCAGATCAGGTCGGTGAGCACGGCACAGAACGTCTCGACCCACCGGGGAAAGAACTTGAACTGGAAGGTGACCCGGTTATGGGCCGACATCTTGGTGGCATAGACCGCCCCTAAGTAGGCAAACCATACGAAGGCATAGGTCGCCAGCTCGTCGCCCCAGGGAAGTGAGTAACTGAACAGGTTCCTGAGCACGATCTGGGCGAACAACAGGACGACGAAGGATACCAGGAGAAGCTGACAGATGACGCCCTCCAGGTTGTCGATGATCTTGAAGAGTAGCTGTTTCATGAGGCTGGCCCCTTGACGATCGGCTCCCGGTGGGCACCTCCCCGCATCGGCCCCAAGGCCGATGCGGGAGTCGCTGCATGCCGTGATGGCGGGGGTCACTCTGCTGGCGCGGGATCGCGGCCCAGGGCGGCGAGCACCTCGTCGAGCTTCTCCTTGCCGCCGATGCTGTCGTAGAACTCGGGCCAGATACCGGTCGCCAGTTCGATCCATTGCCGCTCGTCGTTGGCGGGCTGGGTAATCTCCATGCCATGCTCCTCCACCAGACGCTCCTTGATGGAGGCCTCGGTCTCGAGCAGGTACTCGTAGCTGTGGTCGGTGGCTTCCTGGCCGGCTTCCAGCACCACGTCCTGCATCTCGGGACTCAAGCTCTGGAACTTGCCCTCGCTGATGATCAGCGGCTCCAGCGAGAACACGTAGCAGCTATCGGTGACGTAGTCCTGAACCTCGTAGAACTTCATCGCATCGATGGTGATGTAGGGGTTGTCCTGGCCATCGACCACTCCCTGCTGCAGGGCGGTGAAGGTCTCGGACCAGGCCAGCGGGTTGGGATTCACGCCCCAGGCCTGATAGGCGGAGATCATGATCTCGTTCTTGGGTACCCGGATCACCAGGCCCTCGAGGTCGGCGGGCGTCGCCACCGGCTTGGCGGAGTTCGTCAGGCGACGACAGCCGGAATAGGCCCAGCCCAGGATGCGCACGCCGGCATCGCGGATGGTGTTCTGGGTCAGCTCCTCCCCGATGTCCCCCTGGGTCAGGATGCGTGCATCCTCGGGCCCCTGGATCACGTAGGGCAAGGTCATCACGCCCACGGTCGGCGAGAAGGGGGTGATGTTGTTGATGGCCAGAACCGAAAGGTCCAGCAGCCCCATACTGGCATTGTTGACGGTGTCCTGCTCGCTGCCGAGCTGGCCGTTGGGAAACAGGTCGATGGTGACCTCACCCTCGGTCTTCTCCTCGACGAGATCGGCAAAGGCCGTGCCCAGCTCGTACTGGGTGCCCCCGGCGGCATCGCCCAGGGCCATCTTCCAGGTCTCGGCCATGACGTTACCGCTCAGGGCCAGGCTTGCGGCGGATACTGCCATGGGGATGATCAGTTTCTGGATACGCATTGTGATCTCCAAACCTTGTTATTGTCGGAAAGACAGGAGGGAAGCGTGATGCGACGCCTTCCTGGATGACCGGTGAGCCTGGAAAGACTGTCCGAGGTGAGTCACCGCGGCAAGCCCGGAGGTGCCATCCTGGTACTGTCGCCTGTGTCGCGACCTCCGGGCGCTCTCCTCGCCGATCATCGGGATACGTGCAGTTCGCCATATCCTGATTATCATGTTCTACGCACTCGCCTGTCGTGCCACTAGAACCAGTGGGACACCGTCGATTGGTCCAGCCCAGGAAGAGTGCGCAGCCGGCCGGCGGGACCCCGTCTGGTGCAGCGCTCCAGGCCCATGCCCGCTGGGGTATGGCATACTCGGGGATTGCCGATTCATCAGCCGTGGCGAGACACAATTTCAATGAGCCAGCTTCTCTTCCACCTCGACCCCGATCGGCCGGAAAGCCTCCAGCGACAACTGCGCGAGCAGATCGCTCGCGCCATCCTCGACGGCCATCTTCCCCTGGACGAGGCGCTGCCCTCCAGCCGCAAGCTGGCCAAGGAACTGCATGTGGCACGGAACACGGTGATGCTGGCCTACGAGCAACTCCTCGATGACGGCTACCTGATCGCCAAGAAACGCAGCGGCTACTTCGTCAATCCCGAGATCCTCGAGGGGCGTGCCGAGAAGCCCGTGCGCCTGAACGATATCGATGCCGAGCGCCTGCCCTGGGAAGAGCTGCTCACCATGCACCCGTCGCGGCAGGCCACCATCAGCAAGCCCAGCGACTGGTATCGCTACGACTACCCGTTCCTCTACGGCCAGATCGACCCCGAGCTGTTTCCGACTCAGCACTGGCGGGAATGCAGCCGGGATTCGATGAGCGTGCCGGCCATTCGCAGCTGGGCGGTCGACCATCTCAACGACGACGATCCCCTGCTCATCGAGCAGATTCACCAGCGGTTGCTCCCCCGCCGCGGCGTCTGGGCCGCCCCCGAGGAGATCCTGGTCACGGTGGGCGCCCAGCAGGCGCTATGGATCACCTGCATGCTGCTGCTCAAGGCCGGCCGGCGGTTCGGCATGGAAAACCCCGGCTACGTGGACATGTACAACATCGCCCGCACCTTTACCGACGACATCCGCCTGCTGCCGGTGGACGAGCAAGGCATGCGCCTGGAAGACGACATCGCCGATTGCCAGCTGCTCTATGTCACGCCGAGCCATCAGGCGCCGACCACGGTCACCATGCCCCTGGAGCGTCGCCGGCAACTGCTCGACATGGCAGAGACCGACAACTTCCTGATCATCGAGGATGACTACGAGAGCGAGACCAACTACCTGGACAACCCCACCCCGGCCCTGAAGAGTCTGGACCGCCACAATCGGGTGATCTACGTGGGCAGTCTCTCCAAGACCCTGGCCCCCGGTCTGCGCCTGGGCTACATGGTCGGCCCCCCGGCGCTGATCCGCGAGGCTCGGGCACTGCGGCGCCTGATGCTGCGACACCCGCCGACCAACAACCAGCGCGCCGTGGCCCTGTTCCTCGATCGCGGCTATCACGATGCCCTCCTGCGGCAGATCCACCAGGTCTTCCACAGCCGCTGGCAACGCATGAGCGAGGCCCTGGCCCGGCACATGCCCCATGCTTCGGTACCCTCCACCTACGGGGGCTCCTGCTTCTGGGTGAAGGGTCCCGACGGGCTCGACTGCCATGAGTTCCGCCGCCTCGCGGCCGAGCAGAGCATCCTGATCGAGTGCGGTGACATCCACTTCTTCGACGCCCCTCGCCTCGAGTACTTCCGGCTGGGGTTCTCGGCGATCGCCGAGTCGCGCATCGAACCGGGGATCGAGCGTCTGGCGGCGCTGGTGCCCCAGGCGATCGGCACGTCCTGAGCGCCGCCGCCTCACCCTCCCTCAACAACGAAGCCGCCTCGAGGGCGGCTTCAGGCGGAAGATTTCGGGAGAAGCGGCTTAGAGCACCTCGTCTTTCAGATAGTACCAGCGATACAGGAAACGCTGGCCGAAACGCCGGAAGGGGGCGAAGGCCTGGGACTCGACCATCTCGCGGACGTTGGGGAAGGGCAGCTTGGAGGTGAAGATCGGCAGATCCAGCGCCTGGCCGTGGCCGGCGATCCACTGCGCCAGGCGCCGGCCGGCCTGGGCGGAGTACATGACCCCGTTGCCGCCGTAGCCGAGGGCGTAGTAGACCGTCTCCTTGACATCAGGCTGATGGATGCGCGGCATCATGTCGTGGCTGACATCCACCCAGCCCCACCAGGAGTAGTCGATCTCGATGCCCTCGAGCGCCGGGAACTTGCGGTGCATGTTGCCGACCAGCGCGTTCTCATACTTCTGCTGCGGCGCGTCACGGCCGGTAATGGCACTGCGACTGCCGATCTGCAGCCGATTGTCCGGCAGCAGCCGATAATAATGGCGCAGTACCCGAGTATCGGTGATCACCTGATGGGTGCGCATGTTGCAGGCCGCGATCTCCTCATCGGTCAGCCGGCGCGTGACGATGGAGTTCGACAGGATCGGCAGCAGGCGGTTCTTGAGCTCGCGATGCAGGCTCTGGGAGGTGTAGCCGCCGGTGGCGATACCCACCGCGCGCGCCTTGACCACCCCACCGGGGGTCTTCAGGTAATGCACGCCGCCCCGGGTCTCGAAGCCCTGGACGGGGCTGGCCGGATGGATCTTCACCCCCAGCGCCCGGGCCTTCTTCAGATAGCCGAAGGCGAGCTTGCCGGCGTGGATGCCGATCCCTTCCGGCTCGTGCATGGCGCCGGCCGCTTCCTGGTCACCGATCCAGTCGCGCTTGACCGTGTCCGCATCCAGGATCCGGGCATCGTAGTCGAAGGTTTCGCGCAGCAGCTTCGCCTCCTTCTCGAGTACCGGCATCACCTTGTCGCGATGGGCCACGTAGAGATGACCGCCTGGCTGGGGGTCGCAATCGATATCGGCGATCAACTCCTTGAAGGTCGCCATGCCATCCAGGCACTCGCGATGGAGCTTCAGGGCGGTCTCCAGGCCATAACGCTGGATCCACTGGGAGCGCTTGAGACGTCCCGAGGCACACTGGGCCTGCCCGCCGTTACGGGTCGAACAGCCCCAGCTGGTGCGATTGGCCTCGAGCACCGTGGCCTTGATGCCGTATTCCTGGGCCAGGAAGATGGCGGCGGTCAGGCCGGTGAAGCCGGAACCGATGATCACCACATCGGCATCCGTATCCTGCGTGATCGGGCCGTCGTCCGCCGGGGGCTCGCCGGCCGTGCCGATCCAGTAGGTGGGCGCATAGTCGCGTCCCGCTCCCGGGGTCGCACTCTTGAGCGGATCATAGGCCGGATCGTACGGCTGGGCGGGAGCGGTCGCCTGCTGCGTCGCCGCCTCGGCGTTCGGCATTGTTGTCTCCATGATCGGACTCCTCGCAGTCGGATGCCGTGGTTCGTCCTCGCCGGCTCAGGCGTTGACGGGCGGACGGTTCTTGCGGAAGGCGTTCTTCACCGCGATCTTGCCGTCGCGGAAGGTGAACGCATCGATCATGCGGGCCTCGCTGCGTACGCCGTCGGTGGTAGTGCCCGTGTAGGTGGACTCGGTGAAGCCCTTGTCGCCGATCACGTGGTGCTCGGCGTCGACCCAACTGGCATCGGGCGCGGTCTTCCAGGCGTTCTCGAGGCCCTGACGCACCTCCGCCTGTCCCACGAAGCTCTTGCCCTGCAGGTCCGGACCGGCAATGGCATGGAACACGCAGTCCTCGGTCATCATCTCCATGACGGCATCGATGTCATGACGGTTCAGGGCGTCGCTGAAGGCCTCGAGAAAGGCGGTGTCGGGTTGGCTCATCTCGATCTCCTGAGTAATGGTCGTTGTGAGGTAAAGCGAAGCGGAGGGGGGCGGCGGGGCTCGCCCCCCATCGCTAACGAGCCTACTGCCCCCGCCGGCCCGGCATTAGCGCCAGTTGCCGGCGGGATATTGGACCAGGGTTGCGACCCGGCTCAGCCGGTCGCGGCCAGCGGCGACTGGGAGGCGAGTCGCGCGGCCGGTTGGAAGGGGGCCGAGTCGAGGATCGGCGTGCGCCCCAGCAGCTCGTCGACCAGCAGCCGGGTGGCGGCCGGCGCCAGCACCAGGCCGTTGCGGTAGTGGCCGGCGTTGACGAAGAGCCCCGCCACGCCGGGGATCTCGCCGATAAAGGGCAGGCCCTCGGGCGCTCCCGGCCGCAGGCCCGACCAGTGATGCTCGATCTCGCACTCGGCCAGGGCCGGCAGGATGGACACCGCGCTGGCATGCAGCGACTCGCGGGCCTCCACGGTCGGGGTCTTGTCGAAGCCGGCCTCCTCCAGGGTCGAGCCCACCAGCACGCGCCCGTCGGCGCGGGGAATCAGGTAGCGCCCGCCGCGCAACACCACCCGCTCGAGCCACTGCCGGCTGCCGGTGACGGTCGGGGTCCTGAACACCATCATCTGCCCCTTCACCGGCCGTACCGGCAGAGGGATCCCCAGGGGCGCCAGCAGCCGGGCCGTCCAGGCCCCGCCGCACAGGATCACGCGACCCGCCGTGAACCGTCCGGCGGCGGTCTCGACGCCGCCGACCCGACCACGCTCGACCACCAGGCGATCGACCCGGCAATGCTCGTGCACGGTGACGCGGGGCAAGGCCTGCAGCCTGGCACGCAGTGCCTGGCCCAGCCGGGGGTTGCGCAGGCTGCCCAGGGTCGGCATCCACAGCCCGCCCTCGAGACCATCGACGAGACACGGCTCCCGGGCATAGACGGCATAGGCATCGATCCGGCTCAGCGGCTTGTCGACGCGGCTCGACCACGCCATGGCACTGGCCTCATCCTCCAGGTCGAGATAGAGCAGCCCCTGTTGGCGAAACTCCGGATCGATGCCGGTGACCGCGGCCAGGTGTGCCGTCAGGTGGGGATAGCGGCCTTCCGACCAGCTCGCCAGCTTCGAGATGGGGGCCGGATGACGCCAGGGGTAGAGCGGCGAGACGATGCCGCCCCCGGCCCAGGAGGCCTCGCCGCCGCAGGGCCCCCGCTCGAGCAGGGTCACCTCGTGGCCGGCCTCGGCCAGTTGCCAGGCGGTCATCATGCCGATGACGCCGCCACCGATGATCAGAAAGTCCTTCATGGATCGCCTCCTCGAAATCGTCGTTGTGGGGAGTAATGCCCCGGTCACAAAAAAGCCCCGGCCCGGCGACAGATCGCCAGACGGCCGGGGCCGTCGGACAGCACGTATGCAGACTGAAAATTCGACGAGCGAAGGCCAGACAAGGCAAAAATCAGCGAAAGAACGGAGTTTACGTGGGTGTAAATGAGTATCTTGAGCTGATTTTTAACGCCGTATGGCCGAGCGCAGTCAATTTTCAGACGTAGTCCTGGTACTTCTCCAGCAGGCGCACCGGCGTCTTCAGCGCATCACGACGGAAGGGGTCGCCCAGCTCGCGGGTGCACATGATCTCGAGGATGCAGGTCTTGCCCTCGTTCATCTGCAGGTCCACCGCCTTCTTCAGCGCCGGACCCACGTCCTCCAGGCGGTCCACGGTGATGCCCTCGGCGCCCATCGCCCGACCGATCTCGGCGAAGCTCTGGTTGTCCAGCTCGCCGGCCACGAAGCGGCGGTTGTAGAACTCCACCTGGTTCTTCTTCTCCGCGCCCCACTGGCGGTTGTGGAACACCACCGCCGTCACCGGGATGTCGTGGCGCACCGCCGTCATGGTCTCCATCAGGCTCATGCCCCAGGCGCCGTCGCCGGCATAGGCGATCGCCGGGCGCTCCGGCGCGGCCACCTTGGCGCCGATGATGGTCGGCAGCGCATAGCCGCAGTTGCCGAAGCTCATCGGCGCGAAGAAGCTGCGCGGCCGATCGAAACGCAGGTAGCTGTGCGCCACGGCGTTGATGTTGCCGATGTCGGTCGAGACCATCACGTCCTCGGGCATGGCCTTCTCCAGCTCGCGCAGCACCTGCCGCGGGTGCAGGTACTCGCCGCCGGAGAACGGCGTCTCGCTGGCGGCCTCGTCGATGGCGTCGAGGCTGAACGGGTCGGTCTCGTGGGTCCATTCGTCGAGCTCGCGCTCCCAGGCCTCTTTCTCGCTGGCGATCCGCTCGGCGCGGCTTCCCTTGGTGGCGTCGCAGACCAGCTCGCGACCCGCCAGGCGCTCGGTGATCGCCTCGGCGGCTTCCCGGGCGTCGCCGCAGATGCCCACCGCGATCTTCTTCACCAGGCCCAGCATCTTGTGATCGGCGTCGACCTGGATGATCTTGGCGTTCTTCGGCCAGTAGTCCAGGCCGTGCTGCGGCAGGGTGCCGAACGGCCCCAGCCGCGTGCCCAGCGCCACCACCACGTCGGCCTGGGCGATCAGCTTCATGCCGGCCTTGGAGCCCTGGTAGCCCAGCGGGCCGCACCACAGCGGGTGGCTGGCCGGGAAGGAGTCGTTGTGCTGGTAGCTGTTGACCACCGGCGCACCCAGCCGCTCGGCCAGCGCCTGGCAGGCGCCAACGCCGTCGGCCATCACCACCCCGCCGCCGGAGACGATCACCGGGAACTCGGCCTCGGCCAGGAGCTCGGCGGCCTCGTTGAGGGTGCGGGTGCCGCCCGGGCCGCGGTCCAGCCGCGCCGGCTGGGGAATCTCCGCCTCGATCTCGCCGTAGAAGTAGTCCCGCGGGATGTTCAGCTGGGTCGGGCCCATCTCCGACATCGCCCGGTCGAAGCAGCGCCCGGTGTACTCGGCCATCCGCGCCGGGTGGGTCACGTGACCCTGGTACTTGGTGAACTCCTGGAACATCGGCAACTGGTGGCACTCCTGGAAGCCGCCCAGGCCGATGCCGGTGGTGCCCGCCTCGGGGGTGACGATGACCACCGGGCTGTGCGCCCAGTAGGCCGCGGCGATGCCGGTCACGCAGTTGGAGATCCCCGGGCCGTTCTGGCCGATCACCGTGCCGTGGCGGCCGGAGACCCGCGCATAGCCGTCGGCCATGTGCGCCGCGCCCTGCTCGTGGACCACCGGGATCAAGCGGATGCCGGCCGGCGCGAAGATGTCCATGGCGTCCATGAAGGCCGAGCCCATGATGCCGAACATGTCGGTGACGCCGTTGGCGACCAGGGTCTCCACGAAGGCCTCGGAGGGCGTCATGGTCTGCTTGCCCTGCACGACCTGGCGGGTGTCTGCGGTGTTGTCGGTGCTCATGGGAGTCCTCCGAGCCATTATTGGTGATTTTATACGGAACTTATCATTCCGGTTTTCGGAATACAGATGACTCTAGGCCCTCCTCCACACGACCGTCAAGAACATATTTCACAAAACGGTACAATTTGATTCTTTTTATGGAATTGAACTATGCTCCTCGGACACGCCGGCAGCGACGTCCCCTGCCCACGCATCGATCAGGGACGCCCAAGGTCAACGGTCCCACGGGCCGAGGAGACGGTGATGACAGACCCCATGAATGCCCAGCCCGACATCCAGGTGTCGGTGCGCGAGCTCTTCGGCATCGACAGCGACCTCGAGGTGCCCGCCTTCAGCTGGCGCGACGAGTACGTGCCCGAGATCGACGAGGCCTATCGCTTCAACCCCGACGTGACCCTGGCGATACTCGCCGGCTTCACCCGCAACCGCCGGGTGATGGTCCAAGGGCTGCACGGCACCGGCAAGTCGACGCATATCGAGCAGGTGGCGGCGCGCCTCAACTGGCCCTGCATGCGGGTCAACCTGGACGGCCATATCAGTCGCCTGGACCTGGTGGGCAAGGACGCCATCGTGGTCCGCGACGGGGTGCAGATCACCGAATTCCAGGAAGGCATCGTGCCCTGGTCGCTGCAGCGGCCGGTGGCCCTGATCTTCGACGAGTACGACGCCGGCCGGCCGGACGTGATGTTCGTCATCCAGCGCATCCTCGAGCGGGACGGCCACTTCACCCTGCTCGACCAGAACCGGGTCATCCATCCCCACCCCTACTTCCGGCTGTTCGCCACCGCCAACACCGTGGGGCTCGGCAACCTCACCGGGCTCTACCAGGGCACCCAGGTGCTCAACCACGCCCAGATGGACCGCTGGAACATCGTCGCCAAGCTCGACTACCTGCCCCGCGAGGAGGAGGCGGCCATCGTGCTCGGCCGGGTGCCCAGCAAGGACACCGACAAGGGACGCGCGCTGATCGCCTCGATGGTGGCGGTGGCCAACCTGACGCGTCAGGGCTTCGCCGCCGGCGATCTGTCCACGCTGATGTCGCCGCGCACGGTGATCACCTGGGCCGAGAACTGCGAGATCTTCCGCAACCCGGCGCTGGCCTTCCGGCTCTCCTTCCTCAACAAGTGCGACGAGGCCGAGCGGCCCCTCGTCGCCGAGTACTACCAGCGCTGCTTCGGCGAGGAGCTCGACGAGTCGTGGATGCGGGAGGCGACCGCGTCATGACCCGAAGCGCCCAGCACCAGGCGCGCCGCCAACAGCGGATCGAGGAGCTGTGCGCGGCCAGCCTGCGCGCCCTGACCGGCCATGCCGACCTGCACTATCGGGGGCGCCGGCTGTATCAGGGGGAGACACGCCTGCCGACCCATGCGCCCCACCTGCGCATCGACCCCGAGCAAGACGACTTCGCCGACTGCCGGGCCGCCGCCGACGGCATGGCCCTGCGCCTGCTGCACTCCGACCCGGCCCTCCACCGCACGCGCTGCCCCGAGGACGCGGTCGAGCGCCTGATCTTCGAGCTGCTCGAACAGCTGCGCGTGGAGACGCGCGTCCCCGACGACATGCCGGGCATGGCCGACAACCTGCTGCGGCGCTTCGAGAGCTGGTCGCGGGCCTTCTACCGTTCCGGGCTCACCGAGGGCAGCATCGGCCTGCTGCTCTACACCGTGGCGCAGATGTGCTGGTCGCGCCTGCAGGCCCGGCCAGTGCTCGAGGAGACCGAGGACTATATCGAGGGCACCCGCGCCTCCCTGGTCGGCGAGCTCGGCACGGCGCTCTACGGCCTGCGCCGCCAGCGCCACGACCAGGCGGCCTATGCCGAGCACGCCCTGGCCATCGCCCGGATCGTCGCCACGCGGGTGCGCGCCGAACGGGAACAGGCCGGTGACGACGAGGACGAGGAGCCAGCGGAAGCGGCCAGCGACGCTTTCGCCCTGCTGCTCGATCTCGAGGACGGCGATGGCGACGAGGACGGCGTCGCGGCCGCCACCACCGGGCACAGCAAGACCTTCGAGGACGCCGCCCTGGCCTACCGGGTCTTCACCACCCGCTTCGATCGCGAGGTCGCCGCCGGCAGCCTGGTCCGCCGGGCGCTGCTGCGCGAGAACCGCGAACGGCTGGACCAGGCCACCGCCGAGCAGGGCATCAACTTGCCCCGCCTGGCCCGCCGGTTGGGCAGCGTGCTCTGGGAACCGCGCCCGGATGGCCGGGCCTTCGGCGAGGAGGAGGGCCGTATCGATGGCCGTCGCCTCGCCCAGCTGGTCAGCTCGCCCACCGAGCGACGCCTTTTCTACCTCGACCAGATCAAGCTGGGCGCCGACTGTGCCGTCAGCCTGCTCATCGACTGCTCGGGGTCCATGAAGCACCACATCATGCCGGTGACGCTGATGGCCGAGAGCCTGATCCGCGCCCTGGAGATGATCGGGGCCAGCACCGAGCTGCTCGGCTTCACCACCGGCGCCTGGAACGGCGGCCGTGCCTACCAGGAGTGGATGCGTTCGGGTCGCCCCCGCGGCCCGGGGCGTCTCAACGAGGTCTGCCACCTGGTCTTCAAGGACGCCGAGCGCAGCTGGCGGCGCGCCCGCACCGACATCGCCGCCCTGCTCAAGCCCGACCTGTTCCGCGAGGGCATCGACGGCGAGGCAGTGGACTGGGCCTGCGAGCGCCTGCTCGCCCGTCCCGAGACGCGCCGCATCCTGATCGTGATCGCCGACGGCTGCCCGGCGGACAGCGCCACCAACCTGGCCAACGACGCCTTCTACCTGGACAACCATCTCAAGGAGGTCGCCGCCCGGCGCACCCTGCAGGGCCAGGTGGAGGTGCTGGGCCTGGGCGTGGGCCTGGACCTCAGCCCCTTCTATCGCCGCTGCCTGGCCACCGACATGTCCGAGGCGCTGGACACCCACCTGTTCGACGAGATCGTCGAGCTGATCGGCGGCCGCCACCGACGCTGACGATCGCACGACCTGGCACGGCATTCGTGCCACTACCGAGGAGACCGCAATGGCCAAGACGCGCATGGTGCATCAGTTCGGCATGGGCAGCTCGATCCGCAGCCGCAACTATACCGAGGCGGCGGCGCGGGCGGTCCGCGACGCCCTGTGGCACCACTCCCTCAACGTGGCCGACGCCTTCGGCTTTCCCAAGGCCGCCATGCTGATCGACGTCGAGATCGGCGTCCAGCAGCCCGAGGCCGTGGAGACCGCGGCCCTGCTGGGCATCTTTCCCTATGGGCAACCGCGGATCTCGGTGGTCAAGGGCGGTCTCGACGTGGACAAGCCCGGCGGCGGCACCACCGTGATCGCCAACGCCGCCGTCATCGTCTCCTTCGACATGGAGCGAAGCCATGACTGAGCGACGCATCATCCTCGAGATGGGCACCGGCAACGACCTCTACGGCGAGGACTACACCAAGGCGGCCTGCCGCGCCGTCCAGGACGCCCTGCACCACTCGTCCCTCGTGCTGTTCACGTCGCTGGGCATCGACCACCGCGAGATGCGCGTCCAGGTGACCATCGCCGTGCAGGCCCCCGAGCGGGTCGACGCCAAGGTGGTGGCGGCAGAGCTGCCCCGCGGCCGCGCCGAGGTGAGCATGGTGCACGGCGGCCTGAACGTCCACGCCCCGGACAACGCCACCACCCACGTCATCGCCACGGCGGCGATCGCCGCCTTCCTGCCCATCGAGGACGGCGCCTGGCGGCTCTGCGAGCCCGCCGGCTAAGCGCCCTCCCCCGGACCACGCCCTTTCACCGCCGGTGAGGGGGCGCGCTCAGCTCAACTCCGAGAGGATCAGCCCGCCCCCGATCAGCATCAGGGTGGCGAAGGCCAGGCGGCGCATGGCGAGCGGGGAGAGCGGGGGCGGCCAGCGCCGCCCCGCGTAAGTGGCCAGGGCCACCACCGGAATGGCCCAGGCGGTGAGGGTGAGGATCTCGAGATCCAGTTGCCCGCGCAGGGCGACGAACAGGGTGCGCATGCCCGAGGTGGCGGCGAACAGCAGGATCAGCATGTTGCGGATCGCCACCAGCGGCATCGGCTGGCGATAGCACTGGTAGATCACCGGCGGCCCGGCGATCCCGAACAGCCCGCCGCATAGCCCCGACAACACGCCGCTGGCGAAGAAGCTCGCTGGCGAGGAGAGGGTCGTCCGCTGGCGGGGGCGCAGCACCAGGCTAAGCCCCCCATAGAGGACCACCACGCCCAGGGCGATGCGCACCAGGCTGGCGGCGCTGCCGCTGAGCATATCGAGCAGCAACACGCCGAGCACGATCGCCGGCAGGATGCCGGCGATCGTGGCCAGGGTCACCCGCCGGTCGAGATGGGCGAGCTTGCCCGGCAGGGCCACCGCGCTGTTGGCCAGCGTCATCAGGCTCACCACCGCGGCCACCGAGGCCACCGGGGCGATGGCCAGCCCACTGGTCGCGCCCATCACGATCATCCCCAGCCCGAAGCCGGTCACGGTCTGGAAGTAGCCGGCCAGGGCGGCGATGGCCAGGAAGGCCAGGGGAACTTCGAGGCTCATGGGTGATCAGCCGGCAGCGTCCCGCGCCTCGGCGGCCTGGGCCTGTACCGTGGTCACGGCGATGACGTGATAGATGTCGTCGACGCCGCAGCCCCGGGACAGGTCGTTGGCGGGCTTGTCCAGCCCCTGCAGCAGCGGACCGATGGCCTCGGCGCCGCCGATCCGCTCGGCCAGCTTGTAGCCGATGTTGCCGGCCTCCAGGTCGGGGAAGATCAGCACGTTGGCCTTGCCCTTGACCTTCGAGTCGGGCAGCTTGCGCTCGGCGATCTCCGCCACGATGGCCGCATCGAGCTGGACGTCCTCGTCGATGGCGAGCCCCGGCCGCTGCGCCTTCACGCTGCGGGCCGCCTGGACCACCTTCTCCACGTTGCCGTGCCGGGCACTGCCGCTGGTGGAAAAGGAGAGCATGGCGACACGGGGTGGCTCACCCAGCAGGGCCTCGGCGCTGTCCGCCGCGGCCATGGCGATCTGGGCCAGCTGCTCGGCATCGGGGTCGATGACCAGGCCGCAGTCGGAGAAGATCATGCCGCCCTTGAGGTTGTGGAAGGGCTGACACAGCATCATCAGGAAGAAGCTCGAGACCAGCTGGCTGCCCGGCGCCAGGCCGAGCAGCTGGATGGCGCTTCTCACCACATCGGCGGTGGTGTGCACCGCGCCGGCGACGGACCCGTCGGCATGCCCCTCACGGACCAGCATGTTGGCGAAGCACAGCGGCTCGCGCACCGCCGCCGCGGCCTGTTCCCGGGTCATGCTCTTCTTCTGGCGCAGCGCGAACAGCGCCTCGGCCAGGAGCTCGGCGAGGGGCGAATCGGCCGGGTCGATCAGCTCGATGCGCGACAGGCTCAAGGATTGCGATCTCGCCAGCTCGGCCATCGCTGCCCACTTCCCCACCAGGATGATTTTGGCGATGCCGTCCTCGGCCGCCCTCGCGGCGGCGCGCAGCACCCGCTCGTCCTCGCCTTCGCAGAGCACGATGCGCCGGGGCGAGCGCTGGGCGCGCTCGAGGATCTGATTCAAGGCTTTCATGATGTGGCCTCCCCTCACTGCCGCGCGTCGCGGCAGTCATCAGGCAAAAAAGCCCCCGACATCGTCGGGGGCAACACACTACGACTCAACCGACTCAGACGTAGTCCTGGTACTTCTCCAGCAGGCGCACCGGCGTCTTCAGCGCATCGCGGCGGAAGGGATCGCCCAGCTCGCGGGTACACATGATCTCGAGGATGCAGGTCTTGCCCTCGTTCATCTGCAGGTCCACCGCCTTCTTCAGCGCCGGACCCACGTCCTCCAGGCGGTCCACGGTGATGCCCTCGGCGCCCATCGCCCGGCCGATCTCGGCGAAGCTCTGGTTGTCCAGCTCGCCGGCCACGAAGCGGCGGTTGTAGAACTCCACCTGGTTCTTCTTCTCCGCGCCCCACTGGCGGTTGTGGAACACCACCGCCGTCACCGGGATGTCGTGGCGCACCGCCGTCATGGTCTCCATCAGGCTCATGCCCCAGGCGCCGTCGCCGGCATAGGCGATCGCCGGGCGCTCCGGCGCGGCCACCTTGGCGCCGATGATGGTCGGCAGCGCATAGCCGCAGTTGCCGAAGCTCATCGGCGCGAAGAAGCTGCGCGGCCGATCGAAACGCAGGTAGCTGTGCGCCACGGCGTTGATGTTGCCGATGTCGGTCGAGACCATCACGTCCTCGGGCATGGCCTTCTCCAGCTCGCGCAGCACCTGCCGCGGGTGCAGGTACTCGCCGCCGGAGAACGGCGTCTCGCTGGCGGCCTCGTCGATGGCGTCGAGGCTGAACGGGTCGGTCTCGTGGGTCCATTCGTCGAGCTCGCGCTCCCAGGCCTCTTTCTCGCTGGCGATCCGCTCGGCGCGGCTTCCCTTGGTGGCGTCGCAGACCAGCTCGCGACCCGCCAGGCGCTCGGTGATCGCCTCGGCGGCTTCCCGGGCGTCGCCGCAGATGCCCACCGCGATCTTCTTCACCAGGCCCAGCATCTTGTGATCGGCGTCGACCTGGATGATCTTGGCGTTCTTCGGCCAGTAGTCCAGGCCGTGCTGCGGCAGGGTGCCGAACGGCCCCAGCCGCGTGCCCAGCGCCACCACCACGTCGGCCTGGGCGATCAGCTTCATGCCGGCCTTGGAGCCCTGGTAGCCCAGCGGGCCGCACCACAGCGGGTGGCTGGCCGGGAAGGAGTCGTTGTGCTGGTAGCTGTTGACCACCGGCGCACCCAGCCGCTCGGCCAGCGCCTGGCAGGCGCCAACGCCGTCGGCCATCACCACCCCGCCGCCGGAGACGATCACCGGGAACTCGGCCTCGGCCAGGAGCTCGGCGGCCTCGTTGAGGGTGCGGGTGCCGCCCGGGCCGCGGTCCAGCCGCGCCGGCTGGGGAATCTCCGCCTCGATCTCGCCGTAGAAGTAGTCCCGCGGGATGTTCAGCTGGGTCGGGCCCATCTCCGACATCGCCCGGTCGAAGCAGCGCCCGGTGTACTCGGCCATCCGCGCCGGGTGGGTCACGTGACCCTGGTACTTGGTGAACTCCTGGAACATCGGCAACTGGTGGCACTCCTGGAAGCCGCCCAGGCCGATGCCGGTGGTGCCCGCCTCGGGGGTGACGATGACCACCGGGCTGTGCGCCCAGTAGGCCGCGGCGATGCCGGTCACGCAGTTGGAGATCCCCGGGCCGTTCTGGCCGATCACCGTGCCGTGGCGGCCGGAGACCCGCGCATAGCCGTCGGCCATGTGCGCCGCGCCCTGCTCGTGGACCACCGGGATCAAGCGGATGCCGGCCGGCGCGAAGATGTCCATGGCGTCCATGAAGGCCGAGCCCATGATGCCGAACATGTCGGTGACGCCGTTGGCGACCAGGGTCTCGACGAAGGCCTCCGAGGGCGTCATGGTCTGCTTGCCCTGCACGACCTGGCGGGTGTCTGCGGTGTTGTCGGTGCTCATGGGAACCTCCACGGGAGCGCTTGGATGGATGTTGTTCTCGCGAATCCTGTTTATGGTACGAGAAGTTCCAGAATTTGGAACGCGAGTAAAAAGTAGCGCCACACCCACGCCTCGTCAACACAAATTCCATAAAATGGGACAAATTGATTTCTTTTCAGGAACGAATTATCTTGTCGGCAAAGGGAGAACTGATCATGACCACCAATCGAACCGACATGAGCCGCCTCGAGGGCGATACGCCGGCACAGCGCCTGCTGGCCCTGCTGGAGGTCATCGCGGGGAAGGACCAATTCTTCACACTGCAGGGCATGGTCGACGAAACCGGCCTGCCGAAGCCGACCCTGCACCGCATGCTCCAGCAGCTGGAGTCCTCGGGCATGCTGCAGCGAGAGGCCGATGGCCGGCACTACAGCAAGGGCAGCCGCCTGCGCCGGCTGGCCGAGACACTGCTGCTCAACGACACGATCCAGGGGGCACGCCATGCCGTGCTGACGCAGCTGGTCGACGAGGTCGGCGAGAGCTGCAATATCACGGCACTCTCCGGCGGCGAGGTGCTGTACCTCGACCGGGTGGAGACCTCGGCTCCCCTGCGCTTCTATCTGCACCCCGGCTCCCGGGTACCGGTGCATTGCTCGGCCAGTGGCAAGCTGTTCCTGGCCCAGATGGCGCCCGCCCAGCGCCGGCGGCTGCTGGATCAGATGCCGCTGACGGCGTTCACCCACAACACCCTCACCGACCCGGCGATCCTGGAGGCCGAGATCGAGACCGTGCGTCGCCAGGGGTATGCCTTCGATGATGAGGAATTCCTGCCCGGACTGCTGTGCATCGCCGTGCTGGCGCCCAACCCGGCGGGACCGTCGAACACCGGCCTGGCCATCCAGGCGCCGGTGATGCGGATGAATCGCGACAAGGCGCTGGCCTGCCTGCCGGCCCTGCAACGAGCCGCCGAGGCCATCGCCAACATCAATCGGGAAGCCCTGCCGGAAGCGGCCGATCTCGCCTCGGCGGATCGATGAGGGATCACTGCATGCCTGGCCAGGCCAATGCCGCGGGGCGACCCGACGCCCTGACCAGGACTGGCCATGACGCCGGGCGAGAGCGGCCTACCGAGGGCACGATGCCGCTCGCCCTGGCTTGAGGGGGAGATTGCGCATATCCTCTGAGCCATACGTGATGGCCCGCACCACAACAGGGAGACCGCAATGACCGGACTGTTACCCGATGTCGACCCCGATGGACTGCTCGAGTACTCGGTGGTCTACACGGACCGTTCGCTCAACCACATGTCGAAGAGCTTCCAGGAAGTGATGCGCGACATCTCCGCCACCCTCAAGCAGGTCTACCGCGCCCATTCCGCGGTGATCGTGCCGGGCAGCGGCACCTTCGGCATGGAGGCGGTCGCCCGCCAGTTCGCCACCGACCGACGTTGCCTGGTGATCCGCAACGGCTGGTTCAGCTACCGCTGGAGCCAGATCCTGCAGAAGGGCGACATTCCTTCCGACCTCGGCGTGCGCAAGGCACGCCGGCTGGATGACGACGACCCGACCTCGCCCTTCGCGCCGCCGCCCCTCGAGGAGGTGATCGAGTCGATCCAGGACCAGAAGCCCGACCTGGTCTTCGCCCCCCACGTCGAGACCGCCTCCGGCATACAGCTGCCGGACGACTACCTGCGGCGCATCGCCGAGGCCATCCACGACGAGGGCGGCCTGCTGGTGCTCGACTGCATCGCCTCGGGCACCGTCTGGGTCGACATGCAGGACGTCGGCGTCGACGTGCTGATCAGTGCGCCCCAGAAGGGTTGGAGCGGCTCGCCCTGCTGCGGCATGGTGATGCTCTCGCGCCTGGCCCGGGAGATCATCGACGAGACCGAGAGCTCGAGCTTCGCCTGCGACCTGCGCAAGTGGCTGTCGATCATGGAGACCTACGAGGCCGGCGGCCATGCCTACCATGCCACCATGCCCACCGACGGCCTGCGCCGGCTGCGCGACGTGATGGCCGAGACGGAGGCCTATGGCGTCGACAAGGTCCGCGACGAACAGCTCGAACTGGGGCGCCGCGTCCGCGAGCTGCTCGCCGAGCACGGCTACCGGAGCGTCGCCGCCCCTGGCTATGAGGCGCCCGGCGTGGTGGTCTGCTACACCCAGGATCCCGACATCGCCGTCAAGTTCGCCGCCGCCGGCGTCCAGGTGGCCACCGGCGTGCCGCTGATGTGCGACGAGGGCGACGACTTCCGGACCTTCCGCATCGGCCTGTTCGGCCTCGACAAGCTGCATCATATCGAGCGCAGCCTGGAGCACCTCGAGCGCGCGCTCACGGCGGTCGAGGCCGACCACGAACGGGCCTGAGCACACTCCCCGGCACGACGAAGGGCGGCCATTGGCCGCCCTTCGTGTGTCCAGGTGTAAGACGGGAGGCGCGTTCGCCTCAGGAACCGAGCAGCGAGAGCAGGATCCGCTCCCCGTAGCCCCACAGCAGCACCGTCACCCCGAGCAGGGCCTCCAGCACCAGCACGCCGATGCCGAGCGTGGTACTCGAGACGATGAAGCCTTCCTCGCGACTGATGCCCAGAAAGGCCGGAATCCCCAGGTACAGCAGGTAGGCGGTGTAGCAGAGCCCGATGACGCCGGCCAGCAGGCACAGCCAGATCAGCGGGTAGACCGCCACGATGCCGCTGAGGAACATCGGCGTGGCCACATAGCCGGCGAACACGATGCACTGGCTCTGGCTCGGTGGCTTCGTGAAGCGCTTGGCCATGGCACGGATCACCTTGCCCACCGCATAGACCGCCGCAAGGATCACCAGATAGAAGACGATCCCGGCGCCCAGGGCATCCAGGTAGCCGAGCCGTATCGTGGTCTCGCCCCCCAGCCCCCACCCCACCTGGGTCGTACCGATATAGGAGCAGATGACCGGGATGGCCGCCAGCAACAGCACATGATGCTCGTAGAGATGAGTGAGCGTCTCGCGCTCTTCCTTGATCTGGCGCCACTCGCGCTGCGGGTGGGCCAGCAGTCCCCAGGCATGTGTCAACATCGCGTTACCTCCTGCCGTCGACGGGCCGGGCGGCCCGTCGGTCCATTGTGTCAGGCGACACATGCAGTATAGGCAGGAGGCGGGACGGCATGCCCGCGCCAAGGAACGCTCAGTTCAACGCGGCGGCCCAGAGCGGCGCGGCCGGCGGCAGGCTCGCATCCAGCGACATCATCAGGCTCAGGGCGGTGATGGTCAGGATCGAGAAGCCGAAGACCCGCCGCGCCCAGCGCTCCTCGTCATCGGCGCGATAGCCCTGCAGGGCCAGGTACAGCCAGTAGCCGCCCATGCCCAGGGCCACGGCGAAGTAGCCCGGTCCCGCATAGCCCGCCACGCTCAGCGTCAGGGAGGCCGCCACGAAGGCCAGGATGTAGCCGAGGATATAGTGCTTGGCCGTCTGGATGCCCTTGACCACCGGCAACACCGGGATCGAGGCCGCGCGATAGTCCTTGAGCCGGAAGATGGCGATGGCGTAGGAGTGCGGCATCTGCCACAGGCAGAAGATCACCAGCAGCGTCAGGGCACCGGTATCGAACGTCCCCGTGACCGCGCAGTAGCCCACCACCGGCGGCACCGCCCCGGACAGGCTGCCCACCAGGGTGCCGTAGGCGGAGCGGCGCTTCATGACCAGGCTGTAGGCCCCCACATAGATGGCGAAGCCGAATACCGCCAGCCCCACCGTGAGGCCGTTGGTGAACAGCGCCAGCAAGGCGAAGCCCGCGACCCCGAGCAGGGTCGCGAAGCGCAGCGTGGCGGCCGGCGTGAGCCGGCCCTGGACCAGCGGCCGGTTGCGCGTGCGCGTCATCAGGGCGTCGATGTCCCGGTCGATGACGTTGTTGAAGGCGCATCCGGAGGCGATCACCAGCGCCAGCCCGACCAGGGTCGCCAGCAGCAGCAGCGGGTCCACCTCCCCTCGGGCGGCCAGGAAGAAGCCGCCCAGTACCGAGATGGTGTTGCCACCGATGATTCCCGGCTTGGTGAGGGTGAGGTAGTCCTGGCGCAGGGTCGGCGCCGGAGTCAGCCGATCATCATGTTCAGATGCAGATGATGCATGATCCATAGCGAACCTCCGATGACCAGAACCAGGATCGTCACGGTGAAGACGAATGACATGAAGTTCCAGCCTTCGTCAGCCTTGGTATTCATGTGCATGAACAGCACCAGCTGCACCAGCAGCTGGGCCACGGCCGCCACCACGATGGTGATCACCGTCGCCAGGGTGTCGAGGGCCCCGGTCATCACCACCCCGAAGGGAATGATGGTCAGGACGATGGACAGGATCAGGCCGATCACATAGGACTTGACGCTGCCGTGGCTGTGCTCGCTGTGCGTTTGTCCACTCATATCACAGGACTCCCATCAGGTAGACGAAGGAGAAGACGCAGATCCAGACGATGTCCAGGAAGTGCCAGAACAGGCTCAGGCACATGATCCGCGGGCGCGTGACCTCGGTCAGCCCTTTCTGCTTGACCTGGAGGATCATCACCAGGATCCAGATCAGGCCGAAGGTCACGTGCAGGCCGTGGGTGCCGACCAGGGTGAAGAAGGCCGACAGGAAGCCGCTGCGATCCGGGCCGAACCCTTCATGGATCAGGTGCTGGAACTCGTAGATCTCCATGGCCACGAAGGCGGTGCCCAGGGCGAAGGTGATCCACAGCCAGCGGCCGACCCTGGCCGCCTGGTTGGCGTTCATCGACAGCACGGCCATGCCGTAGGTGAAGCTCGAGAACAGCAGCAGGAAGGTCTCGACGAGGATGAACGGCAGTTCGAAGATCTCGCCCGGGGTCGGGCCCCCGGCCGTGCCCCGCAGGAGCACGGCATAGGTCGCGAACAGGGATCCGAAGATCACCAGGTCGCTCATCAGGTAGACCCAGAACCCGAAGACCTTGGTGCCCGCCGTATCGTGATGATCGTCGTGGTGGTCATGCCCGTGGGCATGACCGTGATTGCTCAGAGTATCGGTAGCCATGATTACGCCTGCACTCCCAGCCGAGTTGAATACGCGAGGTCACCCTTCTGCTTCAGGCGCTGACGGTGCTCGCGCTCGATGCGCTCCACCTCTGCCGCCGGCACGTAGTAGTCGACGTCCTCGTTGAAGACCCGGGCGATGAAGGTCGCGAAGACCCCGAGGCCGCCCACGGCCACCAGCCACCAGATGTGCCACACCAGGGCGAAGCCGGCGATGGTGGCGAACAGCGCCATGACCGGGCCTTCCCAGGTGTTCTTGGGCATGTGGATGTCCTGATAGGGCGGCTCGGACAGCGGCGACTGGCCGCCGTTGGCCTGCTTGACCGTCCAGAAGTCATCGACGCCCTTCACCTCGGGCAGGTGCGCGAAGTTGTAGAACGGCGCCGGCGAGGAGGTCGACCACTCCAGGGTGCGGCCGTCCCAGGGATCGCCGGTGACGTCCTGGTTCTGCTTGCGATCGCGCAGGCTGACGTAGAACTGGATCACGGTACAGGCGATGCCGGCGGCGATGATCAGCGCACCGACCCAGGCGATGACCATCATCGGCTGCCACTCGGGGTTGGCATAGGACTGCATGCGGCGCACGGCACCGAAGAAGCTCAGCACGTAGAGCGGCATGAAGGCCACGTAGAAGCCGATGATCCAGCACCAGAAGGAGCGCTTGCCCCACTTCTCGTCCAGCGTGAAGCCGAAGGCCTTGGGGAACCAGAAGGTCAGGCCCGCCAGCATGCCGAACACCACCCCGCCGATGATGACGTTATGGAAGTGGGCGATGACGAACAGGCTGTTGTGCAGCACGAAGTTCGCCGCCGGCACCGAGAGCATCACACCGGTCATGCCACCGATGGTGAAGGTGATGATGAAGCCGAGGGTCCACAGCACCGGCGAGGTGAATTCCAGCCGGCCGCGGTACATGGTGAACAGCCAGTTGAAGATCTTCACGCCGGTGGGAATGGCGATGATCATCGTCATGATGCCGAAGAAGGCATTGACGTTGGCGCCCGCCCCCATGGTGAAGAAGTGGTGCAGCCAGACGATGAACGACAGGAAGGTGATCGCCACCGTGGCCCAGACCATGGTGTTGTAGCCGAACAGGCGCTTCCTGGCGAAGGTCGCGATGACCTCGGAGAACACGCCGAAGGCCGGGAGGATCAGGATGTACACCTCGGGGTGGCCCCAGGCCCAGATGAGGTTGACGTACATCATCATGTTGCCGCCGAAATCGTTCGTGAAGAAGTGCATCCCCAGGTAACGATCCAGCGTCAGCAGGGCAATCGTCGCCGTCAGAATCGGGAAGGAGGCGATGATCAGGATATTGGCGCACAGCGAGGTCCAGGTGAAGATCGGCATGCGGAACAGCGTCATGCCCTTGGTGCGCATCTTCAGGATGGTGACGAAGAAGTTGATCCCCGTCAGGGTCGTGCCGATCCCCGATATCTGCAACGCCCATATCCAGTAGTCGACCCCGACCCCGGGACTGTATTCGAGTCCCGATAGGGGCGCATAGGCCAGCCAGCCGGTCTTGGCGAACTCGCCCACGAACAGCGAGACGTTGACCAGCACCACGCCGGCGGCAAACAGCCAGAAGCTCAGGTTGTTGAGGAAGGGGAAGGCCACGTCACGCGCGCCGATCTGCAGCGGCACCACCAGGTTCATCAGGCCGATGACCATGGGCATGGCCACGAAGAAGATCATGATCACGCCATGGGCGGTGAAGATCTGGTCGTAGTGCTCCGGCGGCAGGAAGCCCTCGGCCCCGGCCGAGGCCATGGCCAGCTGGCTGCGCATCATGATGGCATCGGCGAAGCCGCGTAGCAGCATCACCAGGGCCACGATGAAGTACATGATGCCGAGCTTCTTGTGGTCGATGGAGGTGATCCACTCCCGCCACAGATAGCCCCACTTGTTGAAGTAGGTGACACCGCCCATCACCGCGAGCCCGCCCAGCACGACGGCCACTAAGGTCGTCATGATGATCGGGTCGTGGGTGGGGATCGCCTCGAGACTGAGTTTTCCTAACATGATTTACTCCGCTCCCTTCGCGCTCAGGGACGCACCGTGAGACTCGGCCGGTTCGCCGTGGCCGCCACCATGGCCACCCGGACGCTGGTCGGCGTAGGCCGCCATGTGTTCGGCGTGTTCGCCACCGGCATGAAAGCTCTTGAGGATGCTCTCGTAGAGAGCCGGGGATACCTCGGAGAAGTACTGGATCTCGTCGTTCTCGCTGGGCGAGGCGAGCGCGTAGTACTCCTCGGGGAAGCTCAGCGACCGGGACGACTCACGCACCTCGGCCACCCAGGCGTCGAAGTCCTCCTCGGAGCCCACGTGGGCATCGAAGGTCATCCCCGAGAAGCCAGCGCCGCTGTAGTTGGTGGAGCGCCCCGGATAGGTGCCCGGCTCGTCGGCGATCAGGTGGACGTCGTTGTCCATACCGGCCATGGCGTAGATCTGGCTGCCCAGGCGCGGAATGAAGAAGGCATTCATCACCGAGCCCGAGGTGACACGGAAACGCACCGGGGTATCCTCGGGGAAGGCCAGCTCGTTGACCGTGGCGATGCCCTGTTCCGGGTAGATGAACAGCCACTTCCAGTCCAGCGAGACCGCCTGGATCTCCATCGGCTCCTGGCCGTCGTCGGCGGCGATGGGCTTGTGCGGGTCGAGGCTGTGGGAGGTGTACCAGGTCAGCAGCGCCAGGAAGGCGATGATCACGCAGGGAATCAGCCAGACCACGGCTTCGATCTTGTTGGAGTGGGCCCAGTCGGGCTGGTAGGTGGCGTCACGATTGCTGCGACGGTAGCGCCAGGCGAACAGCAGGGTCATCACGATGACCGGGACGACGACGATCTGCATCAGACCGAAGGCGGTCAGGATCAGGGTGCGCTGCTCTTCCCCGATCTGTCCCTTGGGATCCAGCAACGCCGAGCTGCAGCCCGCCAGTAGCAAGGGCAGCACCGCCAGCAGCAGGGCGCCGAGCTTGCGCAGGGAGGGGGTTCGACTCATGTTTCGACCTCGTCAGGGGCTTGGTGACAGGCGCATAGCCTATTCATTTTAAGCAAGCTATATGCATGCCCAAGACCTCTCCGGCGCAGGTCGACGCTCACCCTGCCGGGATCATGCGACCGTCGTGGAGAGGGCTCCGGGGCTGACTCACGGCCTCAGGATCGGGACACGTCGAACGGTGTCACGAGCAGGCGGTGGCCGCGAGGCCGGAATTGTGCAAACAGTGAGGGCGAAACGGAAGGGACGATTTGACGCAGGGTGTCGCACCGCCCTCTCGCGGGGGCGGCGGTCGGTACGGCGGGCGGATGACGTCGGCTCGGGCTAGGCGGCGCCCATGCCCTTGGGCATGAAACCCAGGTTGTTCTCCACGGCCTTCACGCCCTGGGTGTTCTCGGCGGCGACCTGGACCGCCCAGCGCTGCTCCTTGCTTTCCACCAGGCCCCATAGCTGGACGTGGCCGTCGGAGACGATGACATTGAGGCGATCGACGATCACCCCGGTATGGGCATCGACTTCCTTGAGGATGGCCTCGCGAATCGCCCGGTCATCGGCCAGCGGCGCGTCGCCCGGCGACGCGACCGAGAAGCCGCGCAGCAGGTTGGCACGACTGACGATCCCCACCAGGCGACCGTCGCGGACCACCGGCACTCGCTTGATGCCCCGCTTCTCCAGCAGCGCCGCGATGCGATACAGCGGCTCGTCTTCCTCCACGGTGACCGGTGACGGGGTCATGATCTCGCCGGCCAGACGCCCGTGGGTGCGCACATAATCGGCGTCCTTGTCCCCTGTGGAGAATAGCCGCAGCCACCAGGAGCCCTGCGCCTTGTCCGCTTCATCGCTCTCGATGCGGCGAATCAGGTCGCCCTCGCTGACGATGCCGAGCACCCGGTCGTCCTTGTCGACCACCGGCACGGCGCTGATGCCATGCTCCAGCAGCAGGCTGGCGATCTCGCTGACTTCACTGTCGGGGGACACCGTGATCACATTGGGCGTCATGACGTCGGCGGCATGCATGGTGAGACCTCCAGAGCATGGGAATGCGTTAGGCGGTAGCGGCGGCCGTTTCCGGCCTGTCGCTTGTCAGCATAGCAAGCCTCGCCGGTCCAGGCCTCGACCCGCGACAGGATTGTCGGCCCGCGGGAGCGCCGGCATGCCCGGAAGAGGTGCCGGCGGGCGCTTGCGGCGACGGCAACTGAGCGGTTATTGGCTCGCCGACAGCGTCCGCACGGAATCGCGCACTACCAGCTCCGGTGCAATCTTGAGGTGCTCGACGCTCGTCGCCTTGTCGGCGATGGCCGCCGTCAACAGGCGGCTGGCTTCCCGGCACAGGGCCCCCGCCTGTTGACGCACGGTGGTCAAGGCGGGGGTGAAAAGGCGCGCGATCTCGATGTCGTCGTAGCCGATCACCGAGAGATCCCCGGGCACCTGCAGCCCCTGTCGGGTCGCCTGGCTGATTGCCCCCAGCGCCGAGAAGTCGTTGAAGGCGAACAGCGCCGTGGGGCGATGTGTCCCGCCGCACAGTCGACGCACCGCCGCCTCCCCGCTGTCGATATCCATGTTGCCGGCATGCACCCAGTCGGGCTCGAGGAGCAGGCCCGCCTCGGCCAGAGCACGCCGAAAGCCGCGAAAACGCCGCATCGACTGGTGATGCCGCTCGGGTCCGGCGATACAGCCGATCGCCCGGTGGCCCTGCGCGATCAGGTGGGACGTCGCCAGGTAGCCGCCGAGTTCGGAATCATCGCTGACGCTGGTCAGGTCGGGCGTGTCCGAATCCAGCATCACCACCGGGAAGCTGCAGGACGCCAGCAGTTCCAGGTAGGCCTCGGAGAGCACCGACTCCAGCACCAGCAGCCCATCGATGCGCCGCCCCTTCAGCGTGCGGATGTAACTGCGCTGCTTGTCGATGTCGCGCCCGGAGTTGCACAGGATCAGGTTGAAGCCGGCCGCGTAGAGCTCGGCCTCGAGCCGGGCAACGATCTCGGCGAAATAGGGGTTGGTGGAGCTGGTGACGATCATCCCGATGGTGTGCGTCACGTTCTTCTTCAGCGACTGCGCCGAGGTGCTGGGGGTGTAATCGAGCCGCTCGATCGCCGCCATGACCCGTTCGCGGGTCGCCGCCTTGACGAAGCGCGTGCCGTTGACCACATGGGACACGGTCGAGACGGACACCCCCGCCTCCCTGGCCACATCGGTAATCGTCACCATCGGAAGCGGCCACTCCCGCCCCACGCACCCGTCGCTCGCCTGCCGCTCATCGTCTCTCCTGTCTGCCGCCCGGATCGCCAGCCCCGGCCCGCGCCACGGCGTCGCCGTGCCGGCCCTCGCCACACCCAGCATAACGTATTGATTCATCGAGTAGCAGCGCTCTCCGCCTCGGTCGGGCTCACCGCCGCCTCGCCATGAACCATGCCGGGATCGGCACCATGATACCCCGAGCGGCGCAGAGAAAAACGTTTGCGCAAACGTTTTTCTCTGCGCTAGGGTGAGCGCAACCCATCGATCCCTGGGCCCCGCGACGCCCTGGCCGACCGTCCATCAACCCCACAGGGTGACTGCAGTGACCACCGCCCCCATCACTCCCCCCCGGGACGCCACCTCGGCTTCCCATGCCGACGCGGTCGTCGTCGGCAGCCTCAACATGGACCTCGTGGTCCGCACGCCGCGCGCCCCTCACCCCGGCGAGACCCTGCGCGGGCGCCACTTCTCGGCCACCCCCGGCGGCAAGGGCGCCAACCAGGCCGTGGCCCTGGCGCGCCTCGGTGCGAGCACCGCGATGGTCGGCCGCATCGGCGACGACGCCTACGGCCGGGCGCTGCTGGCCAACCTCGATCGCGAGGGCATCCGCTGCCGCGGTGTGCAGACCAGCGCCGACACCGAGACCGGCGTGGCCATGATCCAGGTCGACGACACCAGCCAGAACAGCATCGTGATCATCCCCGGCAGCAACGGCGAACTGTCCGCGGCGGACGTGGCCGGCGCCGACGCCCTGCTGGCCCATGCCCGGCTGCTGGTCTGCCAGCTGGAAGTGCCGCTGGCGGCGGTACGCGAGGCGCTGGCCCGCGCCCGTAGGCACGGCACCACCACGCTGCTCAACGCCGCCCCGGCCATGACCCTGCCGCAGGACGTCCTGGCGCTGGTCGACTGGCTGGTGGTCAACGAGAGCGAGGCCGCCGCCCTCTCCGGCCACCCCGTCGGCCATCCCGACGAGGCCGTCCAGGCGATCCGCCGCCTGCGCCGGTCGGGCTGCCGCCGGATCCTCGTGACCCTGGGCGCCCACGGCGTGGTCGCGGCCGACGAGGATGGCCTGCACCACCACCCGGCCCCGCGAGTGGCGGCCGTCGACACCACCGGAGCCGGCGACACCTTCGTCGGCGGCTTCGCCACGGCGCTGCTGCGTGGAGAGGCCGTGGCGGCGGCAGTCCGCGAGGGCCAGGCCGCCGCCGCCCTCGCCGTGACCCGCGCCGGCGCCCAGGCGTCGATCCCTCACCGCGACGAGCTCGCCCCCCACTGACGCCCCACAGGAGAATGACGATGGCCACCCAGTCCCCCACCAAGGTGCTCTTCGACACCGACCCGGGCATCGACGACGCCATGGCGCTGCTGTTCCTGCACCGCCATCCAGGCCTCGACCTGCAGGGCATCACCACGGTGCACGGCAATGCCCGCACCGACACCACCACCCGCAACGCCCTCTACCTGGCCGAGCGCTTCGGCCTCGAGGTACCCGTCGCCCGCGGCGCCACGGAACCCCTGGCGATGGCCAAGTCCGCGCCGCCGACCGTCGTCCACGGCGACGACGGCCTGGGCAATGTCGGCCTGTCCTTCGCGCCGACCCGCCGGCCGGACCCGCGCCCGGCCTATCGACTGATCATCGAGACGATGCGACGCCACCCGGGCGAGGTGACGCTGATCGCCGTCGGCCCGCTGACCAACCTGGCCCTGGCGCTCAAGGAGGACCCGGCGATCGCCGGCCTGGTCAAGGAAGTGGTGGTGATGGGCGGCGCCTTCGCCATCGGCGGCCAGGGTGGCAACATCACCCCGGTCGCCGAGGCCAACATCCACGGCGACCCCCACGCCGCCGACCTGGTCTTCACCGCCGCCTGGCCGGTCACGGTGGTCGGCCTGGACGTCACCCATCGGGTGCTGATGCGCAACGCCGACTTCCACCGCCTGCGCGAGCAGGGCGGCGAGGACGGCGACTTCATGTGGCGGATCTCGCGCCACTACGTGGGCTTCTATTCCGAGCGCGAGGCCATCGACGGCTGCTATATCCACGACTCCAGCGCCGTGGCCTATGTCCTCGACCCGAGCCTGTTCGAGACGCGCCGCGGCCCGGTGCGCGCCGTGCGCGACGGCCTGGCCATGGGCCAGACCATCCAGCGCCCCGATGACCGGGACTTCCCGCCCAATGACTGGGACGGCCGGCCCTCGCAGCGGGTCTGCGTGGACGTCGACGGCCCGCGCCTGATGACGCTGTTCATGGATACCTTTATCTCCCCCGACCGGCCACAGCGGGAATGAGCGCTCTCGCCACACGCTTTTCAGCGGGTCGCCGGGGACAAGGCGAAGCGAGGGTCCTTTGCCAGGGGTGAGGCGGAAGGAGAGGAACATCCAGTGGATGTTCCTACCGCCGAACGGGTTGGCCATGGATGGCCAACCCAGGCCCTGCAAGCGGCGCAGGAAGCAAGAGCGCCGCAGGGCGGCGGTAGCGCCCAGGGACGGGTTCACAGCGCCCTCGCGATGGTCCGACACCTCGGGGCTTGTCGCCGGAAAAGGCCCGCCTCCACAGCCCACGATCGACCACTGCCCTTCACAAGCTGGACACCGACAATGACAACGCCCGATACCCCTACCCTCGCCAACGCCCTGCGCGCCCTGTCCATGGACGCCGTGCAGCGGGCCGGCTCCGGCCACCCCGGCATGCCCATGGGCATGGCCGAGATCGCCGTCGCCCTCTGGCACCGCCACCTGCGCCACAACCCGGCCAATCCCGACTGGGCGAACCGCGACCGCTTCGTGCTCAGCAACGGCCACGGCTCGATGCTGCTCTACGCCCTGCTGCACCTGACCGGCTACGACCTCTCGCGCGACGACCTCGCCGCCTTCCGGCGGCTGCACAGCCGCACCCCGGGCCATCCCGAGCTCGGCTATACCCCCGGCGTCGAGACCACCACCGGCCCGCTGGGCCAGGGGCTGGCCAATGCGGTGGGCCTGGCGCTCGCCGAGAAGCTGCTGGCCGAGGCGTTCAACCGTGATGGCTTCCCGATCGTCGACCACCACACCTACGCCTTCGTCGGCGACGGTTGCCTGATGGAGGGCATCAGCCACGAGGTCGCCTCCCTGGCCGGTACCCTGGGCCTCGGCAAGCTGATCGTGCTCTACGACGACAACGGCATCTCCATCGACGGCGAGGTCGCGGGCTGGTTCACCGACGACACCGCGGGACGCTTCGCGGCCTACGGCTGGCAGGTGATCCCCGCCGTCGACGGCCACGACGTGGCGGCCGTCGACGCCGCCATCGCCCGAGCCAGGGCCGACGACCGCCCCACCCTGATCGCCTGCCGGACGCTGATCGGCAAGGGCGCCCCCACCAAGCAGGGCAGCCACGCCAGCCACGGCGCGCCGCTGGGCGACGCCGAGATCCGCGCCGCCCGCGAGGCCCTGGGCTGGCCGCACGCGCCCTTCGCGATTCCCGACGACGTGGCCGAGGCGTGGAGCGCCCGAGAGCGCGGCGGGCGCGACGAGGCCGCCTGGCGGGCACTGTTCGCCCGCTACGCCGAAGCCCATCCCGAAGCCGCCGCGGACTTCGAACGCCGCCTCGCCGGCAGGCTACCCGAGGACTTCGCGGCCCGGGCCCGACAATGCCTCGAGGCCGTGGCCGAACGGGCGGAGACACTCGCCACCCGCCAGGCCAGCCAGCAGGCCATCCAGGCCTTCGCCGAGGGGCTGCCGGAACTCGTCGGCGGCTCGGCCGACCTGGCGGGCTCCAACCTGACGCTCTGGGACCAGGCCCGCGCGGTCACCCGCGACGGCGGCGGCAACTATGTGCACTACGGCGTGCGCGAGTTCGGCATGGCCGCCGTCATGAACGGCCTGTGCCTACACGGCGGCCTGCGGCCCTTCGGCGGCACCTTCCTGATGTTCTCCGAATACGCCCGCAACGCCCTGCGCATGGCCGCGCTGATGAAGATCAACCCGATCTTCGTCTTCACCCACGACTCCATCGGCCTCGGCGAGGACGGCCCCACCCACCAGCCGGTGGAGCAGACCGCCACCCTGCGCCTGATGCCCAACATGGACGTCTGGCGCCCCTGCGACGCCGTGGAGACCCGGGTGGCCTGGCAGGCCGCCCTCGAGCATAGCGCCACCCCCACCAGCCTGATCCTCAGCCGCCAGGCGCTGCCCGCCCAGCCCCGCGATGCCCGACGGCTGGCCGAGATCCGTCGCGGCGGCTACGTGCTCGCCCGGGAGAGCGGCCCCCTGGACATCGTGCTGATCGCCACCGGCTCCGAGGTCGAACTGGCCGTCGAGGCTCGAGCGCGACTCGCCGATGAGGGCCTCGAGGCCCGGGTGGTGTCGCTGCCCTCGACCTTCGCCTTCGACCGCCAGGACCGCGACTACCGCGACGCCGTGCTGCCACCCGGCGTGCCGCGCCTGGCGGTCGAGGCCGGGGTCAGCGACTACTGGCGCAAGTACGTGGGCCTCGACGGCGATGTCGTGGGGCTCGACACCTTCGGCGAGTCGGGCCCGGCCGACGCGCTCTACCGCCACTTCGGCCTCACCGCCGAGGCCGTGACCGAACGGGCCCGCCGGCTGCTGGCCCCCCGCCCCGCCACCCAGGAGGTTTCCCCATGAGTCGTCTGAGTCGCATCGCCGAGTTCGGCCAGCAGGTCTGGCTGGACAACCTGTCGCGCCGCCTGCTGGAGAGCGGTCGCCTCGAGCGCTGGGTCGAGGAGGACGCCATCGCCGGCGTCACCTCGAACCCGGCGATCTTCCACAAGGCCATCGCCGAGGATCCGCTCTACCGCGACGACCTGGCGCGGCTGCGCGACCAGGAACCCGACCTCGAGCGCCGCTTCGAGGCGCTGGTGCTGCCCGACATCCGCGCGGCCTGCGACCTGCTGCGCCCGCGCTTCGAGGCCTCCGGCGGCGAGGCGGGCTATGTCAGCTTCGAGGTCTCGCCGCGCCTGGCCCAGGACGCGGCCGCCACCCTGGCCGCCGCCGAGCGCCTGTGGGCCGCCATCGACCGGCCCAACGCCATGATCAAGATCCCGGCCACCCGGGCCTGCCTGCCGGCCATCCGCGACGCCATCGCCGCGGGCCTCAACGTCAACGTCACGCTGATGTTCTCGCCGCGCCACCTCGACGCGGTCTTCGCCGCCTATCGCGACGGCCTGGCCGCCCGGCACGCCACCGGAAAGCCGGTCGACCACATCCGCGCCGTGGCGAGTTTCTTCCTCAGTCGGGTCGACACCCTGGTCGACGCCCAGCTACCGGAGGCCGCCGCCCACCTGCGCGGCCGCATCGCCGTGGCCTCGGCCAAGGCCGCCTACGCCCGCTGGCAGGCGACCTTCGCCGGCGAGGCCTTCGCCGCACTGCGGGCGGCCGGCGCCCGCCCCCAGCGCTGCCTGTGGGCCAGCACCGGCACCAAGAACCCGGCCTATTCCGACGTCCTCTACGTGGCAGAGCTGATCGGCCCCGACACCGTCAACACCGTGCCCGACGCCACCCTGGCGGCCTTCGCCGACCACGGCGAGGCGGCCGAGACGCTGACCGCCGGCCTCGCGACGGCCCGCGAGCAACTCGCCGAGCTGGACGCCCAGGGCATCGACCTGGACGACATCGGCGAGCGCCTGCAGCGCGAGGGCCTGGCGGCCTTCGACCGGGCCTACGACGAGCTGCTGCGTCTGGTCGGCTGACGTCCCTTCACGGCCGGTCGCCCGCCCGGCCACCCCCGATACCCCCTCAAGCACAACGACAACGCGAGGACCCCATGTCTTACCCTGCACGCCGCCAGCCCCTGACCATCGCCGGTACCGCCCTGCTGGCCGGCATCGCGCCCATCGCCCAGGCCGACGCCCTGACGCCGATCTGGTCGTTCGCCAACGCCTCGATCAACTACCTCGACTGGTCCGACGGCACCGAGCGGCGCACCGCCAGCAACGCCGCCAAGGGCGACTTCTTCTACCTCGAGCTCGAGGGCGGTGTGGGCTTCGACTGGGGCGAGTTCTACGGTTTCTACGATACCGAGAACCCCCACAACGACACCCTCGAGGACGACACCCGCGACAACCGGCGTAGCGCCGCCAAGGTCACCTCGCATCTCTATCTCGGCGAGACGCCCTTCTCGCTTTACTTCCACGTCTACGACTTCCGCGACTATGGCTTCAACAGCGAGGAGCAGGACCGCATCGCCGGGCTGGGCTATCGCCACACCTTCCCGGGCGGCCTGTGGATCAAGCCCTTCCTCGGCAAGGCCTGGGTCGAGAGCGGCGACGGCGGCTACGACGGCGAGAACGGCTACATGGCCGGCTGGGTGCTGGGCTACGACTTCGAGGCCTTCGACGAGCGCTTCAGCCTGACCAACTGGCACGAGCAGACCTTCGCCCGCGACGACGATCACCTGCGCCGGAACTACGTCAACGGCCCGGCCGGAGGCGTCGGCACCAACGGCGCGGCGGCCCTGTGGTGGCACCCGACCGACGCCATCACCACCGGCGTGCAGTATCGCTACTCGCACAACAAGCTGGGTACCGCCGACGACTACCAGAATGCGATGATCTACACCCTGAAGGTCAACTTCCTGTGACGTACCACTTCCCGTGAGCCATCGCCGGTCATGAGACCGTGCCCATGCCGCCAACAACAAGGATCTCACCATGACCCTGCTCATGAGCCTCGTCGGGATGGCGACGTTGATCGTCATCGCCCTGATCTTCTCCTCCAATCGCCGGGCGATCCGCCTGCGCACCGTGGGCGGCGCCTTCGCCATCCAGGCCGGCCTCGGCGCCTTCGTGCTCTACGTGCCCGTGGGCCAGACGGTGCTGGAGACCGTGTCCGACGCGGTCAGCCAGGTGGTGCTCTATGCCAACGACGGCATCGACTTCCTGTTCGGCGGCCTGGCCAACGTCGAGTCGGTGGGCTTCGTGTTCGCCATCAAGGTGCTGCCGGTGATCATCTTCTTCTCGTCGCTGACCGCCGTGCTCTACTACCTCGGCCTCATGCAGTGGGTGATTCGCCTCCTCGGCGGCGCCCTGCAGAAGGCGCTCGGCACCTCGCGCACCGAGTCGCTCTCGGCCACCGCCAACATCTTCGTCGGCCAGACCGAGGCGCCGCTGGTGGTGCGGCCCTTCATCGCCCGCATGACGCCCTCGCAGCTGTTCGCGGTGATGTGCGGCGGCCTGGCCTCGGTGGCCGGCTCGGTGCTGGCCGGCTATGCGGCGCTGGGCATCCCCATGGAGTACCTGGTGGCCGCCTCCTTCATGGCCGCCCCCGGCGGGCTCTTGTTCGCCAAGCTGCTGATGCCCGAGACCCAGACGCCGAACGACGACATGGTCGAGGCGGAGGAACGCCTCGATGCCGAGGAACACCATCCCAGCAACGTGCTGGACGCCGCGGCCGCCGGGGCCTCCTCGGGGCTCGCCCTGGCCGCCAACGTCGGCGCCATGCTGCTGGCCTTCATCGGCCTGATCGCCCTGATCAACGGCATGCTCGGCGGCGTCGGCGGCTGGCTCGGCGTGGAGTCGCTGAGCCTGGAGCTGATACTCGGCTGGCTGTTCTCGCCGCTGGCCTTCCTGCTCGGCGTGCCCTGGGAGGAGGCGACGCTGGCCGGCTCCTTCATCGGCCAGAAGCTGGTGGTCAACGAGTTCGTCGCCTATATCAACCTGGCCCCCTACATCGACGGCGAGCGGGTGGTCGCCGCCACCGGCGAGGTGATGTCGGCCCACACCACGGCGATCCTGTCGTTCGCCCTGTGCGGCTTCGCCAACCTGTCGTCCATCGCCATCCTGCTCGGGGGCCTGGGCAGCATCGCCCCCAGCCGCCGTCACGAGATCGCCCGGTTTGGCATCAAGGCCGTGTTGGCCGGTACCCTGTCCAACCTGATGTCCGCCACCCTGGCCGGTTTCTTCCTCGCGCTGGGCGCCTGAGGAGACCGGCACCCGCCGCGGCCAGCGCCGCGGCACCTCCATTCCCCTTTACAGGACGATCCCATGACCGATCTGCAACGCACTGCCCGCCAGGCCCTCTCGCTGATGGACCTCACCAGCCTCAACGACGACGACACCGATGCCACCATCGAGGCGCTGTGCCAGCGGGCCAAGACCCCGGCGGGGACGCCGGCGGCGGTCTGCGTCTACCCCAACTTCATCGTCCCGGCCCGTCGGGCCCTGACCGCCCACCGGCTCAACGACACGGTGCAGATCGCCACGGTCACCAACTTCCCCCACGGCAACGACGACGTCATGGGCGCCGCCCGGGAGACCCGCGAGGCCGTGGCCTCCGGGGCCGACGAGGTCGACGTGGTCTTCCCCTATCGCGCCCTGCTGGCGGGCGACGAGGCCGTGGGCCAGGAGCTGGTCGAGATGTGCAAGGCGGCCTGCGGCGACAAGACCCTCAAGGTGATCCTCGAGACCGGCGAACTCGAGGACCCGGCGCGGATCCGCCGGGCCGCGGAGCTCGCGGTCGCCGGCGGCGCCGACTTCCTCAAGACCTCCACCGGCAAGGTGGCGGTGAACGCCACCCTGGAGGCCGCCGAGGTCCTGCTCGAGGTGATCCGCGCAAGCGACCGCGACGTGGGCTTCAAGGCCGCCGGCGGGGTGCGCACCGCCGAGGACGCCGACGCCTACCTGGCCCTGGCCGAGCGCCTGATGGGGGCGGCCTGGATCACCCCGGCCCACTTCCGCTTCGGCGCCTCGGGCCTGCTCGACGACCTGCTCGTCACCCTCGGCCTGGCGGGAGGCGTCGCCGCCCCCGAGGCGGGCTACTGATGCTGCCCCAGGAGGCCATCCGCGCCAAGCGCGACGGCCAGTCCCTGGATGCCGCGACGATCCGCGAGCTGGTCGCCGGCATCGGTGACGGCGGCCTGGGCGATGCCCAGGTCGGCGCCCTGGCCATGGCCATCTATCTCAAGGGCATGGACGCCGCCGAGACCGTGGCGCTGACCGAGGCCGTCCGCGACTCCGGCGCGGTGCTGGACTGGTCGGGGCTCGACCTGCCCGGCCCGGTGCTCG
Source organism: Halomonas sp. M4R1S46 (assembly GCF_025725685.1). Lineage (NCBI taxonomy): Bacteria > Pseudomonadati > Pseudomonadota > Gammaproteobacteria > Oceanospirillales > Halomonadaceae > Halomonas > Halomonas sp. M4R1S46. The sequence continues at coordinate 2,827,185 of NZ_CP107008.1, forward strand.
ACAAGCATTCCACCGGCGGCGTGGGCGATCTCGTCTCGCTGGTGCTCGGCCCCTGGATCGCCGCCTGCGGCGGCCATGTCCCGATGATCTCCGGCCGCGGCCTGGGCCACACCGGCGGCACCCTGGACAAGCTCGAGGCGATCCCCGGCTACTCGGTCACCCCGGACACCGCCACCTTCCGGCGCCTGGTCAGGGACGTCGGCGTGGCGATCATCGGCCAGACCGGCAGCCTGGCCCCGGCGGACAAGCGCCTCTACGCGGTGCGCGACGTCACCGCCACCGTGGAGTCGCTGCCGCTGATCGTCTCCTCGATCCTCGGCAAGAAGCTCGCCTGCGGCCTCGATGCCCTGGTCATGGACGTCAAGGTCGGCAGCGGCGCCTTCATGCCCACGGCGGAGGCTTCCAGGGAGCTGGCGGAAACCATCGCCGAGGTGGCCAGCCAGGCCGGCACCCCGACCACGGCGCTGCTCACCGACATGAGCCAGCCGCTGGCCCCCTGCGCCGGCAATGCCCTGGAGGTCCGCGAGGCCCTAGCGGTGCTGACCGGCGAGTGCCGCGACGGCCGCCTGCTGGAGGTGACCCGGGCGCTCGCCGCGGAGATGCTGCTGGCCGGCGGCCTGGCCGCCGACCGTACCGCCGCCCTGGCCCGCCTCGACGAGCGGCTGGCCTCGGGCGCGGCCGCCGAGCGCTTCGCGCGCATGGTGGCCGGCCTCGGCGGTCCCAGTGACCTGCTCGAGGCCGCCGACCGCCACCTGCCCGCCGCGCCGGTGGTGCGCGAAATCCGCGCCGAGCGCGCCGGCTATCTGCAGGGCCTGGATGCCCGCGCGCTGGGCATGGCGGTGGTGGAGCTGGGCGGCGGCCGCCGCGCGGCCCAGGACACCATCGACCCGGCCGTGGGCCTGAGCGGCATCGCCGCGCTGGGCGAGCGGGTGGCGGCCGGCCAGCCGCTGGCCGTCGTGCATGCCCGCAGCGAGGACGCCGCCGTGCGCGCCGAGCGTCAGTTCCTCGCCGCCCTCGAGCTCGGCGAGACGTCGGCCGGCGCGCCTACACTGGTACAGGACATCATCCGTCGGGAGGTCCCATGACCCGCGCCCTCGTGCTCGTCCTCGATTCCTTCGGCATCGGCGCCACCCCCGATGCCGCGGCCTTCGGCGACACCGGGGCGGATACCCTGGGCCACATCGCCGAGGCCTGCGCCCGGGGCGAGGCAGATCTCGTTCAGGGCCCAGAACACGGCCCTGGTCCCGCCGCCGGCACCACCCGCCAGGGCCCGCTGCAGCTCCCGAACCTGGGCCGGCTGGGCCTCTTCCACGCCCACCGGGAAAGCACCGGCGACTGGGCCGAGGGGATCACACCGCCGACGACCGTCGACGGCGCCTACGGCCATGCCCGCGAGATCTCCTCGGGCAAGGACACCCCCTCCGGGCACTGGGAACTCGCCGGGGTGCCGGTGCGCTTCGAGTGGGGCTACTTCATGGAGCGCGAGCACAGCTTCCCGACCGAGCTTCTCGAGGCGCTGATCCGCGAGGCCGAGCTGCCCGGGGTGCTGGGCGACTGCCATGCCTCCGGCACCGAGATCATCGCCCGCCTCGGCGAGGAGCACCGGCGCACCGGCAAGCCCATCGTCTACACCTCGGCGGACTCGGTGTTCCAGATCGCCGCCCACGAGGAGGCCTTCGGGCTGGCCCGGCTCTACCAGGTCTGCGAGATCGCCCGGCGCCTGCTCGAGCCCTACAACATCGGCCGGGTGATCGCCCGCCCCTTCACCGGCGACGACGCCGCGAGCTTCATCCGCACCGCCGCGCGCCGCGACTACGGCGTCGAGCCGCCCGCCCCCACGGTGCTGCAGCGCCTGCATGACGATGGCGGCCAGGTGGTGGCGATCGGCAAGATCGCCGACATCTACGCCCACTGCGGCATCTCGCAGACCATCAAGGCCAGCGGCCACGACGCCCTGTTCGACGCCACCCTGGCGGCGTTCGAGGCGGCCGGGGAGCGCACCCTGATCATGACCAACTTCGTCGACTTCGACATGGTCTACGGTCACCGCCGCGACGTGGCCGGCTATGCCGCCGCCCTGGAGGCCTTCGACGCCCGCCTCCCCGAGCTGCTGGAACGGCTCGAGGACGATGACCTGTTGGTGCTCACCGCCGACCACGGCTGCGATCCCACCTGGACCGGCACCGATCACACCCGCGAGCACGTACCGGTGCTCGCCGTGGGCGCGGGCCTCGCCGCCGGCTCGCTCGGCGCGCGCGCCAGCTTCGCCGACATCGGCCAGAGCCTGGCCGAGCACTTCGGCCTGCCGCCCATGGACGACGGCGAGAGCTTCCTGCCCGACGACAACCTTCCCCACGACGACAGGGAGAACTGACACGATGGCGACTCCCCATATCCAGGCCGAGCGCGGCGACTTCGCCGACACCGTGCTGATGCCCGGCGACCCGATCCGCGCCAAGTACATCGCCGAGACCTTCCTCGAGGATGCCCGCTGCATCAACGAAGTGCGCAATATGTACGGCTACACCGGCACCTACCAGGGCCGCGATATCTCGGTGATGGGCCATGGCATGGGCATCCCCTCGGTGTCGATCTATGCCAAGGAGCTGATCACCGACTACGACGTCAAGCGGCTGATCCGGGTCGGCTCCTGCGGCGCGGTCCGCGACGACGTGGCGGTGCGCGACGTGGTGATCGGCCTGGGCGCGAGCACCGATTCCGGCGTCAACCGCACCCGCTTCCTCGGCCACGACTTCGCCGCCATCGCCGACTTCGCTCTCACCCGCCATGCGGTGGATGCCGCCGCGGCCCAGGGCGTCGCAGTGAAGGTGGGCAACCTCTTCTCGGCGGACCTGTTCTACAACCCGGACCCCGCACTGATCGAGACCCTGCGCCGCTACGGCATCGTCGGCGTGGAGATGGAGGCCGCCGGCCTCTTTGGGGTGGCCGCCGAGTTCGGCGCCCGGGCCGCCACCATCTGCACGGTCTCCGACCACATCGTCAAGGGCGACTCGCTGTCCAGCGAGGCGCGCGCCACCACCTTCGACGAGATGATGACCATCGCCCTGGACGGCGTGCTGCGCGACGATGCGGCCCGGGAGGCCGGCGCATGAGCGGCGAGATCGAGGCGAGCATCGTCGAGGCGCTGATCCAAGTACGCGACCGCGCCTATGCGCCCTACTCGAACCACCCGGTGGGTGCCCTGGTGGTCAGCGAGAGCGGCACCCGCTACGCCGGCGCCAACGTCGAGGTCGCCCACTACAAGGGGCTCTGCGCCGAGGCCTCGGCCATCGCCGCCATGGCCAGCGCCGGCGAGCGCGAGCTGCGCGAGGTCTACGTGATCGGGCCCGGCCAGCACCTGTGCACGCCCTGCGGCGACTGCCGCCAGCGCATCCGCGAGTTCGCGAGCGCAGAGACACGAATCCGCGTGGTCGACGCCGAGGGCCGGCTGCTCCGGCGCTACACCATAGACGAGCTGCTGCCGGACTCCTTCGGCCCGGAGAACCTGGGCCGCGACTCGGCGATGGACTGAGCCCTCGGCGCTCCCCCTGAACGAGTGAGGGGCGCCGGGGACAGGTTGTAGAGGAGGTCCTACGCCATGGGTGAGGAGGATTGCTCCGAACGGGCTGGCCATGGATGGCCAGCACCGGCCCTGCAAGCGGAGCAGGATGCGAGAGCGCCGCAGGGCGTCGGTAGCGCCCAGGGATGGGTTCACAGTGCCTCCTCGTAGAGCTGTCGCCGGATCAGCCCCGAACGGCGAGCTTTGTTAAACTGGCGTCCGCCCACTCGCGGAGAGGACAGCCCCCATGCCTAGCCCCGCCATCGCCATCGACCGCACGCCCCTGGTCGCCGTCTATGGCACCCTGAAGCGCGGCCTGCGCAACCACCACTGGCTGGACGGTGCCGACTTCGTGGGCGCCGACCGCCTGACCACCGCCACCCTCTACGACCTCGGCCCCTACCCTGGCGCCCGGCTCGAGCCCTCGCGAGGCGTCGAGATCGAGGTCTTCCGCGTCGATGCGGCGCTGCTCGCCGGCCTCGACCGGCTGGAGGACTATCGGGTCCGCCGCCCGACGAGCGGCACCTACGACCGCGTCGTCCACCCCACCGCCTTCGGCCCGGCCTGGCTGTATCTCTACAACCTCGACGTGGCGGGCTACACCGTGATCCGCGAGGGCGGCTGGATGCCGCGCGCCAGCCGTTCTGTGGTATAAACGCCGCCACTATTCTTCACCAAGGAGACCGCCATGGGCCGCCTCTTGTCCCTCATCGTGATCGCCGGCCTGGCCTATGGCGGGCTCTATGTCAGCTATGGCCTGACCGTCAAGGACGACGTCGAGCAGGCGCTCGCCGACGTCGGCCTCACTGCCCTGGAGGTGGAGGGCGTCGACTACGGCTTGCTGGCTCCCCTGGGCACGGAGGCGACGATCTCCGCCGACGTCAACTACCAGGGCGCCTCGGCCACCGTCGACCTGCGCCTGCATGGCCATCCGCTCTTCTCGGAGGAGGTGCGCCTCGAGCTCGACGGCCTGCAGGCCTTGCGGCTGACCATCGGGGCGGGGAAGTAACGACCTCGTCAACAGCGCCGGCCCCCGGTTACAGTCGTCCCTGACGACCTTGCATCCGCCCTCGACACCCCGGAGCCCCTTCATGTCTCGCGCTATCGACATCCCCGCCGCCGACGGCACCATCGACGCCCATGTCTTCACGCCCGGGAACGCCGCCGGCCCGCTTCCGGCCGTGGTGCTGTTCACCGATATCGGCGGCCTGCGCCCCTGCTATCACGAGAAGGCACAGCGGATCGCGGACAACGGCTACGCCGTGTTGATGCCCAACGTCTACTACCGCGATGCGACCGGTGCCGTCGTGCCGGAGGGCAAGTCCTTCCGCGATCCGGACGTGCGACCGACACTGCTCGAGTATGCCGCCCACCTGACACCCGAGGCGCAGGCCCGCGACTTTGCCGCCCTCCTGAATTGCCTCGATAGCGAGGCCGAGTTTGCGGACGGCAAGCTGGGCGTGGTCGGCTATTGCATGACCGGGGCCTTCGCGCTGCGCATGGCGGCCGAATACCCCGGCCGCGTGGCCGCCGCGGCCGGGTTTCACTCGGCTCGGCTGGCGGACGCCGACGACCCGAACAGTCCCGTGCACGGGGTCGGCAGCATCGAGGGGCGCGTCTATCTCGGCCACGCCGACAAGGACGAGCTGCTGCCCCCCGAGCAGATCGCCCGCCTGGACGAGGCGCTGGCCGACGCCGGCGTGCACTTCACCACGGAGCTCTACAAGGGCGCGGCCCACGGCTTCACGGCGAAGGACGCTCCCTCCTACGACGCGACCGCCGACGCGCGGCATCACAAGCGCCTGGCCATGCTCCTGGAGGAGACGCTGTAAGGCGACATTCGCTCGCTGTCCTTTAGCGGTCCTGTCAGTGGGGAGGCCAATAAGGTCTGTCCCCGATTACCCGGGTGCCTGGCCCGGCCCGACGTTTGCCTCAATCGATCGCGGCACCTCGACCGGGGCGACGCACGGCTCTCACCGTTCCGCTGTTGCCGCCGCCGCAGAAGAAGCGCTCGCCACCGTCGGACTCGAGCCCCGAGACGCCCACGCCCGACGGCATCTCGATCCGCTCCAGGAGCTCGCCGGTTTGCGGGTCGAGCCGCCGCAGATCGCTCTGGTCATCCTGCCAGGTGCCGTGCCAGAGCTCGCCGTCGACCCAGGTGACCCCGGTGACGAAGCGCTCGGATTCGAGGGTGCGCAGGAGTTCGCCCGTCTCGGGGTCGACCTGCTGGATCCTGCGGTCCCGATACTGCCCCACCCACAGCGACCCCTCGGCCCAGGCGAGCCCCGAGTTGCCGCCGCCCGGGGGCGCCGGGATCCTGGCCAGCACCCGGCCGGTATCCGGATCGATCTTCTGGATGTGTTCCCCGGCCATCTGAAACAGGTGCCGGCCGTCGAAGGCCGTGCCGGCATCGGCGGCGACGTCGAGCGAGCGCAGGATCTCCCCGCTTTCCGGGTCGAGGGCCGTGAGCCGGCCGTCGCTGGCGAACCAGAGGTGCCGCCCGTCATGACTGACCCCATGTACACCCTCGATCCCCGGGAAGGGGCCGTATTCCGCCAGGATGTCCGCCGTTGATCGCTTCATGATGTTCTCCCGATGAGGTGGCTTCACGCATCCAGCCTAGCCACTCGGCAGGGGCGCGGGGAGTAACAAGGTTGTCGGGAATCCCGGCACGGGGGGCGTGATCCAGCGCCGCGCCCGCCCGCGACCGAAGGCCTCCACCCTGCCGGCGGCGGCCAGCGCGTCGAGCGCCCGCTGCACGCTGCGCTGGCTGGTACCGAGCGCCAGGGCCAGGGCCGAGCTCGACCACGCCTCGCCGTCGGCGAGCAGGGCCAGCAGCGTCGCATGCGCCTCCTCGACGGGCGGCGCCAGCACCACGACCTCGCGGCTGCCGAGCGGGGCCAGCGCGTATCCGCGGGGCGTCGCGGTCACGCCGGCCAGTGGCCCGAGCGTGTGGCGCAGCCGGCCGATCTCGACCCGCAACCGGGCGCGATAGGAGTCATCGGCCTGCTTCCCCCGGAAAGCCCGCGCGACGAGGGCGCCCCGCGGCACGTCGCCGGGCCAGGCCTCGCCCAGCAGGCGGACGAGGGTGAACAGCACCGGGCGACGGCCCAATGGGATGACCGTGTGCGCGTCGCGCACGACGTGACGGCAGGCGTCCACCACGAGTGCCGGCGAGGCCAGCAACGCCTCCACCTCCTCTAGCTTCAGGGCCTGAGCCTCGCCGTGGGCGATCAGACGCGCCACGGGCGTCTCCAGGGCGCGGGCGACGCCTTCGACCTCCGCCAGCAGCGCGGGGATGGCGGCAGCGCACGCCGCCCGTTCGGCCCGGGCGAGCGCCGCGCGCGCCGTGTGGCTGCGCAGGCGGCGCATCGCGATCCCGGCGACCACCAGCTCGTGGGCGACCCGCGAGGCGAGTCGCAGGGACGCGGGGTCGAGCCCGTCGAGCGCCCGCTCGGCCTCGTCGAGTCGACCGATCAGCAGCAGGCGACGGGCCTCGAGATAGCGCGCATGCGCGGCGTTCACCCGGTCGCCGTATGCCTCGAGGGTCGCCCTCGCCGCGGCGAGCGCCTTCGCCGGCCAGCCCAGGTCGCGCGAGACGAGGGCGATCTCCGCCTCGGCGACGACGCAGCGGGCGCGGGCCGCGGGCGCTTTCGTCCCGAACGCTCGCGCGGCGCGGCGCAGCAGGGCCTTGGCCCGCACGAGGTCACCGAGCTGCGCCATGGCGATGCCACGCAGCGCCAGTGCCGGCGCGTCGTCGCGCAGGGCGACCCGGTTCAGCGCACCGAGCGGATCACCCGTCGCCAGCGCACGCGCCGCGGCCGTGGTCAGCGCGTCCATCGCAATCCCGCCACACTTGTCACTCCCCGGGGCGAAGCCTGATGCCTAGTCTATACCCAACACCCACCCCCCAGGAGGGAGACGCGATGACCACGCACAGGACCGGGACACGTGACGAGTGGCTGGCGGCGCGGCTCGAGCTGCTCGAGGAGGAGAAGGCACTCACCCGGCACAGCGACGCGCTGGCGCGCAGGCGGCAGGCGCTGCCGTGGGTGCGAGTCGACAAGGCGTACCGCTTCGAGACCGACGACGGCAGCGCCTCGCTGGCCGACCTCTTTCGCGGACGCTCGCAGCTGCTCGTCTACCACTTCATGTTCGGCCCCGACTACGCGGCGGGCTGTCCCTCCTGCTCGGCGATCGCCGACGGCTTCGACGGCATCGTCGTGCACCTGGCCCACCACGACGTGATGCTCTGGGCGGTATCGCGGGCGCCGCTCGCCAAGCTGCAGGCGTACCGGCGACGCATGGGCTGGCGCTTCCCCTGGGCGTCCTCGCTCGGCGGCGACTTCAACTTCGACTTCAACGTCGCCTTCACCGAGGCACAACAGCGCGAGGGCGGAATCGAATACAACTACCGCCGCGAGGCGGGCATGCCGCTGGTAGGGCGCGACACCGCGTCCTGGCAGGAGGAGCCGGTGGCGAAGATGGCGGCCACGACCGGCACCGACCCGGCCACCTACACGCGCGAGCGGCCGGGCATGAGCGCCTTCGTGCTCGAGGACGGCATCATCTACCACACCTACTCCACCTATGCGCGCGGTCTGGACGGTCTCTGGGGCATGTACCAGTGGCTCGACCGCGCCCCCAAGGGGCGCAACGAGGAAGGCGTCTGGTGGCGGCGCCACGACGAGTACGAGACGCGCTGAGCGACGATGGCTGTGGTCGCCGCAACGGCGGGACGGGAGCCCTTCGCCATGGACACCGCGGCCGGCCGCGGGATGGAGACAATACTGCAGATGCAGACGTTCGATATCGCGGCGCTCGAACGTGCGACCCTCCGGTAAGCCGAGACTCGTCATAGCGATGCCGCCACGCAGCCAAGGGGAAAACGACCATGGCCATCAACTTCGACCACACCATCCTGGCAGCCCATGACAGCCATGCGTCCGCGGCTTTCCTCGCGGAGGTGCTGGGGTTGCCGGAACCGCGCCGGTGGGGACCGTTCGATATGGTCGTCGCGGATAATGGCGCCAAGCTCGACTACATGGAGCAGAGCGGAGATGTCACGCCCCAGCACTACGCCTTTCTGGTGGACGAGGCGGATTTCGACGCGATCTTCCAACGAATCCGCGAGAGGAGGCTCGACTACTGGGCCGATCCGGCGCAAGGAAGGGAAGGCGAAATCAACCACCGTGACGGCGGCAGAGGCGTTTACTTCGAAGATCCCAACGGCCACCTCCTGGAAGTGCTGACGCGTCCCTATGGGAGCGGCGGCTGGAATCCGTGAGCCGGCAGGCGTGCCGGTCGAGACGCTCGCCCGTCAGCCGAAGCGCTTCCTGAGGTAGTCGATGATGGCCTGGGCGCCGTAGAGCCACTGCACCTCCCCCGCCGGCTCGCGGATGTACAGGCAGGGCACCTCCAGCTGGCCGCCCTCCTCCTTCAGCACCCGGGTGTGCTCGGGGTCGAGGCGCACGTCCCGGGTCTCGATCTCGAGCCCCAGCCGGGTGATCTCCCGCCTCACCTGGATGCAGTCGGGCTCGCTCCAGGCCTGGTAGAGGGCCAGGGTCTCGCAGGCCTGGTCCACCTCGGCCTGCTGCGCCTCGTCGCGCGAGACTTCCCGGCGGGTGCCGAGCTTGTTGGCCACCCATACCACCGGCGCCAGCAGGGTCCTCAATGAAGGTCGCATGGTCGGGCTCCCCCTCAGCCGTCAAGATTCGGCGCTCGCCGCCGATATCCCAACCTAGCACATCTTCATTGGCCCCGGCCGGGGCCAGCGAGATCGACGCAGGCCCATCTGGCCATGGGTCGGGGAATGACCGCTGGCCGCTCGCCGGCCTGGGGGTGCTCGGCGCCGGCATCGCTCTGGGTCGCTTCCTCCTCTAGGCGGAGAGGCCTCCCTAGCCGGTCTCGCGGACCACCAGCTCCACCGGCATGGAGACGTGACGCGGCGGCTTGCCCGCCAGCGCCTCGCCCAGCAACTCGACGCTCATGGCGGCGATGGCGGCGATGTCCTGGCGCACCGTGGTCAGGTCCTCGGCCAGGGTCGGCAGGTCGTCGAAGCCGGTGACCGCCACCTGCTCGGGGACGCGCAAGCCGTGATCCTCCAGGGCCGTCAGGCAGCCTCGGGCGAGCTCGTCGTTCTCGCAGACCAGGCCGTCATGGGCGTGCGGGTCCTGCTCCAGGCGCCGGCGCAGCCAGCGGTAGCCGGTCAGTGCCGGGTCCAGGTTGGGCGGGATGTCGATCAGCGAGGCCTCGAGGCCGGCCTCGGCGAGCGCCTGGCGGTAACCGCCCAGGCGGTGCTGGCTATGGGGGCTCTCCAGCTCGTCGCCGACGAAGGCGATGCGGCGCCGCCCTCCCTCGATCAGGTGGCGGGTGGCCAGGTAGATGCCGTGGCGATCCTCCGGCGCCACCGAGAAGCCCTCCCCGGCCAGGCCGATGCGCACGAAGGGCACGCCCCGAGACCTCATCAGCGCCGGGCGCGGGTCGTCGGCGAACTCACCGAGCAGGAGAGCGGCGCCGGCCTGCTCGGGTAGGGTCGCCGTGCGGTCATGGGCGAAGAAGATCGGCACCATGCCCTGGCGGTGCAGCGCCACGGTCAGGTGCTGATAGAGCAGGATGTAGTAGGGCCGTAGCTCGAAGTCGCGGCGCCCCAGCGAGATGCCCACCACCGCGGCCTTGCCGCTGATCAGCTGGCGGGCGGCGGCGCTGGGGCGATACTCGACGTCGCGGCTGATGGTCAGGATGCGCTCGCGCAGCGCCTCGCTGATGCCCGACTTGCCGTTGAGCGCACGGCTGACCGAGGCGATGGAGACGCCCGCCCGCCGCGCGATTTCCCGGATGTTGGCCGTCTTCGACGGATCTCTGCTCATCGCCTGCCTCATCACCGGGCGACCGGCCTCGCGCCGACCGCCATACCCTGCCGGCCACCGATTGTGCCCGAATGGACGGGGCGCTGCGACCGCGGCCCGTCCGCCGGCCCCGCGATGACGGGCCCCACGGACGGGCACGGCTCAGGCGGGCTGGCCCTGCGCCGGGGCGGCGTGCCCGGCCAGGCGCAGGCCGCCACCCCGGGCGTCGGAGTCGAAGCAGGCATCCAGCACCCGCTGCAGGGCGGCGCCGCGCGCGAAGTCGGGCTGGTCGTTGACGCCGCTGGCGATGCCGTCGATGAAGCGCCGGTAGATGCTCGGCGTCGGCGGAGCAGTGAGCGCGGTCCAGCGCGCGGGGTGCACGTCCTCGCCGAGGCACACCTGCACCCGGTCCCGGGCCGCGTCGAGATCGACGCGCAGCGCGCCGCGATCGCCGTGGACCGAGAGCGCCAGCGAGTTGTGATGGCCGGTGGCCCAGCGGGTGGCCTGGATGGTGCCCAGCGCGCCGCCGGCGAACTCCACCTGCATCAGGGCGCTGTCGTTGGCGTCGAGCCTGTACTCGCCGATGCGGTTGTCCGGGGCCTTGTCGAAGCACTTGAGCCGGCAGGTCACCGCGGCGATGTCGCCCACCGGGAAGCTGGCGAAGTCGAGGATGTGCACCCCCACGTCGCCCAGCACGCCCTTGCTGCCGTGCGCCTCGGAGAGCCGCCACAGCCACTGGCTGTCCTGGTCCCAGCGCCCCCAGGCGTCGCTCACCAGCCAGCTCTGGCGGTAGCTGGCGTCGACGTGCATCACCCGCCCCAGTCGGCCTTCGGCCACCAGCTCCCGGGCCAGCTGGATCGCCGGAGCGTCGCGATAGCTGAGGTTGACCATGTTGATCACCCCCGCCTCGCGGGCCGCCGCGGCCATCGCCTCGGCGTCGGCGGCGTTGGTGGCCAGCGGCTTCTCGCAGAGGATGTGCTTGCCGGCGGCGATGGCGGCCAGCGAGGTCGCCTTGTGCACGCCGTCCGGGGTGACGTTGCTCACCGCCTGGATGTCGTCGCGGGCCAGCATGGCCGTCAGGTCGGAATGCGCCTCGGGAATGTCGTGCGCCTCGGCGAAGGCGCGTGCCTTGTCGCCGTCCAGGTCGCAGACCGCCACCACCTCGACGCCGTCGAGGGCCCGGAAGTGCTTGGCATGCTCGCCGGCCATGCTGCCGGCGCCGATGATCGCCAATCGCATCACTTGAAGCCCTCCTCGCCGGGCTTGTGCAGCCCCTCGCCCTTCACCTCCACCGGGTTCGGCGCCTGGTCGGGCGGCACGTTGGGGCAGCTGTCGATCCACCGCGCGCCCTCGGGACGGGCCCATTTCACGCCGTTCTTGAGCACCTGGCGCACCTGGTCGTCGTAGTAGATCGGATAGGTCTCGTGGCCGGGACGGAAGTAGAAGATCTTGCCGTTGCCGCGCTTGTAGGTGAGGCCGGAGCGGAACACCTCGCCGCCCTCGAAGGCACTGATGAAGATCACCTCGTCGGGGTTGGGCACCGCGAAGGGCTCGCCGTACATCTCGGTATGCGGCAGCTCGAGATAGTCACCCAGGCCCTGGACGATGGGATGGCCGGGGTTGACCACCCACAGCCGCTCGCGCTCGCCGGCCTCGCGCCACTTCAGCGAGCAGGTGGTGCCCATCAGGCGCTTGAAGATCTTCGCGTAGTGACCGGAATGCAGCACCAGCAGGCCCATGCCCTGCAGTACCCGCGCCTGGACACGGTCGACGATCTCGTCGCGGACGTCGCCGTGGGCAGCGTGACCCCACCACAGCAGCACGTCGGTGTCGTCGAGCACCTCCTCGGTAAGGCCGTGCTCGGGGTCCTGCAGGGTGACCGACCGGGCCTCGATCTGCGGGTCCTCGTCGAGCCCGGCGGCGATGCAGGCATGCATGCCGGCGGGATAGATGCGTGCTACCACCTCGTTGGTCTGCTCGTGGACGTTCTCGCCCCAGACCGTGACCTTGATCGTCATGGGTTGGCTCCTCCTGGCGTTGCCCTTACGGGCGGTGAAGACGTCGTCGATGCCGGCGACATGGCGAAGAGTAAACGTTTACGAGCAAGTCGTAAACGTTTACTCATTGCAACCATGGTCGCATCTCGCACTGACGCGTGCACCGGCCAGCGGAGTCATCTCAATGGCCGAGTGGCGGGATCGGGTGACGGGCGGTCCGAATGGCCAGCGGCCGAGGGCGGCGGCTGCCGGGCTCGGCGGGCAGGGCCGGGCGTCAGGTGCCGGGATCCGGCGAGGCCCCCCGGGGGTTGGTGTCGCCGGCCGGGTCGGCGATGCCGGCCTCGCCCGGCTCGCGACCCGCGGCATCGCGCGAGTCGCCCCGCTCGCGGCTGCCGTCGAGGCGGCCGCCACCCATCCCTTCCATGCTGACGCTCAGGCGTGGCACGCCGAGGTCCAGGGCCTGCTCCTCCATGCGCTGCTTGAGCAGCAGGTTGAAGGCACGGGCCACGTCCCACTGCATCTCCGGCGAGGTGCGAAAGCGCATGCGCAGGATCGCGCAGCCATCCTCGAAGTGGTCGATGCCCTGCATCTCCAGCGGCGACCAGATGTGGTGGCGCATCATCGGGTCCTGGCGAAGCGCCAGGGCGGTGTCGTGCATCAGGTCGGTGGCAGCGTCGATGGGCATGTCGAAGGGGATGCGGATACGCATCAGGGCGATGCCGAACTGCCGCGACATGTTATGGATCGACTCGATGCGGCTGAAGGTGATGATGTGCACGATGCCGTCGAGGTCGCGCAGCCGCACGGTGCGCAGGGTCAGTCCCTCGACGGTGCCCGTGTGGCCGTTGATCTTGACGAAGTCGTCCACGGCCAGCGAGTCCTCGATGAGGATGAAGATGCCGGTGATCAGGTCCTGGACCAGGGTCTGGGCACCGAAGCCCACGGCCAGGCCGATCACCCCGGCACCAGCCAGCAGCGGCGTGACGTTCACGCCCAGGTTGGCCAGGCCGACGATGGCGGCGATGATCACGATGGTGGCGAAGATGATGTTGCGGATCATCGGCGTGATGGTCTGGGCCCGGGCCTGGTTGACCCGCCGGCCTCGGGATCGCGCCGAGGAGACCAGGGCCCGCTGGATCGCCGTGTCGGCGAAGATCCACGCCAGCCAGGCCAGCAGCCCGGTGAAGCCGATACCCAGCAGCGCCTGGCCGATGCGTACGCTGGCCACGCCCTGCTGGCCGATGCCGACCAGCGAGCCCCCCCAGACCTGCAGCGACAGCTCGGCGAAGGCGATCCAGGCCAGCACATGGGACAGGGCATAGCCGAAGCGCTCCAGGCGCCGACGGTAGTCGCTCTGGCGCCGCCGCTTCGAGCGGCGCTCGGCATGGCGGCGGATCAGCCCGGTCACCACCAGGGTCAGCACCAGCAGCGAGGCGGAGATGATCGAGCGGGCCAGGGCCGCGCCCACGTCGCCGCCGGTGACGAAGATCGCCAGCAGCGAGCCCCACACCAGCAGCAGCGCCGGCACATGCCACAGGCCGCCGACCACCCGGGCCACCTCGGTGGCCCCGCTGCGCTCGCGGCGATAGCGATAGGAACGGTTGCGGATCAGATGCTTGATGGGGCGCTTGAAGCGCAGGATGAAGCGTCCGCTGAGCAGCGCCGCCAGGATGTTGGCCAGCACCGAGAGCAGGCTGGCCAGGTCGCCGCCGATCAGGTCACTGAGTCGCGACGAGTTGAGGGCATCGCCCAGGGCGATCAGCGCGCCGATGATGAACAGCGGCCGCAGGCCGCGATGCTGGAGAATCTGCACGGCGGTGAAGCGGTGCCCTTGGGTGAACACCGAGATCACCGATTCCACCACCACCGACAGGGTGCGCCCGCACAGGGCCACATAGGCGATCACCAGAGACCCGGTGCGCCCGGCGCTCTCCGGCACCAGCTGGGCGATGCCCAGCACCAGGGCGAAGGCCAGCGCCCAGGGCAGCATGCGGCGCAGGAAGTGGATCGCCAACAGGCCGCCCTTGGGCTCCCGGGGCAGGTCCAGGGGCCACGCCCGCTGCTGGGCCAGCATGCGGCCCAGGGCGATGAGGATGATCAGCAGCCCGCCCCAGATCACCGTCAGCACGGCCATCTCGATCACGAAGCGCAGCAGCTCGGCATTGCCGGTCCTCACCACCAGCGCCGAGAACTCCGACCAGCCCTGGCGCAGCTGGCGTCCCCACTCGTCGAGCGGCGAGCGCCCCGACTCGGCCTGCTCGCCCAAGGCATTGAAGGTCTCGGCGAGCGCCCCCAGCAGCCCCTGCGGGGACGCGATGCCTTCCTGGCCCACCACGTCCTCATTGGCCTGGCGCAGGGCTTTCAGGTCGGCGAGCAGTTCCCCGCGACGCCCCTCGTCCTCCAGGGTGGCGATGATCCGCTCCAGGGACGCCTGCATGGCCTCGGGGTCGTGGCTCGGCTGGGCATCACCGCCCCCCAGGGCGGACAGCGGCAGGGACTGGGCCGCCGCCGCCAGGGGCAGCAGCAGAAGCACCAGGATCAACAGGCCTCGCAGGGCATCGTGTAGGCGGGGCAGGCGTGGCAACGTCGGGTCTCCCTTGAGTGGCGTGCCGGCATCTTGCCGCATCCTGTCTGCCAACGGCAGTGTGTTAGGCTGCCGACGAACGTGCCCACAGGATGCCGACATGACGCCCCAACCGCCACCCGTACCCGACAGGGCCGATGGCAGCCGCCGCCGGGTCGGCATCGAGATCGAGTTCGCCGGCATGCCCCCACGCGAGACGGCCAGCCTCGTGCAGTCGCTGTTCGGCGGCCGGCTGGAAGTGATCAGCGCCCACCGGCTCAAGGTGACGGGGGCCCGCTGGGGCGACTTCGGCATCGAGCTGGACACCCAGTATGCCCATCCCGACAGCCGGCTCATCGATCCCGATGCCTACCAGGACAGCGAGTGGGAGCGCATGCGCCAGGACTTCCACACGCGAACCCGGGAACTGATCGGCGACGTGGTTTCCGGCCTGGTGCCCACCGAGATCGTCTGCCCGCCGGTGCCCTGGGACGAGCTGGACGAGCTCGACGCCTTGTTCGAGGCGCTGCGCCACCATGGCGCCAAGGGCACCGATGCCAGCCTGCTGTACGGCTTCGGTCTGCATCTCAATCCCGAGGTGCCGAGCCTGGCCGTCGAGGACATCCTGGCCTACCTGCGTGCCTATCTGCTCACGGCGAAGTGGCTGCGCGAACAGATCCGGGTGGACATCACTCGGGAGATGCTGCCCCATGCCAACCCCTACCCCCGGGCCTATGCCATCAAGGTGCTGGACCCCGGCTACACGCCCGACCTGGAGACCCTGATAGACGACTACCTGGAGGACAACCCGACCCGCAATCGCGAGCTGGACCTGCTGCCGCTGTTCGCCTACCTGCACCCTGAGCACCCCCACGAGCTGCTGAGCGACGCCCTGGTCAATCCGCGCCCCACCTTCCACTACCGGCTGCCCAATGCCCAGCTGTCGGAACCCGGCTGGGGGGCCGTCACCGAGTGGAACCGCTGGCTCGAGGTGGAGGTGCTGGCGACCTCGCCGGCCACGCTGGCCGAGCGTGGCGCCCAGTACCTCGCCCTGCACCGCCCCTCGCTGCCCCGGCGCTGGTGGACCGCCCTGTGTCGCTGGAGCCGTCGTCCATGAGCCGCGACCCGCGTCCGCTGATCGGCATCACCACCTCGGATCGCAAGAGTCGCATCGCCTGGTGGTTCGACTGGTTCGCCGTGTGGCGACACGGCGGCCGGCCCCTGCGGCTGTCCCCCGCGCGCCCCCGGCCGGCGGCCCTCGATGGCCTGATCATCGGTGGCGGCGATGACATCGAGGCCCACCACTACGGCGGCGAGATACAGCTCGACGTGCGGGTCGACCCCGAGCGCGACCAGTTGGAGCTCGAGTTGCTCGAACGCTTCATCCCCGCAGGCCGGCCGGTGCTCGGCATCTGCCGAGGGGCCCAGCTGATCAACGTCCACCGGGGGGGCACCCTGGACCCGGATATCTATACCACCCACGAGGGGCTCAAGCGGCGGCGCACCGTGTTGCCGCGCAAGACCGTGGACATCGTCGGCGACAGCCAGTTGAACCGCATCCTGCGGGTCACCTGGTGTCGCATCAACAGCCTGCACCACCAGGCGGTGAAGGAGACCGGCCAGGGCATCGAGATCGTCGCCCGGGACCGCGACGGCCTGGTGCAGGGCATCGAGTCCCGTCACCACGACTTCCTGATCGGAGTGCAGTGGCATCCCGAGTGGCTGATCTTCAACCGCCCCCAGCAGCGCCTGATCCGCGCCCTGGTGGAGGCCGCCCGGCGCCGCCCCTGAACGCGCGAAGGCCACCCGAAGGTGGCCTCGCGAGTCATACAGCGGCATATATCAAGCAATATCTAAAAAGTCGTCGAGCGCAGGCTAGAGCTAGGCCCGTTCCCTACGGGCCCACGCATTTCCCACATCCGTGTGGGTCACAAGGCAAAAATCTGCGACAAATCGGCAAAGAATGCCGATTTGGGCAGTTCCGCTGCTCGCAGAGCGAGCGACACGGAGGCCGCGAGTCAAAAGACGGAGTTTACGGAGAGTAAATGAGTCCTTTGAGCCGATTTTTAACGCCGTATAGCCGAGCGCAGACACTTTTTAGCCCTCCAGCTTGGCGTCCAGGCTGATCTCGGCGTTGAACAGCTTGGAGACCGGGCACCCCTCCTTGGCCTTGTTGGCGGCGTCCTGGAAGGCCGCCTCGTCGGCGCCGGGGACGCTGGCCCGGGTGTCCAGGTGAATCGCCGTGATGCCGAAGCCGCCCTCGACCTCCTCCAGGGAGACCGTGGCCTGGGTGGCGATGCGCTCGGGGGTGTAGCCCGCCTCGCCGAGGATCATGGACAGCGCCATGGAGTAGCAGCTGGCATGGGCGGCGCCGATCAACTCCTCGGGATTGGAGCCGGCCTCGCCCTCGAAGCGCTTGGCGAAGCTGTAAGGCACGTCACTGAGCATGCCGCTCTGGGTGGAGACCGTGCCCTGGCCATCCTTGAGGCCGCCCTGCCAGACGGCGCTTCCGTTCTTCTTGATGCTCATGTCGACTCCTCGATCGTTGGGTGGGTCGAAGCCTTGCTCCTACACGATAGACCATGCGGACGACCTGCCCGGGACACAAGGGCGCATTGCATCCCGGCCGGCCTGATCCCAATATATATGGAAAACCCTTCCATAACATCGAGAGGAGGCGTCATGACGATCCCGCCCCGTGTCACCCTGGCCGCCACCGCCCATGAGCCCGCCGTCGAGCTGCCCGCCATCGGCCAGGGCACCTGGTTCATGGGCGAGGGCCTCGCTCCCCGGGCCGACGAGGTGCGCGCCCTCCAGCAGGGCCTGGAGCGCGGCCTGCGGCTGATCGACACCGCCGAGATGTACGGCGATGGCGGCGCCGAGGAAGTGGTCGGCGAGGCCCTGACGGGGCGCCGCGAGGAGGCCTTCCTGGTCTCCAAGGTGTATCCCTGGAATGCCGGTCGTGACACCGCGATCGCCGCCTGCGAGGCGAGCCTCCGGCGACTCGGCACCGACCACCTCGACCTCTACCTGCTGCACTGGCCCGGGGGCATCCCCCTGGACGAGACCGTGGAGGCCTTCGAGCGGCTGCGCACGGCCGGCAAGATCCGCCGGTTCGGCGTCTCCAACTTCGACGTGGACGACATGGACGCCCTGCGGGCCACGCCCGGCGGTAATGACTGCGCCGTCAACCAGGTGCTCTACCACCTGGGCTCGCGGGGCATCGAGCACGCCCTGCGCCCCTGGCAGCGCCGGCACGGCATGCCGCTGATGGGCTACTGCCCGCTGGCCCAGGGTGGCCGGCTGCGCCGTCGGCTGCTCGACCATCCGGAGGTGCAGGCGGTGGCCGCCGAGCGCCACCTCACGCCGGCCCAGTTGCTGCTGGCCTGGGCGGTGAGGCCCCTCGACGGGGCGCGCGATCTGATCGCCATCCCCAAGGCGGTGCAGCCCGACCACGTCCGCGACAACGCCGACGTCCTCGACGTGACCCTGGACGAGGACGCCCTGGCCCGGCTCGATGCCGCCTTTCCGGCGCCGAGCCGCAAGGAGCCGCTGGATATCGTCTAGGCAAGGCGGATGTGTGACTGCGCGCGCTAACTCGGCCGGCTCGCCCCACGCAACGCCGCCAGCGAGGCGGCCAGCCGGTCGCGGCCCTCGGCCTCCATCAGTGCCGCGTTGCGCTCGGGGATCGCCTCGGGGTCGGGATAGTGAGCGAGGGCTCGCTCCAGGCCGGCCTCGCGGATCAGGTGCCACATCGGCCAGGGCGAGCGGTTGGTGTAGTTCCGTGGAGACTCCTCCGCCTCGCCCTCGAACTGATAGTCCGGGTGGAAGCTCGCCAGCTGGTAGACCCCCTCGTAGCCCTGCTCCACCAGCAGCGCCTCGGCCAGCCCCAGCACGTCCAGATAGTCGTCGAAATCCGCGAGGCCCTGGGTCAGCACCACCAAGGTGGTCTCGGTCTCGGCGCACTCATCGAGATGCCAGCACTCCTCCATCAGCCGCATCAGCGCGGCGGCGGGATCGGTGGCGTCCACCGTCACATAGCGGATGCTGTCGCGGGCGACCTCGCGGCCGGCGAAGGGGCACACCTCGAGGCCGACCACGAAGGTCTCGACCCAGGCTCGGGTGGCGTCGATGGGGGTGACGGGCGAGGCGGTCATGGCGGGCATCCGAGAAAAGGGAATCGCTCATGGTCCGCCTCCCCGCCCCGGAAGGCAAGCCGCCGGGCAAGTCTGCCAGGGCTATCGCAGTTAGCGTTGTCGCTCGGGGCTGATCCGTCGACAGGTCTGCGAGGGGGCGCTGTGAACCCCTCCATGGGCGCTACCGACGCCATCCATGGCGTAGGACCCCCTCTTCGACCCATCCCCGGCGCCCCTCGCCAGACCCAGCTTCGATTACCTCGCGGGTCAGCGCCGCTTCTGGTCCCGCCGGGACGCCAGGCGATCGGCCAGCCGGGTGGGTTCCGGCAGTTTGGTCTTGCCCAGGCAGGCCACCACCCAGCCCACCGCGGTCTCCAGGCACAGCCGATGCCCCGGCGAGACGAACACCGGCTTGACGCTCTCGCGCGAGCGCAGCACCGCACCGATGACCTCCTCGCCCTCGGGCCCGTCATCCTGCAGCGGCGCCCAGTCGCCACGCTCGGGCCCGGGCTCGACGTGGCGACCGACCAGCCGCGTCTTGGCCACGCCGATGGTCGGCAGGTCGAGCCATAGCCCCAGGTGGCTGGCCACGCCCAGCCGGCGCGGATGGGCGATGCCCTGGCCGTCGACCATCGCCAGCTGCGGCCGGGTCGAGAGCTTGTCGAAGGCGGCCAGGGCGGCGGGCACCTCGCGAAACGACAGCAGCCCCGGGATATACGGCATGCGCGTCGGCTCGCGGTGCACCGCCTGCTCCACCACCTCGAAGGCCCCGTCGGCCGCCGGCGGCCAGGCCAGCACCACCACGGCGGCGCGGGTGATCTCGCCACCCTGCTCGAAGCCGATATCCACCCCGGCGATGCGGTTCACCGGGTCCAGGCGGTCGGCGCGCTCGACCCGGCCGGCCAGGCGCTTCTGCAGGGCGATGGCCTCGGCGGGGGCGAGGCCCCAGTCGTGCAATGGCGTAGATGACATCACGGGCTCCCTGATGCGCGGTGTCCGTCCGGGTTAGACTAGGGCCTTTCGACCGTGTGACGGAACACCGGGGAGCCGATGCTGAGACTGATCCATACCGCCGACTGGCACCTGGGCCAGAGCTTTCACGGCCAGGAGCGCCACGCAGAACACCGCGCCTTCCTGACCTGGCTGCTGGATACCCTGGTCGAACGCCGGGCCGACGCCCTGCTGGTGGCCGGCGACCTCTTCGACGTGGTCAATCCCTCCCTGCAGGCCCAGGCGCTGCTCTATGACTTCATCGTCGAGGCCCACGAGCGCCTGCCCCGCCTGGACCTGGTACTGATCGCCGGCAACCACGACAGCGGCAACCGCATCGAGCTGCCGGCCCCGCTGATGCGGCGCCTGCGCACCCACGCCCTGGGCCGGGTCGCCTGGACCGAGGCCGGCGAGCTCGACGCCGAGCGCCTGCTGGTGCCGCTGACCGACGCGTCCGGCGAGACTCGCGCCTGGTGCCTGGCGCTGCCCTTCCTGCGGCCGGCCGAGGTCACCGGTCGGGGAGGCGACGAGGCCGACGAGCCCGGCAACGCCTATGTGGCTGGCATCGGCCGCGTCCACGAGCAGCTGATCGCGGCCGCCCGGGCGCGCCGCGCCCCCGGCCAGGCCCTGGTGGCCATGAGCCATGCCCACCTGCGCGGCGGCGCCGTCTCCGAGGCCAGCGAACGCCCCATCGTCATCGGCGGCGAGGAATCGATCCCCGCGGCGCTGTTTCCCGACGACATCGCCTATGTGGCGCTCGGTCACCTGCACCGCGCCCAACAGGTCGGCGAGGCGCGCATCCGCTACAGCGGCAGCCCCCTGCCCCTGGACTTCAGCGAGGTGGCCTATCCCCACCAGGTGCTCGAGGTGACTCTGGAGGGCGAGGCGCTGGCCGGCGTCGAGGCGCTGCCCGTGCCCCGCCCGGTGGCCATGCATCGCCTCGGCCCGGCGCCGCTCGACGCGGTGCTGGCCGAGCTCGAGGCCCTGGAGGATGACCCGGCGCTAACCAGGGAGCGTTGGCCCTGGCTGGAAGTCCGGGTCGAGCTCGATGCCCCCCTGCCCGACCTGCGCGCCCGGGTGGACGCCGCCCTCGAGGGCAAGGCGCTGCGCCTGCTGCGCCTCGAGCGTCGCCTGCCCCGGGTCGCGGCCGAGGACGCCCCCGAACGCATCGACCTGGAGACCCTCGGCCCCCGACGACTGTTCGAGCGCACCTGGCAGGCACGCTGGGGCGAACCGCCGAGCGAGGACGTACTCACCGACTTCGACCGGCTGCGCCAGGACGTGCTGGATGACGACGGGGAGGCGCACGCATGAAGATCCTCGCCCTGCGCCTGGCCAACCTGGCCTCCCTGCCCGGCCCGCTGGCGCTCGACTTCACCGCCGCGCCGCTCAATGATGCCGGGCTGTTCGCCATCACCGGCCCCACCGGCGCCGGCAAGAGCACCCTGCTCGACGCCCTGTGCCTGGCGCTCTACGGCGGCACGCCGCGGCTGCGCCAGGCCCCCGGCCGCGAGGCGCCGCTGCCCGACGTGGGCGACGAGACGCTCAACACCGCCGACCCGCGCACCCTGCTGCGCCGCGGCACGGCGAGCGGCTACGCCGAGGTCGACTTCCTGGGCCGCGACGGCCGCCGCTACCGCGCCCGCTGGGCGGTGCGCCGCGCCCGCGAGAAGGCCGCCGGGCGCCTGCAGGCTACCGAGCAGTCGCTGCGTGATCTGGACGACGACCGCCTGCTGACCACCCAGAAGCGCGAGTTCGACCGCCTGCTGCCCGAGCGCCTGGGGCTGACCTTCGAGCAGTTCACCCGCGCCGTGCTGCTGGCCCAGAGCGAGTTCGCCGCCTTCCTCAAGGCCGACGACAACGAGCGCAGCGACCTGCTGGAGCGGCTGACCGGCACCACCGAATACTCCGCCATCTCGATGGCCGCCTACCGCCGCGCCAGCGAGGCCCGAAAGGCCGTCGAGAAGGTCGAGGCCCGGCTCGCCGACGACCTGCCCGCCGAGCCCGAGGCCCGCAGCGAGCTCGAGCGCCGGGCCGAGACCACCCAGGGCGAACTCGACGCCGTGCAGCGCGACGCCAAGCGCCTCGAGACCCGCGAGCGGTGGCACACGACCGATGAACAGCTGCGGAAAGCCCACGCCGAGGGACGCCAGCGCCGGCAGGACTCCGAGGCCCGCTGGCAGGCGCTGGCCCCCGCCCGGGAAGACCTGGCATGGCGCCGGGTGATCCTGCCGCAGCGCCATCGGCTCACGCGCCAGGCCGACCTACCCGGCGAGCTCGATGCCCTGGCGGCGAGCCACGCCGAGACGCAGCGCGCGCTCACCGACGCCGACGGCGCGCGCGAGCAGGCCCAGCAGGCCCATGGGGCCACCGAGCGGACACTCAACGAGGCCGTCGAGGCGCGCCGCCAGGCCGAGCCGCCCCTGCGCGAGGCCCGCGAGCGGGCCCAGACGCTCGCCACCCACGACAGGCAGCTGGCGGAACTCGAGGCCACGCAGGATCAACGCCGCCGACGCGCCGACGAGCTCGCCGCACAGCGCCGGCGGACGGACACCGAACACCGCCAGCGACGCGAACAGCGCGACCGGTGGCACGCCACCCTGAAGCGGCTGATCGGCGATCACGGCGGCCTGGAGAGCGCCCGCCAGGCGGCCCGACAGGCCCATGACCGGGCCGCTGGCCGCCAGCTGCGGCTCGGCGAGCTGCACAGCCGCTGGCAGGAGGCGTGCCGTGCCGACCAGGCACACCAGGCGCTGACGGCACGCCTGGCAGAGGCCGACCAACGCCTCGAGGCGCTGGTCGGACAGGGCCGGGTCGCCCGGCGACGCCTCGACGACCGCGAGCGCCACCACCAGAGCGTGCAGGCCGTCGTCGAACGCAGCCGCGCCGTGCGCAGCGAGAGCGTCGTCAGGCTGCGCGAGGGCCTCGTGGACGGCGAGCCCTGCCCGGTGTGCGGCGGCCTCGAACACCCCTGGCGCCATCGGCCGCCGGCCACCCCCGAGGCCGTCCAGCTCGCTGCCCAGCAGGCGGAGGAGGAGCGCCAGTTGGCGGACGCCCTGCAGCAACGCGACCAGGCCCAGCGGGAGCGCGACGAGCTCGAGGGGGAATACCGCGCCCTGAAGGCGTCGGTGACCCAGCAGCGCGCGGACCTCGCCACCGCCGAACGGCACCGGGCCGAGGCGAACGAGGCCCTCGGCGAGCATCCGCTGCACGCCGAGCTTTCCGCCATCGACGCCACCGAGCGCGAGGCCTGGCTGGCCCACCAGCGTCAATCCGTCGAGGCACAGCGGACACAACACCAACGGGTCCTCGACGAGATCGCCCGCGCCGAGGCCGAACTGGCGCCCCTGGAAGAGGCCCTGCATCAGGACGCCCTGGCACTCGCCAGACTCGACACCCAGCGCGCCGATCTCGACCGGGAACTGGCCACGCTGGCCGAGCGGATCCCGCCCCTGCGCCGCGAGCGCGACACCGTGGCCACCGAACTCCGGACCCTGCTCGGCGAGCATGCCTCGCCGGATGCCTGGCAACAGCACCTCGACGCCCGCCAGGACGCCGCCCGCCAGGCCCGCGACGGGGCCCTGGCCCGCTTCCATGAGGCCCAGCAGCACCGGCAACGGCTCGCCCAGCAGGCGACCCACGAGAGCGAGCGGCGCGAGGCGCTGCGCCGGGAGCGCGACACCCTGGAGAGCGAGCTGGCCGAGTGGCGCGCGGCCCATCCCGAGCTGACGGACGCCCGGCTCGCCCGGCTGCTGGCCCAGCCGGACGACGAGGCCGAGCGCCAGGAGCGGCAGCTGGAGGAGGCCGAGCAGGCCCGCCAGCAGGCCGCCGCCAGCCTGGAGGAGCGCCGCCGGGCGCTGATCGCCCACCGTCGCGACCAGGGGGTGGCCACGGACGCTAGCGGCGAGCCAGGCGAGCAGGACGACGCCCACGACGAGGCATGGCTCGGCGACGCCATGGCGGCCGAGATCGCCCGCCGCCGGGAGGCCCTGGTCGGCGAGCGCGAGGCCCTCGCCCCGCGGCTGGAGGCCGCCCAGCAACGACGCGACGAGGCCGTCCATGCCCTGCGCGACGACAACCGCCGGCGCGAGCGCCAGCGCGAGGGCCGGGCCGAACGGGAGGCGGCCCGGGCCGAGTATCGCCGCTGGGGGCGGATCAGCGAGCTGATCGGCTCCGCCGACGGCAAGGCGTTCCGGCGCATCGCCCAGGCCTACAACCTGGAACAGCTGCTGGAGCACGCCAATGCCCACCTGGCCGGGCTCAGCCGCCGCTACCGGCTGGTGCGCGGCGGCAGCGAGCTGGGCCTGCTGGTGGTGGATCACGACATGGGCGACGAGCGCCGCTCGGTGCATTCGCTGTCCGGCGGCGAGACCTTCCTGGTCTCGCTGGCCCTGGCGCTGGGGCTCGCCTCCATGGCCTCGGGCGAGCTCACCATCGAGTCGCTGTTCATCGACGAGGGCTTCGGCAGCCTCGACCCGCAATCCCTGGCGCTGGCCATGGAGGCGCTGGACGGCCTGCAGGCGCTGGGCCGCCGGGTCGGGGTGATCTCCCACGTCCAGGAGATGCACGAGCGCATCCCGGTGCAGATCCGGGTCGAACCGCTGGGCAACGGCACCAGCCGGGCACGGCTCGTGACTGCATAAGACAAGCCCGTCACCGCAGGCGGTACTCTCATCGAACACCGTACCGGCCTGGGGTGCCGGAGATGGCGAAACAGGAGACGAGGATGTCAGATAGCCGAGAGGCGACGCGAAGCCTGCTGATCACCGGCTGCTCGAGCGGCATCGGCCATGCCGCGGCCCACGCCCTGGCGGCGCGCGGCTGGCGGGTCTTCGCCACGGTGCGGGCCGAGGCGGACGTCGCCCGACTGCGCGAGGAAGGCCTGGAGGCCCTGCCGCTGGACCTCGCCGACAGCGCCTCGATCGAGGCCGCGGTGGAGGAAGTGCGGGAACGCACCGCGGGACGGCTGACGGCGCTGTTCAACAACGGCGCCTACGGCCAGCCCGGCGCGGTGGAGGACCTGTCGCGGGCGGTGCTGCGGGAGCAGTTGGAGACCAACCTGCTGGGCACCCACGAGCTCACCACCCGGGTGCTGCCGATGATGCGCGCCCAGGGCCACGGCCGCATCGTGCAGAACAGCTCGGTGCTGGGCTTCGCCGCCCTGCCCTATCGCGGCGCCTACGTCTGCTCCAAGTTCGCCCTCGAGGGCCTCACCGACACCCTGCGCCAGGAGCTTGCGGGCACCGGCATCCACGTCAGCCTGATCCAGCCCGGCCCCATCACCAGCCGCTTCCGCGAGAACGCCTACCGCGCCTTCAGGGCGAATATCGACACCGCCCACAGCGCCCATGCCGCCACCTACCGGAAGGTGGAGGCCCGCCTGGCCAGCACGGAGGGCAAGGCCCCCTTCACGCTGGGGCCCGACGCCGTGGTGGAAAAGCTGATCCACGCCCTGGAGAGCCCCCGCCCGCGGCCCCGCTACGCCGTGACGTTGCCCACCCACCTGTTCGCGGCGCTCAAGCGGGTGCTCAGCACCCAGGGCATGGACCGGGTGCTGCTGCGCTCGACCCGGGACGAGCGGGAGTGAGGGCCTCCACCACGATCCCGGCCCGGGTCTCGCCGGATGCCATGGTCCCGCTCGGCGGCCACCACCGGGCCCGCCACCCGCGACGGCGGCGTCACGCGACGGCGCATATCATTGCAGCTCGGCCCGGCCGAGGGTGTTCTCGTCGGTGCCGAACCAGATGGCGTCACGCGCCGGGTCGTACACCATGTGGCGCACGGAGCCGCCCCCGCTGGGGATCTCGAAGGCCTCGCTCCAGGTTTCCTCCCGGGTATCGAAGGCGACGAAGCGGTTGGGCCGGACACCGGTTTCCACTATCCAGAAGCGGTCCTCACCGTCCATGACCACCGCGTACGGCAGCGACCGCGCACCCGAGGGCGCCGGCCACTCCTTCACTTCCCCGCCGTCCGGGTCATAGCGGCCGATATGGCCGGTCGCGTAATCGCCGTACCAGACCCGGCCGTCGGACGCGACGTCCAGCCGCCGGGGCCGGGCCTCCGCACGCGGCAGGGCGATCTCCCGCACCTCGCCGCCCTTCACCGTCGCCAGCCGGTGGGTGCCGAACAGGGCGATCCAGGGCTGGTCGTCGTGCACCACGATGCCATAGGGGCGCGCCCACGCCCGGGAGATCTCATGCATGGTGAACGCCTGGCGTCGGGGATCGAAGTGGCCGATGCGGTTGCCACCCTGTTCGGTGAACCAGATGTTGCCGTCCCCGTCGAAGGCCATGCTGTGCACATCCCGGCGACCATCGCCGGGCGGCGCGAACGTCTCGATCGCGCCGCTGGCCGGATCCAGCAAGCCGATGTGCGCCGCCCGGTTGCCGGCGTACCAGACGCCCTGCTCATCGGTGATCACCGTGTGCGGCCCGGTGCCGTCCGCCAGGGGGAAGCGCTCGAACTCGCCGCTCTCGGGCGTGAACCGCCCGACATAGTGGGTCTGCTGGCCGACGAACCAGACTTGGCCCTCGGCATCCACCCAGGGATCCCGGGCCCGCCCGCCGTCGAAGGGCAGGTCCCATTCCGTGATCTCGAGCCGGACGCCCTCGTTACCGTCTGCCGACGGCGCCATGGCGCCCACGCACAAGGCGGCCAGCATCAGCCATGACAGGGTAATCGGTTTGAACATCTCAGCCTCCCTCGAGCCCGGCTCTCCCCTCGGGCAAGGGCTCGATGCCATCCCCACCCAGAAGCATCGACCGACCGGTCGAGAAACGCCACCAGCACGACGCGCACCGGATCGATCGGCGATCGTCTCAACGCCGCCCTGCCACCCCTCAGGCCGGGAAGGCCTCGTTCAGCCACTTGATGAAGTTGCGTTTTTGCTTGAACTCGGTGCGCAGCTGCGTCAGCGCCTGCTCGAATGCCTGGCGCTGCGCCGAGGTATCCAGCGTGTCCCGCAGTTCCTCCAGCAAGGCGATGCCGTCGCGATAGCCCTGGTTGTTGGTCTGGCGAACCATATGGCGTACCAAGCGCAGGTACAACGGCAGGCTCTCGTCGGGATCCTTCAGCGCCTGTGCCAATTGGTGCAGCAACCCGGGGGCCACCGGCCGCTCGGCGCACAGCGCCTGGGCCTCGGCCAGGCGGCCCTCGAACAGATGGATTTCCAGCAGGCTGTCTGCCGTCCGCGGAGCCCAGCCGAAGGATGGCTGGGAGGACTGATCGAGTCGCTCCGCCAGCCAGTCGCGGGCCCGCTGGCGATAATCGACGGCCAGGTCATGCTCGGATGCCAAGGCCACCAGTTGGCGATAGTCCTCCAGGTGCCGCGTGTGCCGGTAGATGTCCCATAGCAGCGCCGCTGCCGCTTCCGCCTCGCCACGCTGCAGGTGCAGGCGCACCTCGAGGCGCTGCCGTTCATGTTGCTGATGGGGAAGCTGGCCGGACGCCGCCTTCCTCGCTCGCGTCAGCCACGGCTCCACCAGATCCCAGGCCTCATGGGCGATGCACAACTCGGCGGCATCCAGGCAGTCCCGCTCGTTGCTGGCGGTCTTCCGGTACAGCGCGAGCATGGCCGGCAGGTCACCGGCGGCCTCGGCACGCCGGAACAAGGGATCGCGCAGGCGAATATAGCGATACAGCTCCGACCACCCCGCCTGTTCCGGCAGCTCCGGCAAGGCGTCCCAGGCCCGCTGCAGGCAGGCGTGATAGGCCGCCATGCCCGCCTCGCCCAGCGCCTCCTCATAGGCATCGGGAATCTCGGGGTACAGGTCCGTGTGCTCACCGAACGCCTTGTCGTAAAGGTACGCCGCCAGCTTGTCGGGCGACCAGTCGAGCCGCGTCACGGTCTGGATATGCAGCGTCTGCAGGGTCGCCTCGCAATGGAAGCGAAAGCCGCCGGAGTCGTCGACGGTCTCCAGCGCCCGGGCCATGCGCGACAGCGCATAGTCCACCAGCGTCAGGCACTTCTCGGCGGGCAGTTGCGGCGCCTGCTCGGCGAGCTGGTCGACGACGGCCTCCGCCCTGGCGAAGTAGGCACTCACCTGGCCGTAGCGGTACAGGTCGCGGTTGATGGGGAATGTCGCCGTGATGCGCTTCTTCAGCGCCTTGTGATCCAGCACACCGAGCACCGCATCGGCCCGCAGCGACCACTGCTGGCGCAGCACCGGGTCCTTCTCGATCAGGGACTGGAGCGCCTCGACCAGCGAGGGCTTGTCCATCTGCTGCAGGTAGGCGTGAATCCGATCCGTCGCATCACCTCCCGTCAGCCGCGTCTGCTCGGCCTGATCCGCGCGGTACGCCAGGGCGGTCGCCACGCAATGCTTGCAGAAGTCGATGCCCTCTGAGGCCGGACAATCGCAGCCGCCATCCAGGCCCCGCTTGCTGAGCTCCAGCACCACGCGATAGCGCTCGCTGCCCTCCACATCGGCGGTGATGGTAGCGCCTTGCCGGTTCCAGCCGACCACCATGCCCTCGCGGTAATACTCCACGCCGCGGCCAAAGGCGGCCTCTCCGGCGAGCATGACCAGCTGCCGATCGGTCAGGAGTGCCGCTTCATCCAGCGTTGCTGCCATTCTTGAAACCCTTCCAGTGCCGGACTGACTGACAATCAGGCAGCCAATGCTACGCTGCGCCGCCGCGGGGCGCCAAACATCGCAACACGCCGGCGAAGCCGTCGGTGACTTTCAAGGACCCGTCCCTGATGTCCGTGTCCGAGCTCAAGGCGGCGCCACGCAACCGGCGGGGCCGGTATCGCCGGGCAATTCGCGAATCCTGACCCGCAGGTCATGGCGCCGGTAGTCAGTATCGAAGGCCTGAACCTCGAACACGGTCGCGTGGCGCGTGCTGACCAGTCGCGGCGCCGAGTGGTGCCCGAAGCGCTCGCCGTCCAGCGTCAGTTGCAGGCGTGGCAGGCCATCCTCGTCGTACTCCAGGCGCAGCGACTCGAATCGCCAGGCCAGCGGAGCATCCTCGGCACAGCTCGCCAGGTCCACGGGAACACCCGGCGTGAGTTCGATGCGCTGCCGCTCCAGTTCCCCGCCCTGCGCATCGCTCACCACCAGCCGATAGGTGCGCGGCCCCATGGCCGACGTTCCCTCCTCGGGATGCGCCGCCAGCAGCGCGGCGCGCACGGGCTCGAGCGGCCTGAGCGGGGGCTGGTACGGCAGCTCGTCCCCGGGGCCGGGGCGATAGACGAAGCGCAGCGAGAGCAGCCGCTCGCTGGAGGTATCGAGCCCCGGCACCGTACCCGACATGGCGGTCACCGCGCCGGGCTCCCAGGCCAGCTTGGCGTGCCGCCCCTGCGGGGTGCGCAGGAAGAGGGTGCCCGGCGTGTCGTCCAGCACCAGGCGTGACGCCGTGGGCGGCTCGGGCGAGGCATCCAGATAGCGCAGCAGATGACCCCAAGAGGGCGTGGAGATGCCCTGGGCAGCGGCCGGCACGAAGTGGAGTCCTCCCCCCTCGGGCACCGCCAGGATGGCCTCGAGGGGCTCGCGACTCAGCGCGAGGGGATAGAGATCGACCCGCGCCAGGTCGCGAGCCGGGGCGTGATCGAGGAACGACCAGCCGAAGGGCTCGCCCGCCTCATCCCAGCCCAGATAGGCGGTGCCGCCGGGCAGCCGCTCGGCGTGGTCGGCCACCGTCTGCAGGCGCAGGTCCGCCGCCGGCGGCACATGGCCTACCGCCAGGCCGTGAAAGCCCTCGGCCTCCGCCGTGAGCCGGCCGCCACCGCTGCCCACCAGCCATACCGGGCCGGGCATGGGCACGCGGAAGCGTCCCTCGGCGTCGGTGATCGCGGTGGCCACATAGCCCTTGTCCCAGATCAGCTGCCCATCATGCTCGCTGCGCCCCCAGCCCTGGCGACGCACGGTGATGGTGGCGCCGGCCACCGGCGCATCGCCGTGGTACTCGACCAGCTGGCCCTCTACCGGCGCCGGCGACAGCCACCACAGCGCCAACCACACCAGCAACACCAACCCGGCCAGGGTCGCGACCAGCCCCACGACGAGGCGACGAAAACGTACGGCGCTTCCCATCAGGGCGCCTCGGCGTGCGGTACGCCGCGCAGGAACTCGGCAGCCGCCACGGCTGCTCCCGGATGCTGCACGAGCCCAGCATCGCCCGTGGCATGCTCGACCCGCTGGGCACAGGCCGGGGTCAACACGAAGCGCTCTCCGCCCATGGCGAAGACCACGCCCACCTGCTCGGCCTGGGCCAAGGGTGCCGACAGGATCAGCGCAGCAAACAGCGGCCCGTACGACATGGCTCCCTCCCCTCCCCCAATGCACGCAGCATAGCAACGGGAGCCCTCAGCCTGACGGCACCGCCACCCAAGCCATGCAGGTCACCAGCTATACCGCCATTCGCGCTCACCCGGCCAAGACCATGCGACGGACCTGTGATTATCAGGCGCCGTTGATCATCACCCGCGGCAAGGCCCCGCCAGTGGCGCTGCTCTCGCGGGAAGTCTACGGGGCGCTGTCGATCACGCAGCGGCGGTACCACGACTGATGGACCCATCAGGTCACTCTCCAGGAGTGGTACAACGCTTACTCAGGTGCAGGCCGTTTCCGGCCAGATGCGGAGGCACCGCGCGAGTTGATATTACATGGAATTTCAGGCGTCACCGCCTCGAGACCTGACATATAGCGTGAGCCCATCCCGACGTTGCACCGTCAAAAGCTCACCATCCTCCGGCACATGATCGGAACAATACGCTTTCCATTGCACCCCGTTAAGCATTACCAACCCCGTCGCCATGCCATCCCGAAGCTCGAAGCGGCCCCGAGCCTTGACTCGCTCTCCGATTACCTCATTCCTGAGCAGGTCCGGTCGCTGTTCCACATGCCTCTCATTACTCCAAGCCTCGAACCAATCCGCCGCGTAGGAGATGAACAGGAAGGCCGCCAAGAGAATCACGCCGCCTATGCGCCACGCAGGGACTTCCGAGAGCACCAACGCCGCGGCTGTGCCGATCACAACGACGAAAAGGGCGATGCCCAGCAAGAACCGCATTAAAACGTGCCATACCGGCATAGTGACGCCTTGGAAATCGCCGAGAAAATAGAAAGTTGAAAAAATATCAGTAGGGTACCGGTTGATAACGTGGCCGGTACCCTACAGGTTCCACCTCAGCCAGTATCAGCCGTCGTTGCCCAGCCGAAAGGCCACGAAGTAGGCCTGGCCGTCGCGATTGAGGAGCACTGGGACCGGTTGATCGTCCGGCAGGTTAGCCAGCATCTCTTTGAGCTGCTCGGGACCCTCCACGGGTTGGTTGCCCAGGCGGACCAGGACATCCCCGGGAAGGATACCAGCAGCGGCGGCGTGGCCGGTCGGATCGACCTTGACGACGCGTACCCCGTGCTCGATACCGAGCCGGCGCTTCTCCATCTCGTTCAATGGCTGAACCGCGATGCCGAGTCGAACCGGGTCACCGTCGGCTTGACCGGGGCCAGCATTCGGCCACTCGCCAACCTCTACCGTGATGGTCTCTCGCTGGCCATTGCGCAATACGGAGAGCTCAACCTCTTCGCCAGGGGCCGTGTCACCGACCAAGCGTGGCAAAGTGGTGGAGTGGTCTACCTTCTGGCCGTTCACTTCGAGGATGACGTCACCGGCCTCAAGGCCACCCTCGGCCGCGGGGCCACTGGAGTCAAGCTCGGCGATCAAGGCGCCCTTGGCCTGCTCCATGCCGAAGGATTCCGCCAAGTCCTCGGACACCGGCTGGATGCTGACGCCCAGCCAGCCACGACTCACGTAGCCTTGTTCACGCAGCTGGTTGGCGACATCCATGGCCACATCGATAGGGATGGCAAAGGAGAGGCCCATGTAGCCGCCGCTACGGGTCAGGATCTGGGAATTGATACCCACGACTTCGCCGTCGAGGTTGAACAGCGGTCCGCCCGAGTTGCCCGGGTTGATCGCCACGTCGGTCTGGATGAAGGGGACGTAGACGTCCTGAGGCAGGGTGCGGTTGATGGCACTGATGATCCCAGACGTCACAGAGTGATCGAAGCCGAAAGGAGAGCCGATGGCGGCGACCCATTGCCCGACCTTGAGGTTGGTGGACTTGCCCAGCTCCAGAGTGGGCAGGTTGTTCGCCTCGACCTTGAGGACCGCCACGTCGGTCTTCTCGTCGGCACCGACCAGTTCTGCCTCGAGTTCACGGCGGTCGTTGAGGCGTACCAGGATCTCGTCGGCATCCTTGACCACATGGGCGTTGGTCATGATGTAGCCGTCCTCATCGAAGATGAAGCCCGAGCCCAGTGACTGACGCTGCTCGTCACCGCGATTGGGACCACCGCCCGGGGGCATCGGGAAGCGGTCACCGAAGAAGTGGCGGAAAATTTCCGGCACCTCCTGTCCCCCGAACTGCCGGGAGGAGGTCATGGACCTCTCGACCTTGCGAGAGGTGGAGATGTTAACCACGGCCGGCGCCGCCTTGTCGACCAGTTCCGTGAAGTCTGGCAGTCTTGGCTCGGCAAAGGCTGGCGTTGCCACCATCAGCAATAGCACCAGGCTCATCACCCAGGAGAGCGAATGGGGCTTGTGCATCTCGATTGGCTCCTGTTTTTCGGTTGCATGGAACTTGTCAGCGCCCTTGATACAGCGCCCACTTTCCAAAGTTCCTGATGCACAAGCCAACCCTGGTGTGTGACGGGTTCGGTCAGGCCGTCAGCACGGCGTTGCCCAACCAGCCGTTGTGGACCACCAGCCCCAGCAGCACGCTGGCCTCGATGCGGTTGATGCAACGGGGGCCCTCAGCCTGATGGCACCATCACCCAAGCCTTGCAGATCTTCAGCTATACATTCCGTTCGCACTCACCGAACCCAAACCATGCGACGGGCCTGTGATTATCATGCGCCGTTGATCATCACCCGCGCCAAGGCCCCGTCAGTGGCGATGCTCTCGCTGGAAGTCTACGAGGCGCTGTAGATGAGGTGCTCAGGCAGCACTCGTGTGGCCCACTGGCGGAACTGCACGGCGCGCCGGGAGTTGACCCGGTACCCGACCGAGATGATGGCATCAAGGTTGTAATGCCTGACGCGCCGCCTCACCCGCCCTCGCCCTTCCTGACGAACTACCGAGGATTCCTCGGTAGTTGCCGTTTCATCCAGCTCCGCATCGGCATAGATGTTTTTCAAGTGCAGGCTAATGTTATCGGTGTGAGGTATCGAAGACCTCTGCCATCTGCCGCTGGCTCAGCCAGACCGTCTCCTGATCGGCATCCAGCCGCACCTCCACGGAGTGCTCACCATGCTGGTGGATGACCAGAGATGCCTGGCTATGGGTGCTCATCGTCGTCCCTGTCCCTGCCGTCTGCCGAAACCTGAGGCTTATGCCCTCTTGTTATGCAAGTGGGCAACTGCCCGTGGATTCATAGAGCCGTCATGCTACGCCGCAGCGCCCCGGGGCGCCAATCGGTGCCGGCTGCCAGAGCGGACCCGCGCCGGCCATGTCGGCGCCTTATTTTAGTTTTGGCCCGAGCCTAAAATAAGCCGCCACGCTGTTTCAGGTTCCGGCGGCCCGAGGGGGGCGCGACCAGGTGTCCCGACATGTCGATACCATCGACATGTCCCGCCGACGTGTCGAAAAAACGGCGATTTTTAACCATGTCGTGATGACATGTCGATGGGGTGGACATGACCGGTCGCCAGCGCGCGGCAGGCAGCGGAAGAGGCCCATCGGCTCGTCTTCAGAGGGCGTCATTCGGAGCCGCGAGCACCGCCTCGCGGGTCAGGCTACGGCCAGCCGTCTCCCGGGGGCGGGAGTCACCCCAGGGGACGGCCCTGGGGCGCGGAGGTCGGGCCGGTGTAGCTCACGCGGTCCGTCGCGTGGGGCTCAGGCGAGACGCAGCGCAGGCTCCACGGCCCCATGGCAGCCGGGCAGGCGCTCGGCCAGCTCGATGGCGAAGACGCCGCCATCCGCCTCCGCCGGGGCCGCCATGCCCTCCCGGGCCGTGGTGACATAGAGGGTGGTGAGGTTCGCGCCGCCGAACACCGGGCAGGAGGGCTGGCGCGCGGGCACCCTCACGTGGGCGATCTCGTCGCCCTCGGGGCTCAGCCGGGCCACGCGCCCGGCGCCCCACAGGGCGAGCCACAGGCAGTCCTCGCTATCCATCACGGCTCCGTCGGGGCCGCCCCCCGAATCGCGCAGGTCGGCCCAGGGCTCGGGCTCCGCGAAGGCGCCATCCTGGACGCGCGCGGGGAAGCCCTGGTCGTCCAGCGTCCAGCGCATCACCCAGCCGGTCGCGGTGTCGCTGAAATAGGCGTGGCGGCCGTCGGGCGAGAAGCACAGGGCGTTGGGGATGGTCAGCCCCCGGCGCAGGCAGGTGAGCTCGCCGCGATGCAGGCGATAGAGGCTGCCGGCGCCCGCCTCGGCGCCGAGCCCCATGGTGGAGAGCCACAGGCTGCCATGGGTGTCGACGCGGGCATCGTTGCTGCGGGTGACGGGGTTGTCGGTCTCGAAGGGCAGGAAGGCGCGGGTCTCGCCGGTCTGCGGGTCGAAGCGCGACAGCCGGTTCTCCGCCACCAGCAGGTAGTCGCCGTCGCGGGTCAGCGCCGCGTAGGAGGTCCGGCGATCCAGCCGGGTGACGCGATGCTCACGGCCATCGCCGCGGGCACGGTGCAGCTCGCCGGCCAGGATATCCAGCCAGCGTAGCTCGCTGCGCCCAGCGTCCCAGCCGGGGCCCTCGCCCAGCGCGCAGCGACTGTCGATCAGCAGTTGCGCCTGGCCGAGGCACGGGCCGGGCGGCAAGGTCTCGTTGGACGGGGACTCGCTCATGCTCGGGGTTCTCCTCTCGGGGCGTGTCAGAGTGCCTGCTGCCAGGCCGTGACCAGCGCGCGGGTCCGCTCGCTCACCTCGGCGGCCGTCAGTCCCGGCGTATAGAGGGCGGTCCCCAGGCCCGCCCCGTGCACGCCGGCGGCGCGCCAGTCGGCGAAGTTGTCGCTGCCGATGCCGCCCACCGCATAGAGCTCGGTGCCCGCGGGCAGCACGGCCATCATCGCCTTCATGTTGGCGATACCGACCTGGGAGGCGGGGAACAGCTTGAGGCCGGAGGCCCCCGCCGCCAGGGCCGCGAAGGCCTCGGTGGGGGTGACGATACCGGGCAGGGAGACCATCCCGAGACGCCGGCTCTCGCCGATCACCGCCTCGTTCATGTTCGGCGAGACGATCAGGCGACCGCCGGCGGCGTGTACCTCGCGCACCTGCTCGGCCGTCAGCACGGTGCCGGCCCCCACCAGGATCTCCTCGCCGCCGCGCTCGGCAGCGTGCGCCGCCAGGCGGCGGAGGCTCTCCAGGGGCTCGGGCGAGTTGAGCGGCACCTCGATGCGGGTGATGCCGGCGTCGATGACGGCTTCGGCGATGGCGATGACCTCGTCCGGCGTGACGCCGCGCAGGATGGCGACCAGTGGCAGGCTCATACAAGCTCCTTGCAGTCTCGGGGCGGCCGGGCGGCCGCGCCTCAGGGGGTTGCGGGCGGCGTGGCGTGGTGGATGCGCCCCAGGCCGGCCAGGATCATGTCGGCATTGGCGTGCTCGTCGACCACGAAGCCCCGGTGCTCGAGGGCGATCCGGTAGCGCCGGCACAGCGCCTCGGCACCGATCAGCACGACGGGGCTGCCGGGGGCCAGCGTTGCGGTGGCACCGGCCAGCTCGAGGCCCAGCACCAGGCCGGACAGGCGCGCCGCCAGCCTTTCGCCACGCCGGGCATCGCGGGGCAGCGAGGCATCGAGCAGGTCCCGGGCCCGGATGCCGAACAGCTCGGCACTCAGGCGCTCGGGCGAGGCCATGGCGGTGTCGATGCCGTCCAGGTAGGCCGCGCGCTGCGCCGCGTCGTCGAGGTCATCGGCGTGAAGCGAATGCTTCAGCACCGAATCCCGGCTGAGCAGCTGGTAGAGCTCGCCGCTCATGAAGGTGGTGAAGCCCGTGATGCGGCCCGCCTCGAGGCGCACCCACTTGGCGTGGGTACCCGGCAGGCAGACGGCGCCGCTGAAGTCGGGATGGCCGGCGACCAGGCCGGACAACTGGGTCTCCTCGCCGCGCATCACGTCGAAGGCCTCGCCGCCGTCCGGCGCGGCGTGCCGACAGAGCCCCGGCACGATCCGCACGCGCAGGCGGGCATCGCGGGTGGTCACCGGGGTCAGCTGGCCGCCGAGACGCCCGAGGGTATCGGTCGCCCCGGCATCCAGCGGCAGGTAGGCGGCCTCGACCCAGCCCTGGCGGGCCCCGGCCATGCCGCACACCAGCACCTCGGTCGGCCGGTGCCCCGCCGCCGGCGGCAACCAGTCACCGATCACCGCCAGCAGCGCCCCCTCGAACTCGTCAGCGGCCAGGCCCAGCATGCCGCGCGGCGCGCTGCCCTCGGCGATGACCCGGTCGTCGGCATCCAGCGCCCAGGCCCGCAGGTTGCTGGAGCCCCAGTCCACGGCGATCCAGGCCGGGGAGACGCTCGCGTCGGCCGAGACGCTCATGCTCGTCCTCCATCGACCACCAGGGGCTGGCCCTTCGGGTCGCCGAAGGTCGGGTCGTTGAAGCTGACACTCATATCTCTCCCCTCACTCTTCACTCCTGACACCTCGCGTCTTACCACTCGGCCACCGAGCCGTCCTCGTGGGTCCATACCGGGTTGCGCCAGCGGTGGCCCACCTTGGCGCGCTCCTCGACGAAGGCCTCGTCGATCTCGACGCCCAGCCCCGGCCCCTGGGGAATGGCGCAGAAGCCATCCTCGATGGCCAGCGCCGACTTGTCGACCAGGTAGTCGAGCACGTCATTGTCCTTGTTGTAGTGGATGCCCATGCTCTGCTCCTGGATGAAGGCGTTGTGGCAGACCGCATCCACGTGCAGCGAGGTGGCCAGGGTCAAGGGCCCCAGCGGGCAATGCGGCGCCAGGGCCACGTCATGGGCGGAGGCCAGGGCGGCGATCTTGAGGCCCTCGCTGATGCCCCCGCAGTGCGAGAGATCCGGCTGGACGATGTCGATCATGCCGTCGGCCAGCAGGTCGCGGAATTCGAAGCGGGTGTGCAGGCGCTCGCCGGTGGCCAGCGGGTAGCCCAGGCCGCCGGCGATCTGCTTGAGGCACGGCAGGTGCTCGGGGGCCACCGGCTCCTCGACGAACATCGGGTGGAAGGGCTCCAGCTCGCGCAGCAGGGCCTTGGCCATCGGGCGATGCACGCGGCCATGGAAGTCGATGCCGATGCCGACGTCCGGTCCCACGGCGTCCCGGGCCTCGGCGACCCGGGCCACGGCCTCATCGACCTTGCGGTGGGAGTCGACGATCTGCATCTCCGGCGTGCCGTTCATCTTGAAGGCGGTGAAGCCCTGGTCGACCAGGGCACGGGCGCCGGCGCCCACGTCGCCGGGCCGGTCGCCGCCGGTCCAGGCATACATGCGCATCCGGTCGCGCACCGGGCCGCCCAGCAGCTGGTGCACGGGCACGCCCAGGTCGCGGCCCTTGAGGTCCCAGAGCGCCTGGTCGATGCCGGCGATGGCCGACATCAGGATCGGGCCGCCACGATAGAAGCCGGCGCGATACATCACGTTCCAGAGGTGCTCGATATGGCGCGGGTCCTGTCCGACCAGGTAGTCGGAAAGCTCGTGCACGGCCGCCTCCACCGTGGCGGCGCGGCCCTCGATGACCGGCTCGCCCCAGCCATAGCAGCCCTCGTCGGTCTCGATCTTGAGGAACAGCCAGCGGGGCGGCACCTGCCAGGTCTTGAGTCGGGTGATCTTCATGGGGTGGGTCCTCGGGTGGGGCAAGTGGCGATGGCCGCGCCGTGGCGCGCCGTGGCGCGGCCGCGGGTCAGTCGTTCAGCGAGGCCGGACGCGTCAGCGGGCGCGTGCCGGGCTCGACGCCGAGGTCGGCGGCGGTGCGCGCCAGGACACGCTCCGTGGCGTCGCGAGCCGCCTCGGGATCCCGCAGGCGGATGGCGTCGAAGACCTGGCGATGACGCTCCAGGCTGTCGTCCAGGGAGCCGGCCTGGTGATGGGAGTGCTGGATCAGGGCGATGATGGAGGGCCGCAGCAGCAGTCCCATCTGGCGCCAGACCAGGTTGTGGCTGGCGCGGTAGATGGCATCGTGAAAGGCGACGTCATGGTCGGCATGTTCCTCTCGACGCGCCGGGTCGGCGGCAGTGTCGCACATCCCGACCAGCGCCGATTCGATCCGCGCCAGGTCCTGGCCCGTGGCCGCCAGGGCGGCGAGCTCGCTGACGAACGGCTCGGCGGACAGGCGAAAGGCGAAGACCTCCCGGACCAGCTGCGGATGCGGCGCCTCGAGGCCGGCCATCCACTCGCTCATCTGCGGGTCGAGGAGATGCCAGTCCTCGATATCGCGCACCATCGTGCCGCGCCCCGCGGTGCGCTCGATCAGGCCGCTGCCGCTCAGCTCGGCGAGGGCGTTGCGCACGCGATTGCGACTGGCCGAGAAGTGCTCGCACAGGTCCCGCTCGCGGGGGAAGGTCTCACCGCTCGCCCATTGGCCCGACAGGATGGCATGCGCCAGCGTGGTGGCCAGGGCCTGGGCCCCGCCGGCGTCGGGCGGCAGCGGAAGCTGGGATAGCGTCGTCAAGGGTGATCTCCGAAATATCCGACCTTACTATATAAATGTCTGACATTTCTTTCAAGCTCCCCTGCCTGCCGGCCGACTAGACCTTGGTCGCAACGGTCCGGCGGCGGGCGGGTCGCACAACGACCCGCTGAGGACATGCCCCACTTCCAGACGACCATTCCATGGAAAGCCAACCTTTCAGACCAACAGAGTGGATAAAGATTGTCTTCTAGATTATTCTCCCGCCTCGACAGCGGAGACACCCCTCGGCTGTAGCGTCGGCGGCCCTACCCGGGCCGCCTGACCGATCAGGAGAACCACCATGTCCTCTGACCCCGTCACCCTGATGGTGGCGCGTCGCGTGGCCCGCGGCCGCTACCGGGATTTCCTCGCCTGGCTCGACGAGGGCCGCGCACTGGCCGCGGACTTCGGCGGCTACCTGGGCTCCGGCGTGCTGGCCCCGCCCCCCGACGATGACGAGTACCAGATCATCTTCCGCTTCCGCGACGCCGAGACCCTCGCCACTTGGGAGCACTCCGCCTCGCGCCGGGCCTGGCTGGCCCGCGGCCAGGGCCTGTTCGAAGCGCCCCAGGAGCACCGCGCCACTGGCCTGGATCACTGGTTCCAGCCGGCCGGCGGCGCCGCACCGCCGCGCTGGAAGCAGGCCATCGCCATCTGGCTCGCCTTCTTTCCCGTCTCGCTCGGCTTCCAGCTGCTGTTCGGCGAGGCCCTGGCGGACCTGCCCCTGGTGCCGCGGGTGCTGGCCAGCACCCTGATGCTCACCCCGGTGATGGTGTTCCTGTTCATTCCCCTCTCGACCCGGCTGCTGGGGCCCTGGCTGCGCGGCGAGGTCGCACCCCTGCCCCGCCTGGCGCGCCTGCTGAGAGCCTGAGTGGCGCCGCGGGCCATCTCCCTATCCGGGAGAGGCATGGTAGGCTGGCAGTCGTTTCCCCATTCGGAGCCCGACCATGACCGACGCCGCTCAGCTCCTCGAGACCCTGGTGGGCTTTGCCACCGTCTCGCGTGACTCGAACCTGGACCTGATCGCCTTCGTCGAGGACTATCTCGACCGCCACGGCGTCGAGCACTGGCGCGTCGACAACGACGACGGCACCAAGGCCAACCTGCTGGCCCGGATCGGGCCGGCCGTGGAGGGTGGCGTGGTGCTGTCCGGCCACACCGACGTGGTGCCGGTGGACGGCCAGCCCTGGTCCAGCGACCCCTTCGTGCTGCGCGACGGCGGCGATGGCCGCCTCTACGGCCGCGGCACCTGCGACATGAAGGCCTTCATCGCCTGCGCCCTGGCCGAGGTGCCGCGCTGGGTGACCCTGGACCTCGAGCGCCCCCTCTACCTGGCCTTCTCCTACGACGAGGAGGTCGGCTGCCTGGGCGCGCCGCGGCTGATCGAGCGGCTGCTGGCCGACCATCCCCGGCCGGCGGCGGTGTTCGTCGGCGAGCCGACCCTGATGCAGCCCGTGGTGGCCCACAAGGGCAGCACCAACCTGCGCACCACCGTGACCGGCCGCGCCGCCCACTCCAGCCAAGTCAACCAGGGCGTCTCGGCGATCCACGTCGCCGCCCGCCTGGTGACCCGCATCGAGGACGTGATGGCCGAGCTGCGTGCCGAGGGCCGGGTCGACGAGGCCTTCAACGTCGCCCACTCGAGCCTGCACGTGGGCAAGATCGCCGGCGGCACCGCCATCAACATCATGGCCCGGGAGTGCAGCTTCGACTGGGAGGTGCGCCACCTGCCGGGGGATCGCTTCGAGGACCTGCTGGCTCGGGTCGAGGCCTACGCCGACGAGTTGCAGGCCGAGATGCATGCCCGGGCGCCGGAAACGGGGATCCGCACCGAGCGCCTCACCAACACCGTGCCCGCGCTGGCCGATGACGACAACGCCGAGGTGCTCGCCCTGTGCCGGGCGCTGGTCGGCGAGGTACCCTCCGGGGCGGTGGCCTATGCCACCGAGGCCGGCCAGTTCCAGCGCGCCGGCCTGTCCACGGTGATCTGCGGCCCGGGCAGCATCAGTCAGGCCCACCAGCCGGACGAATACCTCGAGATCGAGCAGCTCGAGGCCGGGGTGGCCTTCATGCAGGCCCTGGGGCGGCAGCTGGCGGAGGCCCGCTGAGATGCCGCGACTGCTGATCGTCAAGACCGGTGATACCTTCGAGGACGTGGCGCGGGTCCACGGCAACTTCGAGGAGCTCTTCCTGGCCGTGCTGCGGCCGCTGGCCAGGCGCCATCCCGCCCTGTCCCTGTCGGTCTTCGATGCCCGCCGCGACGGCGCCCCGCCCGCGCTGGACACCCTCGACGGCCTGGTGATCACCGGCTCCCATGCCATGGTCAGCGACGCCGAGCCCTGGAGCGAGGCGCTGCTGCCCTGGTTGCGCGAGGCCATCGACCGGGATATCGCCATGCTCGGCGTCTGCTATGGCCACCAGTTGATGGCCGCGGCCTGCGGCGGCACGGTCGGCTTCCATCCGGCCGGCCGGGAAACCGGCACCCAGGCGATCACCCTGACCGAGGCCGGCCGCGGCGATCGCCTGCTGGGCGAACTGCCCACCACCTTCACCGCCCAGCTGACCCATGCCCAATCGGTGCTCGAGGCTCCGCCACGGGCCGAGGTATTGGCCCACAATGCCCATGACGCCTACCAGGCTTTGCGCTATGGGCCCCGGCAGTGGAGCGTGCAGTTCCATCCGGAATTCACCGCCCCGGTGATGCGCGCCTACCTGAGCCACCAGCACGAGGTCCTGGCCGAGCAGGGACAGGATGCCGACAGCCTGATCGAGGCCGTGACACCCGCGCCCGCGGCCTCCTCGGTGCTGCGGCGCTTCGCCGAGCGGCTGATCACCGGCGAGCTCTGAGCCAGACGACGACGCCCCCACCGTCATCGACAGGGGCGTCTCGTCGCCGCATCGACGGCACTTCGTCTCAGTGGCGCTCGCTGCCCGGCTCCCCGTGGCCTGTCGCCTCACCGGCCTCGGCGGCACTCTCCTGCTCGGCGAGCTTCTGCTGGAGACGCTGGGCGTCCGGGGCCCCGGCGGCGGCCTTGCGCCGCTGGCGATACAGGTCGCGCAGGCCGCTGAGCAGCATGGCGGCGACGATCAGCCCCCCGCCCACGAAGGCCAGCAGCGTCGGCACCTCACCGAGCCAGGCCCAGACCAGCAGGGTCCCGACCAGGGTCTCGAGCAGCATCACCAGGCTGACCTCGGCCCCGGGCAGGTAGCGTGGCCCGGTCTGGATCAGGAAGTAGGCGGCGGGCAGCAGCAGGCCCATCAGGGCGATGCGCTGCATGTCGTCGGCCGACGGCAG
Source organism: Halomonas sp. M4R1S46 (assembly GCF_025725685.1). NCBI lineage: Bacteria > Pseudomonadati > Pseudomonadota > Gammaproteobacteria > Oceanospirillales > Halomonadaceae > Halomonas > Halomonas sp. M4R1S46. Next base: position 2,869,141 of record NZ_CP107008.1, read on the forward strand.
CTGCACCCCGCCCAGCGGGATGGCGGGCAAGAGCATCGCCAGGCAGCCCAGCGGCAGCACCACCGTGGTGTCGACCCCGCGCTGGCGGTCGCCCTTCTGGACGCTGGCCACGGTGGTGTTGATGGCGATGGCGGCCGGCACGAACAGCGCCACCGCCAGGCCCAGCAGGCTCCCCTGCCCGACCTCCCCCGCCGCCATCAGGCTCGCCCCGGTCACGCAGATGCCGATCACCACCCAGGTCTGGCGACGTAGCCGCTGGCCGAAGCACAGCAGGCCGATCAGCCCGGCGACCAGCGGCGCCAGGTTCATCATCACCAGCACGTTGCCGGCGGAAGTCAGCCGGTTGCCGATGACGAAGGCCCAGGCACTGCCGGCAAAGGCCAGCGGACACCACCAGATGGCGGGCCCGCAGGCGCGCAGGGCCGCGGGCAGGGCGCGCCCGTAGCGCAGCGCGGCAATGGCGAGCAGCACCCCGCCCAGCAACAGGCCCCGCCAGAACATGAAGGTGGCGACGTCCACCTGGGTGTCCTTGACCAGCAGGGCATCCGGCGACAGCAGGAGCACCCCGGTCATGGTGATCAGGTAACCGCGCAACCGGAACGGCAAGCGCTTCCACATGCGTGCTCCCTCCCCATGGGCAATGAAGGGTATCGGCGATCTCAACGACAGCAGGCCGGGGGAAGCCCCCGGCCTGCTGTCGTTACGGGCATCGCCGGGGAAAGACCCCGGCGACGCGGCTCAGGCCCGCTCGCGGCGGGGCACCGGGTCGTCGTCGCGGCGACGACGGGGAGCGCGATCGGGGGCACGGTCCTCGCTGATCTCCAGAGGACGACCGGCCACCCGGGCACGCGCCATCTTGGCCAGGATGCTGGACGGCAGGCTGTTCGGCAACTCGACGACGGAGAATGCATTGCGGATGTCGATCCGGCCGATGCGGTTACCCTCGATGCCGCCCTCGTTGGCCAGCGCGCCGACCAGCTGGCCGGGCTTGACGCCGTCCTTGTGGCCCACGGAGACGCGGTAGCGGGTCATGCCCTCGCTGGGGGCACGGTCGCGGGGACCGCCCTCGCGACGCGGCGCCTTGCCGTCACGCGGGCTGCGCTCGTTGCGCTCGTTGCGCTCCTTGCGCGGCGCCTGGAGGCGGCCGATGGGCGCCTCGTCGGCCCGGGCCAGGGCGGCGAAGGCGCAGGCCAGCTCGACGGGGTCATGGCCTTCCTCGACCAGGCGCTCCACCAGGGCCCGCTGCTCGTCGGCGCCCTTGGTCAGGGAGGCGACCACCCGGTGGTGGAAGACCTGGTCGCGATGGGCGCGGATGGCGGCCTCGTCGGGCAGCGGCATCTCGCTCATCTTCTGGCCGGTGGCCTGCTCCAGCCAGCCGACCTTGCGGCTCTCGCGGTTGCCGGCGAAGGTGATCGCCACGCCGTCGCGGCCGGCTCGGCCGGTACGACCGATGCGGTGGGTATAGGCCTCGGAATCCTGCGGCAGATCATAGTTGATGACGTGGGTGATGCGCGGCACGTCCAGGCCACGGGCGGCCACGTCGGTGGCGATCAGCACGTCGACCTTGCCGCGCTTGAGGCGGGTGATGGTGCGCTCGCGCAGGCTCTGGTCCAGGTCGCCGGACAGGCTGGCCACGTTCACGCCGCGGGCGGAGAGCTGCTCCATCAGGGTGGTGCAGGCCGCGCGGGTCCGTACGAAGACGATGGCGCCGTCCACCGGCTCCACCTCGAGGATGCGCGCCAGGGCTTCCAGCTTGGCGCCCCCGTCGATGCGCACCCGGCGCTGCTCGATGTTCTCGCCGGTGGTGGTACGCGACTCGATGGCCACCTTGACCGGCTCCACCAGGTAGCGGTTGACGATCCGCTCGATCTCGGTGGGCAGGGTGGCGGAGAAGAACACCCGCTGGGCGTCGGTCGGGGTGTCGGCCACCACGCGCTTGACGTCGTCGATGAAGCCCATGCGCAGCATCTCGTCGGCCTCGTCGAGCACCAGCGCGGACAGGCCGTCGAGCTTCAGGCTGCCGCGGTCCAGGTGGTCGATGACCCGGCCGGGGGTCCCGACCACGACCTGGGCGCCACGCCGCAGGGCGCTGAGCTGCTCGCGGTATTCCTGGCCACCGCACAGGGTCGCCACTTCCAGCCCCTTGAGGTTCTGGCCGTACTTGGAGAACGACACGGCCACCTGCTGGGCCAGCTCGCGGGTCGGGGCCAGCACCAGCACCTGGGGCACGCGGCGCGTGAGGTCGAGCCGCGAGAGCAGCGGCAGGGCGAAGGCAGCGGTCTTGCCGGTGCCGGTCTGGGCCTGGCCCAGCATGTCGCGGCCTTCCAGCAGGGCCGGAATGGTCTGTGCCTGGATCGGCGACGGGGTCTCGTAGCCGAGGGTCTCGATGGCGGAGAGAACGTCAGGCAGCAGGGCCAGATCGCCGAAGCTCGGCGAGGCGACAGAAGTCGAGGTCATGAATCACACCTTGGTAGGCCGGCATGGCCGGCGAAAAACATCATTGGCGCCCCTGACGCGGTCAACACGGTCAGGCCCCTGCACGCGGCAAGGCAACTACATCGGAGTCGGGGACGCCGGTCGCACCTGGCATCCGGTTGACACCTGCTCGGCAGGCGAACCGTCGTGGCGACCGTCTGCGCCGAACTCGCCCGGGTGGCGAATTCTCGTTGGCGCTCCATCTTCACAGTTCGAACGCGCGGGGCACGGGGCCCGGCGTTTTGCGATCATCGCGCTCACCTGGCGTGAGCGCGTCGCATCGTCATGATGGTGGGGTCAGCACATGCGAGGAGCGCGCATGTTACCATCGTCGCGCCGAGCTGGCCAGCCTTTTCCATTTTCCCCGCTATCGCCATGGGGCGTGACGAGGGGCGCCGCGGACAGGTCGCAGAGGGGGTCCTACGCCATGGGTGAGGAGGATTCCTCCGAACGGGCTGGCCAGGGATGGCCAGCACCGGACCTGCAAGCGGAGCGGGACGCGAGAGCGCCGCAGGGCGTCGGTAGCGCCCACGGAGGGGTTCACAGCGCCCCCTCGTAGACCTGTCGACGGATCAGCCCCGAGCCCCTCTCAATCCAATCACATCTTCGAGGAGCCCACATGCCGAACCTCTGGGTCGACGCCGATGCCTGCCCGCGCATCGCCCGCGACATCATCGTGCGCGCCGCCGAGCGTACCGCCACCCCGACCACCTTCGTGGCCAACCACCAGGTCCCCCTGCCGCCCTCGAAGTGGGTCAAGGGGCTGGCGGTGAGCCACGGTTTCGACGCCGCCGACGACGAGATCGTCGAGCGCCTCCAGCCAGGCGACCTGGTCGTCACCTCGGACCTGCCGCTGGCCATGGCCGCCATCGAGCGCGGCGCCAGCGTGATGACCAGCCGCGGCGAGGCGCTGAACGAGAGCAATATCCGCGCCCGGGTGCAGATGCGGGACTTCATGGAGACCCTGCGTGCCAGCGGCGAGCACACCGGCGGGCCCAAGGGCTACTCCGACGTGGACCGCCGTGAGTTCGCCAATGCCCTGGATCGCTGGCTGGCGAAGCAGAGGTAAGGGAGAGAAGTAAGGAGTAAGGAGTATGGCGTATGGCGTATGGCGTATGGCGTATGGAGTAAGGGGTTAACCCCTTACTCCTCACGCCTCGCCCCTCATCACCCCTTCTCGCGAATCCCCCGACCCGGCAGGCGTTCGCGGTCATGGGGGCGGTCGAGGTCGAGCTGCGGGCCGGCGGGCACGATGCGGGTCGGATTGATGGTGTCGTGGCTGTAGTAGTAGTGGCGCTTGATATGCTCGAAATCCACCGTCTCCCGGATGCCCGGCCACTGGTAGAGCTCGCGCAGGTAGTTCGACAGGTTCGGGTAGTCCTCGATGCGCCGCAGGTTGCACTTGAAGTGGCCGTGATAGACGGCATCGAAGCGCACCAGGGTGGTGAACAGGCGGATATCCGCCTCGGTGAGCCACTCGCCGGCCAGGTAGCGCCACTCGGCCAGCCGGGTCTCCAGCCGGTCCAGGGCCGCGAACAACGCCGCGACGTGCTTCTCGTAGACGTCCTGCTCGGTGGCGAAGCCGGCCTTGTAGACCCCGTTGTTGACGTGGTCGTAGACATCGGCATTGACGGCATCGATGGTCTCGCGCAGATCCGCCGGATAGAAGTCGAGCCGGTTGCCGGTGAGCTCATCGAAGGCCCCGTTGAGCATGCGCACCAGATCCGCCGACTCGTTGTTGACGATCCGGCCGTCCCGCCTGTCCCACAGGGCCGGCACCGTGACGCGGCCAGTGTAATGGGGATCGGTGAGGGTATAGAGCTCGCGATGGTAGTCGACGCCATTGAGCGGATCGCCGCTGGAGCCCTCGTCCTGGTGGTAGGTCCACCCCTGGTCGAGCATCAGCGGGCTGGTGTGCGACACGCCGATCAGCCCCGCGAGCCCCTTGAGGCGCCGCATGATCAGCGTGCGGTGGGCCCAGGGGCAGGCCAGGGACACGTAGAGGTGGTAGCGCCCCGCCTCGGCGGGCCGACCCGGCTGGCCATCCGGTCCCGGTGCCCCGTCGGCGGTGACCCAATCGCGCAGCTTCGCGGATTCGCGAACGAACTCCCCGCCGTGCTGCTTGGTGTCGTACCACTGGTCATGCCATTGTCCGTCGATCAAGAGCCCCATCTCGGCCTCCTCGCTACTGGTAAGGGTTACCTCCAGCGTAAGCCAATAAAATCGAAGCTCAAGCGCACAATTTGCCGACAATCATTCGATCTTTTCGAACCGACTCGGAGGCGCGCAGGCCGTGACGGCTTCCTGCAGATGCCCGGCCATGGCTCGGGTGGCCGGCCCGGCACGGTCCTGGTCGCGATGGATCAGCTGGATCGGCACCTCGCGCACGCCGCCGGCCGCCAGCGGCAGCGGCTTCAGGCGCCCGGCCTGCAGGGCGTCGAGGATGCGGGTCTCGGGCACCCAGGCGAAGCCGAGGTTGCGCTCGAGCATGTCGATGGAGGTGTCGAGATGGCTCACTGTCCAGCGCTGCTCGGCCTTCAGCCAGCCGGCATCCAGCGACTGGCGCTGGGCGGAATCGCGCACCACCAACTGGCGGTACTGCTCCAGGTCACGCAGGTCCAGCACCCGCCCCAGGCGATGCAGCGGATGGTCGGGGTGGGCGACGGCGATGAAGCCGACCGTCACCAGTGGCTCACCCAGGAAGCCGCGGGCGGCCAGGCCCGAGACCAGCAGGTCGGCCTGGCCGTCCTGGAGCATCTCGACGCCGCCGTTGAGCACCGTCTCGTGGAGCTGTACGCGCACATGGGGATAGGTCGCGGAGAACGACTCGAGGGCCCGGGCCAGGGCGTCCGGGGGAAAGATCTGGTCGATGGCCAGCACGATCTCCGCCTCCAGCCCTTCGGCCAGCCGCGTGGCCACATCCTCCAGGGAGTCGGCGTTCTCGATCAGCTGGCGCGCCCGGCGCAGCAGCATCTCGCCGGCCTCGGTCAGCCGCACCTGGCGCCCCACCGGCTCCAGCACCGCCACGCCGAGCTGCTCCTCGAGCTTGTGCACCGCATGGTTGAGGGTCGAGGGGCTCTTGTGGATGGCCTCGGCGGCGCGGGCGAAGCCGCCATGGTCCACCACCGCGGCGAGCATCTGCCACTGGGCAAGGGTGACGCGGGACATTTTCGAATTCCTCGAACAGATTGCGCGAAATGATGCGCTTAATCTTCGAAAAAATCGGCCTAGAATGCCAGTCATCGATCCCCTGACAGGAGACAAGCCATGCCGGCCAGCGCCACGACCCGCCGCATCGCGCGGCGGCTAAGCAGCCAACCCAGCCAGGACGGCGACGGCGTCGCGATCCGCCGCCTCCACGACTTCGGCGGCGGGCTGGATCCCTTCCTGATGCTCGACGAGCTGGAAGCCGCCGCCGATGACGACGACATCGGCGGGTTTCCCCCGCACCCGCATCGCGGCATCCAGACCCTCACCTACGCCCTGCGAGGCGGCCTGCGCCACGAGGACCACCTGGGACACCACAGCAGCATCGGCGCCGGCGATGCCCAGTGGATGCACACCGGACGCGGTATCATCCACGGCGAGACGCCCTTCACCGACGAGCGGGGCCTGCATGCCTTCCAGTTGTGGCTCAACCTGGCGGCCCGGGACAAGCTGTCCACGCCCACCTATCGCGATGTCCGCGCCGCCGAGATGGCGCATCTCGCCAGGCCCGGCGCCGAGCTCATCGCCCTGGGCGGCGACTGGCGGCTCGCCGACGGCGAGACGACACGCGGCCCCCTCGAGGCCCTGGCGGGCCGGGGGGCGGTGGCTCACCTGCGCCTCGCGGCCGGCGGCGGCCTCGAGCTGGAGAACGCCGCGACCACCCTGCTGGTGTTCGTCTTCGACGGCCGCCTGGCGGTGGCCGACGAGGCCGTCTCGCGCGGCGAGCTGGTGCGCCTCGGCCCCGGCGAGCGGCTGTCCCTCGCCAGCGATAGCGGAGCCGAGGCCCTGCTGCTCGCCGGTGAGCCCCATGGGGAGCCGATCGCCCACTACGGCCCCTTCGTGATGAACCATCGCCATGAGCTCGAACAGGCCATGCACGACTATCGCGATGGCACCTTCACCGCCTCCTGACGTCGTACCCCGGGGGTTGCCAAGCCGGCGCGAGTCGTGTCATCGTCGGTCTTAGTAAACAGTGTTCGCTATCGAACCGCCGGCCCCTCACTGCCTGAGGCAAGGGGCTCGGCGGATTACTGTATGGGTGTACAGACTAGGCACTCTAACCATCATAGGTTATCGTTCTATTGCCTTTTTCTATGTTCTATACACCTTTTTTATTACGGCCAATCACATGATGCGAATCCTCCATTCGCTGCCCCGCACGCACAAGTTACTGTTGTTACCCGTTGCCACCATGGTCACTGTGCTGGGCGCCCACAAGATTCTCACCTCGGTCGAGGATGCCCGGCATGACCGGCACCCCCTAGACACCGTCCTGGTTCCCCTCGACGCCAATGCCTCCCCGGGCGTGCCCTCGCTGTCTCTCGATCGCGAACCGGTCGCCAAGGCCATCCAGGTGGCTTCCCGGGCCATGGATGCCACCCGCGAACCCGTGCCCCTGTCGCAGTTGACCGCCTCCGAGATCGTCGACCTCGACTTCATCGAGACGGCCCGGGCCAGGCCGGCGCTTGCCGCGGGCGACGACGCGCAGCGCGAGGCCACGGACACCGCCTCCTCGGGCCTGGACGAGGGCGCCCGCCACATGGCCATCGTGCTCGGCACCGTGGCCAGCGGCATGCTTGCATCCAACGAGCGCCTGGTGGCCGACGCCACCTCCTACGAGGAGGTCTCCGAGGACGAGCTCGAGCTGTTCGACGAGGGCCCGATCCTCTTCGAGGAAGAGATCGCCGCCAACGAGCCCTATGTCCCCGAATGGCAAACCTACACTGTCCAGCAAGGCGATACCTTCGCGATCATGGCCCAGGAGCACCTGGGCATGGGCTACAGCGAGGTCATGACCCTGCTGGAGGCGATGCCCGAGCCGCGCCTGCTGACCCACTGGCGGGTCGGCAGCCACTTCGAGTACCAGCTCGACGCCGAGGGCGAGCTGCTCGCCCTGCGCCTGATGGAGAACGCCCGGGACGGCTACCTGGTCGAGCGTGGCGAGCAAGGCGTCGACGTGGCGACCATCGAGCGCGCCGGCGAGGCCACCCAGCGGCTCTATGCCGGGACGGTCAGCGGCAGCTTCGCCCGCTCGGCACAGGCCACGGGCCTGACCAGCGCCGAGGTGGTCGAGCTCGCCCGGGTACTCGAAAAGAAACTGGACTTCCGCCGCGACACCCGTCGCGGCGATCGTTTTCAGGTGCTGGTGGAATCCGACATCATCGACGGCGAGAGCCTCGACCCGCGGGTGCTGGCGGTCAACTACGACGGCGCGCGCATGGATCTGACCCTGGTGCGCAACCGCGAGGACAACCGCTTCTACACCCCGGATGGCGCCAGTCTCGACCCGGCCTTCGACCGGCGGCCCTTCGCTGGCCACTACCGCCTGAGCTCGCCATTCAACCCGCGTCGCCACCACCCGGTGACCGGGCGCATCAGCCCCCACAAGGGCACCGACTTCGCCATGCCGAGTGGCACGCCGGTCAATGCGCCCGCCGACGGCCGCGTGGAGAAGGTCGGCAATCATCCGGCGGCCGGCCGTTACATCGTCGTCCGGCATGACAACGGCTACAAGACCCGCTACCTGCACCTGTCGCGGCCGCTGGTCAGTCGCGGCGACCGGGTGACCCGCGGCGAGCGCATCGCCCTGTCCGGCAACACCGGCCGCAGCACCGGCCCCCACCTGCATTACGAGGTGCTGGTCAACAACCGCCAGGTGGACGCCATGAAGGTCGAACTGCCGGAGAGCCAGAGCCTCAGCGGCGATGCCCTGGTGGCCTTCCAGCGCCAGGCCGAGCCGGTGCTGGCGGCACTGCAGAGCGGCGAAACCGGCACCACGGTGGCCAGCACGGAAGCCGAGATCAGCGAGTCCGACGACGAGAGCTGAGCCCGCTCCGGCCCTCATGACGACGCCCCGCCCGTGCGGGGCGTCGTCGTCCGAGCCCCCGCCGGTCAGCCAGCCGACTCGCAACGACCCTCGAACATCGGGTAGGGGGTCATCTTCATCTCGGCACCTCCCAGTCGGCCTGCGAGCCCCGCCACCGCACGGGCCCGCCTCCTGAGTTCAGCATAGCCGCCCCTGCCCTTCCGCCCCTCCGTGGCCCCTCGCGCCTGTGCAGCGGCCTGCGGCCCGGTACACTGGCGATGAGATCCCCAGCCGGAGCCCACGCTTGACCAGCCGTGATGCCCACGCCGAGACCGCCCCGCCCGGGGAGGGACGCCTGGCCGCCTTCCTCGGCGTCTTTCGCTACAGCCACCGGGCGCTGGGCCTGGTCTGGCAGACCTCGCGGGGCCTGACCCTGGGGCTGGCCCTGTGCACCCTGGTAGCCGGCGTGCTGCCCGCGGTGGCCGCCTGGATCGGCCAGCTGATCGTCGATGCGGTGGTCGCCGCCATGGCCCTGCACCGCGAGGGCTCGGCCCCACTCGTCGACCTGCTCGAGCCGGTGCTGCGCTACGTGGCGATGGAAGCCGGGATGGTGGCGCTGATCGCCCTGGCCCAGCGCGGCCTCTCGGCCCAGCAATCGCTGCTGCGCGCCCTGCTCGGCCAGAAGGTCAACGTGATGATCCTCGAGAAGGCCGGCACGCTGTCGCTGTCCCAGTTCGAGGACTCGGAGTTCTACGACAAGTTGACGCGGGCCCGACGGGAGGCCTCGACCCGGCCCCTGGGCCTTGTCAACAAGACCTTCGGCCTGGCCCAGAACGGCATCTCGCTGGCCAGCTTCGGGGTGCTGCTGGTGCAGTTCTCGCCCTGGGCCCTGGCGGTGCTGGTGATCGGCGCCCTGCCGGTGTTCGTCTCCGAGGCCCGCTTCTCCGGCGACGCCTTCCGGCTGTTCCGCTGGCGCTCGCCCCAGACCCGCATGCAGATGTACCTCGAGACGGTGCTCGCCCGGGAGGACAGCATCAAGGAGGTCAAGCTGTTCGGCCTGGAGCCGCTGCTGCTCGACCGCTACCGACGCATCTTCGACACCCTCTACGCCGAGGATCGTCGCCTGACGATCCGCCGCGAGACCTGGGGCTTCCTGCTCGGCCTGCTCGGCACCCTGGCGTTCTACGGCGCCTACGCCTGGGTGGTGGTGGACACCGTGGCCGGCCGGCTGACGCTGGGGGAGATGACCATGTACCTGATGGTCTTCAAGCAGGGCCAGGCGGCCCTCTCGGCAAGCCTCACCGCGATCAGCGGCATGTACGAGGACAACCTCTACCTGTCGAACCTCTACGAATACCTGGAGCAGCCGGTGGCCCGCGAGACCGGCCGGCGTACCCGGGGCGCCCGGCCGGGCGACGGCATCCGCTTCGAGGGGGTGAGCTTCACCTACCCCGGCGCCGATGCGCCGGCGCTCGCCGACATCGACCTGCACCTGACGCCGGGCCACAGCCTGGCCCTGGTCGGCGTCAACGGCTCGGGCAAGACCACCCTGATCAAGCTGCTGACCCGGCTCTACGATCCCGACGAGGGACGGATCCTGCTCGACGGCAGCGACCTGCGCGACTGGGACCTGGCCACCCTGCGCCGGCGCATCGGGGTGATCTTCCAGGACTTCGTGCGCTACCAGCTCAAGGTGGGCGAGAACCTGGGCGCCGGCGACGTGACGGCCTTCGACGACGAGGCGCGCTGGCAGGAGGCGGCCCGGCGAGGCCTGGCGGAGGACTTCATCGCCACCATGCCGGCGGGCTACCACACCCAGCTGGGCCGCTGGTTCAAGGGCGGGCAGGAACTGTCCGGCGGGCAGTGGCAGAAGATCGCCCTGGCCCGGGCCTACATGCGCGAGGACGCCGATATCCTGGTGCTCGACGAGCCCACCGCGGCCATGGACGCCGCCGCCGAGGCGGCGGTCTACGCCGACTTCCGCGACCATGCCCGGGACAAGATGACGGTGCTGATCTCCCACCGCTTCTCCACGGTGCGCGCCGCCGACCAGATCCTCGTCATCGACGGCGGGCGCATTCTCGAGCGCGGCGACCACCACAGCCTGATGGCCGAGGGCGGCCGCTACGCCCGGCTGTTCCGGCTGCAGGCCAAGGGCTACGCCTGAGGCGGTCCCGCCAGGGCCGCGATCAGGGCCGGGTCCCGGTCGTAGATGTCGGGGCGGAAACTCGGCAGACCGCCGCCCTCCACGCGGGCCGTCCAGTAGTGCAGCATCAGGGGCACCTCCCGGGCCAGGGAGACGTTGCGGGTCCGGCCGGTGGCGATGAGCCCCGTGAGGTCGCGAGACGTGCCGGTGTCGGCGAACAGCATCCGCCCCAACTCGATGACCCCTTCCACGCGAATGCAGCCGGAACTCAGGGCCCGCTGGGGCTGCCGGAACAGGCTCGGCGTCGGCGTATCGTGCAGATAGACCAGATGGTCGTTGGGGAAGCGCAGCACCAGGCGCCCCAGCGGGTTCCGCGGGCCGGCCCGCTGGCGCAGGATGACCCGCCCCGGCCGCCACCAGTCGATGCGCCAGGGGTTCAGGCGATGCCCGTCAGGGGTGAGCACCACCATGTCATGCTCGGCCAGGTAGCCGGGATCGCGGCGCACCCGGGGCAACACGTCCTCGCGCAGGATGGTCGGCGGGACCGTCCAGGTGGGGTTCAGGGTGAAGTGGGTGATCGTCGAGTGCAGCACCGGCGTGGGACGCCCCGGCTGGCCGACGATGATCCGGGCCTGCCAGGTCTCGCCGTCCGGGCGCCGGTAGCGGATGCGCTGGCCGGCCACGTCCACCTGCACGCGATGGTCGGGCGGCGTCCCCGACAGCCAGCGCGCCCGCTCGAGGTTGGCGCGGATCGTCGCCAGGCGCTGGGCGGCCGGGACATTGAGCGCCGCCCGGGTGCGTGGCCCGACCACGCCATCGTCCTCGAGCATGTGTCGCCGCTGGAAGCGGCGTACCGCCTCGACCAGGCCGGCATCATAGTGATGCGGCGCCGGTGCCTCCAGGCCGACATCCGGGTAATGCGCCACGTCAGCGGCCATGACTTCCAACTCGCCGATCGCCGCCAGGCGCCGGCGCAGCAGGGCGACGTCCGCGTCCACGTCGCCCGGTCGCAGCGACTCCCGTCGCTCGGGCAACGTCGGCCAGCCGCCCAGGCGGACGATGTTGCGATAGCGCGCCAGCGAGCGACGCAGGGCGTCGTAGCCCTCGGTGGCGGGCCGCGCCATGGCCAGCGCCCTATCGACCTCGCCGGCCTCCAGGGCCCGGGTGATGGCCACCAGATCCAGCTCGGGCAGTGGCACCGGGATCTCCCAGCCCGGGTAGACCTCGCCGGGATCGAGCCGGCCGCGCTGCAGATGCGTCAGGGCGCGGAGCAGGGTGTCGCTGGCCAGCACATCGAAGCGGGCCCGAGCCGCCTCATCGACGCTCGCCTCGAGGGCATCACCCGCCTCGCGTTCCAGCCGGGCGGGGCGATAGTCCGCCGGCGTCAGGCCCTCGTCGTCCAAGGCATGCAGCAGGTCGACCAGCGCGGCCACCTTGCCCCGATCCTGCCAGGCCAATTCGCCCCCACGGCGCACATAGAAGGCCGAGACACGCGGCGGCGAGGCGCGGAGGGCGTTCTCCAGAGGAACCGGCAGCGGCCGGGCCAGGCCGACGTCGTCCATGGGGAAAGGCCGCAGCGGCTTGGCAGCCACTCCCGTCCCATCCGCGAAGACGCCCAAGGGAGCCACAAGGACCAAAAATGCCATACTCCAACGGCCTAGCCCTCGTGTTAGAGTACCCGCTGTTCGCATGAGACCGCCTCCTGCCGACCGATGGTCGGGACGGGTCTGCCTGGCCGCGATCCTCATGATACGCGCCTTGAGCCAGCGACTTCCTGCCCATTGCCGGGCGTTCATGCGCCGATCCGATTCGTGCAAGCCGACAATAACTGGGACTCCGCATGCCATCGCTGCGTTCGCTTCGCCGAGCGACGGGCCCCCTGCTGGCCGTCGCCCTGATGACCCTGACGCCCCCCGCCCTGTCGGGGAGCTTCCTCGCCCAGGCCCATACCCCGGCCGTGGCCCCCTCCTCCCCGCTGGCCCAGCGCCTGACCCGGCTCGCGCCCAACGCCGATCCCGAGGTACTGCGCCTGGCGGCCCGGGCCCTGCACTGTGCCGACCCCGAGGCCGAACGGCTGGCGGTGATCGACTTCTCGCGGCCGTCCACCGAGGAGCGCCTCTGGGTCTTCGACCTGGGACGGGAGCGACTGCTGTTCCGCGAGCTGGTCTCCCATGGCCAGGGCTCCGGTGACGCCATGGCGAGCGATTTCTCCAACACCCCCGACAGCCACCAGTCCAGTCTGGGGCTGTTCCGCACGATGAACAGCTACCACGGCAGCAACGGCTACTCGCTGCGCCTGGAGGGCCTCGAGCCCGGCGTCAACGATCAGGCCTTCGAGCGGGCCATCGTCATGCATGGCGCCGACTACGTCAGCGAGGCCTTCATCGAGCGCACGGGGCGACTGGGACGCAGCCATGGCTGTCCGGCGGTGCGCTCCGAGGTCGCCGTGCCGCTGATCGACAGCATCAAGGACAGCCAGTACCTGTTCACCTACTACCCCGACCCCGAGTGGCTCCGGCAATCGGCCTTCCTGAACTGCCCCCGCGACGACCGTCGCCTCGCCATGCAGTGAGGCACCATGGCGGGGCATTGCCCCGCCAGCGCATGCTGCCTTGCACCATCACGCCCCCGACGACACCCCGCCCTCTCCCGCCAGAAATTCCGCAACCAACTGAATAAAACGAAATCTTCCTGTAATGGCAATGTATATGCATTGCCATGGGCAGAGCGTGCCAGACGTGGACCAGGCCCCCCGGGGTACGAGTGCGTCGGACCCGACCTTCAATGGCGAAGGCCCAGGATCGTGTGTTCGAACGTCATTCGACGAGGTACCCCCATGGAACTCCGCAACAAGGCCAATCGCATTCGCCTGCTCAACTGGAAGATGCCGCAGATGCGCGCCTTCCACTTCTCGTGGTTCGCCTTCCACATCTGCTTCTTCGGCTGGTTCGGCATCGCCCCGCTGATGGCGGTGGTGCGTGACGACCTGGGCCTGACCAAGACCCAGATCGGCAACACCATCATCGCCTCGGTGGCCATCACCGTGATCGTGCGCCTGGCCATCGGCGTGCTGTGCGACAGGATCGGCCCGCGCCGGGCCTATACCTGGCTGCTGTGCCTGGGCTCGCTGCCGGTGATGTGCATCGGCTTCGCCGACAACTTCGAGTCCTTCTTCCTGGCCCGCCTGGCCATCGGCGCCATCGGCGCCTCCTTCGTGATCACCCAGTACCATACCTCGGTGATGTTCGCGCCCAATGTGGTGGGCACCGCCAACGCCACCTCGGCCGGCTGGGGCAACCTGGGCGGAGGCACCACCCAGATCCTGATGCCGCTGATCTTCTCCGGCATCCTGATGCTCGGCGTCAACGAGGCCCTCGGCTGGCGCCTGGCCATGGTGGTCCCGGGCATCGTGCTGTTCCTCACCGGTATCGCCTACTACCTGTTCACCCAGGACGCGCCGGACGGCAACTTCGACGAGCTGCGTGCCCGCGGCGAACTGCCCGAGGCCGACGGGGAGCACGGCATGGGCGCCAGCTTCGCCACCGCCGCCAAGGACATCCGCGTCTGGGCCCTGTTCGTGGTCTATGCCGCCTGCTTCGGCGTCGAGCTGACCATCAACAACATCGCCGCCATCTACTTCTTCGACAACTTCGGCCTGACGCTGGCCACCGCCGGCATGATCGCCGGCCTGTTCGGGCTGATGAACCTCTTCGCGCGGACCCTGGGCGGCATCTTTTCCGACCTCTTCGCCCGCAACTCGGGCCTCAAGGGCCGGGTGCGCTGGCTGTTCATCGCCATGCTCTGCGAGGGCGTGGCCCTGATGTTCTTCTCGCAGATGCATGTCCTCGCGCTCGCCATCGGCATCATGCTGGTGTTCAGCCTCTTCGTGCAGATGGCCGAGGGCGCCACCTTCGGCGTGGTGCCCTTCATCAACAAGAAGGCGCTGGGCGCGGTGGCCGGCATCGTCGGCGCAGGCGGCAACGCCGGGGCCGTGGCCGCCGGCTTCCTGTTCCGCTCCGAGGCCCTGACCTACCAGCAGGGTCTGTTCTACCTCGGGGTGGCGGTGATCATCGCCTCGCTGTGCGCCCTGCTGGTGCGCTTCTCCCCCGAGGTCGAGGCCGAGGAGAGCGCCGCCTACCAGGAGGCGGCCGGCGCCCAGCCCTCGGCGGCCCTGTCGCTGCGCTGAGTTCCCCCCGCCGGGGCAGGGACGCCCCATCGCCTTCGCCACGCCATCGCCGCCTCGCCGCGGCGGTGGCGTTCGCATTTGCAGGCGGCCGCGGTTCTGGCCATGCTGGAAGCGGGTAGTGACCGGACAAGGGGAGAAGCGCATGGTGGATCGTGTATTCCTGATCACGGGGGCGTCCAGCGGGATCGGCGCGGCCACCGCCCGGGCCGCGTCCCGGGAGCGCTACAAGCTGGTGCTGGCCGCCCGCTCCGAGGCACGGCTCGCCGGCCTCGCCCAGGAGCTCGGTCCCGAGAACGTGCTGGCCGTCGGCATGGACGTGACCGACATGGCCGCCCAGCAGGCCATGGTGGAACAGGCGCTGGAGCGTTTCGGCCGTCTCGATGTGGTCTTTGCCAATGCCGGCCGCGGCGGCTCCCCCGGCGGCTTCAGCGGGGCCGACCACGAGGCCTGGCGCGACATGATCCTCACCAATATCTACGGCGTGGGCCTGACCGTGCAGGCCACCCTGCCGGCCCTGCGCAAGAGCCGCGGCCATGTACTGCTCACCGGTTCCGCCGCCGGCCGCGCCACCCTTCCCGGCTCCATGTACGGGGCCACCAAGTGGGCGGTGACCGGACTCGGCTACAACCTGCGCGAGGAGTTGCGTGGCAGCGGCATTCGCGTGACCCTGATCGAGCCCGGCATGGTCGACACGCCCTTCTTCGACGAGCCCCCCGAGCATGCCCTGCACGACAGGGACATCGCCGAGGCGGTCCTCTACGCGGTCGGCCAGCCCGAGCACGTGGACGTCAACGAGATCCTGGTGCGCCCCACGCCGCCCCGGCTCGATGACTGACGCCACCTTTCCCCCATGACGACAGGAGCCACGCCATGACGATCGCCATCGGTGACCGCCTTCCCGACATCACCATCAAGACCAACGGTCCCGAGGGACCGAAGGATCTTTCCACCGGCGACTTCTTCGCCGGCCGCCGGGTGGTGCTGTTCGCCGTCCCCGGCGCCTTCACCCCGGGCTGTTCCAACACCCACATGCCGGGCTTCGTGGTCCGCGCCGACGATATCCTCGACGCCGGTGCCGATGCCATCGGTTGCCTGGCAGTGAACGACGCCTTCGTGATGGACGCCTGGCAGAAGGACCAGAACGCCGGGCGCTTCACCATGCTGGCCGACGGCAACGCCGAGTTCACCCGGGCCCTGGGCCTGGAGATGGATGCCAGTGCCGGCGGCATGGGCACCCGCAGCAAGCGCTTCGCGCTGATTGCCGACGATGTCGTGGTCGAGTACCTCGGCGTCGACACCCAGAAGGGGGTGATCGAGGCCAGCAGCGCCGACACCGTCCTCGCCCGGCTCAAGGACTGACCCGAGGCCGTGGCCCGCACCGAGGAGACGACCATGCACGATGCCATGACCCTGCGCGGCAGCTGCCTGTGTGGCGCCGTGACCCTGGCGGTGGAGGCCGCCCGGCAGAACATCGGCGCCTGCCACTGCCGGATGTGTCGCACCTGGGGCGGCGGCCCGCTGCTGGCCCTGGAATCGGTCTCCCGCGTCGAGATCGAGGGCGAGAACAGCGTGAGCGTGTTCGCCTCCTCGGACTGGGCCGAACGCGCCTTCTGCCGCCACTGCGGCACCCACCTCTTCTATCGCCTGAGAACCGGCGAGCACTATGCCGTGCCGGCGGGGCTGGTCGATGACGGGGAAGCCTGGACCTTCGATACCCAGATCTTCATCGACGAGAAGCCGCCCTGGTACCACTTCGCCAACGCCACCCGCGACCTGACCGGACGCGAGGTCTTCGAGGCGTTCGAGGCGCGCAAGGACTGAGCGGCCCCGGGACCACGCGATCTCGGCGGTCCCGGGACCGAACGCCCCCTCCCGCCGACGCCCCCTTGCCCCGGTCACGCCGGGGACAGGGGGGCGTGCCGCATCCGCCGCGCGACACGCCCTGGCCGAAACGGGTGACGCCCGCCTTCCCGGCTGGCTATATTAAGAAAGCATGAATGAGCGAAAGCGACCGACGTCGAGGACGCCCCCGATCACAGGCAAGGAGATCCCTGATGCGACACCTATTCCCCCTGGCCTGCCTGGCCGCTGGCCTGATGGCGGGCGCGGCCGGCGTCCAGGCACAGACCGAGCCCTCGCCCGGCGACGAGCAGGTCACTACCCAGTCGGGGCCACGCGTGGTCGGTGAGGTCTTCGAGTATGCCACCGGCGGCACCACCTATGAGGGCTACCTGGCGCGCAATGCCAGCATCGACCAGCCGCAACCGGCGGTGCTGGTGGTGCACGAATGGTGGGGGCTGGACAGCTATGTCCGCACCCGCGCCGATCAGCTGGCGGCGCTGGGCTTCGTGGCCCTGGCGGTAGACATGTACGGCGACGGCCGGCTGGCCGCCCATCCCGCCGAGGCCCAGGAGTTCTCCAGCCGGGTGATGCAGGACTGGCCGGCGGCCCGCGCCAGGCTCGAGGCGGCGATGGCCAGGCTGGGCGAGCACCCGGCGGTGGCCGATGGCGGCATGGCGGCGATCGGCTACTGTTTCGGCGGCAGCGTGGTGATGAACATGGCGCTGTCCGGCATGCCCCTCGAGGCCGCCATCAGCTTTCACGGGGTCCCGACGGTGGCGGTGAAGATGCCCCAGGCCTTCGAGGGCAGCGTGCGCATCCACAACGGCGCCGAGGACGGCTTCGTCGCCCGCGACGACCTGGTGGCGATGGCCCAGGCCCTCAAGGCCCAGGGTGCCGACGTCGAGGTGACGAACTACCCCCTGGCCAGGCACGGCTTCACGAACCCCGAGGCCGATGCGTTCGCCGCGCAGCACGACCTGCCGCTGGCCTATGATGCCGCCGCCGATGCCGCCTCCTGGCAGGCGGCGCTGCTGACCCTGGACGCCGCCCTCAACGACAACGACTGACCGGACGAGGCCCCATCGGGCGTTCCCTCCGGAAATCGCGGAAATCGGGGACGGGTACGTATTTCCGTCCCGCACAGCCAACCGCAGGTCGAGATGTCGCCGGCGACGTCAGGCGGCATCGACCCCGAGATGATCGACGGGGAAATCGGGGACGGGTACGTATTTCCGCGTATTTCCGCCCCACCCAGCCAGCCGCAGGTCGAGATGTCGCCGGCGACGTCAGGCGGCATCGACCCCGAGATGATCGATGATCCAATTGGATTCCTCGAACCGACGCATGGCGTGTTCGGGAGTCCAGCGCTGCTCATCGAGCGTTTCCGGGTCCCATTCGCTGCGCTCTGCGCCGAAGAAGTCGCCTCCGTAGATATGGATCGCCGCGGTCAAACGGGGAATCGGGTTGATCACCGAATGAATGATGTCGTGCTTCAGCGGCGCGGCGTCGCCGGCGGCCAGTGCCTTGGCGCCCACTGCCTCGATGTTCCCGTTGCTGCCTGAAACCCGCCGCCAGAAAATATTGTCCTCGCGACCGGTATAGATGCCGATCACCGCCCACATTCGATGGTCGTGTGGCATGAGCGTCATGTAAGGCGCCCACACCATGTTGATGATGGTCAGCTCCTCCGAGCGATAGAGCGGGTAGAGCCCGCCGCGTGTCGGTTCCCCGAGTGCCTGGAGAATGGCGGCCGGATCGGAAACCGCTCTCGCGACCACTTCGCGCACCCGCCGGGGGGATTCGTCGGCGGCAAGCGCGCTGCGACAATCGGCGATGAACTGTTCGGTGTCAAACATGATGGGTACCCTCCTCTACCGTGCGCCTCGACCGCCAACCCTGGTGTTGCCGCGAGAGAGATTCGGGAACCCACGGTGTCCCGGACAGTCGTGACGCTCGTGGAACTACGGGCGACGAAGTGAGAGATCCCGTGACTTCACCATCGGCCACCTGGAGTGATACTTCCAATGCATTTATTGTTTTAAAAATGATGCAATTTTCATATCAAGCATGAACCTTCGCCACCTGAGTACCGGCGTCGCCGTGGCCGACGCCTTCAACGGCAGCGACTGACCGGACGCGCCAGGCATCACGCGCGGGCTTCCTCCCTCAGGGTTGACGGGCCTCTGACGGCGCCATGGCCGCCGGGCTGGTCTCGACCTTACTCACCACGCTGCCCACCACGATCAGGCAGGGCGACGGCAGCGGGTGGGCGGCGAGCTTGTCCGGCATGTCGGCCAGGGTGCCGGTGAGCGCCGCCTGGTCGGACAGGCTGGCGTTGGCCACCAGCATGATCGGCCAGTCGTCGGGCAACCCGGCACCGCGCAGGCCGGCGCAGATGGCCGCGACCTTGGCCAGGCCCATGTAGAACACCACGGTCTCGTCGCGGCGGGCGAGCGCGGCCCAGTCCGGGGCGCCGCCCTCACGGCACAACTGGGCGGTGACAAAGCGCAGCTGCTGGGCGTGGCCACGGTCGGTCAGCGGGATGCCCATGCCGGCGCAGGCCGCCGAGGCGGCAGTGATGCCGGGCACGATGTGCGCCGGCACGCCGGCCTCGGCCAGCGCGGCGAGCTCCTCGCCCATGCGCCCGAACACCCCCGGGTCACCGCCCTTGAGGCGCACCACCGCCTTGCCCTGCCGTGCCAGGTCGACCAGCAGCGTGCCGATCTCGGCCTGGGGCACGCTGTGATGGCCCCGCGCCTTGCCCACGTAATAGCGTTCGCGACCGGCGGGCACCAGGGACAGCACCTCATCGCCCACCAGGCGGTCGTAGACCACCGCGTCGGCCTGCTGCAGCAGCCGGGCCGCCTTGAGGGTCAGCAGCTCGACATCGCCGCTGCCGGCGCCGACCAGGTAGACGCTGCCCGGGCGGCAGCCCCCCTGCCGGGAGAGTCCCGGGACCTCGGGTGCGCCTCGCGGTACCCACGGGGCGGCCCGCCACCGCGAGGCGTCCCGGCCCAGCCGCACCAGCGCGCCGGCGACGCGCCCCACGACGTCAGACCACTTGGACGGCTTCAGGCTTCTGCTCGGAGCGCGCATGGGCCCCCTCCTCTTCGATCAGGGATTTCAGTTCGGGGATACAGCTGCCGCACTGGGTGCCGCAGGCGAGTCGCGCGCCCAGCGCCTCGACGCTGGCATCGCCCGCGCGGATGGCGGCGACGATGGCGGCCTGGCCCACTTGGTGGCAGCTGCAGACCAGCGGGCCGTTGGCGGCGGCACCGTCATCGCAGCCGGCCAGCAGCCGACGGCGACGCCCGTCCCCCAGGGGTAGGCCCTCGGCCGCCTCGGCGAAGCGTGCGTCGAGCCAGGCCAGGCCCGGCAGCTCGGCGGGCGGCCCCACCATCAGCCACCAGCGCAAGCGGCCGTCCTCGAGGCCGGCCGCCCGCCAGCGGCCGGTGGCGGGATCGTCACACCACAGCGAGGCCGGCACCGGCAGGATCTCGGTGAGGCGTCCCAGGCCCGTCTCGCCCTCGCCCCAGGCCAGCTGCCAGCGGTCGGCATGGGCCAGCGGGATCCGCGTCCAGTAGTCGGCGCTCTGCCGCACGGTCCCGGCGACCTCGAGATCCCCCGCGACCACCAGGGTGGCCTCGCAGGCCGTGGCCAGCGGCGTCACCGCCACGGCGCCGTGCTTGGCCTCGGGCTGGCCGGAGAGCGGATCGACATGGGCCGCGAGCAGGCTGCCGGCCAGGGCCCGGGCCGAGAAGCGATCGGTCCAGTGGATGGGCACGAACACCTCGCCGCGTCGCTGGCCGCGCGACAGCCTGACCCGACCACGGTACTCGCCGGTGGCGCTGGTCAGGCGCGCCAGTTGCTGGTCGCCGAGCCCGAGCGCCTGGGCATCCTCCGGGGCGATCTCGATGAAGGGTTCGGCCCGGTGGTTCATCAGCCGGGCCGCGCGGCCGGTGCGGGTCATGGTGTGCCACTGGTCGCGCACGCGCCCGGTGTTGAGCCGCAGCGAATGGGTCGCGTCGAGCGCCTGGATGGGCCCCCGAGGGCGCACCGGAAAGAGCCTGGCGCGCCCGTCGGCGGTGGCGAAGCGACCCTCCTCGAACAGCCGGGCGGTGCCATGGGGGGCGGCGGCGGTCACCGGCCACTGGATCGGCGCCAGGGCGTCGTAGCCCTCGCGATCCAGCTCGGCCAGCGCCGAGATATCGAACATCCGGGCACGATGGCCCGGGTGGTCGGGCGCGTTCTCGAAGCCGGAGAGCCGGGCGTGCTCGGCGAAGATCTCGCCGGGATGGGCATAGGCGAAGGCCTCGCCATAGCCCAGCCGCCGCGCGACCTCGCCGATGATCCACCAGTCGTGACGCGCCTCCCCGGGCGGGGGCAGCAGCCCCCGCTGGCGGGAGATGCGCCGCTCGGAGTTGGTCACGGTACCGTCCTTCTCGGACCAGGACGTGGCCGGCAGCACGATATCGGCATAGGGCAGCAGGTCGGTGTCGGCCATGCACTCGGAGACGATCACCAGCGGGCATCTGGCCAGGGCCGCCCGTACCCGGTCGGCATCGGGCAGGCTGACCACGGGGTTGGTGGCCATGATCCACAGGGCCTGGATCTCGCCGCGTTCGATGGCCTCGAACAGCGCCACCGCCTTGTGACCGGGTCCCTCGGGCAGGCTCGGCTCCAGCGTGTCGGTGGCCCAGAAGCGGCGCACCCGATCGAGGGCGCCGGGACTGTCATAGTCCATGTGGGCGGCCAGTTGGTTGGCCAGACCGCCCACCTCGCGGCCCCCCATGGCGTTGGGCTGGCCGGTGATGGAGAAGGGACCGGCACCGGGCAGGCCGAGCTTGCCGCCGGCCAGGTGGCAGTTGATGATGGCGTGGCACTTGTCGGTGCCGCTGGACGACTGGTTGATGCCCTGGGAGTAGAGGGTCACCACGTGCAGCTGGCTGGCAAACCAGTAGAAGAAGGTCTCCAGGCGTTCCGGGTCGACATCGCAGTCGGCGGCGATGGCCTCAACGGAGCCGTCGTCCTCGCGGGCCGCGGCCAGCGCCGCATCCAGCCCGGTGGTGTGCTGTTCCAGGTAGACCCGGTCGAGCTTGCCCTTGGCGGCCATCCAGGCCAGCAGGCCGTTGAACAGGCGGGCGTCGCTGCCGGGCCTGAGCCCCAGGTAGAGGTCGGCGATCTCGCAGCTGTCGGTGACCCGCGGGTCGATCACCACCACCCGCATCAGCGGGTTGCGGGTCTTGGCGGTGCGCAGGCGCTGGTAGAGCACCGGATGGTTCCAGGCCAGGTTGGAGCCCACCAGCACCACCAGCTCGGCCTCCTCCAGGTCCTCGTAGCTGCAGGGCACGGCGTCGGCGCCCAGCGAACGCTTGTAGGCGGCCACGGCCGAGGCCATGCACAGCCGCGAGTTGGTATCCAGGTGCGGCGTACCGAGAAAGCCCTTGAACAGCTTGTTGGCGACGTAATAGTCCTCGGTGAGCAGCTGCCCGGACAGGTAGCCGGCCACCGCCGGGTCGCCGGCAGCCTCGCGGGTCGCCTGGAGCCGTTCGGCCACGGCGTCGAGCGCGGTGTTCCAGTCGACCTCGACACCGTCGACCCGGGGGCGCGTCAGACGCCCCTGCGCGCCCAGGGTCTCGGCGAGCGCCGAGCCCTTGACGCACAGGCGGCCGAAGTTGGCCGGATGCGTGGCGTCGCCCTCGACGCCGACCATGCGGTCGCCGTCGATGTCGGCCAGCACGCCGCAGCCGACACCGCAGTAGGGGCAAGTGGTTCGCGCCTGATGCATAACGCCCTCCTCGATCGTGGGTCCCAACGACGACGCCCACCGCCGCACGGGTGGCCAGCGCGGCGGTGGGCGTCGTTGCCTGGGGCCACCGTCATGGCGGCCCGGGAGATGATTGCCCAGTATCAAGCAAGCCGCGTGCCAACAGGCCCCGGACCCGCCGTGGCGGGACCTCCGGGCCGGCGAGGGCCGGGCCTTCGCGCCGCCCTGCACCAGCCGGGGCCGTCGGCGCCCGATTCCGCACCGCTGCGGTGCAACATTCCCCCGGCGATCGATGGCGACGGCGCCAGGACCGGCGCCCGACCCCGAACCTTGCCGGCATCGCGGCATCTGGAATGTATCTTGCATTGCTTCCTGCAAACGACCGATGCAACGAGCCACGCCCTATGCCCCAGCCCCTGAAAATCCTGCTGGTCGATGACGAGATCGTGCGCGCCGCCATGGTCGAGGAGGCCCTCGCCCAGGAGGGCCATAAGGTCGTCTGCCGCCTGCAGAGCCCGGCCAGCCTCAACGAGATGGTCGCGCGTCACGCCCCCGATGTGGTGATCATCGACATGGAGTCCCCCGATCGCGACACCCTCGACAGCATGTCCCTGCTGAATCGCGAGAACCCGCGTCCGGTGGTGTTCTTCGCCGACCAGCACGAGCCCGACACCATGCAGGCCGCCCTGGAGGCCGGTGTCAGCGCCTATGTGGTGGACGGCCTGGTGCCCAGCCGGGTCAAGGCGATCCTCGAGGTCGCCATCGCCCGCTTCGCCTCCTTCCAGTCGATGCGCACCGAACTCGACAAGGCCCGCGGCCAGCTGGCCGACCGCAAGCGCATCGAGCGGGCCAAGGGACTGCTGATGAAGCACCAGGACTGCGACGAGGAACAGGCCTACCGCATGCTGCGCAAACTGGCCATGGACCGCGGCCAGCGCATCGGCGAAGTGGCCGCCAACGTGATCGATATCCTCGAACGACTGGAGAAAGGCCTATGACCGCGAGTCGCACCGCCGGGCTCGAGCGCCTGACGCTGGGCGTCATTCCGCTGCTGGATGCCGCCCTGCCGATCATCGCCCGCGAGGGCGGCTTCTTCGCCGCCGAAGGGCTCGACGTCGCGCTGTCACGCGAGAATGCCTGGTCGACGCTGCGCGACAAGCTCGCCGCCGGCCTGCTGGACGGCGCCCACATGCTGGCCCCGCTGCCCCTGGCCATGAGCCTGGGGATCTCCGGCGCCGCCTGCGAGACCCTGGCCCCGCTGGTGCTGGGACGTAACGGCAACACCCTGGTGCTGTCGCCACGCTGGAGCGAGGGCATGCCCTCGCCGGAGGCCGCCGCCCCGCAGGGTGACGCCCCGGATCCCGCCGTCAGTGCCCGCGACTTCGCCCGGCGCCTGCGCCATCGCGGCGGACCGCCCCCCTGCCTGGCCATGGTCCATCCCTTCTCGTGTCAGCACTACCAGCTGCGCGAATGGCTGGCCCTCGGCGGCATCGACGCCGACCGCGAGGTCAAGCTGGTGGTCCTGCCGCCGCCCCGCATGGCCGAGGCCCTGGAGGAGGGGCGCATCGACGGCTTCTGCGTCGGCGAGCCCTGGGGCAGCCTGGCCCAGCACCGGGGGGGCGGTCGCATCGTCGCCAGCGGCGCCCGGCTCTGGCCGGACCATCCCGAGAAGGTGCTCGGGGTCACCGCGGCCTGGGCCGAGCGCCACCCCGCGACCCTCGCCGCCCTGATCCGGGCCCTCACCGGGGCCGCCGACTGGCTCGGCGCCTCGCCCGAGCATGCCCGCCGGGCACGCGACTGGCTGGCCCTGCCCCCCTACCTGGACCGGGCCGTGAGCCACCTCGAGACGCTGGCACCCGACACGGGCCCGGCACGGCAACGGCTCGGTGGCGACCTGCGCCCCTCCGCCGAGGCCATGGCCCCCATGGCCGGCCACCTCGACCAGGCGCTGCGGGCCCGCGGTGGCCGGCTGGACCCCGCCCGGCTGTCGGCCTGTTACAGCCCCGTGCATTTCGATGCCGCCACGCACCAGGAGCGTGCATGAGGCCCGTTCGGACGGCGGCGGGATACCCGCCGCCGTCCGCTACGACATATCTAATCCTTGATTTCATTGAGACAAATTACAGATTGGCCCGATAATTGAAAGGCCGTAAGTAACCGGAGCGGGCTCAGGCCTCTCCCTTGCGGTCAACGGCGATCGCCCACCGAATACCAGACGAAGACGTCTCAGCGCCCCCGCTGCCAGGGGGGCCGAGGCGTCTTTCGCGTTTCAGGAGGTTTCGACATGTGCCCCGATGCCCTTCCCGGGTCCGTCCCGCCACAACGTCCCATCGAGCACCTGGTGATCGTCGGCAACGGCATGGCCACCCAGCGCCTGGTCGAGACGCTCGTGCGCCAGGCCGCGGCGCCGCGCCGTATCACCGTGATCGGCGAGGAACGCTGCCCGGCCTACAACCGCATCCTGCTCTCGCCCTGGCTGGCCGGCGACATGACCCATGACGACCTGCGCCTGCCCGAGATCGCCGGCCGGGCCGGCATCGCCCTGAGCACGCGGCTCGGCGAGCGGGTGACCCGGATCGACCGGGCCCGGCGCCGGGTGGTGACCGAGCGCGGCGAGGCCATCGCCTATGACCGGCTGGTCCTGGCCACGGGCTCGCGTACCGCCCTGCCGCCGGTGCCGGGCATCGAGCTGGCCGGCGTCAGCGGCTTCCGGGATCTGGGCGACGCCGAGGCCCTCGCCGCCGCGGCCGAGCGCGGCGGCCGCGGCCTGGTGGTCGGCGGCGGCCTGCTGGGCCTGGAGGCCGCCGAGGGCCTGCGCCAGCGCGGCATGCAGGCCCGCGTGCTCCAGCGCAGCGAGCGCCTGATGAACCGCCAGCTCGATGCCACCGCCGCGACGCTGCTGCGACGCGAGCTGGAGGGCCGCGGGCTGGAGATCGCCACCGGCGTCGAACTGGCCGCCCTGGAGGACGACGGCCACGGCCATGTCGCCGCCGCACGCCTGGCCTCGGGGAAGCGACTGCCCGCCGACCGCGTGGTCATCGCCGCCGGCATCACGCCCAACGCCGAGCTCGGCCGGGAGGCCGGCCTGGCCTGCGACCGCGCCATCCGGGTCGATGCCTGGCTGACCACCTCCGACCCGGCCATCCATGCCCTCGGCGAGTGTTGCCAGTTCGGGACCCGCACCTTCGGGCTGGTGGAGCCGATCTGGCAGCAGGTCGAGGTGCTGGCCCGTCACCTGGCCGGGGAAGCGACGGCGGGCTTCGCCGACGCCCCGACGGCCACCAAGCTCAAGGTCGGCGGCGTATCCCTGTATGCCTTCGGCCCCACCGAGGCCGCGCCGGGCCAGGAGGCCCTGACCTATCACGACCCGCAGCAGGGCGAATACCGCCGCCTGCTGCTGCGCGACGGCCGCCTGGAGGGCGCCGTGCTCTATGGCGACACCGCCATGGGGCCCTGGCTCTTCACCCAGGCCCGGGCCGGCACCCGGCTGGACGCCGCCCGCCAGGCCCTGGCCCTCGGCCAGGCCGATGTCGAGGCCCTGCTCGCCGAGCACGAGACCACTCTCCGAGACACCGATAGCCCCGAGAAGGAGGCCGCATGAACACGCCCCATTCCGAGAAACACCACCTGATCATCATCGGTAACGGCATGGTCGGCCACCATCTGGTCGAGCAGCTCATCGAGCGGGGTGCCACCGATCGGTACCGCATCACGGTCTTCGGCGAGGAGCGTTACCGTGCCTACGATCGCGTCCACCTGTCCGAGTACTTCCGTGGTCGGGACGCCCAGTCCCTGGCCATGTGCGACGCCGACTTCTATGCCGAACACGGCATCGAGCTGCGCCTGAACGAGGCGGTGACCGCCCTCGACCGCGATGCCGGCGAGGTGGTCACCGAGGCCGGCCGCTACGCCTACGACCGGGTCGTGCTGGCCACCGGCTCCTACCCCTTCGTGCCGCCGATCCCCGGCAACGACCGCGACAATTGCCTGGTCTACCGCACCCTGGACGACCTGGATGCCATCCGCGCCGCGGCCGAGACGGCCACCACCGGCGTGGTGGTCGGCGGCGGCCTGCTGGGCCTGGAGGCCGCCAACGCCCTGCGTGGCCTCGATCTCGACACCGCCGTGGTCGAGTTCGCCCCACGGCTGATGCCGATGCAGGTCGACACCGAGGGCGGCGAGCTGCTGCGCGAGAAGATCGAGGCGCTGGGCGTCCAGGTGCTGACCGGCCGCGCCACCCAGCATATCGAGGACGGCGAGGCCAGCTTCCACCGCATGGTCTTCCAGGACGACAAGGTGCTGGAGACCGACCTGATCGTGTTCTCCGCCGGTATCCGGCCCCGCGACGAACTGGCCCGGGACGCCGCCCTGGAGATGGGCGAGCGCGGCGGCGTGGTGATCGATGACCGCTGCCTGACCAGCGACCCGGCGATCCTGGCCATCGGCGAGGTGGCGCTGTGGAACAACAGCATCTTCGGCCTGGTGGCCCCCGGCTACCAGATGGCCAAGGCCGCCGCCGATACCCTGCTGGGGGGCGAGCTGACCTTCGCGGGCGCCGACATGAGCACCAAGCTCAAGCTGCTCGGCGTCGACGTGGGCGCCATCGGCGACGCCCACGGCAACCAGACCCCCGGCGCGCGGATGTTCCGCTACCTGGACGAGATCAGGCAGGAATACCGCAAGCTGGTGGTCTCCAGCGACGGCAGGAAGCTGCTCGGCGCCATGCTGGTGGGCGACAACGCCTACTACGACACCCTGATGCAGTACTACAGCAACGGCCTGGAGTTGCCCGAGGACCCGGCCGCGCTGATCCTGCCCTCCACCGAGGGCGCGCCGACCCTGGGCGCCGACGCCCTGCCCGAGGGCGCGACCATCTGCTCGTGCCACAACGTCACCAAGGGGTCGATCTGCGCGACCCTCGACGCCGGTGCCACCGACCTGGGCGCCGTCAAGGCCGAGACCAAGGCCAGCACCGGCTGCGGCGGCTGCGCGGCCCTGCTCAAGAGCGTGGTCGACCACGAGCTGGAAGCCCGCGGCGTGGAGGTCGACCAGTCGATCTGCGAGCACTTCGCCCACACCCGCCAGGAGCTTTATGACATCGTCCGCGTCGAGGGCATCAAGACCTTCGGCGAGTTGATCGAGAAGCACGGCTCTTCACACACCCAGGGCCTGGGGTGCGACATCTGCAAGCCGGCGGCGGCCTCGATCCTGGCCTCGTGCTTCAACGAGCCGATCACCGACGCCGCGCATATCCCGCTGCAGGACACCAACGACACTTTCATGGCCAACATGCAGAAGAACGGCACCTACTCGGTGGTGCCGCGTGTCGCCGGCGGCGAGATCACCCCGGACAAGCTGGTGGTGCTCGGCCAGGTCGCCCAGAAGCATGGCCTCTACACCAAGATCACCGGTGGCCAGCGCATCGACCTGTTCGGCGCCCGCCTCGAGGACCTGCCGGACATCTGGGGCGAGCTGATCGAGGCCGGCTTCGAGACCGGCCACGCCTACGGCAAGTCGGTGCGCACCGTGAAGTCCTGTGTGGGCAGCACCTGGTGCCGCTACGGCGTGCAGGACAGCGTGGGCATGGCGATCCGGCTCGAGCACCGCTACAAGGGCCTGCGCTCGCCGCACAAGCTCAAGTTCGCGGTCTCCGGCTGCACCCGCGAGTGCGCCGAGGCCCAGAGCAAGGACGTCGGGGTGATCGCCACCGAGCACGGCTGGAACCTCTACGTCTGCGGCAACGGCGGCATGCGCCCGCGCCATGCCGAGCTCTTCGCCACCGACATGGACGACGAGCAGCTGATCAGGATCATCGATCGCTTCCTGATGTTCTACGTGCGCACCGCCGATCGCCTGCAGCGGACCTCGGTATGGCGCGAGAACCTCGAGGGCGGCCTGGACTACCTCAAGGCGGTGGTGCTCGAGGACAGCCTGGGGATCAACGAGGAGCTCGAGGCGCAGATGCAGACCGTCATCGACAACTACGAGTGCGAGTGGGCCGGCGCCCTCCAGGACCCGGAGAAGCTCAAGCGCTTCCGCAGCTTCGTCAACGACGCGCGCCCCGACCCGGACATCATCGTGACCGAGGAGCGCGGCCAGCTCAGACCCGCCTGACCGGCCGTTTCGCTGCCATTGGCGACCCTGTGGCTATCGTGCCGACGAGGGGCGCCGGGGACAGGTCGAAGAGGAGGTCCTACGCCATGGATGGCGTCGGTAGCGCCCAGGGATGGGTTCACAGCGCCTCCTCGAAGACTTGTCGACGGATCAGCCCCGAGTGACCAGGCCGGCGTCTATCGCTCTGCCAAAGACGACTTGGCCTCCTATCACGCTCCCCCGAACGAACAAGGAACTCTCCCATGACTAGCGCAACCGCAGAAGCCTCGACCATGACCCAGACCTGGCGACCCCTGTGCACCAAGGCCGACCTGGTCGCCTTCTCCGGCGTCGCCGCCTGGATCGAGACGTCCGAGGGGCCGGCCCAGGTGGCCCTGTTCTACCTGCCCGGCCATGCCACCGAGCTCTACGCCGTGGACCATCACGACCCCTTCTCCGACGCCAACGTCATCGCCCGCGGCATCGTCGGCGACCTCTCGGGGACGCCGGTGGTGGCCTCACCGATCTACAAGCAGCACTTCCGCCTCGACGACGGCCAGTGCCTGGAAGACGACTCGGTGCGGCTGCGCTGCTGGACGGTCTGCTTCCAGGACGACCGGGTGATGATCCAGGCGTGACCCCGCTCCTGGCGGTCGCCCGCCCTCGCGCCAGCCGGCGACACGCTGCCGAGGCCTGTCCAGGGCGTAGCGGGTGGCCAGTATCAACGTCCACCCGCCGTACTCGGGAGGACGGCTCTCTCCTCCCGCAACAGGCGGGCGATCGCGACCTGGGCTGGCCACGCCTGCGCCCGGTCGGCGGCAAGCGAAGCGGCACAGCGTTGAGGCCGGCAATTGTGCAGAGCGGCAAAGATGGGCCATGCTGGGAGCCAATTGGCAAGTATTGCGGTCGTATGACAACAGGAGGTGCTCACCACAAACCGTGAGACCGGCACATCGCGCCTTGTCACGGAACTGACATCCGGCGCTGACAGTGTCGACATCGAGGCGTCATCCTTGACGTCGATCCGGTGACAATGCAGGAGAGCTGCGCCGATGGTACGCATCGACAAGAAGGCCACCCGGCTTTACGTGCTGGACACCAACGTCCTGATCCATGATCCCGCCGCCCTCTATCAGTTCGATGAGCACGAAGTGGTCATTCCCATGACCGTGCTCGAGGAGCTCGACAAGCACAAGAACGGCATCCGCGAAATCGCCCGCACCGCCCGGCAGGTCAGCCGGACCCTCTCTGACCTCACCGCCAACGTCGACATCGACCAGATCCGCGACGGCATTCCCATCACCCGGCTCACCGGCCCCGAGGGCCGACTACGCCTGCTGTGCTACGACAACCTCTCGATCCCCGACAACCTGGAGGACACCCCCGACAACCGCCTGCTCGCCGAGACCTGTCTGCTGCGCGACGAGCGCCCCGACGCCTCGGTGATCCTGGTCACCAAGGACATCAACCTGAGGGTCAAGGCCGCGGCGCTGGGCGTGCCGGTGGAGGACTACCTCACCGATCGCGCCTACGACGACAGCGATGCCATGATCGGCGGCGCCCGGGTCTACCCCGAGGCGGGCCAGGATGGCAGCGGCCTGTGGGAGACCCTCAAGACCGAGGTCAAGGTGGAGCGCGAGGATGGCCGCGTGATCTACCGTCTGGCCGGCGAGATCCCCACGGACTGGCACCTCGGCATGCTGGTCTCGGACAGCGATGACGGGGCGAGCTTCGAGGCGGTGGTCCGCGACCTGGGCCCGCGCCATGCCCATCTGGAGCTGCTGACCAACTACCGGCATGGCGCCAGCGTGTGGGGCGTGCATGCCCATGACAGCCGCCAGAACTTCACCCTCAACCTGCTGATGGACGAAAGCGTCGACCTGGTGACCATCGCCGGCAGTGCGGGCACCGGCAAGACCTTCATGACCCTGGCCGCGGCCTTCCAGCAGACGCTGGACGGCAAGCGCTTCGAGCGCGTGGTGTTCACCCGGGCCCCGATCTCCATGAGCGAGGACATCGGCTACCTGCCCGGTACCGAGGAGGAGAAGATGTCACCCTGGATGGGTGCCTTCCATGACAACATGGACAACCTGCTGCGCGACGAGCATGACGGCAGCTCCACCTGGAATCAGGAAGCGACGCGCCAGTTGCTCGGCTCG
This sequence comes from Halomonas sp. M4R1S46, assembly GCF_025725685.1. Classification (NCBI taxonomy): domain Bacteria; kingdom Pseudomonadati; phylum Pseudomonadota; class Gammaproteobacteria; order Oceanospirillales; family Halomonadaceae; genus Halomonas; species Halomonas sp. M4R1S46. The sequence goes on from NZ_CP107008.1 coordinate 2,899,822, forward strand.
AGGGTGCAGATCCGCGCCCCCGGCTTCATGCGCGGCCGGACCCTGAACGACACCTTCCTGATCATCGACGAGGCCCAGAACTTCACGCCCAAGCAGCTCAAGTCCCTGATCACCCGGGCCGGACGCAACACCAAGATCGTCTGCCTGGGCAACGTGGGCCAGATCGACACGCCCTATCTCACCGCCAACACCTGCGGCATGGCGGCGGTGGTGCAACGCTTCCGCGACTGGCCCCATGCCGGCCATGTCACCCTCCAGAGCGTGGAACGTTCGCGCCTGGCGCTGGCCGGCGAGGAACTGCTCTGAAACGCGGCGGGCCGACGTCCCGGCGCCGGCCCGCCCGCCTCCTGCGCCCGCTCAGGAACCGCGATTCACGGCCTTCTCGATCAAGGCCTCGCTCTGGCTGCCGGGCCCGTGGCGGAGCACCGTCTGGGCCTCGTGATAGAGGCAGACGAAGCGCTGGCAGGAGGCACAGTGCACCTGGTCGTCGGGATTCTTGACACTGGAGACTCGCATCAGGTGACTGCCGCAGTTGGGGCACGCCACCGGTAGACGGAAATCCTCGGAGAGTGACATCGGCTGCTCCTCTTGCACGGTGGTGATGACGGTATATTGGATCATGAGACAACGGACTGGCCAGTCAGTGCCTCAGGCCACCGTCTCGGGACCGACGATGCGGTTGCGCCCCGCCCGCTTGGCCCGGTAGAGCGCGTGATCGGCCCGGCCCAGCGCCTCGCCGAGATTCCCCCCGGGGTCGAGGAAGGCCATTCCCATGCTGACCGTGAAATGCAGCGTTTCACCGCCCAGCATCAGCTCGCTGTCCGCCACGGCCTGCCGCAGGCGCTCCAGCACGCTCCAGGCCTCCTCCGGCTCGCTATCCACCAGCATGACCGCGAACTCCTCCCCGCCGAGACGACCGATCAGGTCGTAGGGACGCAGGCTGTCTCGGCAGGTCGTGGCGAAGCGCTGCAGGGCGATATCGCCGGCCGCATGGCCATGGGTGTCATTGAGCGCCTTGAAGTGGTCGAGGTCGATCATCGCCACCGGCACCCGGCGACGATTGCGAGCGGCATGGGCCAGCACCGCCTCGCCATTGGCGAGGAAGGCCCGCCGGTTGAGCAGGCCGGTCAGCATGTCGGTACTGATCAGGTGCTGGGTGCGCCGTTCCGCCTCCTTGCGCAGAGTGACGTCCTGCAGCCAGCCGTCCCAGAGCGTGCCCCCACCGGACTCGCGCCGCACGCCCGCCGTGGCCTCCAGCCAGCGCATGCCCTCGGGGGTCTCGATGCGAAAGGCCAGCTGCCATGGCTCGAGACTCACCGACGACTGGGCCAGCGCGTTGGTCAGGGCCTGGCGATCTTCGCCGACCAGCCGATCGAGCAGCCGAGCGGGGTCCGCCATCACGGCGTCGGGGGACAGCCCGCACAGCGCAGTCAGCCCCTCGCTCAGGTAGCCGAAGGACAGTGCCCCCCGCGGTGCCTGGTGCAGCTGGAAGACCACGCCCGGCAAGCCGGTCACGACCGTCTCCAGCCGGCCCAGCCGCGCCCGGTCGGCGATGGCGGGCTCGAGCAGGGTACCGACATCGTGCTGGATGCACAGCAACCGCAGGGGAGCGTGGGGCTCCTCGACCAGGGGCTGGATGAAGGTATCCAGGTAGAGCCGTCGACCGTCGGCATGGCGGCAATGCAGCAGTCCATGCCAGGACTGGCGCTGCTGGACGCAATGATCCAGCGCCCGGGACAGCGGACCGCGCAGCGGCTGCTCGTCCAGGCCGGTGACGCGACGCCCCACCAACGACTCGGCGGCATGCCCCGTGACGCGTGCCATCGACGGGTTGACCTCGAGGATCACCCCATGGGCATCCAGCAGCATCACCGCGCCCGGGAAATGCGCGTAGAGCCGCTCGGGCAGGCTGGTGGCCGGCGAGGATCGTCGCCGGCGCCACTTGTCCAGAATCCGTGACATGCCCCGCATCCTTGGGGTCTCCATCGACAGGGAAGCGTGCCGCTATCGCCCTACCCTAGCGCAGTTGCACGCGGGGCACACGCATTACCGCCGGCCAGGGCCTACAGGCCCAGTCGCGCGGCCACGTCGTCGTCGAACAGGTCGGCGAGCTCGTGGCGTCGATCTCGTCCATCACCCGCTTGAGTTCGACGGGAATGCGCTGGTCGCCGAAGTAACCGGTGGTGTGTCGAGCCCTCATGATGCCCCGTGGCCGGGCCGGCGTCGAGCCGCCAAGGGGCCGGGCTCAGCCGGCCAGCCAGAGCCCCAGGTTGAGCAGCGCCAGGGTGCCGAGCTGGAGGGCCACGTTAACCCCCAGCCAGGGCACGAGCGCCGCCGCGTCGGCCGCGTTCAGCCGCCACAGGCCGCGCACCAGCCAGGCGACCGCCGGGGCCAGCAGCCAGGTCAGCCAGGTAGCGGCCGGCAGGAGGCCGACCGCGACCCCGGCCGGCACCACCAGGAAGGCCGCCAGCACCAGCATGCCCGCCAGCCGCACGGCCCGACGTCGCCCCAGCAGGATCGCCAGGTGACGCCGGCCGACCCGACGGTCGGCATCGATATCCGGCACCTGATTGAGCAGCAGCAAGGCGCTGACCAGCAGGGTCGGCACCAGGGAGACGGTCATTGCCTGGGACGAGGGATGGCCGGTCAGGGCCTGGTGCGCGCCCACCACCATCAGGGCGCCGAAGCCCAGGCCCGGGGCCAGCAGGCACAGCAGTGGGCGATGCGTCAGCACCCCGGTATAGGCCACCACCAACCCCAGGCCCAGCAGGCCATAGGGCAGCAGCCACGGCCCCGAGCGCCACAGGAACCAGCTGCCGATGACCACCACCCCGGCCAGGCAGGCGACGGCGGCACGCCACACCAGCGGGGCCGCCCCCGGCCGGCCCGGCAGGGCACCACTGCCCCCGGAGAAGGGCGTGCGCCGGGTGGTGGCATCCAGGCCGCTGGCGAAGTCATGGTGCTCGTTGAGGAGGTTCACCGCGGCATGGGCCAGCAGCGCGGCCAGCAACACCAGCAGGGTGTCCACCCTGGCCAGCGGCGCGCCCTCGAGGCGGGCCGTGAGCACCGCCAGGCCGGCACACAGCGGCGCCAGCACCAGGAAGTTGGGGCGAGCGCTGCGCAGGCAGGCCCGCCAGTCCTCCCGACGGGCGGTGCCATCCCGCGATGCGTCCATGCCGTGTCCCTCCCTCGGTATCAGCGGGCCAGCCGCTCGGACAGCCAGTGGCCGATGTCGGCGACCTGCTGGGGACAGACCGCATGGGCCATGGGGTATTGGCGATAGTGGACCGGGTAGCCCATGGCCGAGAGCCGGTCGTGGGCGGCCCGGCCCAGGGCCTCGGGCACCACCGGGTCGAGGTGACCGTGATGGATCTCGATGGGCAGCTCGCGGTTGGCCGGGGCCGGCTCGAGGCTCTCGGCGGTGCCGAGGTAGGTGGACATGGCCAGCAGGCCGCCGAGACGCTCGGGAAAGGTCAGGGCCGCCTCGTAGGCCACCGCCCCGCCCTGGGAGAAGCCGGCCAGGATGATGCGCTCGGCGGGGATGCCATGCTGGATCTGCTCGTGGACCAGCGCCTGGATGCGCGCCGCGGAGGCCTTGAGCTGGGCCTCGTCCACCCGGCGCTCGAGGCTCATCTCCTTGATGTCGTACCAGGCCGGCATCACCATGCCGCCGTTGATGGTCACCGCCAGGCGCGGGGCATGGGGCAGGATGAAGCGCACGCTCGCCCCCTCGGGCAGCGACAGCGCCGGCACCAGGGGCTCGAAGTCATGGCCATCGGCACCGAGGCCGTGGAGGATGAAGACGCAGGCATCGGCGGGCTTGCCGCCGCGGGGCTCGATGATCAACTCGTCGGGTTCGCTCATGGATTGGTCTCCCGGGGCAAAAGCGCCACCCTAGCGCAAAGCGCCGGCCACGGCGACCTAGAAGGGCCACACGATGGGGATCAGGACCATCGCCACCACCGCGCTCAGCAGGTTGAGCGGTGCCCCGACCCGCAGGTAGTCGCTGACCCGGTAGCCGCCGGGCCCGTAGACCATCAGGTTGGTCTGGTAGCCGATCGGCGTCAGGAAACTCGCCGAGGCGGCGAACATCACCGCCACCACGAAGGGCATGGGACTGACGCCGAGGCTCTCGGCCGCGGCCATCACCACCGGGAAGGTGATCACCGCGGCGGCGTTGTTGGTGACCAGTTCGGTGAGCAGGGCCACCACCAGATAGCTGCCGATCAGCAGCCACCAGGGGTTGCCGTCGACCAGGCCCATCGCCGCCCCGGCCAGTGTGGCGGCCGCCCCCGAGCCTTCCAGGGCCGCCCCCAGGCCGAAGGAGGCGGCGATGGTCAGCAGCACCTGGGTGTCCAGGCCACGCTTGGCGGCGCTGATCGAGCAGCAACCGGCGAGCACCGAGGCGGCGGCGCCGAGCATGGCGGCATTCATCATGCTCATCATCCCGGTGGTGGCGAGCAGGACCACCCCCGCCAGGATGCTCCAGGCCAGCCAGGCGCGCTCGTGGGCGGGGCGCGCCGCGCCGTTGACCTGGCTGATCAGCAGGAAGTCCCGGGACTGTCGGTGGCGCTCGATGAACGGCGGGCGGGCCTCGAGCAGCAGCACGTCGGCGGGCTGCAGGCGTATCTGGCCGAGGTTGCCGGCCACCCGCTCGCCGCCGCGGCACACCGCCAGCACCGCTGCGCCATACAGGGTGCGAAAGTGGCCGTCACGGATGCGCCGGCCGATGAACTGGCACTGGTCGGAGACCACCGCCTCGACCAGGCGGCGCTCCTTGAAGTCCTTCTGCAGGCTGGACTCGCCGTGATGCGAGGGGATCAGGCCACGGATCTGCTGCAGCTCCACCGCCCCGGCGGAGGTGCCGGCAAACACCAGGCGGTCGCGTCCCTTGAGGCGCTCCCCCGGGCCGACCACGCTGACCACGTTGCCGTCGCGCTCGATCTCCACCAGGAACAGCTCCTCCAGGTGGCGCAGCCCGGCCTCCTCCACGCTCCTGTCGACCAGGGGCCCGGTCGGGTCGACCTCCATCTCGATGGTGAACTCCCGGGGGTTCTCGAAGACCTCGGCGGCCCCCTGGCGAGGCGGGAGCAGGCGCTGGCCGACCAGCAGCAGGTAGGCCAGCCCCACCACGGCCACCGGCACGCCCACCCAGGCGATGTCGAAGAGCCCCATGGCGAACTCGGGGTAACGGTCGATCAGCAGGCCATGGACCACCAGGTTGGTGCTGGTGCCCAGCAGGGTGATGGTGCCGCCGAGGATGGAGGCGAAGCTCAGCGGCATCAGCAGTCGATGGGCCGGCAGTCGCAGCCGCCGACTCCAGCTGAGCACGGCCGGGATGAAGGCGGCCACCACCGGCGTGTTGTTGAGGAAGCCGCTCAGGGGCGCCACCGGCAGGATGAGGCGAGCCAGGGCGCGGCGCTCGCCGCGGGGCCGCCCCAGCACGTAGCGGATGATCAGGTCGATGCCGCCGGTCTCGCGGATGCTGGCCACCAGCACGTACATGAAGGCCACGGTGAACAGGCCGCTGCTGGAGAACCCGCCCAGGGCCTGCTGGGGGTCGACGACACCCAGGCTGACCAGCAGGATCAGGGCTCCCATCAGCACCATGTCGGGGCCGACACGCGTCAGGGCCATCAGCGGAAAGACGGCGGCGACGACAATGAGTGAGATCCAGGCGTCCGGGGACATGGGCAATCCAGCAGGGGGTCGAAACCGACCCATTGTGACGGCCTGGGCATATTCTAAAAAGTTATTTTTAGAAATTCACTTATACGAAAAATGCATTTACAAACCGCGCCCACAACGCAACGGGGCCCGCTTTCGCGGGCCCCGTCCTGCCGCCCGGAGGCGGCACATCAATGGCGATCGAGGATTAGTCGATGACCTTGATGTTGGAAGCCTGGAGGCCTTTCTTGCCCTGGGTGACGTCGAAGGAAACCTTCTGACCGTCCTGCAGGGACTTGAAGCCCTCGGCTTGGATCTCGGAGAAGTGAGCGAACAGGTCGTCACCGTTGTCGTCCGGAGAGATGAAGCCGAAGCCTTTGGTGTCGTTGAACCACTTGACGGTACCGGTAGCCATTATCGAATTCCTCGAATAGCGTGATGTGTAGCCGGGGAGATACCCGAGTTGCAGTGGGTAAAACAAGAAACTTTCACCGGGCGACCGACGCTATTGAGCTTTCGATGACCACTTGCGATTTGCGACTTGCTAACCAACTGCGAGCAGGATGCGCCCTTGAGGGGCACAGGTCAAACACTATTTTCGACAGATGACAGCCTCATGACGCTCGGCCGAGGATCCACCCCGCGGCCTTCTCGGCGATCATCAGGGTCGGCGCGTTGGTGTTGCCGCTGGTGATGGTGGGCATGATGCTGGCATCGACGACTCTCAGCCCCTGCACGCCCCGCACGCGAAGGTGCGAGTCCACCACCGCCATGGGGTCATCGTCACGCCCCATCTTCGCGGTGCCCACCGGGTGGAAGATGGTGGTGCCGATATCGCCGGCGAGTCGCGCGAGGTCGTCGTCGCTCTGGTACTCCACCCCCGGCTTGACCTCCTCGGGCGCGTACCTGGCGAAGGCCGGCTGGCCGGCGATGCGACGGGTGACCCGCAGCGACTCCGCGGCGACCCGACGATCCTCCGGCGTGCTCAGGTAGTGGGGAGCGATGGCCGGCGCCTGTCGCGGATCACGACTCTTGATGCGCACCGTGCCGCGGCTGGTGGGGTTGAGGTTGCACACGCTCGCGGTGATCGCCGGGAAGTCGTGCAGCGGCTGGCCGAAGGCCTCCAGGCTCAGCGGCTGGACGTGGTACTCGAGGTTGGGATGCACGTAGGCCTCGGAACTGCGCGTGAAGGCGCACAACTGGGAGGGCGCCATGCTCATGGGCCCGGAGCGCCTGAGCAGATACTCGAGGCCGATGCCGGCCTTGCCGACCCATGAGTGGACCATGGTATTCAAGGTCTTGGCCCCCGTCACCTTGTACACCGAGCGGATCTGCAGGTGATCCTGCAGGTTCTCGCCCACGCCGGGCAGAGCGGCCACCACGGGAATGTCATGTTCGGCCAGCAAGTCCGCCGGGCCAATGCCCGAGAGCTGCAGCAGCTGGGGGGAGCCGATCGCGCCCGCGGAGAGGATCACCTCACGAACCGCCCGGGCCACGACCTCCTCGCCGGCCCGCCGGGCCGTCACGCCGCTACAGCGCGGCTCCCCGCCCTCGCCCGGGTCGCCTTTTCGTTCCAGTATGAGGCCCAGCACCTGGGTGGAATGCCAGAGGGTCAGGTTGGGCCGTTTCTCGGCCCCGCGCAGGAACGCCTTGGCGGTGCTCCAGCGCCACCCCGAGCGTTGGTTGACCTCGAAGTAGTCGACCCCCTCGTTGTCGCCGCGGTTGAAATCCCGGGTCCGCGGGATGCCGGCTTCCACGGCGGCGGTGGCGAAGTCATCGAGCACCTGCCACTTGAGGCGCTGCTTCTCGACGCGCCATTCGCCGCCGTGGCCGTGGTAGTCGCGGTGGGCGGCGTCGGCATCGCCCCCCTCGTCGAGACGGTAGTGATCCTCGTGACGCATGAAGTCGGGCAGGCAGTTGTCCCAGCGCCAGGCGTCGTCACCGGTCAGCTCGGCCCAGCCGTCGTAGTCGCGGGCCTGGCCGCGCAGGTAGAGCATGCCGTTGATGCTCGAGCAGCCCCCGAGCGTCTTGCCACGCGGATAGATCAGCGAGCGGCCGTTCAGCCCGGGATCGGGCTCGGTGCGGAACCGCCAGTCGGTGCGCGGGTTGTCGATGCAGTACAGGTAGCCCACCGGGATATGGATCCAGTGATAGGTGTCGCGCCCCCCTGCCTCGATCAGCAGCACCCGATTGGCCGGGTCGGCGCTCAAGCGATTGGCGAGCAGGCAGCCGGCGGTGCCGGCGCCCACGATGATGTGATCGAAAGTCGCGACGATGCTCACGGGGACAGCCTCCTTGTCGACGCCGGCATCCAGCGTCGCGCGCACTCGGCGGGCTGTCACTGCTGCCTTGGTCGAGGCCGACCGCAGGCCATGGCCAAGCGCAGGCACCTCTCGGCCATGGTAGGGATCTCACAGCTCGTGGCCCAGCACCACGCGGCAGATATCGGCGAAGCTTCTCGCCTCGGGGACGGTCGACATGTCGGTCCCCAGTGCCCGGCCGATGTCGGCGGCCGAGATCACGCCGCGGATCCGCAGTCCCTGGCGACGATCCCGCTCGGTGACCAGCAGGTGCTGATCGCCGAAGGCAGAGAGGTCATGTACCAGCTCACCGATCGTCAGGTTGGCCAGCTGCTCCAGCGGCATCGACTTCAGCTCCTGACAGGGAGTCTGCACCATGGCAACGGTCACCTCGTCACGGGGGATGTTGCGATTCTGCATGGCCAGGGTGGTACGCCGTCCGCCGATCGCCTCTCGGGCGGTGAGCACCCCCAGACAGCGCTTCAGGTCGTCGACGACCAGCAACAGGCGCACGCCGCCGTACTGCATCCCCTTGCGGGCGTCGGCCATGAGGGTATCCGCCGGGATGGTCAGCGGCGGCGTTCGGGTGAAGTCGGTCAGCACTGTCATGGCAGGGTTGTCGGGAGACAGGCCCGTTCGCGCCGGCGAGACGATGAACGGCTGGCCGCCGAGGGTCTCCAGCTGGTCGGGGGAGGACATCAGGGTTGTCATCTTCACTACTCCTTCAGGGTGACGGGCCGGACGTTCGTGGCTGCGTCCGTGACCCGATTCCCACCCTAAACCCCGTAACCTTAAGGGAGCCTTAATGCCGAACCGCGATCCTCGACGGGCCCGGCCACCCCCTGTGGGGCGCTCGTAGATGAGAAGCATTCTGTCCAGGCGATAGCCCTGGCTGGAGATGCGCGGCCCGCACCAAGGTGATAGGATTTGCCGATCGTTGGCATGGCCCCGGGCTATCAGTCCCGCACCATGCCCACCCTACCCTCGTTGGGGAGTAGCCGGCTCGCACCGCGCGTGCGAGAGCGCCTGTCAACATAGTCGGCCAGATGCCGTGGCAGGTGCACCCTCGGGTTGGCGAGACCATCGACGGTACGACGCCCGTGGCCGGGCGCGTCGTGCCGTCGTGGTGAATCGCCCGGCCTGGAATCGGACCGATGACCCTGCTTTCCACGACCCTGCTGGCCTTCTCCATGTCCACCGATGCCTTCGCCGCTGCCGTCGGCAAGGGCGCGGTGATCGACCATCCCCGCTTTCGCGAGGCCCTGCGCACCGGCCTGATCTTCGGCGTGGTCGAAGGCCTGACGCCGCTGCTCGGCTGGGCCATCGGCCTCGGGGCCTCCCACTATATCCAGGCCTGGGACCACTGGGTGGTGTTCATCCTGCTGCTCGCCCTGGGCATCCGCATGATCCGGGGAGGGCTGTCGACGCCCGAGCCGGACGAGGCCGCTGCCGCGCCGCGTGGGCATGCCTGGTGGCTGGTGGCCGCCACCGCGGTGATCACCAGCATCGACGCCCTGACCGTGGGCATCGGACTGGCCTTCATGGAGACGAACATCTTCCTCACCGCCCTGGCGATCGGCCTGGCGACCACCCTGATGGCGACCCTCGGGGTGATGCTCGGCCGCCGCCTCGGCGTGCTGATCGGCCAGCGGGTGGAAGTGCTGGGCGGGGTGATCCTGATCGGCATCGGCACCACCATCCTCACCGAGCACCTCGGGCTCTGGTAGCCCCGGCTCAGTCGTGGGCGTGGGGCGACTCGCCGTGCTCGCAGGCCCCGCGGTCGGCACAGCGGTCGCCGGACTCGAGCTGGATGGTGGCATGCTCGATGTCGAAGCGCTCGAGCAGCACCGCCTTGATCGCCACCAGGGTCTGCTCCCGGTCGGCATCCTCCTCGATGGCGGCGTGCAGCGACAGCAGGTGACGCCCCGGGGTCAGCGACCAGGCATGCACGTGATGCACGTCGCGCACCGCCGCCAGGCGCTCGGGGATCTCCTGCGCGATGCGGCCCACGTCCACCTCGGCCGGCGTGCCCTCCAGCAGGATATGTCCCGACTCCCGGGTCAGCCGCCAGGCGCTGCGCAGGATCAGCGCCGCCACCAGCAGCGAGAGCAGCGGGTCGATGGGCACCCAGCCGGTGGCCAGGATCACCAGGGCGGCGACGATGGCCGCCACCGAGCCCAGCAGGTCGCCGAGCACGTGCAGCGCGGCGCCTCGCATATTGAGGTTGTCGCGGTCGCCCAGGTGGAGGATCAGGAACACCACCAGGTTGATCACCAGCCCCAGGCCGGCGATCACCAGCATGGTGCCCCCCGCCACCTCCAGCGGCGAGAGCAGTCGGCGGATGGCCTCGACGGTGATCCAGACGACGATGGCGATCAGGGTCAGGCCATTGACGAAGGCGGCCAGGATCTGCACCCGGTGGTAGCCGAAGGTGCGCCGGGCATCGGCGGGACGCCGGCTGATGCGCGCGGCGAACCAGGCCAGTGCCAGGGCCGCGGTATCGGTGAGCATATGCCCGGCGTCGGCGAGCAGGGCCAGGGAGCCGGAGAGGATCCCCCCCACCACCTCGGCCACCATGAAGCCGCCGGTGAGCAGGATGGCCCAGGCCAGGCGCCGCTGGCTGTCTCCCGGATGATGGTGATGGCCATGATCGTGTCCCACTGGACTCGCTCCCGCTGCCTGCCCGGGAGTCAGGCTACCACGGCGTCGGGTACTCCGTGCCAGCCCCGGTGGCGAGGCAGGAAGCGCCGGCCAGCCGTTGCACCGGCCCGCCGACCTTGTCAGAATCCTTATTCCCCTGAAGATGTACAAAAGATATTTTTTATAATGAAAACGTATTTCGGCAAGATGCGCGGCACCCGGGCCCGGCGGGGCGCCGTGGACTGGCGCGATGCCAGCTGGTCGTGGCTGGGCGCCTTCACCGGCATGAGCGCGGTGACCTTCCTCGGTGACCACTGGCTCTCCCAGCAGCTGCTGATCGTCGGCTCCTTCGGCGCCACCTCGGTGCTGATCTACGCCGCCCCGGAGAGCCCCTTCGCGCAGCCCCGCAACGTCCTGGTCGGCAGCCTGCTCTCGGCCCTGCTGGGCGTGGCCTGCTTCCAACTGCTGGGATCAACGCCCCTGGCCGTCGCCCTGGCGGTGTCCCTGGCGGTGCTGGCGATGCAGCTGACCCACACGGTGCATCCTCCCGGGGCCGCCGCCGCCCTGGTCGCGGTGATCGGCGGCCCCGACATCCATGCCCTCGGCTGGTGGTTCCCGCTGATGCCGGTGGGCCTGGGCTGCGCGGTGATGGTGCTGGTGGCCATCCTGGTCAACAACCTGGCCCGCCACCGCCGCTACCCCCACCACTGGTAGGCACTCCCGACTCGCGTCGCCGGACGGCGACTCACGTCGCAGGCGGATTGTCGGCTACCATGGCGCCAGGCGGGGCACGCCGGCCCCGCCCTCCACGTCGCCCGACCAGGAAACGCCCCGACAATGACGTCTCCCGACACCGCCAATGAGTCGCTGCCCGATGTGCTGGCCGGCCCCCTGCTGCGTCGGCTGGCCCCGGACCGCCTGCTGATCTGGTTGGTGGCCTCCCGGCCGCTGACCCTCAAGCTGCTCCTGCACCCCGAGGGCCATGGGCCGCGGCGGTTGACCCTCAACGACGCTCGCGTGCGGCGCCTGCCGCTCGGCCGGCATGCCCACCTGCACCTGATCGACCTGGCCCTGGAGACCCCCCTGCCCCAGGGGGTACGCATCGGCTATGACCTGCGCATCGTCGGCGAGCGGGGCGACGCCGGCATCGCCGACTGGGCGCCGCACCTGCTGCGCGAAGGCGCCCGGCGACCGGCCTTCGTTCTTCATGAGGGGCATCACCGGCTGCTGCACGGCTCCTGCCGGCGCCCCCACCATGACGGCCCGGACGGCCTGGTGCGCGCCGACGCCTGGCTCGCCGAGCGCCATGACATGCCCGAGGAATGGCCGTCCTGGCTGCTGATGACCGGCGACCAGATCTACGCCGACGACGTCGCCGGCCCCATGCTGGTGGCGATCCATGCGCTGATCCGGCGACTGGGACTGTTCGACGAGTCCCTGGAGGGGGCCACCGTGGCCGACAGCCAGGCGCTCTACGCGGCCGAGTCGACCTACTACCAACGCGAGGCGCTGCTGCCCGACATGACCAGCAGCGCCGACCTGCGGGAGCGCTTCTTCGGCGGGGTCAAGAAGCCGGTCTTCACCTCGGCCAACGCCCACAACCACCTGATGACCTTCGGCGAGATCATCGCCATGTACCTGCTGGTATGGTCGCCCACGCCCTGGCGCCTGGTGGAGGTGACGGCGCCGTCCCTGGACGCCGAGAAAGCCGAGACCTTCGCCACGGAGCAGGCGGTCATCGAACGCTTCGTCGAGGGCCTGCCCGCCGCCGCCCGGCTGCTCGCCCACCTGCCGTCGCTGATGATCTTCGACGACCACGACATCACCGACGACTGGAACCTCACCTCGGCCTGGGAACAGACCGCCTACGAGCACCCCTTCTCGCGGCGCATCATCGGCAACGCCCTGCTGGGTTACCTGGTCTGCCAGGGCTGGGGCAACGACCCCGACCGGCTGGCCGGGCCGCTGGACGAGCTGACCGCGCTGCTGGAGAGCGCCGCGCCGCAGGGCTGGCTGCCCGCCGAGACACAGGACGCCTGTATCCGGCACCTGCTGCGCTTCGAGGGCTGGGAGTTCCAGGTACCGGGCCCGCCCAAGCTGGTGGTGCTGGACACCCGCACCCGACGCTGGCGCAGCGAGCGCAATCCCCGCCGCCCCTCCGGGTTGATGGACTGGGAGGCACTCTCGGAATTCCAGCAGGAGCTGCTGGACGCGCCCTCGGTGATCATCGTCTCGCCGGCGCCGATGTTCGGCGTCAAGCTGATCGAGGCCATCCAGAAACTCTTCACCCTGGCCGGCAAGCCGCTGCTGGTGGATGCCGAGAACTGGATGGCCCACCGCGGGGCGGCCGGCGTGATGCTCAACATCTTCCGCCACTCGCGCACGCCGGGTCACTACGTGATTCTCTCCGGCGACGTGCACTATTCCTTCGGCTACGACATCCACATCCGCCAGCGACGCCGGGGCCCGCAGCTCTGGCAGATCACCTCCAGCGGTATCAAGAACGCCTTTCCCGACACCTTGCTGGACTGGTTCGACCGGGCCAACCGCTGGCTCTATGCGCCGCGCTCGCCGCTCAACTGGTTCACCCAGCGGCGCCGCATGCGCATCCGCCCCCGCGACCCGGACCGGGCCCGGGCCGGCGAGCGGCTGTGGAACGGGGCCGGCATCGGCCTGGTGGAGCTGGACGACCAGGGCCGCCCCAGCCGGATCGCCCAGCTCGACGCCCGCGGCTTCGACGTGGTGTTTCCGCCGCCCCCAACGGACAAGGCCTGAACGGGGGCGTCGCGGCCCGGGCCGCGACGCCCGTTATCGGCACCCGTCGGCGCGGCGACGACGCCCCAGGGCCAGGCCTCCGGCCACCACCAGCCAGGTCATGGCGGCGGCCACGCTGTCGTCGAGCACGATGCCGATCCCGCCGGGGATCGCCTCGGCCTGGGCCACCGGCAACGGCTTGGCGATATCGAAGCCCCGGTAGACGACGAAGGCGCCCGCCATGGCCAGCGGCTGCCGGGCCGCCGCCTGACCGATCACCGCCACCGGGAAGGCGACGATCTCGTCGAGCACGATGCGTCCATCGTCCTTGATGCCCAGCAGGCTCGCGGCCTGGTGACAGAGCGGCATCGCCGCCACCAGCAGCGCCGCCGCCACGGCCAGCTGCACGCGCCGGGCACGGCCCAGCAGCCACCAGGCCAGTGGCAGGCCCAGCAGCGAGCCGAGGGTACCGGCGGCCAGGGGCGCCAGGCCCAGGCCGAGACCGGTGGCGAGCCACATCAACACCGTTTCCATGGTCAGGGGTCCTCAGGCCGGCATCACCGGCACGCCGATCAGCCACGCATGCAGCCAGAAGGCGAAGACGGCGTAGGCCACCACGCCGATCACCAGGCTGGTAACGGTGGCCGTCATCACCGGCCTGACGGGGGCCGGCATCGGACGACGACGGGCGGCGCGGAAGTCGAGCACCGCCCACAACAGGAAGGCGCCGAAGAAGACGATATCCCCCAGGCCGCCGTTGGCCAGCAGGTGGGCCAGCGCCCACACCTTCACGCCGAGGATCATCGGATGCCCGAGCTTCGCCTTGAGGTGGTTGCGCGGCACATAGGCCGCCACCAGCAGGAGGAACGCGGGGATCATCAGCAGCGCCACCAGGTGGCGCATGGCCGGCGGCGGCGTCCACACGACCAGCGGGTCCAGGCGCATCTGGCCGAAGCCCCAGATCGCCAGCGCCAGGCCGATCAGCGAGACCAGGCTGTAGAGCGCCTTCCAGCGCCCTTCCCCCCACTGGGCGAGGCGCTCACGCCGCCAATCGTCGGCGACGATACGCACGGAGTGCACACCCAGGAAGATCACGAGGCCGAGGATCATCACGGTCATGGCGAGGAAGCTCCTTGAATCAGGGGGTTGTCGGATCCAAGGCAGCGTAGCCCCCGGGGCGGGTCGACACCAGCCCCGGGGCGGGAAGAATCAGCCGCGGGTGACGTACTTGAGGATCTCCACCACCTGGGCCGGGGTGGTCGCCCAGGCCATGGCCGCGGCATCGACTTCCTTGAGGGGGTGCACGATCTGCTCGCCGTGCAGGGTCACGTAGGGCTTGCCCAGGGCGGCGCAGTAGCCGGCATCGAAGGCCGCGTTCCACTGCTTGTACTGGTCGCCGAAGCGCACCACCACCAGGTCGCTCTGCTCGATCAGGGTCTTGGTGCGGATGGCATTGACCTTGGACGACTTGTGGTCGCGCCAGAAGCCCTCGCTCGCCGGCCCCAGGGGGTCGCCGGCCGCATCGCTGGCCTCGTGGTCGGTGACCGGCGCGGTGAAGACGATGTCCAGGCCGGCGGCCTCGGCACCGCGCTGGATCTCCTCGCGCCAGTCGGTGTGGATCTCGCCGGACAGGTAGACTCGAAAGCTCATGGGGCACTCCTCGATAACGGGATGGGCAAACGTGGAAATCCATCTTACGCCATCCGCCTTTGTATACAAGAGCCGACTCCCGCCCCGGGCCCGGCGGCCTTCGACAAGCCCGGCCGGACATCGCATCATGGATGTTTTCCTGCCCCCTCACGCAGCCACATGGGCACGACGCATGGTCCACGACACCACCCTACTCAACCGACGCATGACCCACTTCGACGATCACGAGGCGATCTGGCTGTTCGGCTACGGCTCGCTGATCTGGAAGGCCGGCTTTCCCTACCTGGAGTGCCGTCCGGCCCATATCCACGGCTGGGTACGCCGCTTCTGGCAGGGCTCCCACGACCACCGCGGCACCCCGGAGGCCCCGGGGCGGGTCGCCACCCTGCTGCCGCGCCCCGGCGCCGTCTGCCACGGCATGGCCTATCGCATCACCCCCGCGACCCTGCGCCCGCTGGACGTGCGCGAGAAGAACGGCTACCTGCGCGAGATCACCACCCTGCACTTCGCCGACGGTGACACCGCCCAGGGCCTGACCTACATCGCCACCGAGGACAACGCCGCCTTCCTGGGCGAGGCCGAGCCGGCGGCCATGGCCCGCCAGATCGCCGAGGCCCATGGCCCCAGTGGCCCCAACAGCGACTACCTGCTCAACCTCGCCGACGCCCTCGCCGCCCTCGGCGTGGAGGATCCCCATGTCGCCGACCTGGCCCGGCGCGTGCGCGCGCACGCCTCGTCCGGCGCCGAGCCACGCCCCCGTTGACGGCCGCCCGGCCGAGGCGAGCGTTCACCGCGGGTTCCGGACCCGGCGCGGCTCCCGGCCCGCCTTCCCGGCAGAGCGTGTACAATGACAGGTTACTCATATGAAGCCCGACGCTGCGCCGGCGGTGTCGACAGGGCCGAGGTCCGGGCCTCATGCGGATGGTGAGGCAGGCTGATTCCACTAGCGCAACATGGGAAGCAATGATGAGCGACAAGATCAAGGTGGCAGCCCCCCTGGTCATCCTGCATGGCGACGAGATGGCCCAGGTGGCCTTCGAAAGGATCCTCGAGACCTTCGTGACCTCCCGGCTGGACATCGACCTGGTCGAGATCGACCTGACCGCGGAGAACCGGCTGATCACCAACGGCCAGGCGGTGATCGACGCCATCGAGGCCCTCAACCGCCATGGCGTGGGCGTGAAGAATGCCGGCATGACGGTCAACCGCGAGCAGCGCGACGCCCTGCTCGCCGTGCACCCCGAGCTGGAAGCCGGCAGCCTGCATCCGCTGGCCACCAAGTCGCCCAACGGCGCGATCCGCAAGGGCATCGGCGGCAACATCACCCGCGAGGACATCGAGTTCCGCAACCTCAAGGTCGACACGCCGCAGTGGATCGGCCGCGACATCGAGGTCGAGACCATGGACACCGGCGGCACCAAGGACAGCTACAACGCCCTGTCCTCGGCCACCGGCATCGTCAAGCTGCTGTTCGTCGGCGCCAGCGGCGACCCGGTGGAGCTGCATCGCCGCGAGGTGAACAAGGGCGACCCCTGGCTGCTGGCCACCAACGACATCGACACCGTCCGGGCCTGGGCGCACCGCTTCTTTCAGCGTGCCATCGACGAGAAGCGCGACATCTACCTGGGCCTCAAGGACACCGTGATCGCCGGCTACG
Organism: Halomonas sp. M4R1S46; assembly: GCF_025725685.1. Classification (NCBI taxonomy): domain Bacteria; kingdom Pseudomonadati; phylum Pseudomonadota; class Gammaproteobacteria; order Oceanospirillales; family Halomonadaceae; genus Halomonas; species Halomonas sp. M4R1S46. Next base: position 2,916,490 of record NZ_CP107008.1, read on the forward strand.
ACGGCGTGATGCGCGCCGCCATCGAGGACATCTACCGGGCCCACTACCAGCAACAGGCCGAGTCACTCGGGCTCGCCTACCACTACGAGCTGATCGATGCCCAGGCCGCGCGCCTCGTCGCCAACCCGCCCGAGCGGGCCCTGTGGGGCGTGCCGGACAACAACACCGGCCGCAAGCTCTACAAGCTGGTGCAGCAGCTCAAGCGCTACGGCATTCCCGAGCGCAAGGCCCAGGTGTCGATCTCGCGGATGAGCGCCGGGGGCGGCGACCAGTACGGCAGCTACAACATGCCCGCCACCGAGGACGGCATCCTCAAGGTGGTGGTCGACGGCGACGAGAAACACGCCCGGCACGTCAAGCAGGGCGATCCCATCCTGCTGATGTCCAACGACCGGGCGGCGATCAAGGACTGGGTGCTGCAGGTGTTCCGCGACGCCTCGCGCAAGGACAAGGAGGTCTACTTCGGCCTCAAGCGCGAGTACATGGACTACGACGAGGTGTTCAGCGACGTCATCACCGAGGCGCGCCGCGAGCTGGCCAAGGCCGACACCCCGCCGCCCTCCTTCATGATCATGCGACCCTCCAGCCAGCTGATCAAGATGATCACCGACCCGCCCCGCAACGCCCTCTACCCGGCGCAGAACCTGGACGGCGACATCTTCTCGGATATCTCCGCGGCCCTCGGCGGCAGCCTGGCCACCGCCAGCTCGATCATCGAGAGCAAGAACGGCACCATGCTGTTCGAGGCGCCCCACGGTACCGCCCACGATCTCTACCTCAAGTACCTGGAGAGCGACGGCAAGGAGGCGCACTTCAACTCCTCGGCGCTGATCTATGCCGTGGCCAATGCCCTGGAGACCCTGGCGGAGCGCGAGGCCAACGCGGCGCTGGCCGACTACGCCGGCCGTCTCAAGGAGGCACTGATCGGCACCGTCGGCGACGGCATCGTCACCGGCGACCTCAAGGGCAAGACCACCGACCCGGCGACGGAGACGGTGGTGGACATGCACGGCTTCCTCGACGCCGTGGCGGCGCGCCTCTCGGCGTGATCGACCGCCGCGGCCTACGGCGGCATCTATATCGCCACGACACGGCTGTGGCCATGGGGAATCGAGCAGCAGGCACCGGACCGCAGGGTTGAGTCCGACAGGCTCCTACCCCTGCTGGCGTGCCGAGGGGAGCAGCCGCCCCATGAGATGGCGCTGCAGGTGCTCGCGGACCCGCAGCACGAAGCGCTCCTGGAACATCACGCAGAACACCACGGTGAACAGCAGGAAGACCGGGTACATCATCAGTGAGCTGTCCCCGGCGGCCTCCAGGCAACCGCGCAGGTCATCGAAGCAACGCGAGGGCTCGCCGGCGAGGACCCGCTCGACCCGGGTGAAGATCACGTAGAGCGGCACGTGCAGCGCGAACATCGGCAAGGAGGCGCCGCCCAGGCGCCTGGCCAGCCGTCGCAGCCGCGGGTCCGCGGGCGAAGGCACCCGGGTCATCAGCAGGATCAGCATGAGCTGCGCCGGCAGCAGCAGGCCGTTGTGCAGCAGGTAGTACCAGGCGTGGCCCTGCCCCAGCAGCCACACCGCCACGACCACCGAGCCGGCCACCCACAGCGCCATCGCCAGGCACGTGCCCCGGCCGGGCCGGTAGCCGGCCTGCCGCCAGCGCGAGTACAGCACGCACAGCAGGATCCCGGCGATGAACTCGGGCAGGCGGATCAGTGGATTGCGGTGCAGGATACCCGTCTCGGGCATGCCGTAGTCGGTCAGGGCGATGACCACCAGGGGCGGCAGCAGGTAGAGCAGGTTGGTCAGCGCCAGGGCCCGGCCGACATGGCGTACCCGGAACAGCCGCGGCGCCGCCCAGGGGAAGACCAGGTAGAAGCCCATCAGCGCCGAGATCGACCAGGACGGCGGGTTGAAGGTCAGGTAGAGGGGATTCCAGGCGTGCAGCAGGGTGAAGTTGAGCGCCAGGTTGACCGCCAGCTCGGGGTCGCTCATGTAATGGCGCAGGGCCTCGGGATCGGTCTGCCCCAGGTCGTTGTTGACGTCGTAGATCACGAAGCGGATCGAGGCGGCGGCATCCTCCGGGGTGATGGCCAGCTGGCCCACCGCGGTCGACACCAGCATGGCCAGCAGCAACGCGCCGATATGGATCGGGTAGAGGTTCGCGAACCGCTTGATCCAGAAGCTGCGCGCCGGCTCGCGCAGCGACTGATGGTGATCCAGGTAGACGTGCGCCAGCAGGAAGCCCGAGAGGACGAAGAAGGAGCTGGTCGAGAAGAACCCGATATCCGTGATGTAGTGCGACCAGCCCGAGATCGACGGGTAGTTGTGCAGCGTGTGGAAGATGACGATGTACAGCCCCAGCACGAAGCGCAGCCATTCCAGGCCGATGAAGCGCTCCTTGGTCGGGGCCTGGGCCTGGACCCGATCGCGTGATGCCGGGTCACGCGACCGGTCGGCGGTCGGGCCACTCATCCGCTGGCCTCCCGGGCCGGCCCCGGCACCTTCAGGCTCGGCGCCTCGGGAAGGCCGGGCTCACCGCTTGCCTCCCGGCTCCGCCCCGGCACCTTCAGGCTCGGCACCCTGGGCAGGCCCAGCTCGCGCCAGGCGGGATGCGCGTCCGGTTCGGCCCACACCCGGAAGTGCAGCATCGACAGCAGCACCGGGTCGTCGAGCAGGCGCAGCCGCTCGGCCGGGGGCAGCCGCCGCGGGTCGCTTCTGACCGCCTCGGCCACCCGCTCCTCGCGGCGCCGCTGCAGCAGCGCCGAGCGGCCATGGCGACTGGTGGCCAGCGCACAGCCCAGCGCATTGGCCACCGGGTCGACCACCGTCTGGGGGAAGGTCGGCGAGGCGGGCCGGCGGGTCATCCGCTTCAGGTGGCGTACCATGCGACGCAGCACCCTGGGCGGACGGGTCTCCTCGGGAATCCGGAACAGCCGCGCCCGCTGGCTGCGCAGGCCCAGCGACACCCGGCTGGAGAACACCGAGACGGGGATGGAAACCATCAGCGCGCCGACGATCGGCGCCAGCCACCACAGGAAGGTCGGCTCGAGATAGTAGACCCCGGCCGCCCAGGCGGCACCGATGAGGGTCTGGACGCCATGGTTGCGCACGGCGTCCCCCCAGGTCGTGTCGCTGTTGTCGCGGGACGGCGAGCGCCACTGGATCCCCCGCCCCAGCAGGGCCGCGAGCACGAAGCGGGTATGGAAGAGCATGCGCACCGGGGCCATCAGCATGGAGAAGAGCGACTCCACCACCATGCTCAGCCAGACCTTGCCGGCGCCGCCGAACTCCCGGGCGCCCTGCCAGCTGATGAGGATCACGCTGAGCACCTTGGGCAGGAACAGCAGGGTCGCCGTGGCGGTGAACAGGCCCACCGCCAGGCCCGGGTTCCACTGCGGCCAGACCGGGAACATCATCCCCGGCTCGGGGAAGTACTGGGGCGTGCCCAGGGTATGCACCGCCAGCAGGGCCGTGGAGAGGATCAGGAACAGGCACCACAGCGGCGCGGAGAGGTAGGACATCACCCCGGTGAGGAACACCGCCCGGTGCACCGGGTGGATGCCCCGGGCCAGGAACAGCCGGAAGTTCATCAGGTTGCCATGGCACCAGCGGCGATCCCGGTTGAGCTCGTCCAGCAGGTTGGGCGGCATCTCCTCGTAGCTGCCGGCCAGGTTGTAGGCGATCCACACCCCCCAGCCGGCGCGGCGCATCAGCGCGGCCTCGACGAAGTCGTGGGAGAGGATCTCGCCGGACAGCGCCCCCGTGCCGGGCAGCGGCGCCAGCAGGCAGTGGCGCATGAAGGGCTCCATGCGGATGATGGCGTTGTGCCCCCAGTAGTGCGACTCGCCCAGCTGCCAGAAATGCAGCCCCGCGGTGAACAGCGGCCCGTAGACCCGGGTCGCGAACTGCTGCATCCGCGCGTAGAGGTTGTGCCGGCCGGACGCCTTCGGGGCGGTCTGGATGATGCCGGCCTCGGGGTTGGCCTCCATCAGGCGCACCAGCCGGGTCAGGCAGCTGCCGCTCATCACGCTGTCGGCGTCGAGCACCAGCATGTAGCGATAGTTGCGGCCCCAGCGACGGCAGAAGTCATCCAGGTTGCCGCTCTTGCGCTTGACCCGGCGCTGACGGCGACGGTAGAAGACCCGGTCGAACGCCCCGAGCTCCCGGCATAGCGCCAGCCAGGCGTGGGTCTCGGCGATCGCCACGTCGGGGTCGTTGGTGTCACTGAGGATGTAGAGATCGAAGGCCGCCTCCTGCCCGGTATCGCGCAGCGACTCCAGGGTGGCCCGCACGCCGGCGAACACCCGGGGCACGTCCTCGTTGCAGATCGGCACCACCAGGGCGGTGCGGGCGCCGGGATCGAACGGCGTGTCGTCGTCCACCTCGCGGGCATTGATGACATGGCGGTCGCGCCCGCGCAGCAGCTGGAAGAAGCCCATCAGGGCCGTCCAGAAGCCCGCCGACACCCAGCTGAACAGCAGCACGAACAGCGCCAGGATGGCGATCTCCAGGGGCTGGGTTCCCTGGTAGGGCAGCACCGTGCGCATGTAGTCCGCGGCCACCAGGCTCTGGCCGACGGTCAGCACCAGCAGCACCAGCCGCCGCAGCTGACCGACCCGCCGCCAGCGCGACATGCGGCCGTGCCGCGCGGGACCGGAATCGTTGCCGGCACCGGTCATCCCGCGCCACAGGCGACGCGACCAGCGCACCAGCGGTCCCTTGGCCCAGGGCTGCGGGGCCAGGGGGGTACGCGCCAGCGGCGGCGTCGTGCACAGCCGGGTGATGCCCCGGGCGTCGGTCGACAGCGGCGGCGACGGGGCCAGCGGCGGCGACGAATAGCCCAGCGCCAGCCGCGGGCCCACCGACACCGCGGCGGGGTCCTCCTGCGGCGCCGACTGCTGGCCGAGGCCCTCGTGCAGGGCCGCCAGGCCCTCGGCATCGAGCTCGCCGGCCATCAGCTCGCGGCGCGCCTGGTGCGACTCGGCCTCGAAGGCCAGGCGCTCCAGGTACTCGGCGGCCCGGTCGGGGGGGGCGTTGCGCTCAACCATTGGCGGGGAGCCGGTAGTACCAGGTTTCCGACAGGGCCTCGTCGCCGTCCTTCAGGGTCGCGCGGATATCCACCGGCCGGTCCTCATCCCCGCGCTTGACGCGCAGGAAGACGCGCCAGCCCCCCTCGGCCTGGTTGGGCACGGCCCGGCTGGCGACCAGTTCGCCGTTGTCGCCGACGCTGGCCTCCACCTCGAGCCCCTTGTCGCCGGGATAGGACTCCAGGGCCGGCCCCTGGAAATCGAGCACGAAGGCGATGGAGCCGTCCGGCTCACGCACCAGGTCGTCGCGGCGTACCTCGCCCTGCGAGCGGCGCGTTTCGTCGACCCACGCCAGGTCGGGGTCGAGGAACTTGGCCTCGGTGGTCGTCCAGAACATCCGGTAGCTGAGGTTCAGCGGCTCGCCGAGCGGCGGCAACGACTCGGGCTTCCAGAACGCCACGATGTTGTCGTTGGTCTCGTTGGGGGTGGGGATCTGGATCAGCTCGACCTGGCCGGCGCCCCAGTCGCCCTGCGGCTCGATCCAGGCGCTCGGGCGGCGGTCGTAGCGATCGACCAGATCCTCGTAGTCGCTGAAGTCGTGGCTGCGCTGCAGCAGGCCGAACCCCTCGAGGGACTCGACGGAGGCCTCGTCGACCATCAGCCGCGCCGGGTTGGCCAGCGGCCGCCAGGTCCAGCCGTCGCTGGCATCGTGGATCAACAGGCCGTTCGAGTCGTGGATGGCCGGCCGGTAGTTGAGGCTCTCCGAGGGCTGGCCGGGGCCGAACAGGTACATGCTGGTCAGCGGGGCGATGCCCAGCTTCTCGACCTCGCGGCGCAGGAACAGGCGCGACTTGACGTCCACCACGGTGTCATCCCCCGGACGCAGCACGAAGCGATAGGCGCCGGCCAGGCTGGGCGAATCGAGCAGCGCGAACACCGTCAGGTACTGGCTCTCCGGGGTCGGCTTCACCACCCAGAACTCGCGGAAGGCGGGGAACTCCTCGCCGGTCTGCAGCGCGGTGTCGACGGCCAGGCCCCGGCCCGACAGGCCGTACTGCTGGTGACGGCCGAGCGCCCGGAAATAGCTGGCCCCCTGGAAGACCATGACCTCGTCCATGACGTCCTCGCGGTTGAGGGCGTTGACGATCTTGAAGCCGGAGAAGCCGAGGCCCTCGAGCTGTTCCTCGGGAATCGACAGGTCGCCGTAATCGAAGCGTTGGGGGTCGAAGCCCACCTCTTGGACCTCGTTGTCGACCACGGTGTTGACCTTGACGGCACTGTCGAAGTGCATGCCCTCGTGGAAGAAGGTCAGCTGGAAGGGCAGATCCTCATCGCTCCACAGCGCCTGGTCGCGATGGTACTGGATCTTGGCATAGTCCTCGTACTCGAGCTCGCGCAAGGCGTCGGGCAGGTTCGTTTCGGGCGCTTCGTAGGCGGTCTCGGACAGGGCTTTCGCCTTCTGCGCCACGTCCTCGAAGCCGAAGGCCAGGAGGGTCGGCGACGCCAGGCCGCCGAGGGCGCCGAGCAGGCCCGCCACCAGCCAGGGGCGGACACGTCGGGCGGGCCCCGGGACAGGCGGGGACAATCGTACGGATGCTTGCACTGTTCACACTCCTTCGCATTGGCCGAGGACTCGACCATCGTCACGCTCGCCGTGTGGAGACGACGGTTCGGCCGAGCACGCCCTCGGGTGTCCGGCGCAAGGCCGAAGCGGGTATCAGGCTGATGAGACGATACGGGAACCTCCGTGCTCCCGGGCAGTATCCTCCAGAACCTCTCCAAGCTCAGTCAAGACCATGGTCGCCCGAAGCACCAGAGATCGACCGGAGAAGCGGGTTCCTGGTGCCCTGCGACTGCGGGGATCGGCCAAGGTTCGGCCGCGGGCGATGCCCCGGGCAATCGGAGACGTTTCCCCGAGGCAGAGCTGTCGCCCCATTACGACGCCCGGGAGGGACGCGCCACGCTGCCGAGCCCACCCCCATCGCCTCTCCCGCCCGGCGGCAACCCCCGACGACGGCATGGCGACAGCTCGCCTGCGACGTCACCGTAGAGCCCGGTCCCTCCAGGGATATCGATCGTCCTACTCGAATGTAGGAAGGACCCTACATTGCCCGGCGATGCCCTGGCCTAGGATGGAAGGCAACAGGGAGGCAACGCCGATGGACGAGATCACGCTGAGGACGGACGCGATGCGCCGGCGGGGGCTGGCCTGCCGAGGCGGGGCCACGGGCCGGCCGGGCATCCCGACGGGACGGCGGCCGGCATGAAGTGGCCATGGATCGCGCTGGTGCTGGCCGGCTTGCCGCTGAGCGCACAGGGCCAGGTCTACCGCTGTGACGGCGACGGGGGCACCCGTTACCAGGCGTCCCCCTGCCCCCGGGGCGACAGGCTCCACGAGGATGACGCCATCACCACCTACCCGGCCCCGGACCTGTCGGCCTTCCCGAGCCTGCCAGGGGCCTCCCCACCGCCCGCCCGCTCGGAAGGACGCAGTACCCGGGACTATCTCTCGGCCCTGGACCGACGCAACGCCAAGGCCCGCGCCCATGGCAGGGGCCATCTGGTGGCGGGCATGTCGGAGAACCAGGCGCTCACCATCCTCGGCACGCCCGACAGCGTCGGGCGCGTCACCCATGCCGACGGCGAGGTCTGCAAGACGCTGCGCTGGGACGACCCGCCCTTCGTGGACGGCCGCCATCGCGCCACCCTCTGCGATGGCGAGGTGGTTCGCCACAGCCGCCACTGACCGCGCGGGGTGTGCCGGACAACACCACCGGCCGCCTCTACCCGCGGGGCTCGCCTGCCCGCCACCCTCGCCGGGCTTGCGGCCCTCCCCGTTTCCGGCCGCCAGGCTCGCCTTGACAGCGTCATGTTCCTTTTATAGAACGTTCCTTATATCGAACACGCTTCTTATCGAACGGCATGGAGCACTGACCATGGACCGGCTCTCGCTCGGCACCCTGGGCCAGCACCTGCAGCGGCTGCGACAGGAGACGGGGCTGTCGCTGTCGCAGCTGGCCTCCGCCGCCGGCATCGCCAAGTCGAACCTGTCGCGCCTCGAGCAGGGCAACGGCAACCCGACGCTGGATACCATCTGGCGGCTGGCGGTGCAGCTGAACGTGCCCTTCGGCACCCTGGTGGCACCGATCAGCGTGCCGCTGGGCGAGGACGGGGTGCAGGTGCGGCTGATCGACCAGGGCAAGGAGACGCCCCAGGTGGACGCCTACTGGATGCGCTGCGCGCCCCACACCACCCGCCATGCCGAGGCGCACACCCCGGGTGCCCGGGAGTCGCTCACCCTGATCAGCGGCCAGCTGGAGGCGGGGCCGGAGGGCGAGACCCGACGGCTGCATGCCGGCGACACCCTGGCCTTCGCGGCCGACCGCCCGCACCTCTATCGCACCGGGGAGCGCTGGGCGACGCTGCTCCTCACCGTCATCTACGCCGAGGGAGATCCCAGCCCATGACCCTGCAGGCCAGCTCATCGCTGCCTCGCCCCTGGCTGACGGGCGTGCGCGAGGCCATACCGCTGCTGGGCGGCTACGTGCCGGTGGCGATCTCCTTCGGCCTGGTCGCCATCCAGGCGGGGTTCAGCACCTGGGAGGCGGTGATCATCTCGGTGCTGTTCTACGCTGGGGCGTCACAGTTCCTGTTCGTCGGCATGATCACCGGCGGCGCGCCCTTATGGCTGGTGGTCGTCATGACGCTGCTGATCAACCTGCGCCATGTGGTCTATGCCCCCAACCTGGCGCCCTGGCTGACCGCCAGCCGCTGGTGGCCCTGGCTGATGCACACCTTGACCGATCAGGTCTTCGCCCTGGCCCACCATCGCCTGCCGCAGCTCGCCGAGTCGGCGCGGCTCGGCTGGTTCAGCGGCGCTGCCCTGCTGGCCTGGGCGAGCTGGGTCGCCGGCACGGCCCTGGGGGCCATCGCCGGCGACTGGCTGATGGCGCGCTGGCCGCTGCTCGGCGAGATCCTGCCCTTCGCCCTGCCGGCGCTGTTCCTGGTGCTGGTGGCCCCACGCTTCACCTGCCGGCGCTGGAGCCTGGCGCTGGGGATCTGCATCGTGCTGGCCATGCTCTTCACCCTGGCCGGCGCCACCAACCTCGGTATCCCCCTCGCCGCCGTCGGCGGGGCGCTGTGCTTCTACCTGGTGAAATTCGCCCCCCGGACGACGGGAGGTCGCGATGAGTAGCGCCCTCTGGCTGGCCGTGCTGGCCGCGGCCCTCGGCACCCTGCTGATGCGCCTGGTTCCGCTGCTGTGGATGCGGCGGCGGCTCAGGAAGCTCGACGGCGAGCCGGGCGCGGACGCGATGCCCCAGTGGCTCGCCATCCTCGGCCCGATGATGGTGGCCGCCGTGCTCGGGGTCTCGCTGGTGCCGCGCCAGCCCGACGCCACCTCCTGGCTGGCCACGCTGATCGGCGTGCTGGCGACCCTGGCCGTCTGGCATCGCCTGCGCTCGCTCGGCTGGCCGGTCGTCGCCGGCGTGGCGACCTACGGCGCGGTGGTTATCCTGGCCGGCTAAGCGTTCCGGCCGCTGTCGAGGTCGGCTTGAAGTCGCCGATCGCCGGGCCGCGAGATCAGAACTGCAGCCCGAGCGCGACACCGCCGAGCATGTAGCAGAAGAGGGTGATCAAGGCGATCCCGATGACGTTGAGCACGACGCCACCGCGCGCCATCTGGCCGATGGTGACCGCGCCGGTGCCGAAGACGATGGCGTTCGGCGGCGTGCCGACCGGCAGCATGAAGGCGCAGGTCGCGGCGAAGGCCGCCGGGATCAGCAGCGTCATCGGATCGGCGCCGATGCCGACGGCGACGCCGCCGAGCACGGGGATGAAGGTCGCGGCCGTCGCCGTGTTGCTGGTCACCTCCGTGAGGAACAGCACGATCGTGACCACGGCGGCGACCAGCAGCACGATCGGCAGCACCTGCAGCCCGGTGATCTGCTCGCCGAACCAGCTGTCCAGGCCGGTGCCTGCGACCGCGCCGGCGAGACTCAGGCCACCGCCGAACAGCAGCAAGACGCCCCAGGGCAGCCCGTCCTCGGCATCCTGCCAGTTCAGCACCATCTCGCTCCGGCCTCGCGCGGGCAGGATGAACATCGCGATGCCGGCGGCGATGGCGATGGCGGTGTCGTTGAGCTCGCCCAGCGGCCCCAGCCGCTCACCCACCCACGGGATATTAGCGAGCAGTCCTGGCACGACCCACAGGAACGCCGCCGAGCCGAAGACGATCATCACCATCTTCTCGCCCTGACTCAGCGGGCCGAGCTTGTGGATCTCGCCGTCGATCATCTCCTTGCCACCGGGAATCTCCGCGACCTTGAACCGGTAGAGCACACGGGTCATCAGCACCCAGCCCACCAGGATGAAGGTAAGGCCCAGTGGCACGCCGAGCATCATCCACTCGAGGAAGCCGATGGTGCGGCCCAGCTCGTCGGCGGCGTAGCCGGCGACGATGGCATTCGGCGGGCTACCGAGCAGGGTACCGAGGCCGCCCATGCTCGCCGACCAGGCGATCGCCAGGAGCAGGCAGATACCGAACCGCTTGATGTTCTCATCAAAGATGAAATCGACGTGGCCGGCCCGGTGGTGATCGTGCGCATGGCCTGCGGGGTCATGGCCGGGGGAGACGGTTTCCGGGGATTCGCCGCTGCGCTCCGCCACCAGGCGCAGCACGGAGAGCCCGATCGGCAGCATCATCAGCGTCGTGGCGGTGTTCGAGACCCACATCGACAGGAAACCCGTGGCGAGCATCATGCCAAGCACGATCCGCTCAGGCTCGACCCCGACCCGGGCCAGCGTCAGCAGCGCGATGCGACGATGGAGGTTCCACTTCTCCATGGCGATGGCGATCAGGAAGCCGCCGAGGAACAGGAACACGATGGAGCTGGCGTAAGGCGCCGTGGCCTCGCCGACGGTCCGCTCGGTCAGCATCGGGATCAACACGATCGGCAGAAGAGACGTAGCCGAGAGCGGGATCGCCTCCGTCATCCACCAGATTGCCATCAGGGTGGCGATCGTCGCCACCCAGCGCGCGTCCGACGACAGCCCCTCGGCGAACCCCATGGCGAGCCAGACCACCAGCGCCATGATCACCCCGAAGGCGCGCAGGCCCCAGGTCATCCTGGCGGATCGCCCGCCGGGCCCTGAGCCACCGGGCGAGTCCTCGTGTTCCCCTTGCTGGCGAGATTGTTCGACCATGAGCCGATCTCCGTCCGTTGTTCGAACTCATATTAGTTGACTACGTGGGCTACGGCGTAACGGCAGGGAAGCGGCGTTCACAGCGACAGGTACACAAGAACCACGCGCCTCTGACCCTGGCCGTCCCAGAGCGAGAGGGGCCTGGCGGTGGTGAATGGCATGGACGCCTGTCAAAGGGCTCCCGACAGCATCGCCGCCCTCACGGCGCCGGCGGATTCGCCATGGTGTGGTGGGTTCCTCGGCGTGGAGGCATCATGTCGACGACGAGGAGCCTCTGGCGCAGGAAGCGCGCCTGCTCCATGTGGGCATGCCCCGAGCGCGCCGAAGGCTGCTGGTCACGAGCAGTGGCAATAACGGGGTTGTCACCAGGCTTGGAGAAATGGCGCTGCTTGCCCCTTTGGCCAAAGCGACATTAATGGCTAATATCTAGTATAATCATCGGGTTATACCCACCCTCTATTCCAAAAGGGCCCATTGCAACATCTAGACGTAGATGCCGTGTAGCCACTTCACAGCACGCCAAAGGGGGAAAGTCATGACCATCGAAGAAGGCACCACCAACGTTTATGAAGACCTTGGCATACCCAATGCCGAGGAAATGCTCATCAAGGCCCGGCTCGCCGCCCAGATCGGCGAGATCATCAAGCGTCGCCGTCTGACTCAAAGCCGAGCCGCCGAGATCATGGGGTTGCCTCAGCCCAAGGTTTCCGCCTTGCTGCGGGGCCAGTTCCGGGGCATCAGCGAGGCCAAGATGCTGGAAGCTATCGCCGCCCTCGGCCGGGAGGTCCGTATCGTTATCGGCCCTTCCCGTCCTCGCTCCAAGCCAGGGCATGTCGAGCTGGAGATTGCCTGACTGAGATTCAATGGTCTGCCGACCACTTCACGGAAGCCGCCGGATTCGGCCCGAAAGTGGGGTGTGGACAGAGTGTAGGCAGTGCAGTGAACCGAAGGGGATTCCGGTGCAAGAAGGAAGGGAAGCCGTTGTTTCTATTGTGGGCCCAGCTGGACTCGAACCAGCGACCAAGGGATTATGAGCTCGCTTTTAAAACAATAAGTTACTGAGATTCAAGGAAAAGAGACCGTAATCGAGCGAAAGGTACAGTTCTTTGGAATCAGTAGCTTAGCGAAAGTTGAGGATAGCATACGAAGCTGGTGTGTGTACCGCTGGTGTACCTCTGACGTAGCAAATCACTGGAGCCATAACTTTTCGTGGAAGAGCCCTCATTTTCTGCAGCGGCTAACTAGATATAACTCTGTGCGAAGAAATGATCATACAAAATTATGAATATGGCTCAGCAATTGCCAAATGGCACAGACAATGGCACTCCAACACCCTCTTACGCGAGAAACAAAATCATGGTATACTGAAAAGTTTTAGGCAATGACGCACCTCATGTTGTAAACTTGATAGTATAAAGAAGTAGGCGGTCATAAACATGCGGAGAAAATTTTTGCAATCTACAGATGCCCTGATCAGAGGGGCATTGCATAAAAAAATATTGCAACATCAGCACAACTGCCCCCAGACCATAGTCCTGGATGAGCTGGGCCTTGCTCATGGGAAGAATAGAATAGATATCGCTGTTATCAACGGCGATATACACGGCTATGAAATAAAAAGCTCGAAAGACAACCTTTCAAGGTTTACCTCTCAACTTGACCAGTATAGCAAAAGTCTCCAAAAGCTAACTATTGTGGCTGCCCAAAATCATATTGGCGAGATTTTAAACGTCTCGCCAGATTGGTGCGGAGTTATAAAAGTGGAAATAGGGCCTAGAGGAGGAGTAAAGTTCAAGACCATAAGACGGCCTTCTAAAAATCCAAGCGTAGATATGGTCGAACTAGCACATTTACTTTGGAAAAAAGAAGCCATAGAGCTTCTGCAGAAATACGGGATAAAAAGCAATCTAAACAACAAAACTAGGAAAGCACTGTATGAAGAAATAGCAAACCGTGCCAAGATGGAAGACTTAGTAGCTTGGATAAAAAATAAGTTCAATAAACGCGAAAAATGGAGAGCTGCTTAACAACAAATGTAATGTGGTGACTCACACCTACTCCTTTCCATGTTCCTTGGTTACCAGTACCTTCAATTTTATTTAAAGTGTCATATATCCTTTTATCTCCGTGAGAGAACGCTGGCCCACAATATTTCCCAGAGTTAACAATATAAGAACAGTGATCAACCATTTGCTCCCTATCCTCTCTAAAGTTCTTACCTTTTGGTACCAGCCAAGTGCTATCTGTCGTATATACAATCTTTCCAGCAGGCTTTAGAAACCTCATATCCTGATCAATAAAATAAGGAGTTTCGATAGTATAATCCCCATACTCAGGAACTCTAATATCTTTTAGCTCACGAGCTAGTTCTTTATAAAGTAGCCATTCGTGTCGGGTAGGCTCGCCTCCAGGCCGCCGAACGTTAGATAGTTTCAAAGAAGTTCCAGCGACAAAAAAAGTCCTGAACGCAACTAAGTCTGAGATATTCCTTATAGCACTTGACAACGCTTTAGCAAAAACATCATAGGGTTCAAAAGATTCTGGATCTTCAATATCAACAATCAAGTCAATATCGGAAACGGCAACGCCCAACCTTAACATGACTGACTTAATTAAAGAATCAACATTTTGAGACATAATATCATCAAGAGTGATACGTAATGCGACTCCTTTTCCATCAACAGAAACAATGCGCTTAATCTCGTTGACAAAGCTCATATCATGAGAAAGCCTAGTCACTGGGATAGCAGCACACCCCTCTTGCCTTAGCTCTTCAAAAATATAGCTTACAACTAAGCTCGCATTCTGCATCCGAGCAGAAAGAAGGCTATCATGGAGATCAATACAAGCCTTCCTGCCTCCCCACTTTTTGTGAAAGCGTTTTGCAAAAGGTTGAATATGCTCTTGTACTGTTTTCTTAGGGCGCTTCTCCTCAAAATCATATTCAACAGGTGGAACTACTATTAGTGGGAAGACATGATCTTTAACAGACTTATGCAACCTAAGCAAGGCTTGGTACTCACCTTGTCGCCACTTAATTACCGGCATATACAGAAAAGGAACTTCCATCAATCTCCTCCAAGAACATTGCGGACCTCACCATGCCCTACCAAGTCGGATAATATTGTATAGTTGTTTTTCTCCTTTCTAATTCGCCCCGCAATGATACTAGGATGAATCCTCAACCTTTCTGCATCTTTTAAAACTGATTGGCGACTCATTGAAAATCTGGACAAGCACGTGTCCCAGGCTTCCTGAGGGATCAGAGAATCCAACGCAAACTTGTCAGCCTCCTCCTCAAGAGGATCATGATAACTTCCGTCTTCTTCATCAAAGAAATCCATATTTAATGAATCGAACAGATGAAGGAAAACGTGGCCAAGCTCATGAAAAAGCACAAACCAGAAATTATCTAATCTGTCATGACGTAGTGTCATCGCAATGACTGGATGTCCCGTATCCAGCATCATAGCAGCACCGTCTAAATATGTACCTTGCAGGTGTGGCTCAACTATAAATATGACACCTTTTGACGCTAAAAACCCTTTAACTTTTTCAAGAGCGTTATCTGAAGCAGAAAGTAAAGCGAGTTCCCTTACCCAGCTGTCATTTAAGAAAAACTCACCAACATTGCCAGAGGAAGCAATATCTCGGGCCTTCTCAAGCACTCTTGCTTGCCAAGCAAGCAGAGAATATTCTTTCGGGGAGTTTCCACCGTAAAATTTTTTTCTATGCAAAGCCGTAGCATACTGGCTCCCAGCTGCACGTAAAAAGAAACTCTTTACTGCTTCAGCCGGTGATGCCTTATGCTTAAGTTCAATCCAACCTCTTTTTATCATTTCTTTTATGGGAAACTCAGACCAGTCAACATCATCTTCTTTTTCCCAAACAAAAACAGCATTGCCGCTAGAGTTCGTAGACTCCCCCCAAGACTCAGAAATTTTTACACCCAACACCTGAGAAATTTCAATTAGCCTAGATAGGCTAGCCCCCATATACTCTGAAGACTCATACCTTTGTATCTGCTGAGGTTTAACATTGACCAAATCTGCTAAAGACTTCTGAGACAGCCCTTTTGCTATTCGAGCTTGGATTAACACCCTAGGCAAGCTGCTTAGATCAGAGTATTCAGAGTGCCTTAAATGACCTTGTTTTAGAAACGAATACTCAGCAACTTGAGACTCAAGATCAGATATCTGACTCTCTAAGGCTGCCTTTTGCGCTTTGACAAGCCAATCACTAGCCTCATTCCCATTTAAAGAGATCAAGGCAGATTTGAGCTCCTCAACCTGCTTTGAGGTGATTTTGTATTGCCTTTCATTGCAAATCATGACGATTCTCCTTCAACAGCGTTAAAGGATTCAGCTGTTAAATCGATAGCGACAATACCTTTCCTACCCCCAGAGTGTTTTTCTACCTGAAAAAATTCTATAAATTTCTTACCAGGTGCGGCTTCTAAAGAGAAGGGAAACACCTCTCCCAAAAACTTTTCTTTTTGTTTTCTTCGCAGTTCTGAGAAATCAAGGAGAACCGGGTCTAGTAAGCTAGGATCAACGGCATACGGATCCCAACATCCATCGTAATCCCCCGGATTAGGCTTCCCTGTGACATAGCTACCGTCTAGAAATAAGCGTCTGCATCCAGCACGTGCCAGCGCTTCAGATACTTCCAAGAGGCCAGAAAAAAGCTTTCGTCTACGTACATTCGTCGCAAACGCTGCCTCAACCTCGGCTAGGGTTGCCCAGTGGATACCTGGAGGGAGCACGCTCCAAGGCGCGCCATGTATAGTTACTAAATTGGGCAGCATGTACACAACGATAGTGTTGTGTACATTAATTGTCAATAACTAATTCAATGGATCGACAACTAGGAGAAGCGTAAATAAAAACTATAAATATCAATTAGTTATATATAATCCCCTCTTATGCGATTAGGGAATTACAAAATAGCGATTAGCTCCCTTCTACACTCACCCAAGGTTCCAACGTTTTCGGCTACCTGTCGCCAACGCCAGTACGCACTCGTTGATCTCGCGCACACGACGGCGGTCTCAAGTTCCAAGCGCAACGCTATTGAAGGGTGCTCGGTCCACCGACGGATTTCTTGAGCACCTCGGCGTAAACTTCCAGCGGCGTTCGCCAGTCCAGTGTCTTGCGCGGCCGGGTGTTCAGTGAATCAGCGATCTCATCGAGCTCTTCCTGGCTGTAGACCGACAGATCCGTGCCCTTCGGCAGGTACTGCCGCAACAGCCCGTTGGTGTTCTCATTGGAGCCCCGCTGCCATGGGCTATGCGGATCAGCGAAGTAGATCGCCGTACCGGTCTTCTGAGTGATCTCGGCATGCTTCATCATCTCTCTGCCCTGGTCGTACGTCATGGACAGGCGCAGGGAGCGCGGCACTTCATTGAGCTTGTCACTGAAGCCGACGGCCGCCGCCGTCGCCGTGGTGCCGTCCACTTTCGCCAGGATCACCAACCGTGTGGTCCGCTCCACCAGCGTACCGACGGCGGAGCGATTGTTGGCGCCAATGATGAGATCGCCTTCCCAGTGGCCAGGCATCAGGCGATCTTCGATCTCCGGCGGCCGCATATGGATGCTGACCAGCTCGGGGATCTGCTGGCGTCGATCCTTGCCACGACTGCGTGGACGACGCTTGCCGTTGCCCTGCCGTAAGCAGGCGATGAGTTCCTTCTTGAGGCTGCCGCGAGGCATCACATAGAGCGCGTTGTAGATGGCCTCATGCGAGACCTGGCGACGTGAATCGTTGGGAGACATACGCTTCAGTGTGCGGGCTATCTGTTCCGGTGACCAGTACTTGCGCAGCAGGTAGACCACCACCTCGAAGAGCTCCCCGTCGGGATGCAGCTTGGGGCGCTGACGTGGCCGATGTCGCGTCAGACGGGCCCGGTAACCCGCCAGGCCGGCATCATAGCCCTTGATGGGATCGACCGTGTGACGAGCGATTTCTCGCGACACTGTGCTCGGTGCACGGCCCAGATGAGTGGCGATGGCCCGGATCGAATGAGTGGCTCGCATCATCATGATGGCGGCTCGGTCTTCAGCAGAGAGATGGCGATAGCAGTGAGTCATGGCAGCACCGTACCTGATGGGTCACGTGTTGCACTTGCTCATTGAGACCGCCAACCCTCGCACTACTTTCATTATCATTCACAGCTCTTTTTATCTTGCACCTACCAGCGCTATACCAAGACAGTGCCGAAACATTCGGCCCCATCCAATCTCCATTAGAACTCCTCAGGATGTTGGTGGTCTGGGGGCTGATAATTTATCCGGCATTGGCGCCTTGGCTTATACTTGCAGCTGTTGTTCGTGGAACATATGCCATATACTCTCTCACGCAGAAAAGGCATTGGGTTAGTGTTGCATGCAACTGGCTATGGACGCGGACACGTTATCTAGGATGCCGAATTTGGCAACCTTTGAGTCATAATGAATAATTAAAAATCTGCTGATATGAACTCAGCATCTCGGCCTCCCTTTGAAACGGTCCCTAAGGCTGGCGTCGGCCAGCCAGATCATAACAAACATGACGGAGACAACCGAGAGCATGGTAAATAAGTCGGAGATGCCGAGCCGTAGGCGACGGGAAACGAATAGCCGACGGTGGCCGGACTAGAGCTGACAAGTGGTTGCACCACCATATTTAAGCCCTCACCTTATTACAATAAAAAAGAACCTTAATTTTTTTTACCAGCCACACCAAAAAACGGCTTTTGTAAAAAATAACTTATAAAATAATAATCCGAACTTTATCTTATCAACTCTTTAAGCTACAATAACGACACATAAAGACATAACGGTGACCGTATGCGCAAGGGAGAGTTAACAATAAGACTGGAAGAATCCATAGACTCTGGCAGTTTCCATACTTTCATAATAGAACTCGCATCCAAAGAAGAAAGCGAGCAGAAAAACAGGCTTACAGAAGCCTTGTCGACCCTCCATAACAATGGTCAACTAGATTTAAACGCAGAATACTCTAAACTCCCAATAAATGAAGTACAAGACAGGCTATTTATTTTAATCGATGTATACAACGACACTATTCCCTTAATAGACTCAAAGCCAGAAGACATAATTGATTGCATAACGGAACTTACAGGAAAATGTGATGACGAATTTTCTTTTTTTGGAACCATGAGTTCTTTTACCGAGTTCTGCAAACAAGATCTTAACCGGGCAAAGCAAGCGCTAGATTATGTCTTACGAAAAGGGGAAGGCTATGAAAAATTCATATATAGTACAATACTTTCGGCTAACGATAAAAACATCGAATGGTCAATCACCCAAGTAGAAAAACTCGCCTCCCATCATTCCGCTTCAACAAGATTGCAAGCCTTTTCGGCAATTGCCTGCACTAAAGAAATCTCTCACCATAACTGCAAAAATGTTGTATCACTTATTGAAGAAGCGGCAGAAAAGGAAGGTGACGCCTCAGTTAAAGCTGTAATGCTTAGGGCCTTGACATTATTAACAAACAACAACGATGCTTTGTCAGAAAAAGCTGAACCGATCATCAAGAAAATAATAAACAAACCCAACCCGATCATTATTAGCGAAGCAGCACGCCTACTATCATTTGAAAAAGACGAAAACATCAAGATACCAAAACCAACACTATACACTCATTTGATAGAGAACCCACAAGAATGCTACGAAGCCACCGGCCAAATTGATCATCTTTTAGCAAACCTTTTAAAGAAAGGTGAAAACACAACAGCTGAAAAAATCATTGAAGAGATACTGCGGGCCGTTCCTCAAGCAAACATATCGTTATTCAGGTTTTTTTCCAATGAGCTAATTAGAAATCAAGAAAAGTCTCTTCATAGACTGGTCACGAAATGGTTAAAATCAGGGGACTTGCTTTTAGGCCGGGCAGTCCATGACCTTATACAAGACTCACCTAGCAACAACATCGAGTTATCTGTAGATAGCAACCTGATAGAAAAAGCAAACAATGAACTCAAGTTTCTCTCAAGGAAAGCTATAGGCTGGCTGTTTACAAGCCCCACAAGTGCTGCAAGCTTCGTTCTATCTTTGCATGAACATGCTAGCACTGAAGTAAAAAAAGAAATTAATGAACTGTTTTATGAACTCCTCCTCTTGAGCTACACAGAAGAAGTCAGAGAATATCTAGAGAATATCTGGTCAAAAAAAAGCGAAGAAGCACATTCCATTTCTAAAGAACTCACCTCTAGACTAGACGCATACTTCGAAGAATTAAAAAGCGCTTCTAGAAGGAAAGAGCTAACAGCACCAGAGAAAAACATCGAACTTTACTGGAAAGAGTTCGGCCGCTTGGTTGAGAAAGCCAAGGATGAGGGAAAGAAGAGTATTTTTGAGGAAATCTGTACTGTTCAGCACCTCCTCTATGGGAATACCACTATCTCTCATATCTATGATGCTTCTGGACAGGCTCATCGATCTGAAGTGCCTATGCAGACAGTCTCTCACTCATCACAACTTCCACGAATGACTGTTATAGATCCCATCGGCTTAGACATTCAGCTTCGTACATTTCGCTTAGAGAGGCCCCATCATGAAGTTAATTCTTAAACAGTACCTTTCTGGCCTTAAGGAACGAAGCGAGCTTGACGCTATATTGCCCTGCCTGTTGAGCCAAATGGGGCTCAATGTATTTATCTCACCAACGCGTGGAGTAAAAGAATATGGTGTTGACATTGCAGCCGTTGGAAAGATTGGAGACGCGCAAGAAAAAGTTTATTTGTTTTCCGTCAAGGCTGGCAACTTAACACGCAGCACCTGGAGTGGAAATACTGATCAGGCATTGCGTCCTTCCTTGGACGAGATACTTGATGCGTTTATACCTAGCAGGATACCTCCTGAGCACAAAACTAAGCCTATAGTGATCTGTATGTGTTTTGGCGGCGATGTAAGCTCAGGGATTAGACAAGAAGTTACAGGTTACACAAGCCGGATGAGCAATGACTCATTGAACTTTGAGGAATGGAATGGGGACAAGCTTTCAGACTTAATTATTGAAAACCTACTTCAACAAGAGCTACTTCCTAATGACTGGCAGTCGCTTCTTAGAAAATCATTAGCCTTACTTGATGAACCTCAAGCTTCGCATATACATTTCCAGAGACTTGTTAGAGAAATACTTAATGGAATAGATGATGACACTGACAAAATCACCCGCTCTTTAAACTGTGTAAACCTTTGCTTATGGGTGCTTTTTTCTTGGTGCCGCGAAGGCAGAAATTTAGAATCCGCTTACTTATCTGCTGAATTTTCAGCTTTGTATGCCTGGAGGGTTAGAAAAGCAAGTAGCAAGACAAAAGTTGTTTCAGCTTATGAGGGGCTCCTTGAAACATACAACAAAATTACAAACAACTTCCTTGATGAATGCATAATACCTTTTGTTGATCAACAGCATGCAATTTCTGTAGCCGTCAACTCTCCTTGTTCAATTGACATTAACTTGAAGCTTTTTGACTTACTCGGCCGCTTAGCAGTAAAAGGACAGTGGCTGCTTCACCACCTCTCACAAAACTATATAAAAAACCCTCCTACCAACGGAGAAAATCAAGAACAGGAAGCCATCAGAAAAGAATTGGAAAGCACAACAAGATCAATTAAACTAATGGTGGTAAACAACCCTGCCTTGTTGTCACCTTATTCTGACTCGCAAGCTATTGAGATTTTTTTGGCTGTTCACCTGCTTACTCAAAACTCCGATCATGATATTTTTGTAAAAGACTGGCTAGAACACTTAGTCGACAGAAGCACTTTCTCGTACAAAACAAATAGCATGTACCCTTGTAACCTGTATACATACGAACAACTCCTTAGCCACAAAAACCTAGAAGAACACACTGCTTCTTATAAAGAGAAAATCACTAGAGGAAGCATTCTTTACCCGACATTGCTATTGTTCTCTGAGCTCCACCAACAGAACTCACTCAGTCAGAGCATCGAAAAGTTTATTAGAGAAGAGCTGAGCCATTGCACACTTCAATACTGGCATCCAAACTCCTCCAGTGAGGAAAACCTTTACACCAACACTAGTGCACACGGTTCTTCATCAGTGATCAATGACCCAAGTGCCAAAGCCGTCATTGAACATTGCTATGAAGATTGCAAACATTCTAGTGATTTTTGGCAACTTAGTGCTGTAAAAAATGGCTACCTACCTTTAACACTTATAGCAAGCCGCTATTACCGCCACCCCGTTCCGCTTCATATCCTTGAGCCCTTACTTGAAGATTACTTGACAGGATAATTTCTCCTTCCACATAGGATGTGTGCAATATAGAACAGCGAAGCTTACACAAGCTTCGCTGTCTTATTAAAGAACATCCAATCCTCTTAGCTTCTCAATCAAGGAAAGGTCCATACCAGTCGATCCAGATGACTATGAGGTATGCACACCTGTCCCCTGAGCATCTCAGTGAAGCAGTGAAATTCAGTCCCCATGCTCCATTTTTTGATTAACAGATAAGCAAAAATATCAAAAAACAACATACCCTAAATCTTTTCCCCATTTACAAATGGATGAAATCAACTCGAGAAACCTCTAGGAACTTTCATCCACGCATGAACCATTTCACCACTCCCCCAATGAGCAATAAAGTTAGACGGCGGAATACTATACCTCAAAACAAACTCTTTCTCGAAATCAACAACCCCAGAAAACTCAACACCTACTAGCGAGAAGACATTCACTCCCAGCGAAAAATTCACCGAACACCCTTTACTATACTTCCAGTTTACTGGAGAGCTTTCAGGATAACCATGATAAGGAAAATCAATAAAAGTCTTATACTTCTCCCTCATCTTTTTAAAACCTTGCACCCCATCATAAGACTCATTTTCAATTTTCTTCATCCTAATCGGACCATGTTTACGCATTTCTTTAACATGAACAATATCATGATCTGTCTCTTCTTTATAAAGCCTAACCAAATCAATATCATAGGAGAGAACAAGCTTGGAAGAGATATTATTAAAAACAAACTCCTGATCAACAGAGACTGAGTTTTTAATAGAAGGGCCTCCGTTCAGACAACCAAAACGGATAGTCAACGCAGCGTCTCCACTCAACCCTTCCTTTAATCCAGCTATCAAAGAAAAATCAGAGCACTTTGGCAACAAAAATCTTCCAATCTCAAACTCAACAGTCTTAGTATTATTTTTGTTATCTGGATTATAGGGCGTCAAACTATCCCCATCTCGATCATAGTTGAACGCCTTATATCCGAAAATCTTTTTTACATGCATCCCTGCATGGCGACATAAAAAAGACAAAAATTCAGCCTTTACATGGTTATCTATATCAAATCTATCAAAAGCTGAAGATTCTCTTGCAGCATACTCTGCTTCACTCGGAATATAAAATCCATCTCGATGAGGCGTAAACAACGGGGGCAAAACCTCAACCACTTCTTCCCCTAAAAGGTTTTGCGAAATTATCCCGTATGCAGATAATCCGCCCACAGGATCCGTCGTAATCTGAGGCTTATACTCTCCAGGCATACTCCCTCCTCGGCAAGAGAACATTTCCCGAATTTTATGGCGACAAATTCATCTTAGATACTGGCCATTAATTTCGCAAAAGTAGAGTTCTCTTACGACATCTACTAGAGACGTAGAATCCACCCCTGATTTTTTACCTATCACTCAGTAGGAGTTTCTTCATCCCGGCTTATTCATGAGGCAGGCCTGAAAATGAAGATGGCGAGTGGTTTCCTCTTGTAGAATCAAGATGTTCCTGGCAGAACACGATTCAAGAGGACCACTCGCCATGGGTGAAACCCTAACGACCTGGT
Organism: Halomonas sp. M4R1S46; assembly: GCF_025725685.1. NCBI lineage: Bacteria > Pseudomonadati > Pseudomonadota > Gammaproteobacteria > Oceanospirillales > Halomonadaceae > Halomonas > Halomonas sp. M4R1S46. The sequence goes on from NZ_CP107008.1 coordinate 2,939,538, forward strand.
CGCCCTCGTGCAACGGCTCCGTCCGTGTTGAGCTGACCGGCGAGCGCACGACCAGCGACAGCGGCGCTCTGCTGCTGCGTGAAGCCCTCGATAACAGTGGCGTGATCGAGGCGCTGGAGGACAACCTGGTCGACCCGCGCCACCCGCTGCGTATCCGCCACTCGCTGGCCAGTCAGCTGCGCACCCTGGTGTTGCAGCGTGCGATGGGATGGATCGACCTCAGCGATACCGACACGTTGCGTCGTGACCCGCTCTGGCAGCTGGCCTGCAGCGATGCTCGCGGGACGACGCCATTGGCGCAAGATCGACCGTCTCAAGCCACGCTGTCGCGTCTGCTGACCTGCCTCGGGCGCAACGACAACATCGATGCCGTGCACGAGGGCCTGCTGCGACTGGTGGTCTGGCGTCTGACCTCACTGAAGAATGGCGAACGCCCCGAGCAATTGACCTTGGACATCGACGGCCTTCCGATCGAGGTCCATGGTCACCAGGGCGGCTCGGCGTTTCATGGTCTTTACGGTGCACGGATCTACTCGCCGCTGATCGCCTCGCTGGCCGAGACCGGCGACATGCTGGGCGGGCTGCTGCGCGAGGGCAACGCCGGCCCGGCCGAGAATGCCGATACCTGGATCCCGCACTTGGTACGCCGGCTCAACGAGAGCCTCGGGGCCAGTGTCCGGGTGCGCATCGATGCGGGCTTCACCGACAACGACACGCTGGAGGCCCTGGAAGATCGCGGCATCGAGTATCTGGGCCGGCTGCGCAGTCACTCGGGGCTTCAGAAGCTGGCGGCGCCGTACCTGAAGCGGCCGCGAGGCCGCCCACCCGAGCAGCCTCGGGAGTGGTGCCACGACCTTGAGTACCAAGCCGGTTCCTGGCCGGCGCCGCGACGCGTGGTGCTGGTGGTGCAGGAACGCCCCGATGATCTGCTGCTGCATGCCTTCTTCCTGGTCACCAACCTCGGCAAGTTCGACTGGCCGCCGGAGAAGGTCCTGGCGCTCTACCGCAAGCGCGGCAGCGCCGAAGCGCACATGGGCGAGGTGAAGTCGGCGTTGGATGTGCATCTCTCGTCGACCGATCGCGGCGCCTCCACCGTCCAGGACGTCATGGCCCGCAACGAGGTGAGCCTGCTGCTGAGCCTCTACGCCTACCAGGTGCTGCATGGGCTGAGGCGCCTGCTGGAGAGCCGGACGCTACAGGGTTGGAGCCTGATGCGGATGCGCGAACAGGTGCTCAAGGTCGCGGCCACGCTGACGGTACACGCCCGGCGCATCACGGTTCACCTCGGCGATGCCGCCGACAAATGGTGGCCCACCTTGCTGAAGGGACTGCCTCGGCTGACGGCTCTGGTCTGATCTTCGGCGTCACCACATCCCACGCAGCAGGCAAGGCGACCACAGTGGAGGTCGACGGCCACGGCTGTGCCGGCGATCGACATTGATTCCTAAAAGCTATAAAAAAGGCCGGCCAAAAGCTGAGTCGGGTATAGGTCAACCGGCTACCACGCGGCCGCACGACGTTGAAGTGGGTCGATACCGGCAACCCATTGGCTCAACACCCTCATTCGGCACCCTGATGAATGAGGCGGGTTCATTAGATTTAAGCACGCATCGCTACGAAATCTTGATTGCTGGCTACTTGGACACGATGTAGACAGGTACAGCCAAGAACAGCGCGAGGAGGGAAGAAAGCAAGCGTAACTGCTTGAATTCTGGTGGGCCCAGCTGGACTCGAACCAGCGACCAAGGGATTATGAGTCCCCTGCTCTAACCAACTGAGCTATAGGCCCGGAAGCGCGGGCGTATGATAGCGAAAGCCGCTGGCCGAGGCCAGCGGCGCGGCCCTCAGTCGATGCGGAGGATGGTGTAGGGCGCCTCGCAGGCGTGGCGCTCGTCACGCTCGTCCACGCTGCCCAGGGCCAGGTTGCGGTCGTTGTCGTAGGCCACGAACAGGCGCTCCCGATCCAGCACGGCCAGGCCCTCGGCCTTGTGCTCGAACTCCAGCGGCAGGCCCTCCGGCGTGGTCACCATCGCCGGGGTCCTGCCGGCGCGGAAGTCCTCCAGGCTCATCACCCAGAGGTAGCCGCCGATGTGCTCCTCGCCCTGCGCCTCCACCTCGAAGCTGGTCAGCAGGTAGAGCCTGGCGTGATAGGGATCGTACTCGAGGCTCGAGAGCCCGCAGGCGAAGCGCACGCCCTCCTGGGCATCCGGGTCGAAGCGGAAGTACTCGCGGAGAGCATCGATGAGCTCGATGTTGCCGCCCTCGGTGATCTGGTAGTGGGCGCCCACCACCCGGGAGACGTAGTGGAAGTCGTCATGGGCGTTGCCCTGCTCGCGCACGCCGAACAGCAGCAGGCCGTCGCCGTGGTCGCCGGGCACCGCGGCGAGCCCCTCGATCTTGTAGTAGGGGAAGCCGATGGCGGCATCGAGCTTGCGGCGCAGCTCCAGCGAGCCCTCCACGCCATCGCGGGGGTCGGGGTCCACCACCTGCACCTCGTCGGGCCTGCCGAGCGGCCAGATCAGCAGGTGGTTGTAGTCGTTCAGGGCGTGGCTCTGGTCGTCGATGCGATCGAAGCCGGTCACCGCCAGCACGTGCCGGCCGTCGGTGGTCAGCGCGAAGTCCTCGTACTTCACCGCCTGCTGCAACCGCGCGGCAGTCAGATATTCCAGCCGCATGTCATCCGGGCCCTCGGGCGTCAGCGGCAGGGCGAACACCGCGGAGCGCGCCTCGCCGGGGACCGGCTTGTCGCTGGCCAGCAGCAGCCGCTCGCCGTCGTAGAGCACGGCGGAGATCTCGGCGTTGACGAGCTCGCCCCGCTCGTTGCGCAGGCCGGCGGGGAAACAGTGGATGGTGCCTTGTTGCAGGATCCTGGCGCTACGCATCGCGATTGCCTCCGGCATTGATTACTCTCGAGATCCCTACGCTAACATGCCCGCCGGGAGAATCGCCCCGATGACCACCCAAGCCGTACGATGCCGCCGCCTCGCCTGGCGAGTGGCGTCACTGGCGCTGTCGCTGTCCGGGCTGGTGGCCCTGCCCGCCCAGGCGGCCTGGCAGCTGGAGCCGTCACGCTCACGGCTCGAGGCCACCGTGATCGAGATCACCCCCACCGGGCCGGTGCCCCACCGCCACCAGGTGCGTGAGCTCTCGGGCAGCATCGATGCCGATGGCACCCTGCGCCTGCCGCTGCGACTCAACCAGACCGATGTGCTGGAGCGCCTGGGCCCCCTGCCGCCCTGGCTCGACGGCGTGACCGAGCGGCCCCTGGCGACCCTGGTCACCCGGCTGCCGCCGGCGCGCCTCGATGGCCTGGCGGTGGGCGAATCGCTGACCGAGACGCTGACCTTTCGCGTCGACGCCGAGGGCGTCCGCCGCCAGGAACCGCTGGCGCTGCGCTTCACCCGCGTGGCGACGGATCGCATCCGGGTGGCCAATGCCGAGCGCATCGCCGTGGACGGCCGCGAGCTGATGGCCAACCCGACCCTGCGCACCGTGATCCTGCTGCTCGGCTACGAGCAGATCGGCGACGAGGTGCCGGTCACCCTCGAGGCCACCCTGATCGACCGCTGACGGCCCACCGCGCTCCTCGTCACGGACCACGAGCGGCCGGCACGCCCCGGCATTTCTCCACCACCGGCCCTTGTCCCCTCTCGCCCGCCGCGTCGGGCGGCGGCCAGCCGTCGCGGGCCTGGCCCGTACCAGTCGAACGCGACGCCCGACGGCGCTCACGGCGTCGGCGGCAATCCCCATGGTGTCGCGCCAGCCGGCACGCTGCCGCCGCACCCAATAAAAATACTTCTCATTTGTAATAGCATTCTTTATACTCGGGCGCCGCTAATACATCCAATACCGCATCATTCATCAAGGGAAATCATGAACTCACGCCATCTCACCGCCAGCCTCTCGGTGCTGGCCGGCGCCCTGGCCGGCCCGGCACTCGCCCAGGGAACCCAGGAGCCGGACGTCCAGGACACCATGGTGGTGGTCGGCTCCCGGGCCCCTACCGAGATCAGCCAGATTCCCGGCGCGGTCTGGGTCATCGACCGCGAGCAGTTGCACGAGCAGATCCGTACCGGCGCCGACCTGAAGACCGCCCTGGGCAAGCTGGTGCCGGCCCTGGACCTGGCGCCCCAGGGGCGCACCAACTACGGCCAGAACATGCGCGGCCGCAGTGTCCAGGTGCTCATCGATGGCGTCTCCCTGAACAGCTCCCGCGGCCTCTCCCGCCAGTTCGACGCCATCGACCCCTTCAACATCGAGCGCATCGAGGTGCTCTCCGGCGCCACCAGCCTCTATGGCGGCGGGGCCACCGGCGGCCTCATCAACATCATCACCAAGCGGCCCGAAGCAGGCGACGGCCCCCAGCTCTCCAGCGAGGCCGGGCTGACCACCGGCTTCAATGATGGCGACGACCTGGACTATCGCCTGGCCCAGTCGGTGGGCGGCGGCAACGAGTTCGTCAAGGGGCGTCTCGCCGTGGCCTACCAGGACAACGGCCGCCATTTCGACGCCAGCGGCGATGAGATCTTCCCCGACATCGCCCAGACCGACCTGCAGGACAACCGCAGCATCGACGTCATGGGCAGCCTGGACGTCCAGCTGGCCGAGCAGCAGACCCTCAAGTTCGGCGCCCAGCTCTATCGCTCGCGCTTCGAAGGCGACCGCGGCGTCTACTTCCCCAACCTGGATGCCTCGAGCCCCAACCTGAACGACGCCGAGATCCGCGACGGCCTCGAGTCCGACCGCGACCCGGCCACGGACCGCACGATGGCCAACCTGCAGTACCACCATGCCGACCTGCTGGGCCAGGACTTCTACCTGCAGGCCTTCCATCGCGAGGAGGAGGCCAGCTTCCACGCCTTCCCCTACCCGGACCCCAGCTGGAGCGCCCCCGACTTCTACGAGTTCCGGACCTCCAAGCAGAACACCGAGGTGCAAGGCCTCAAGGCGCTGTTCGACGCCGCCCCCAGCGATGCGCTGTCGGTGACCTACGGCGTGGACTACGACCGGGAAACCTTCGATGCCAACCAGATGATCTTCGACCGCGCCACCACCGATGCCAGCGGTGGCCTGGTGCAGGAGGAGTCCAGCATCGAGCCGCGTTATCCCGGCTACGAGATCGACACCCTCGCCGCCTTCGCCCAGGGGGAGTGGCAGGTCACCGAGGGGCTCCAGCTCTCCGCGGGCGTGCGCCGACAGCACGTCGACGTCGAGGTCGACGACTTCAATGGGGTCCCCGGCGGCGCCAACGACTACGACGCCACCCTGGCCAATGCCGGCGCCCTCTACGACTTCGGCAACGGTCACCAGAGCTGGCTCCAGTACAGCCAGGGCTTCGAGCTGCCGGACCCGGCCAAGTACTACGGCAAGAGCGCCGAGGTGAGCGTGGACGAGAACCCGCTCTCCGCCATCGAGACCGATCAGGTCGAGCTCGGCTGGCGCTACAACGGGGCGGAATGGATGAGCCAGGCGGCGGTCTACTACGCCTGGTCCGACAAGGCGGTGGAAAATGACGAGGACCTCAGCGTCGTCGTGGTCGAGGAGGAGAAGCGCGACTACGGTTTCGAGGGCGCCGTGACCCGCTACTTCGACCGTGGCTTCGAGGCCGGGGGCACCCTGCACCTGGTCCGCTCCGAGCAGAAGAATGCCGACGGCGAGTGGGACAAGCGCGACGCCCGCTACGCCTCGCTCTCCTCCGCCACCGCCTTCGTCGGCTGGTCCGACCTCGAGCGCTCGGCGCGCCTGCAGGCCAGCCGCGCCTTCGACCTGGAAGACGAGGAGGACCGCAAGATCGAGGGCTTCACCACCGTGGACCTGACCCTCGGCCAGCAGACCGAGTTCGGCAGGTTCAGCCTCGGCGTGCAGAACCTGCTCGACAAGCAGTACTCCACGGTGTGGGGGCAGCGCGCGGCGATGTTCTATTCCCCCTACTACGGGCCGGAATACCTCTACGACTACCAGGGACGCGGCCGCACCTACACCCTGAACTGGTCGCTCAACTACTGATCCGCCGACACGCGCGCCTCGATCGTCCTGCGCCCACCCTTGCGGTGGGCGTTTTCTTGCGCGCCTGTTCTCCCCCCTAACCCTCGATCGCCGGCCAAGCGACGACCGCCCGCCATGCGACATCAGCGAGGCTTGACAACACTTCCTTATATAAGAATAATTCTCAATATCAATTGTCGAGAGGTTACCCATGCGCTTCCCTTCCCTGTGGCGAATCAGTGCCTGCGCGGCCCTGCTCGGGCTCGGCCAGAACGGCCTGCTGGTCGCGCTGCCGGTACTGGTGGAGCGCTTCGGCCTGCCGCTGTCACAGTGGGCCGGCCTGATCCTGCTGGGATCGATGCTGTTCCTGGTCGGCAGCCCCTTCTGGGGGCGCGTCGCCGATCGCTACGGACCGCGCCTGGTGGTGATCCAGGCCCTCTCGGGCTATCTGGCCAGCTTCACCCTGATCGGCATCGCCCTCTGGGCCGAGGCTCGGGGCTCCCTCGCCGAGGGCTGGCTGCTGCCGCTGCTGGTCATCGCTCGGGTGCTCTATGGCCTGACCGTATCGGGCATGGTGCCGGCCTGCCAGCAATGGTCCCTGGCGCTGCACGGGGGCGAGGAGCGCCTGCGCGCCCTGGCGGCCGTCAGCGCCGGCCTCAGCGCCGGTCGCCTGCTGGGCCCGTTGCTCGCCGCGGCCAGCCTGAGCCTCTCCGCCTATGCCCCCTTCGGCGTCATGCTGGGTGGCGGCCTGCTCGCCCTGGGCCTGGTGGTCGGCGTGGCGCGCCCCCGGGCGTCGGCCCCCGGCCAGCGGCCGGCGCCGCCTGCCCAGCCGCTCCTCGAGCGTCTTCCCTGCCTGGCCATGGCCCTGCTGCTGGCGATGTCGGTATCCCTGATGCAGTTGGGACTGCCCGATGCCCTGCAGGCCCGGCTCGAGATCGAGGCCACCCGCGCCGGCCACCTGATGGGCGTGCTGCTGTCGCTCGGTGCCCTGGGCGCCCTGGCCATCCAGCTCGGCGTGACGCGCCATCAGCGGCTCGGCGGCTACGTCCTGCTGTTCCTCGGCGCCCTGTGCCTGGTGGCCGGCTACGCCCTCCTGGTCCAGGCGGATGGCATGCCGGGCTTCGCCGCGGGCGTGCTGGTCGCCAGCATCGGCACCGCTATGGCCGTCCCCGGCTATACCGATGCCGCCACCCGCGGCGGCGCGCCGGGCGCCAGCGCCGGCATGCTCGCCATGTCCCATACCCTGGGCTACGGGGCGGCGACCCTGGCGGTGAGCCTGGTGGCCCCCTCGCGCCTGCTCCTGCTGACCCTGGTCGCGGCCCTGCTCTTGCTGCTGCTCGTGCCCGCGGCCAGGACGCACTTCGCGCGGCCGGTCACGGCCCCCTCTACCCCCCCGTCGAACGACTGACCCGAGGTGCCATCACCGGAAGAGACCTTGCTTCAATATTTAATGCTAACTATTATCATTCGTCTTTAGATTAACATTACCGAGGTAGCTCGATGACGACACCCGCCAGCCCCTGCTCCCCCGCCGAGACCGACCCGGCCGCCAGCTGCTTCTTCAACGCGCTGCTGCGCGAGACCGAAGCCTGGCGGCTCGCCACCACGCCGCACGGCGAACGCATCCAGCTGCCCGTCGATGCGGGCGAGCTGCACCTGAGCCTCCTGCACCGCAGCGCCAGCAACGAGTGCCGCTTCGCCTGGCCCATCCTCTGGCACCACCAGGGCCAGACGCGGCCCATCGATTTCGACCAGGCCCTGCCCCGGATCCTGGCCACGCCCGCCCTGGTCGGCGAGCTGGACGCCGAGAGCCGGGCCACCTTCCAGGCTCGGGTGCTGGAGAGCCGGGCCAACACCCGGGCCAGCCTGGCGGAACGCGACGACATCGCGCACCTGCAGCGGGGCCCGCTGACCTTCGCCGAGGCGGAACAGGGCCTGCTGGTGGGGCACGCCTTCCACCCGGCCCCCAAGTCGCGGGCGCCCTTCAGCGAGGCCGAGGCCCGCGACTTCTGCCCCGAGCACCGCGCCCGCTTCGGGCTCGCCTGGTGGGCGGTGGCCCCGGAGCTGGCGGCGGGCGACTCCAGCCGCGCCAGCGGGGCCGCCGAGCTGGCCCGCGAGCTGCTGCCGGAGGCCCTCGCCGCGCGCCTGCCCAGCGACTTCGTGGCCCTGCCCATGCACCCCTGGCAGGCCCAGCGACTGCGCCGCCGGCCCTGGGTGGCCGAGCAGGAGCGGCGAGGCCGCCTGCAGTGGCTGGGCCTCGGCGACGCCCAGTGGCTGCCGACCTCGTCGCACCGCTCGCTCTACGCCGCCGGGGCCCCCTGGATGGTCAAGGGCTCGCTGTCGGCCAGGCTGACCAATTCGCTGCGCCTGCTCAGCGTCAAGGAGGTCCAGCGCGGCCTGAACCTGGATGCCTGGATGCGCGACCTGGCGGTGGAGCGACGCTTCCCGGGCTTCGCCGTGATGCAGGAACCGGCCTGGCTGGGCTGGCGCGACGACAACGGCGAGGTGGACCCGGAGAGCCTGGTGGTGCTGCGCGAGAACCGGCTCGCCGAGGCCCCGGACAGCGAGGCCGTGGTCCTCGCCACCCTGACCCAGCAGCCCCTGACGCCCGGCGGGCAGACGCTGCTCGCCGCCCGCCTGCGCGCCATCGCCGAGGCCCGGGACGAGTCGCCGGCCGAGGTGACCCGCCGCTGGTTCGCCGCCTTCTGCGAGCACGTGCTGACCCCGCTGCTGGGGCTGGCGGTGGAGGACGGCATCGTGCTGCTGGCCCATCAGCAGAACATCGTGGTGCGCCTCGACGACGGCTGGCCGGTGGGCATGTTCTATCGCGACTGCCAGGGCAGCGGCGTCAGCGACCGCTTCCTGGCGCAGCGCGCCGCCCAGGCGACGCCTCCCGAGAACCACTGGTCGCCGGCCACCGTGCGCCGCTACTTCCACTATTACCTGCTGATCAACTCGACCTTCGCCGTCACCAGCGCCCTGGCCGCCGATGGCCTGATCGACGAGGGCCTGCTGCTCGACGACCTGCGCGCCCACTTGGCGGCGCTGCGCGAGCGCCTGGAGGGCGACCCGGATTGCCTGGATCACGCCCTGAACGCGCCACGCCTGGACGCGAAGGGCAACTTCTTCTGCTACCTGAGCGGCGTCAACGAGGCGACCCTGGCCGAGCCGGCCCGCCTCTACCTGCCGCTGGACAACCCCCTGGCGGCCAGCGACGTCGCCTCGCTTCCCCGCGACACAGGAGTCCCCGCATGACCCTCACCCTGGACACCCCCGCCCACGCCCCGGAAACCGCCCTGTCGCCGCTGCCGGACGACGCGGCCCACCTGCAGCGCCGCGACGCCGACGGCGACCGGGCGAACGCCCTGATCGACCGGCTCGATGGCGTCTTCGCCCGCCACCCGGGCCTGTCGCTGCTGGTGCTGGACGATGCCTGGCACTCGCACCCCGACTGGTCCCGCCTGTGCGAGACGCTCGGCGGCGGGCGCATCCTGCGCCGCGACTTCTATCAGCAGCCCTGGCACTGGCTCCAGCACCCGCCGGCGACGCCGCAGGACACGCCCTTCGATGCCGAGGCCGGTCATCCGCGGCGTCCGCCGCAACCCCAGGGTCCCCTCTACCGGCGCTTCGATCCCCGCCTGGAACGCACCTTCTCCCTGCGGCTCGTCGAGCCCGAACGGGACCTGGAACGCTTCGTGCGCTGGATGCACCTGCCGCGGGTCGCCGAGTTCTGGGAGCAGGCCTGGCCCGAGGCCGAGCTCGCCGACTTCCTCGCCGAGCGTCTCGCCGACCCGCACACCCTGCCGCTGATCGGCGAGTTCGACGACCGGCCCTTCGGCTACTTCGAGGTCTACTGGGCCGCCGAGGATCGCCTGGCGCCCCATTACCCCTGGGCCCCCTTCGATCGCGGCCTGCACCTGCTGGTGGGCGAGGAGGACGTGCGCGGCCCGGCCTTCGTCGACGCCTGGCTGGGCGGGCTGTCCCATTACGCCTACCTGGCCGAGCCGCGCACCCGGCGCCTGGTGCTGGAGCCGCGCCACGACAACCAGCGCCTCTTCCGGCACCTGGAGCGCCTGGGCCTGTTGCGGCTGCGCGACTTCGACTTCCCCCACAAGCGCTCCAGCCTGGTGATGGGCCTGCGCGAACGCTTCTTCGCGGAGGTGATGTGATGGAGCGCCTCGACCACAGCCTGGCGCCCCACTGGGCGGCGGCCAACCGCGCGCTGATCGCCAAGATGATCGGCGAGCTGGGCTACGAGCAGGTGATCGGCCCCGACACCGACGGCGAGGGCTTCCGTCTCGACCTCGGCGGCGCCGCCTGGCGCTTTCGGGCCACGCCCACCCTGTGGGGCCAGCTGCGGGTGGACCCGGACAGCCTGAGCCCCCCGCCCGATACCGGCCTCGAGGCCGCCGATTTCCTCCTCCAGCTGGCCCCGGTGCTGGGCATGAGCGACGCCCAGGTGGCCGAGCACCTGGAGGATCTCTTCGCCACCCTGCGGGCCGACTGCCGGCTGCGCGAGGCGCGTGGCGACCTGAGCGCCGACGACGCCATTCGCCTGGCCGAGCCAGAGCGCCAGCGCCTGCTCGACGGCCACCCCAAGTTCCTGTTCAACAAGGGCCGCCGCGGCTGGGGGCTGGAGGCCCTGGCGCGCTTCGCCCCCGAGCACGGCGCCAGCTTCCGCCTCGGCTGGGTGGCCGTGACCGCCGAAGCCCTGGAGAGCGGTAGCGGGCCGGTGGATGCCGCCGCCCTGCTCGACTCGGCCCTGGACGCCGCCGAACGCACCCGCCTGGAGCAGGCCCTGGCCGCCCGGGTCGCCGAGCCCGCCGCCTACCGCCTGCTGCCGGTCCACCCCTGGCAGTGGCAACAATGGCTCGGCCCCCTGCACGTCGCCGATATCGCCCAAGGGCGCCTGCACTACCTCGGCGAGTTCGGCGATGCCTACGCCCCCCAGCAATCGCTGCGGACCCTGACCAACGTCAGCCGGCCGGCGGCCTACGACATCAAGCTGCCGCTGACCATCATGAACACCTCCTGCTACCGCGGCATCCCCGGCCGCTTCCTGCTCGCCGGGCCGGCCGCCTCGGCCTGGCTCAAGGCCAGGAGCCGCGACGACGAGGAGTTCGCCCGGATCCACCTGGAGGTGCTCGCCGAGCCCGCCGGGGCCGTGCTGCCGCATGCCCAGTACGCCCGCCTGGATCAGGCGCCGTACCGCTACCGGGAACTCTTCGGGGTGATCTGGCGCGAGGCCTTGGCCCCGCGCCTGGCCGCCAACGAGCAGGCGCTGCTGATGGCCGAGCTGATGCAGAGCGACGAGGCCGGGCGCCCCTGGCTGGCCGCCTACCTGGCGGCGGCCGGCGCCGAGGGAGGCGAGGCGGCCGAGGCCTGGCTGCGCCGGATGTTCGAGGTGAGCGTGGTGCCCCTCTGGCACCTGATGTGCCGCTACGGGATGTCGCTGATCGCCCACGGCCAGAACCTCACCCTGATCCTGCGCGACGGCTGGCCGCACCGGCTGGCGCTGAAGGACTTCCAGGGCGACCTGCGCCTGGTCGACGAGGACTTCCCCGAGGCCGCCGATCTCCCGGCCGAGCTCAAGGCGGTCACGGTGCGCCTGCCCCCGGAGAAGCTGATCCACGACCTGCAGACGGGGCACTTCGTCACCACCCTGCGCTTCATCGCCCCGCTGGCGGCGCACGGCGGCGTCTCGGAAGCCCGCTTCTACCGGCTGTGCGGCGAGGTGCTCGACGCCTATCGGGCCCGTCACCCGGCGCTGGCCGAGCGCTTCGCCCGCTTCGACCTGTTCGCGCCGCGCATCCTGCGCCTGACCCTCAATCGCGCCAAGTTCCTGCACCCCACCGACAGCGCCGCCGACCGCATGCTGGCGGAGATGGACCTGAGGGTCGACAACCCGCTGCATCGCGCCGCGCGGCCGAATGCCGCCGACGCGCCCCTCGCACAGGAGGTGTCCGATGACTGATTCCCGCGTTCTCGACCTGGCCGGCCTGGGGGCCGGCCCCTTCAACCTGAGCATCGCCGCCCTGGCCGACTCGCATCTGCCGGACCTCGCCACCCGCTTCTTCGAGCGCCGCCGCGACCCCTCCTGGCACCCCGGCCTGATGCTGCCCGACACCCATCTGCAGACCGGTTTCCTCAAGGACCTGGTCACGGCGGTGGCCCCGGACAGCCGCCACTCCTTCCTCAGCTACCTGGTCGCCCATCGGCGCTTCTACCGTTTCCTCAACACCGAGACGGGCACCGTGAGCCGTGCCGAGTTCTCCGACTACCTGCGCTGGGCCGCCCGGCGCCTGGACAACGTCAGCCTGGGCGAGCCGGTGCGCGAGGTCATGCTGGACAGGGCCGGCTTCCGGCTGCGTACCGACCACGGCGACTACCGGGCCCGCCACCTCAGCCTGGGCACCGGCAAGCGGCCCTGGCTGCCGGACTTCGCCAGTGCCTACCAGGGGCCCCACTGCCTGCATGCCGCCGACATCGCCCACCATCGCCGCGACTTCAGCGGACGTCGCGTGGTGATCGTCGGGGGCGGGCAGAGCGGCGCCGACGTCTTCCTCAATGCCCTGCGCGGTCACTGGGGGCAGCCCAGGGCACTAAGCTGGGTCTCGCGGCGGCGCAACTTCGAGCCCCTCGACGAGACGGCCTTCACCAACGAATACTTCACCCCGGACTACACTCGGCTGTTCCACGGCCTGCCCCGCGACGTCCGCGAGCGCGAGGTGGCGGCCCAGAAGCTGGCCAGCGACGGCATCACCCCGGCCGCCCTGCAAGCCCTGTACCGCGAGCTGTACCACCGCTTCGACGTGCTCGGCGAGCCCCGCTGGGCGAGCCTCCACCCCCATCGCGAGGCCATCGACCTGAAGCGTCATGGCCTGGGGTTCGAGCTGACCACCGCCCATGGCCTCACCGGCCAGCGGGAAGACTTCGCGGCCGACATCGTCATCTTCGCCACCGGCTTCCGCTCCCATCTGCCGGAATGCCTGGCGCCCCTGGCGGAACGCCTCGAGCGTGACGAACATGACGAGCTGGTGCTGGGACCGCACTTCGAGGTGCGCTGGGACGGCCCCGCCGCCCACCGTCTCTATGCGGTCAACGCCGGCCGGCACAGCCACGGCATCGCCGAACCCCAGCTGTCGTTGATGCCCTGGCGCTCGGCGACCATCCTCAACCATGCCGCCGGCCGGGAAGTCTTCGACCTGCGCGACGACGCCGGCCCCATCGACTGGCAGCCCGCGGCGGCCGCCGACTTGGCCCAGGTCATCTAGGAGCCGAGGTGTCATGGCCGGGAAGCGGGGCCGCGACACCTCAATTGATAACCGTTATTGCTTAGATTAGCATGTTTCCCTTTGGCTCGGTTCCGCATGCCCATGACCTCCGCGCTCACCCGACTCTACATCGGCCCCCTGGCGGGCCTGACACCGCCCCGGGTATCGGCGGCGCCCGGGCCCGAGCTTCTGGCCGCCCGCGAGCTGCTCGACCCGGCCTACCTGGACGCGCTGTTCGCCCGCTTCGGCGCCCGGTACGCCCATGGCGACCGCCGGGCGGTGGCCTCGCTGTGGTCCAAGTGGCACTTCAGCGGCCTGGCGGCCCACGGCCTGGCCGCCAACCTGCTGCTCGAGCGGGACCTGCCGCTGGGCCTGGACGCGCTGTCTCTCGAGCAGTCCGCCGAGGGCCAGACCACCGGCCTGGTCCTGCGCCACGCCGGCCGTCCGCTGTCCGAGCTCGGCGCCCTCTCGCGCTTCGCAACCCTGCTGGACGGCCACCTGACCCCGCTGGTCGAGGCCCTGGCCGCGGCCACCGGGGCCTCGACCAAGGTGTTCTGGAGCAACGCCGGCAACTACTTCGAGTACTTCGCCGGCGCCCTGGCCGGCCACCCCATGGCCTCACCGGACGTGGGCGAGCCCGCCCGGGCGCTGATGGAGAGCCGCACCCTGTCCGACGGCCGCCGCAACCCGCTCTATCGCCCGGTGCGCTACCTCACGCCCGCCGAGCCGGACAAGCCCACCCGGGTGCGCCGGCTGTGCTGCATCCGCTACCTGATCGACGAGCTTGGCTACTGCGGCAACTGCCCGCTGGCATGCCGGCGCGCCGGCAAGGCGGCGAAGGCGGCCGGATGAGCCTGCCCGACGCCGGCGTGCGCCCGCACACGCCCCGGGACCTGCAGGCCTATGGCCGGCGCTACGGCCTCGACTACCGGGTGCCGGGCCTCTCGCCCCGGGCCGAGGCGCCGGTGGTGCGCGGCGTGGTGCGCGAGTTCTCGCCGCGCCCGGGCATGCAGCTGGTCGCCTCCGACGTGGAGGTGCTGCACCGCTACGACTCCCGTTCCCGGGCGAACTCACCATTGTCGATCATCGTCCTGCTGGAGGGGCGGGCCGAGGTGGCCCTGGGCGATGGGCGTCCGCTGACGCTCTCCCCCGGCATGGCGCTGAGCCTGCGGCTCGAGGCCGACCAGGGTCTGGCGGCGTCCCAGCCCGCCGGCCAGCGCCTGCGCGCCCTGACCCTGAGCCTCGACGAGGCCTGCCTGGCCCGGCTGGGGACGGTCGCCCCGGAGCCAGGCGCCTCCCGCATGCATGCCTGGCCGTTACCCGAGCCGCTGCGCCAGGGCCTCGAGCAAGCCCTGGCCGCCCCGCTCCCCGACATGGCCCAGCGCCTGCTGCTCGAGGGACTGAGCCTCCAGTTGCTGGCCCATGGCGGCCGCATCGACGGGCCGGCGTCGGCTTCCGCGCCGCGCCTGGCGCCCCGGGAGCGTCGGCGCCTGGAGCGGGTCCGCGATGCCCTGCGCCAGGCGCCGGCCCGGGAGCATCGACTCGAGGCGCTGGCCGAGCTCGCCGCCATGAGTCCCGCCAGCCTGCGGCGCAAGTTCCGCGCGGCCTTCGGCCGCTCGGTGTTCGACTACCTGCGCGACTGCCGGCTGACCCTGGCCCGTGACTACCTGATCCAGGGCTTCAGCGTCCAGCAGGCCGCCCACTTCTCGGGATATCGCCACGCCAGCAACTTCGCCACCGCCTTCCGCCGCCACTTCGGCTACCCGCCGAGTTCCCTGCCATCGGCGAGCTGAGCACCCCGCATAGCCGGGTGAGCATCGCGCATACCCTGTCCCGACTACAAAAGGGAATAATTCTCATTACTCGAATGACATTCCCTATCCCGCAGGAAACCACCATGCCGACTCCCCGCCCCCTGGCGCTGGCGGTGTCGCTCGTGGCCGCCGGTGCATCGCTCGTCGCCCAGGCCCAGCAGACCGAACAGCTCTCGACCCTGACCGTCACCGGCCAGGCCGCCACCAAGACCGACACGCCCTTCAACGAGACCCCACAGTCGGTCTCGGTCATCGAGAACGAGCAGTGGGAGGCCCGGGGGGCAGAGACCGTGCAGCGCGCCGCCGCCTATACCCCGGGCGTCTACACCAACCAGGTTGGCGCCTCCAACCGCTACGACTACCTGGTGCTGCGCGGCTTCACCGACGGCAGCGTCAGCAACACCTTCCTCGACGGCCTCAAGGTGATGAGCGACGGCGGCTCCTTCAGCTCGCTGGTCATCGACCCTTACTTCCTGGAGCGCATCGAGGTGGTCAAGGGGCCCGCCTCGGTGCTCTATGGCCGCGCCTCCCCCGGCGGCCTGGTCGCCCAGACCAGCAAGCGCCCCGAGTTCGAGCGCAGCGGGGAGCTGCGCCTCGGCGCCGGCAACCACGCCCAGCGCAGTGCCGCCTTCGACCTCACCGGCCCGCTGGACGACGAGCGTCGGGTCGCCTTCCGCCTGACCGGCCTGGCCCGGGCCGCCGACACCCAGTTCGGCCCGGTGGAGGAGGAGCGCTACGCCTTCGCCCCCCAGTTGACCTGGGACATGACCGACGCCACCAGCCTGACCCTGCACGCCTACCTGCACCAGGATCCCGAGGGCGGCTACCATTCGGGCCTGCCCTTCGAGGGCACGGTGGTCGATCACGCCGGGCGTCGCATCGCCAACACCTTCTTCGAAGGCGAGGATGACTTCGACAGGTTCGAGCGCGAGCAGCAGATGGTGGGCTATGAGCTGGAGCATCGCTTCAACGACGCCCTGACCGGCCGTCAGAAGCTGCGCTACACCGAATCCGACGTCGAGCTCGAGCAGGTCTATGCCTTCGGCTGGGCCAGCGACACCGAGCTCAACCGCTTCTTCTCCAGCGGCGACGAGTCGCTCGAGGCCCTGACCCTCGACAACCAGCTCGAGGCACGTCTCACCACCGGGGGCGCCGAGCACACCCTGCTGGCCGGCGTCGACTACCAGCAACGCGACAACGACGTGGTCTGGGGCTCGGGCGCCTTCCCCGCCATCGACGCCTTCGATCCCGAGTACGGCGCCGAGCCTACCGCCATGTTCCCGGACATCCGCCGCCAGCGGGAGCTCGAGCAGACCGGCGTCTACCTCCAGGACCAGTTGGCCCTGGGGAACTGGCGACTGAACCTGGGCGGGCGCCATGACTGGGTGGATATCGCCAACACCGACCGCGACAGCGGCGTGACCCGCGAACTGGACGATACCCAGTTCAGCGGTCGCGCCGGGGTGCTCTATCTGTTCGACAACGGCCTGGCGCCCTATGCCAGCTACACGACCTCGTTCAGCCCGAATTCCGCCATCGACCGCAACGGCGACCTGATCGCGCCCTCCCGGGGCGAGCAGGTCGAAGCAGGGCTGAAGGTCCAGCCGGCCGGCACCCGGGATCGCTACAGCCTGGCGCTCTTCCATATCACCCAGGAAAACCTGGCCACCAAGCGTGCCAGCGAGACCTTCTTCCGCGCCACCGGCGAGATCGAGTCCCAAGGCGTCGAGCTGGAAGCCCATACCCGGCTGACCGAGAACCTGCGCCTGCAGGCCGGCTACAGCTACACCGACGTCACCCTCGAGAAGACCGGCAATGCCAACGAGGGCAACACCGACAATTGGGTGCCGCGCCACCAGGCCTCGCTGTGGGGACGGTACGCCTTCCGGCAGGGCGGGCTCACCGGCCTGGACGCCGGTCTCGGGGTGCGCTACTACGCCGACAGCTACGCCGACGAGGCCAATACCGAGACGCTGCCCAGCTACACCCTGGTCGATGCCACCCTGGGCTACGACCTGGCCGAGGTGGGCCTCGAGGGCGTCTCGGCCCGGCTCAACGTCAGCAACCTGCTCGACGAGGCGTACGTCGCCGGCTGCAGCGACCTCGACTTCTGCTACTTCGGCGCCGAACGCAGCATCAAGGCCACGGTCAGCTACAATTTCTGATCCGTCCTCCCTCCGGACGCGCCGGCAGCCCCAGGCTGCCGGCGTTTTTTCGTGCCCGGGACCGGGCGGTCGGTGGCGCGACACCGACGGCCGCTTACCGGCTGGGGGATCACGACGCGCGCCGAGGGCCGTCAGGCCAGGGGCGCGGCCGCCGCCTGGATCTCGCCGGTCTGCACCCGCCACTGGGCGGCGTAGCGACCGTCCCGGGCGAGCAGCTCGCCGTGGGTGCCGCGCTCGACCACCCGGCCGGCCTCGATGACGGCGATCTCGTCGGCATGGACGATGGTCGAGAGGCGGTGGGCGATCATGATCACGGTGCGGCCATGGCCGATGCGCTGGAGCGAGCGCTGGATGGCCGCCTCGGTCTCGTTGTCCACGGCGCTGGTGGCCTCGTCCAGCACCAGGATCGGCGGGTCCTTGAGCAGCGCCCGGGCCAGCGACAGGCGCTGGCGCTGGCCGCCGGACAGGCGCACGCCGCGCTCGCCCACCGGGGTGTCCAGCCCCTCTGGCAAGGCCTGGATGAAGTCCCAGGCCTCGGCGGTGCGCGCCGCCTCGACGATCTCGGCCTCCGCGGCGTCCGGCTTGCCGTAGGCGATGTTGTCGCGTACCGAGCCCTCGAACAGGTAGACGTCCTGGCTGACCAGGCCGATGGCCCGGCGCAGCGACTGCAGGCTCACCGAATCGACCGGCTGGCCGTCGATCCGCACCCGCCCCGCGTCGGGGTCATGGAAGCGCAGCAGCAGCTTGATCAGCGTCGACTTGCCGGAGCCCGTAGCGCCCACCAGCGCCAGGGTGTGCCCCGCCGGCACCGCCAGGTCGATGTCCTGGACCCCGGCGGCGCCCTCGCCGTAGCGGAAGGCGACCCGCTCGAAGGTCACCGCGCCGCGCACCGGCTCGGCCAGTTCGCGGCCGGCGTCGTCGCGCACTCGAATGGGAGTGGCCAGCAGGTCGAGGATGCGCCGGGTGCTGGCCATGGCGCGTTCGAACAGGTCGATGACCTGGGCCAGGCCGGTGAGCGGCCACAGCAGGCGCTGGGTAAGGAACACCAGCACCCCGTAGGCGCCCACGTTGAGCTCGCCGCGCAGCGCCATCATGCCGCCCACGGTGAAGGTGGCCAGGAAGCCGGTGAGGATCGCCATGCGGATCACCGGGATGAAGGCGGAGCTGATGCGGATGGCCCGCCGGTTGGCCTCCACGTAGGCCTCGCTGGCGGCCCTGAGGCGCTCGGCCTCGCGGGCCTCGGCGGTGAAGCTCTTGATGGTGGCGATGCCCGCCAGGTTGTTGGCCAGCCGGCTGGACAGGTCGCCGACCCGTTCGCGGACGTCGGCATACAGCGGCCCGGCCTTGCGCTGGAAGTAGAAGGCCCCCCAGACGATCAGCGGGATCGGGGTGAAGGCCAGCAGCGCGATCAACGGCGAGAGCACGAAGAACACCGCGCCCACCGCCACCACGGTGACGGCGACCTGGATCATGGCATTGGCGCCGCCGTCGAGGAAGCGCTCGAGCTGGTTGACGTCATCGTTCATGGTCGCCACCAGCTGCCCCGAACTCCGCGACTCGAAGAAGCCCATGTCCAGGCGCTGGGCGTGTTCGTAGGCGTCCTGGCGCAGGTCGGCCTGCAGGCGCTGGGCCAGGTTGCGCCAGAGGATCTGGAAGAGATACTCGAACAGCGACTCGCCGACCCAGATGAAGAAGGTCAGCCCGCCCAGCACCAGGATCTGCTGCTGGGCGGTGGTGAAGCCCAGCCCGGCGACGAAGCTCTCCTCCTGGTTGACCACCACGTCGATGGCCACGCCGATCAGGATCTCCGGGGCGATATCGAACAGCTTGTTGAGGATCGAGCAGACGCTGGCGGCGATGATGCGGCGCCGGTACCCCCGGGCATAGCGCAGCAGGCGCCCCAGGGCCTGGAAGCTGGAAGCAGTGGAAGACATCGGGCCTTTCCTCGTTGACGGAGGCCCAAGCCTACGGCAAGCACGGCGCCGGACCAACCGACAACATTGATAAGAATTCTCGTTTGTCTTACGCTTGGCCGCGCAATGGACCGCCCCCCGGTGGCGGCATCCCGCGAGCGGAGCCTCCCATGATCGAAACCCGTGCCGCCTCCTTCGAGGTCAACGGCCAGTGCCTGCTGCATCCCCTCGACCTCGCCTTCGAGCAAGGCGGGGTCCATGGCCTGATCGGCCACAACGGGTCGGGCAAGTCGACCCTGCTCAAGCTGCTGGCCCGCCAACAAGCCGCCAGCCGGGGCGAGCTGCGGCTGGACGACAAGCCGCTGACGGCCTGGGGCCATCGCGCCTTCGCCCGCCAGGTGGCCTACCTGCCCCAGCACCTGCCCGCCGCCGAGAACCTCACCGGGCGCGAGCTGGTGGGCTTCGGCCGCTATCCCTGGCACGGCCTGCTGGGCCGGCATGGCCGCGAGGACGAGGCGGCCATCGACCGCGCCCTGGCCCTGACCCACACCGAGCCCTTCGCCGACCGCCAGGTGGACACCCTCTCCGGCGGCGAGCGCCAGCGGGTCTGGCTGGCCATGCTGCTCGCCCAGGGCAGCCGCTTCCTGCTGCTCGACGAGCCCCTGGCGGCGCTGGATGTCGCCCACCAGGTGGAGGTGCTGGCCCTCACCCGCCGCCTGTGCCGGGAACTGGGCCTCGGGGTGATCATCGTGCTCCACGACATCAACATGGCCTCGCGCTACTGCGACCGCCTGGTGGCCCTGCACGGCGGCCGACTGCTGGCCCAGGGCACACCGGCGGAGATGATGAACGGCGACACCCTCAAGGCCATCTACGGCATTCCCATGCACGTCATGGCCCACCCGTCCGGCGAGCACCGCGTCGCCATCGCCCACTAGGCACGGAGGTCGCCTTGCTTCGCCTTCGCCGTCCCGACCGCCCCCCCTGGCGCCGCTGGATCGTCGCCCTGCTGACCGGACTCCTGGCCACTTCGGCCACGGCCGGCTCGCCCCGCCTCGCCACCCTCGACTGGACCCTGGCCGAGACCCTGGTGGCCCTGGGCACACCGCCCCGTGCCGTGGCCCAGGTCGAGGCCTATCACGCCTGGGTGGTCGAGCCCGCCCTGCCCGACACCACGACCGACCTGGGGCTGCGCAGCCAGCCCAACCTCGAGCGGCTGGCGAGCCTGGCGCCGGAGCGCATCCTGATCTCGCCGATGTTCGCCAACCTCGCCCCGCGTCTCGAGCGCATCGCCCCGGTGGAGAACCTGCCGCTCTACCGTCCCGGGCGCGACACCTGGACGGAGATGCGCGAGCTGACCCGCTCGCTCGGCGGCCTGGTCGGGCGTCCCGAGGCGGCGGCGCGGCTGATCGAGACGACGGAGGCCCGGCTCGACGCCCTGCGCCAGCGACTCGACGAGACGACACCGCCCCTGTTGATCGTGCAATTCATGGATAGCCGCCATGTGCGGGTGTTCGGCGCGGGCGGCCTCTACCAGGCGGTGCTCGACCGCCTGGGACTCGACAACGCCTGGAGCGGGTCGACCAACGCCTGGGGCTTCTCGCTGGTGGGCATCGAGGCGCTGGCCGGCCTCGACGCCCGTCTGGTAGTGGTGGAGCCCTACCCCGCCGGCGTCCACGAGACCCTGGCCGACAGCGGCCTCTGGCACCACCTGGTCGAAACGAGCCGGGACACGCCGATCGTCCTGCCCCCGGTGTGGAGCTTCGGCGCCCTGCCCTCGGCGTCGCGTTTCGCCGAGCGGCTGGTGACCGCCCTGGAGCACGACGATGCCGTCTGACGCCCTCGCCCCCCGCCGCCCGTGGCGCCCCCGGCTGACCCCGGGACGCCTCTGCCTGCCGCTCGCGCTCGGGCTGCTGATGCTCGGACTCGACCAGCTCCTCGCCGGCCCCGGCCTGGGGCCGGGGCTCGCCGCCCTGTTCAGCGCGCCGGACCGGGCCGAGGCGGCCGCGACGCTGGTGCTGCACTTCGCCTGGTGGCCGCGGCTGGCCATGGCCCTGCTCGCCGGCGGCGGCCTGGCACTCGCCGGCGTGTTGATGCAGCAGGTGCTGCGCAATCCCCTGGCCGCGCCCACCACCCTGGGCGTGGCCAGCGGCGCCAACCTGGCGCTGATGGCCGCGACCCTGATGGCGCCCGGCCTGCTGGGCCTGGGCCGGGAATGGGTGGCGCTGGCCGGTGGCGGCCTGGCCATGGGGCTGGTCCTCGCCCTGGCCTGGCGGCGCGGCCTGGCGCCGGTGGTGGTGGTGCTCGGCGGCCTGGTGGTCAACCTCTACTTCGGCGCCCTGTCCATGGTGCTGCTGCTCTTCCATCAGGAGGAGCTCAAGGGGCTGTTGATCTGGGGCGCCGGCTCGCTGGCCCAGAACGGCTGGCAGGACGCCGCCTTCCTTGCGCCGCGCCTGGCGCTGGGCGCGCTGGCCGCCGTCTGGCTGCTGCGCCCCCTGGCGGTGCTCGAGCTCGACGAGGCCGGCGCGCGGAGCCTCGGCGTGTCGCTCAAGCACCTGCGCCTCGCCGGCCTCGGCCTGGCCATCTTCCTCACCGGCTGCGTGGTCAGCGTGGTCGGGGTGATCGGCTTCATCGGCCTGGCCGCCCCCAACATCGTGCGCCTGGCCGGCGCCCGGCACCTGGGCGCGCGGCTCGCCTGGTCGACGCTGCTCGGCGCCCTGCTGCTGGCCACCACCGACCTGCTGCTGCAGCGCGTCTCGGGCAGCTTGCCCACCCTGATCCCCACCGGCGCCACCACCGCGGCCCTGGGCGCCCCCCTGCTGCTGTGGCTGATCCCGCGGCTGCGCCTGGGCGGCGAGGCCCCGCCCCGGGAGGCCCGAGCCATCGGTACCCGCCACCCGGCCCCCGGGCGCCTGGCCACCTGGCTGGCCCTGGGCCTGGCCGGGCTCGCCGTGGTCGCGCTGCTCGCCGGTCAGGCGGGAACCGGCTGGCAGTGGGCCGCGCCGACCGACTGGGCGCTGCTGCAGTGGCGTTTGCCCCGGGCCCTGGCCGCCGCCGGCTGCGGGGTGATGCTGGCCATCGCCGGCACCCTGATCCAGCGGCTCACCGCCAACCCCATGGCCAGCCCCGAGGTGCTGGGCATCAGCGGCGGCAGCGCCATCGCCCTGATGGGCGCCATCTTCCTGCTGCCCGCCCCGAGCAACCTGACCCTGGTGGCCGCCGGCACCCTCGGCGCCCTGGTCACCCTGGCGGTGCTGGTGGGGCTGAACCGCAGGAGCGGCTTCCAGCCGGAGCGGCTGCTGCTCACCGGGGTGGCCATCACGGCGCTGTTCGACGCGGTCAGGGCCGTGGTGCTGGCCGGCGGCGACCCCCGGGGCCAGCAGGTGATCGCCTGGCTGTCCGGGTCCACCTACTACGTCGACCTGACCAGCGCCCTGGTGGTGACCGCGGCGGCCCTGCTGCTGGCCCTGGCCGCCGCGCCGCTGACCCGCTGGCTGGACATCCTGCCGCTGGGCGGCGCCAGCGCCACCGCCCTGGGGCTGCCCCTGGCCCGCGCGCGACTGGTGCTGCTGCTGCTGGTGGCCCTGCTCACCGCCGGCGCCACCCTGGTGGTCGGCCCGCTGTCCTTCGTCGGCCTGCTGGCCCCGCACCTGGCCCGGCTGCTGGGCTTCTCGCGGGCCGGGGCGCACCTGCTCGGCGCCGCCCTGGCCGGAGCGCTGCTGATGGTGCTGGCCGACTGGCTGGGCCGCCAGCTGCTGTTCCCCGAGGAGATCCCCGCCGGCCTGGTGGCCTCGCTGCTCGGCGGCGCCTACTTCATGTGGGGGCTGCGGCGACTATGAACGATGTACGACCGAGAGCGATAGCCCGGGCTATCGCTGTTGGGCCAGACGAGGGGCGCCGGGGACAGATCGAAGAGGGGGTCCTACGCCATGGATGGCGTCGGTAGCGCCCAGGGAGGGGTTTACAGCGCCCCCTCGCAGACCTGTCGACGGATCAGCCCCGAGTGACAACCTTAACTGCGTCAACCCTGGGGCGGCATCGCCCCGCGTTGCCGCCCTCCCGCTGCTGCCATAGGATGTCGACCATGCCGCCTCCACGCACATCACGGGGCGAGGCCGGGCGCCGCCTCCTGGCCCTCGGCCTCGCCTGCGCCCTGGCTCTCTGGCCACGGCTGAGCCCGGCCCACCCTCACGGCTGGGTGGACGTCACGGTGCGCGTGCTGATGGATGAGCACGGCCGGGTCGAGGCCCTGCACCAACGCTGGCGCCTCGACCCCTTCTACAGTCAGCTGCTGCTGGAGGAACTGCGGGCCGCCCAGGGCGAGGCCCCGATGGAGGCCCGCCTCGACCAGCTCGGCGTGGAGATACGTCACAACCTGTCTCCACAGCACTACTTCACCCACGTCACCCGGAACGGAGAGGCGGTCGCGCTGGGCGAGGTCGACGACTTCACCACCCTGGCGCGAGACGGCCGCGTCGTCCTCATGTTCCGGCTGCCGCTGGCCGAGCCCCTGCCACTGGACCAGGCCGCGATGCACTACCGGATCTACGACCCGACCTACTATATCGAGGTGCTGCATGAGGCGGATGGCGAAATCCCCCGGGCGGACGCGCTGCGCGTGACGGGAGCCGACTGTGCCACGCGCATCATCGCCGCCGACCCCGACCCGGTCCAGGTCGCCGAGGCGGCGAGCCTGGACCGTGGCGAACAGGCGCCGGAGGGACTGGGACGCTTCTTCGCCGAAACCGGAGAGGTGCGATGCGACCTCCCCTAGCCACCTCCCGGGGCGCCGCGCCGCCGGCGCGTGACCCCGCGACGGCCATGCGTGGCGCCATGACACGCCCGTCCCGTCCCCGCTGGCGTTGGCTCGTCGGACTCGGCGTGCTGTCGATGGCGGTGATCGGCCTGGCCTGGTTCACCAGCGGCCAGGGCGTTGGCCTGCAGTTGGTCGCCTGGCAGCGAGATCTCCACCGCGCCCTGACGGAGGCGATCGCCTACCTCGACGCCGTGCCGAGTGCGACCGCCTGGATGAGCCTGTTCGGCCTCAGCTTCGGTTACGGCGTCTTCCATGCCGCCGGCCCCGGCCACGGCAAGGCGGTGCTCACCACCTATCTGCTCAGCCAGGGCGGCGCCTTGCGCCGTGCCCTGCTGCTCTCCTGCCTGGCCTCGCTGCTGCAGGCCCTGGTGGCCATTGCCCTGGTCACGGTGCTGGTCCATGGCCTGGGGTGGCTGACGCGCCAGGCCATGGGGTCGGTGGTCTGGCTGGAGCAGGCCAGCTATCTGCTGGTCGCGATGCTGGGGCTCTGGCTGTGCTGGCGCGCGCTGGCCCACTCGCGTCTCCTTCACCAGGCGACCGCCCATGACCACCACGAGTGTGACTGCGCCCACCATCTGACGCCCCGACAGGCCGATGACTGGCGTGGCGCCCTGGCCGTGGTGGCGTCGATCGGCATGCGGCCCTGCAGCGGCAGCGTCTTGCTGGTCGGGGCCGCCTCCCTGCTGGGCCACTACTGGGCCGGGGTGCTGGCGGTGCTGGCCATGGCCGCGGGTACGGCCCTGACGGTCTCGGCGCTGGCCCTGGCCAGCGTGATGGCCAGGGAATGGGCCGAGCGTCGCCTGCAGCGCTCACTGCGCTGGACAAGGCTCGCGCGATGCCTCCGGTGGGCCGGCTTCGCGGGGGGCCTGCTCATCCTGATCCTGGGTCTCTCCCTCTTCATGGCCGGCGTTCGAGCCCCCGCGGACATACCGCTTCTCGACGCACCGTCCCTGGGCCCTTCGCCCTCTTCCTCGCCATTCGGCGGGTAGTTCCCTGCCGAATGCCCGGCGACGGGCCAGGCGTCGCTCGTGCCTCGACGGGCAACCACTCAGACGCGATGGGCTGGGCTGCCGGTCCCGCGGCGCGACTCACCCTACTGGCACCAGTCGCCGCTGGCGGCGCTTCGCTCGTCGGGCCGAATCATGGCGGCCTTGCCGGATCGCTCGAAGCCAGTCGCTGGCCCCACGGTGATGAAGCGCCGCGTTGCACCCGCTAATGCAAAACATTATCATTCTGATGCGCATCAACACCAACTCGAACGACGCCCGCATCGGCCAGAACAATCATCCACCATGCCGATGCCTGTCACCCAGGATCAGACAAGGAACTTCCCTCGCTCATGCCCATCACCAGACAGCCTCGTCATGTGCGGCTGCTCCCCCTCATGCTGTGCTCCGCCCTGCCCGCCACGGCGCTTGCCCAGACCGATGCGAACGCCGAGGCCGAGCGCGCTTCCTCCGGCGGCGACGAGCTGAACCCCATCGTCGTCACCGCGACCCGCAACAAGAGCCTCGCCGGCGAGACCCCGCAGAAGGTCACCATCATCACCCGGGAGCAGATCGAGCAGCAGCTGGCGATCACCCAGGACCCCGGCCAGGTGCTCAGCAACCTGATCCCCTCCTACTCGCCCAGCCGCCAGAAGCTCTCCAATGCCGGCGAGACCTTCCGCGGGCGCTCCCCGCTGTTCCTGGTCGATGGCGTGCCCCAGAGCAATCCGCTGCGTGACAGCGCCCGCGACAGCTACACCATCGACCTCTCCATGGTCGAGCGCATCGAGGTGATCCACGGCGCCAGCGCCGAGCACGGCCTGGGCGCCACCGGCGGCATCATCAACTACGTGACCAAGCGCCCCGAGGGCGCCGGCGTCCGCCAGCATGCCGGGATCAGCCTGACCAGCGACGACGACTTCGAGTCGGAAGGCTTCGGCCACAAGCTGGACTATCGGATCAGCCGGCAGGACGGCGACTGGGACGTGCTGGCCGCGGCCAGCCGCCAGGAACGCGGGGTCTTCTTCGACGGCAACGACGAGCGGGTGGGCATCGCCTATCCCGGCGAGCTCCAGAACTCCACGAGCTACGACCTGCTGGGCAAGATCGGCTACTGGATCGACGACGACCAGAACATAGAGGCGTCCTTCAACCACTTCGAGCTGGAGGGCGAGGGCGACCATGTGCCGGTGCCCGGCGATCGCGACGCCGGCGTGCCGACCACCGCGCGCAAGGGTGATCCGGTGGGGGAGCCCGGCTACAACGATGTCACCACGGCCCGGCTGTCCTACTCCCATGCCGACTGGTTGGGCAACGAGCTGGACGCCCAGCTCTACACCCAGCGCTTCCGCGCCCGGTTCGCCACCACCCCCTACTTCCCCTACCAGGCCAACGGCGAGACTCGCTTCGACCAGACCCGCAACGAGTCCGACAAGGTCGGTGCCAAGTTCACCCTGTCCCGGGACGGCCTGCTGGACGACCGCCTGACCCTGACGACCGGCCTCGACCTGCTCCAGGACGAGACCCGGCAGATGCTGGTCCACACCGAGCGCACCTATGTGCCGGAAAGCCAGTTCCGCAACTACGCGGCCTTCCTGCAGGGCGACTATGACCTGACCGAGGCGCTGAGCCTGCACGCCGGGGTACGCCACGAGCAGGCCGAGCTGAACGTCGACGACTTCTCGACCATCGATCGCAGCAACGTCACCCAGGACAACGTCAGCGTCGACGGCGGCAACCCCGACTTCGACGAGACGCTGTTCAATGCCGGCCTGGTCTACCAGGCCACCGACTGGGCCCAGCTCTATGCCAACTACTCGGAAGGCTTCGGCATGCCCGACGTCGGCCGGGTGCTGCGCGGCATCGAGACGCCAGGCCAGGACGTCGACACCCTGCTGACGCTGCAGCCCATCGTCACCGACAATCGCGAGATCGGCGCCCGCTTCGACTGGGAGCGCTACGGCCTCGAGCTGAGCTACTACGAGTCGAACGCCGACTTCGGCGAGCGCCTCACCGAGGAGAACGGCGTCTGGGTCGGCAACCGCGAGAAGACCGAGATCCAGGGCTTCGAGATCACCGGTGAGGCCCAGCTGAACGATGCCCATAACCTGAGGCTGTCCTACACGCATGCCGAGGGCGAGTCGGACACCGACGGCGACGGCAACGTGGACACCGAGCTGACCGGCATCAATATCGCCCCGGACACCCTCAAGCTGGCCTGGAGCGCGGCCTGGAACCAGACACTGTCCTCGCACCTCCAGTACCGCTACTACTTCGACCGCAGCGTCGACGATCCCGAGCTCGAGTTCGAGGGCTACGGCCTGGTCGACGCCTCCCTGACCTACCGCCTGCCGGTGGGCCACGCCAGCCTGGGCATCGAGAACCTCACCGACGAGGACTACTTCACCTACTACTCCCAGGCGGCTCGGGTCAGCGACGACTACTACTTCAAGGGCCGCGGCCGCACCCTCACCCTGGGCTACCAGCTCGACTTCTAGGGTGAGGCCGGAGTGAAGAGTTGCACACGGACCCGACGCCGGTGGCTGAGGGTACTGCTGGTGGCCCTCATGCCGTGGGGGCCCATCGCCTTCGCCGACGACGATACCCAAGGCAGGCGCAGCGTCGCCAATGCGTTCGGCGACACGCCCATCCCCGCCACCCCGCAGCGCGTCGCCACCCTCTACCAGGGCGCGACGGACAGCGCGGTGGCGCTGGGCATCACGCCGGTCGGCGTCGTCGACTCCTGGCTGGAAAGGCCCATGTATCGCTACCTGCGTGACGCCCTGGCCGGCGTGGAGCACGTCGGCCTGGAGACCCAGCCCAACCTGGAGAAGGTGGCCTGGCTGGACCCCGACCTGATCGTGGCCACGCGCTTTCGCCACGAGCGGGTCCGGCCACTGCTGGAGAAGATCGCGCCGACGGTCGCCACCGGCAGCGTCTTCGACTTCAAGGCCACCCTGGCGCTGCTGGCCGAGGCCACGGGGCGGGAGGCCCGCGCCCGCGAGTGGTTGCGGGACTGGGACGAGCGCGTGGCGGACTTTCGCCGGCGAATCGCCGACACGCTGGGCGACGACTGGCCGCAGAAGGCCGCCGTGGTCCGCTTCAAGAGCGACCATGTGCGCATCTACTCCACGGGATTCGCCGGCTCCATCCTGGATGAGCTGGGGTTCGAGCAGCCGGAGTCCGTGCACGACCAAGGCTGGGGCATGAAGCTGACCAGCGAGGAAAACATCCCGGTCATGAATGCCGACGTGATCTTCGTGCTGCTGGAGCCGGACGATCCCGCCATCGCCCAGAACTACCGGCACTGGACCGCCCATCCCCTCTGGCAGCGACTGGACGCCGTGCAGCACGCACGCGTCTTCGAGGTGGATGCGGTGAACTGGATCATGGGCGGCGGCATCCTGGCCGCCAATGCCATGCTGGATGACCTCTACCGCCATTACGGGCTGGATACCCCCCGCGGGCCCGCGACGCCTGCGCCGGATACCCCGTCGGGAGTGGCGCCCAGCGCCGCCTGCGCCGCTGATACCGCCGCGATGTCCCCCAGAGACGAGGAGCCCGCCGCATGCTGAGTGGCCGCCTTTCCCGGGTCGCGGGGCTGCTGCTGGGCATGGCGCTGGTCGCGGCGGCCTTCGCGGCGAGCGTCATGCTGGGCACCACGGAGATCGCCCCGCCGACCTTCGCCCAGGCACTGGTGCACTACGACCCCGTCCGGGTCGCGCATATCATCATTCGCACGGAGCGCCTGCCGCGCGCGGTCATCGCCGCCCTGGTCGGCGCGAGCCTGGCCATCGCCGGGGCCCTGATGCAGACCATGACCCGCAATCCCCTCGCCTCGCCGGGCATCCTGGGGATCAACGCCGGGGCCATGTTCTTCGTGGTGATCGCCGTCTCGCTGCTGCCCCTCCATACGCCGGCCGACTATGTCTGGGCGGCGCTGCTGGGGGCCCTGGTCGCGGCCGGCCTGGTGGCGATGCTGAGCCGCGGTCGCCAGGGGGAGCTGTCGCCGCTGCGGGTCGTGCTGGCGGGGGTGGCCATCACCGCCATGTTCGTCTCGTTCAGCCAGGGCCTGCTGATCATCGACCGCCAGAGCTTCGAGAGCGTGCTGTACTGGCTGGCCGGTTCCGTCTCCGGACGCGAGCTGTCGCTGGTGGTGCCGCTGCTGCCGCTCTTCGGCGGCGCCCTGCTGCTGTGCGCCCTGCTCGTCAGGCACGCCAATGCCCTGATGCTGGGCGATGACATGGTCAAGGGCCTCGGCATGCGCGCCGGCACCATCAAGCTGCTGCTCGGCCTGGTGGTGATCCTGCTCGCCGGCAGTTCGGTCGCGCTCGCCGGCATGATCGGCTTCGTCGGTCTCATCGTCCCGCACATGGCGCGGGGGCTCTTCGGCGTCGACCACCGCTGGCTGCTGCCGGCCTGTGCCCTGCTGGGCGCGAGCCTGTTGCTGCTGGCCGATGTGGCCTCGCGCTTCCTGATGCCCCCTCAGGATGTCCCGGTGGGGGTGATGACCGCCCTGATCGGCACGCCCTTCTTCATCTATCTGGCGCGCAGGAAGCCGGCCTGACCATGACGCACTCCCCTTCCCTGAAATACGTGGGCGACGGCACCCTCGCTGCCCACCGGACTCGCGATCTCGGCATCATGGCCCTGCTCGGGCTGTTGCTGGTGGCCAGCATGGGCCTGTCGCTCGCCCTCGGCAGTTTCCCCACCCCGTTCGGCAAGGTGTTGCACGCGCTGGCCGCGCCCGAGGACAGCGACATCGCCTTCATCGTCCGGGAGCTGCGCCTGCCGCGCATCGTGCTGGCCGTGCTGGTGGGGGCGGCCCTGGCCGTGGCCGGCGCCATCCTGCAGGGCATCGTGCGCAACCCCCTGGCCTCGCCGGACGTGATCGGCATCACCAGCGGCGCCGCCATGGCCGCCGTGGCCTTCCTGGCGATTTTCGGCACCGGCCTGAGCATCCATTGGCTGCCGGCCGCCGCGCTGCTCGGCGCCCTGCTGTCTGCCCTGCTGGTGTTCTTGCTGGCCTGGAAGCGCGGCATCACGCCCTCGCGCCTGGTGCTGGTCGGCATCGGGCTCTCCGCGGCGATGGGCGCCGTGACCACCCTGCTGATCGTGATCAGCGACGATGCCGCCGCCATGGCCGCCTATGTGTGGCTGACCGGCAGCCTCTACGCCGCCCAGTGGCAGGACGTGCTCGGCATGCTGCCCTGGCTGCTGGTCGCCGTCCCCCTGTGCCTGACCCGGGCACGGCACATGGATGCCATGGCGCTGGGGGATCATGTGGCCCAGGGGCTGGGCGTGAACGTCTTGCGCAGCCGGCTGGTGCTGATGGCCTGCAGCGTGGCACTGGCGGGCGCGGCCGTGGCCTTCGCCGGGGGGCTCAGCTTCGTGGGCCTGATCGCGCCCCATATCGCCGCCCGCCTGGTGGGGCGGGGCCTCGCCCGGCTGGTGCCCGCCGCCGCCCTGATCGGCGCCCTGATCGTGCTCTACGCCGACCTGCTCGGCCGGGTGGCGTTCCTGCCCGAGGACCTGCCCGCCGGCATCTTCGTCTCGGGCGTGGGCGCGCCCTTCTTCGTCTATCTGCTGCATCGGACCCGCGTTGTCACTCGGGGCTGATCCGTCGACAGATCTACGAGGGGGCGCTGTGGACCCGTCCCTAGGCGCTACTTTTTCCCTGCGGCGCTCTCGCGTCCTGCTTCACTTGCAGGACCCGGGTTGGCCTTCCATGGCCAACCCGTTCGGCGGAGTCCGCCTCACCCATGGCAAAAGACCCCCTCTTCGATCTGTCCCCGGCGCCCCTCGTCATGCCCAACGGCGATAGCCCTGTGGGGATTCCGGCAGACATTGCAAATGAGAATGTTTTGCCTTACCGTGCTCCGACTCAGGAACCACACCGGCGAGCCCCTCCCATGCCCTCGATCCCTGCCACGCCGCCTCGACTGACGGGCGAAGCCCTGCGCGCCGGGTACGAGTCCCGACGCGTCCTGGACGGCGTCGATCTGGCGGTGGCCGAGGGCAAGCTGACGGTGCTGCTCGGCCCCAACGGGAGCGGGAAGTCGACACTGCTGAAGACGCTGGCGCGAACCCTGACGCCCAGTGCCGGGCGAGTCTGTCTCGATGGCCAGGATATCCACCGCCGCAATACGCGAGAGGTGGCCCGCCGCCTGGGCATCCTGCCGCAGGGCCCTTCCGCCCCGGAGGGACTGACGGTCAGGCAGCTGGTCGGCATGGGACGCTTTCCCCACCAGCGGTTGTGGCGACAGGATGCCGCGCAGGATGCCCGCGCCATCCGCGAGGCGATGGCCTATGCCGATGTCACCGACCTCGCCGACCGCGGTGTCGACGCGCTCTCCGGCGGCCAGCGGCAGCGCTGCTGGATCGCCATGGTGCTGGCCCAGGAGACGGATCTGATCCTGCTCGATGAGCCCACCACCTTCCTCGATCTCAAGGTGCAGGTGGACCTGCTGGACCTGCTGTCTCGCCTGGCCCACGAGCACGGCCGCACCCTGCTGCTGGTGCTGCATGACCTGAACCTGGCGGCGGCCTACGCGGATCGCCTGGTCATGATGCGCGACGGGCGCATCGTCACCAGTGGCACGCCGGAGGCGGTGTTCACCGCCGACAACCTGAAGCGGGTCTTCGACCTCGACGCCCACGTCATCCGCGACCCCCACAGCCAGGCCCTGGTGTGCGTGCCCAGCCTGTCGCGAGGCGCCTCTGCCACGGACCCTGCACACGACGCCCGGGTGGCGATATGAACCAACGCTTCTGCGCCGTCGAGAGCACCGCCGTCGGCGACCCGCTGGCAGGCACCGCCACCCATGCCGAACGCAACCTGCTGCTCGCCTGGCCGCGGGCCAAGTGGCGCCGCAACCTGCGCCACGCCAGCGACATGCCCGAGGCCGTCTCCGAACGGCTCGATGCACTGGCCGCCGCCGGTCGCCGGGTCAACCTGATCCACCGTCGAGACCGGCCCAGCCACCGCCACCGCCTCTACCTGATGCCCGAGAACCGCGGCTTCGAGGTCGAGCGCGAGGCGTTGCCCGACTTCCTGACGGCCTTCGAACGCGGCGACTCGCTCGCCCGCTGGGCAGCCGAGCCGCCCGCGGGCGCGCTGCTGCTGTGTTGCACCCACGGCAAGAAGGACAAGTGCTGCGCCAAGTTCGGCTTCGCCGCCTACAAGGCCCTGGCCGCGGCGGTGGTGGATCGCGACCTGCCCTTCGAGGTGTGGGAGAGCAGCCACCTCGGCGGCTGCCGGTTGGCGGCCAGCGCCATGCTGTTCCCGGCCCTGCGCAAGTATGGTCGCATCGGCGCCGAGGACGTGGGGCCTCTGCTCGAGGCCGAGGCCCGCGGCCGACCCTACCTGCCCTGCTACCGGGGTGACGCCCGGCTCACGCCGGTGGCGCAGTGCGCCCAGTTGGCCGCCCTGGAGTGGCTCGAGGCGCGGGGGCATTCGGCCACCCCGCACCTGGCGGACGACGCCGGCGATACCGACTCCCGGCGCCTGGTGTTCGGCTGGCGGGACGGCGCCCGGGGAGGCCGGCTCGCCGTGACCTGCCGCTCCGACACGGTGGTGCGCCTCGATACCTGCGCCGACCTGGAGGGCGATGGCGCCACGCCGAGCGAAGTGTGGCGCGCCACGGGGGTCGAGCCCCTGCCGACATAGGCGGCATATCGGTCCGCCCAACACGCCCGCGAAACGGGCGTGTCCGGCCTGCCTCTGCCGATGGCCATCGTAGGGCGGGTAAGCGAGCCTGCAAGCGCACCCGCGATGGCCGCGTGCCGGCACCGAGAGATCACGGCTGGCGCTTATCTACGAACTAACGGCCTCCCGCGCGCTCTCCCCGACGCCCCGGCTCGAGGATCTCCCGAGCCAGCTCGCGACCGGCCTGGGTCAGGCTCAGGGCCTCGCCGGCGCGCACGATCAGGCGCCGCTCGCAGCTGCGCTCCACCACCCGGCGGGCCCTGGCGTCGTCCCACAGCAGGTGTTCGCGCAGCGCCCGGGTGACGTTCTCCTCGTGCTGCTCCGGGCTGCCCTCGTGATTGTAGAGGTGCACGGCCAGGGTGCGGATCTCGTTGAGCCGACGCTGGCCGCGGCGTTGCAGCCACTGGGCGACGAGGCCATAGCGGGGACCGGCGAGGAAGGCCAGCATCAGCAGGACACCGGTCATCACCGCCATCATGCCGCCGATGGAGACGTTCCAGGCCACCGCCAGATAGTAGCCGGCGACGCTGGCGGCGATGGACACCAGGGTGCCGTAGAGGAACATCAGCCACAGCCGGTCGGTGAGCAGGTAGGCGGTGGCGGGCGGGACGATGACGAAGGCCACGAAGAGCACCGCCCCCACGGCGTCGAAGGCCGCCACCGCCGTGCCGCTGGTCAGCAGCAGCAGGCCGTAGAAGAGCACCCCGGGCGCCAGCCCCAGGGCCCGGGCCAGGGTCTCGTCGAAGGTGGCGAGCTTGAGCTCCTTGTAGAAGAGCCCGACGAAGGCGGCGTTGAGCAGCGTCATCGCGCCCATGGACAGCAGCGCCCGGGGCACCCGGACATCGCCGAGGGTGACGGTATCCAGCCAGACGAAGCCGATCTCGCCGAGCAGCACCGTGTGGGTGTCGATGTGCACGTCCCGGGCGTAGAGGTTGAGCAGCAGCACGCCGATGGAGAACAGCACCGGGAACACCAGGCCGATGGCGGCGTCCTGCTTGACCCGGCGGGTCCGCACCAGCAGCTCGGTGAGCACCACGGTGAGCAGCCCCGTGAGGGCGGCGCCGAGGATCTGCAGCGGGCCGCTCTGCTGGTGGGTGAGCAGCCAGACGATGACGATGCCGAAGACGATGGCGTGACCGATGGCATCGGAGAGCATGCTGTTGCCGCGCAGCACCAGGAAGGTGCCCACCAGGGAGGAGGCGATCCCCACCAGGGCGCCCACCAGCATGATCATCAGCGGCACGTTGTCGAACAGCGCGGCCAGCATCAGCTGCCCTCCCCGCTCAGCGAGGCCAGGATGCGCTCGGCCTCGGCGATGCCGGCCGGCGTCAGCACCCAGCGACGCTCGGGGCCGGGCTCGCCGGGGCGCGCCTCGCCCCATTCCACCAGGCCGCGGCGCTCGAGCTTGCGCAGCGCGGCCCGGGTGCCCAGGCCATGGTAGGTGTCGAGCATGCCCTGCTCGGAACGATAGACGGGATCCTCGTGGTGGGCGGCGAGCCGGTAGAGGGTGGTCAGCACCTGCTGGTCGCGCAGCCGGCGCCGCCCCCGCCACAGCCGCAACGCCTCCCAGATCAGGCCGCGCCCCGGGGCCAGGGTGATCGACACCAGCACCGCCACGGAGACGCTGAGGATGATCAGCGGGCCGGTGGCCAGTCCCCGGGACAAGGCGCTGAGCAGCGCGCCGAACACGCCGCCGGCCACGCCGATGGCCGCGGCGAGCCATACCATGTCCTCGAGGCGATGGCTCCACTGGCGGGCCGCCACCGCCGGGGCGATGACCATGGCCGCCATCAGCACCACCCCCACCATCTGCAGGCCGACCACCACGGCCAGCGCGATCATCACGGTGAGCAGCACCTCGAGCCAGACCACCGGCATGCCCAGGGAGGCGGCGAACTCCGGGTCGAAGGTGACCAGCTTGAACTCCTTCCACAGGGCCGCCACCAGCGCCAGCGCCGCCAGCGTGATACCGCCCATGATCCAGACGTCCGAACGCAGCGTGGCCGCCGCCTGGCCGAACAGGAAGGCGTCGAGGCCGCCCTGGGCGGCGTTGTTCATGCCCTGGATATGGGTCAGCAGCACCACGCCCAGGGCGAAGAAGACGCTCAGGGCGATGCCCAGGCCGGCATCGGTCTTGAGCCGGCTCATGCGGGTCAGCAACAGCATCAGCAGGGCGGCCAGGGCCCCGGTGGCGAGTGCCCCGAGCAGGATACTGCCCATGTGCCGGGTGCCGGCGATGATGAAGCCCAGGCAGACGCCCGGCAGGGCGGCATGGGACATGGTGTCGCCGAGCAGGCTCTGCTGGCGGAGCACCGCGAAGCTGCCCAGTACCCCGCTGATCAGCCCCAGCAGGGCCGCCCCGGCCACCACGTTCTGGATGGTGTAGTCCTGCAGGAGGGCGAGGAAGCCCGTCATGAGCCGGAGGCCTGGTTGGACAGGAAACCGGTCTCGTCGAGCAGGGCGATCTGGCCGCCATAGGCCCGCTTGAGGTTCTCGGCGGTATAGACGTCGCGCACCGGCCCCTGGGCGATGACCCGCACGTTGAGGATCAGCAGCCAGTCGAAGTAGCTGCGCACCGTCTGCAGGTCATGGTGGACGACGATCAGCGTCTTGCCGTCGTCGCGCAGGCGGCGAAGGATATCGACGATGGCCCGCTCGGTGGTGGCGTCGACCCCGGCCATGGGCTCGTCCAGGAAGTAGACGTCGGCCTGCTGGACCAGCGCCCGGGCCAGGAAGACCCGTTGCTGCTGGCCGCCGGAGAGCTGGCTGATCTGGCGGCGGGCGAAGTCCGCCATGCCGACCTGCTCCAGGGCCGCCATGGCCTCGTCGCGTTCCCGCCGCCCCGGGCGCTTGAGCCAGCCCAGCCGGCCGTAGAGCCCCATGGTGACCACGTCCAGGGCGGTGGTGGGGAAGTCCCAGTCGACGCTGGAGCGCTGGGGCACGTAGCCCACCCGCCGGCGGCGGGCCTTGTAGGGCAGCCCGAACAGCCGCACATGGCCGGCCACCGTCGGTACCAGCCCCAGCACGCTCTTGATCAGGGTGCTCTTGCCGGCGCCGTTGGGGCCGACGATGCCCGCCATCACCCCGGGCGGCACGTCGAAGTCGATGTCCCACAGCACCGGCTTGCTCTGGTAGCTGACGGTCAGGTCCTCGATGTGCAGGGCGAGGCCCGGTTCATGCAGCGACTGGGTCATGGTGGTGCCTTCCTCTTCCCGGCGGGCCGAAGGTCCGCTATTGCAGGGGAACGTCCCAGCGCTCGGCCCACTCGCCCAGGGCCTCGGGCAGCGGCGCCGGGGTGCCGCCGAGCGCCTCGACGATGTGCCGGGTATTGGCGTAGAGCATGCCGATATAGGTGCCGTCGGCGGTGCCGGCCTCGCCCATGGCGTCGGAATAGAGCTGGCCGCCGATCTCCACCTCCTGGCCCCGCTGGCGAGCGGCATCGATCACCGCCTGGACGGTGCGCGGGTTGATGGTGCTCTCGATGAACACCGCCGGCACCTCACGCTTCACCACCACCTCGGTCATGGCACGGATATCGGCCACGCCGGTCTCGGTCTCGGTGCTGATGCCCTGGATGCCGGCGACCTCGATGCCGTAGGCGCGGCCATAGTAGTTGAAGGCGTCGTGGGCGGTGACCAGGATGCGCTGGGCCTCGGGGATGGTGGCGATGCTCTCGCCGATCCAGGCGTGGAGCGCCTCGAGCTGGCGGCCAAAGGCCTCGGCG
Organism: Halomonas sp. M4R1S46; assembly: GCF_025725685.1. NCBI lineage: Bacteria > Pseudomonadati > Pseudomonadota > Gammaproteobacteria > Oceanospirillales > Halomonadaceae > Halomonas > Halomonas sp. M4R1S46. The sequence continues at coordinate 2,975,923 of NZ_CP107008.1, forward strand.
TTGGCCTGGATCGCCGCCTCGCATTCGGGTCGCGCCTCGCTGAGGGCCGCGGCGATGGTGGGCAGGGTCCTGGCCCACAGCGAGACGTCCATCCACAGGTGGGGGTCGATGCCGTAGACGTCCTGGACGGTGATCAGGTCGGCGGGCTCGATGGAAGACGGCGCCACCGCCAGGGTCGGCTTGATCTCGGAGAAACGCCCCAGCACCTCGCCGAGCTGGCCCTCCAGGGAATAGCCCGAGTAGAAGATCATCTCGGCCTCCTGGAAGGTCGCCACATCCCGGGCACTGGCCTGGTAGAGATGGGGATCGACCCCCGGCCCCATGATGGCCGTGACCGTGACGCAGTCCCCCCCGACCCGCCGGGCCACGTCGCCGATCATGCCGGTGGTGACCACCGCCTCCACGGGCGCGGGCGGCTGGGCGCCGGCCCCGCCGGCTGCCAGCCACAGCGGCACCAGCATCCCCATTGCCCATCGCCCGACTCTCATCGCGTCTCTCCCGAAGCCATGCATTGACGACGCAGGTATAGCATCCGCCGTGGCCCCGAGTAAAAGCGGTCCATTTAACACTTCGTTACCGGACGGACTGAACCCGGCCGCCGATGAGGACACTAACGACTGCCTGGCCACGTCAGGCGTCATGAATGGACCCTCATGAAAGGAGAGACAGGATGACCCTCGACACACCGCTTAGCCGCGCCCTGACCGCCACGCTGATCGCCGGCGGCATGGCCGTCACCGCGACCGCCCAGGCCGAGACCCAGGGCCTCTATTCCGCCGACGAGCTGCTCGACGCCGATGTCTACACCCAGGCCAATCCCGACGTGGAGATCGGCGAGGTGGAGGACGTGCTGCTCGACAACGACATGCGCCTGCGCGCCCTGGTCATCGACACCGGCAACCTGCTCGACATGGGCCAGAAGCAATACGTCATCGAGACCGGCCACTTCACCGTGGAGACCCATAACGGCAATAGTCTCGAGGCCATGGAGTATCGCGTCCACGTCGACCTCAGCGAGCAGGCCATCACCCAGCAGCCGGAATACACCGACACCTGGTGGAGCGAGGCCCGCCAGAACATGCAGCAGGCCTGGAGCGAGACCAAGCAAGGCGCCGCCAGTGCCTGGGACACCACCCAGCAAGGCGCCTCACAGGCCCTGGATCGCATCGGCAACGCCCTGAAGGCGGCCGGCGAGAAGACCCAGCAGGCGGCCGAGGGCGCCACCCAGTAACGCCGCCCTTCGGCCACGCCACTCGACCGCCCCACCGGGCCGCTTTCGGCCCGGTGGGGCGTGCCGGGCAGCCGGCGCCTACTCGCCCTCGGCCATCGCGGCCTCCCGGGCCTGGGTCAGCCAGGCATCCACCTCGTCGCGGTGGCCCATGATCCACTCATCGGCATGCCGCCGGATGTCCTCCTCGCTGTCCTCGCCATCGAACATCCTGGCGTTCTGGGCGAAGATCGCCTCGATGGGAATCCTTGCCACCTCGAAGAGCCTGGCCGCCGACGGGTTGTTCGCGGCGAACTCACTGTTGACCACCGGACGGATATCGTTGGCCGGCCAGCCCAGGTTGCAGGGATCCTCCACGCAGCCCTCGAGGCCCTCGACCACGGTCGCGTCCTCGAACTCCTTCTGGTCCTCCGGCAGGTTGGCCTCGTCCACGGTGATCCAGACCACGTCCTCGCCCGGCTTGAGCAGCCCCACCGTCCAGTTGGGGGTCCAGGTGTAGAAGAAGATCGAGCCGCCCTCCTGGTAGCGTCCCAGGGCATCGGCCATGGAGGCGGAATAACTCGCCTTGATCGGCTCGACATGCTCGCCGAGGCCATAGGCCTCGAGGTGATGGGCGATCACCAGCTCACAGCCCCAGCCCGGCGGGCAGGCGACCATTTCCGCCTTGCCGTTGCCGTCGCTGTCGAACAAGGCCTTGATTTCGGGATCCTTGAAGTCCTCCAGGCCGGTGATGCCGTGCTCGTCGGCGGTCTTCTTGTCGACCAGGTAGCCCTGCAGGGCGCCCCCCTGGGCCACGTAGCCGATCAGCTCGGCGCCCTGCTCGAAGGTGCTGCGGTAGGTGTTGTGCAACGGGAACCAGCCGTTGACCCAGAAGTCGACATCGCCCTGGGCCACCGACTGGTAGAAGGGCGGGTTGTCGAGGGTGGTCGGGCGCTGCACGTCGTAGCCCAGTTCCTCGAGGAGCCGGCTGTAGACCGCGGCGGGAAACCAGCCGGTATCCCAGGTGGCCCGGGCCGGCGTCACCGTCACGCCCTCCCCGGGGGTGCCCTGGGCGGCGACCAGCGCCGGGAGCATCGCCAGCGACAGGGCCAGCCCGGCCCACTTGCGCCCGCCTATGGTACTCACGATCGGATGCATGAGACGTCCTCCTGCTTGAGGGACACGCGCGGTGCGCCGCATCGCGTCCGGTTCACGACGAGTCGTTGCCTCCCTGCCTCCCTTTCCCGTGTCCCTTGAACAGCCCCTTGAAGGTCCGCCGCTCGCCCGAGGCGGTGACTTGGCCCCCCTCCCCCAGCGCCTGGGTGACGCGGTCCAGCAGGATCGCCAGCAGCACGATGCCGATGCCCCCCAGGGTCGCCCGGCCGATGTCCAGCCGGCCCAGTCCGGTGAACACCGTGAGGCCCAGGCCGCCGGCGCCGATCAACGCGGCGATCACCACCATCGACAGCGACAGCATCAACGTCTGGTTGAGCCCGGCCATGATGGTACGCAAGGCCAGCGGGATCTGGATCTCGAAGAGCAGTTGGCGGCGGGTCGCGCCGAAGGCCAGGCCGGCCTCGACCAGCTCCCCCTGCACCTGGCGGATCCCCAGGTTGGTCAGGCGGATAATCGGCGGCAGCGCGAAGATGATGGTGGCGATGACGCCGGGCACGATGCCCACGCCGAACAGCATCACGATGGGCACCAGGTACACGAAGGGCGGGATGGTCTGCATGATGTCCAGCACCGGCCGGATCAGGCCGGCGAAGCGATCACTGCGGGCCGCGAGAATCCCCAGGGGCACCCCCACGATCGTGCAGAAGGTCACCGCCGTGACGATCATGGCCAGCGTGATCATGGTTTCCCGCCAGATGCCCAGCAGGTCGAGGAACAGCACCGCCAGCAGGGCGAAGATGGCCACCCCCGTGCCGGCGGCCCGCCAGGCGATCAGCGGCACCACCACCACGAACACCGGAAAGGGTAGCCACAGCAGGAAACCCTCGAGGCCGCTCAACACCTGGTCGATCGGCCACTGCAGCGCCTGGAAGACCGGGCGGAAGTTCGGCACCAGCCACTCCTTGACCGCCACCTCGATCCAGTCGTCCAGGGGCAGGGTATAGAAATCGGAGATGCTGTCGGCCATGGTCACTCCTCCCTCGCTGCCAGGGGCGCGGCGGCCGCGGCGCGGCGGGACGTCTCGTCCTCGCCCTGATCCCCGGCCAGCAAGGCGAAGACCCGCAGGGGGTCGACGGTGCCCTGCAGGCGCCCGGCCTCGTCGAGCACGGCGATGGGCAGGCCCTGGGCACAGGCGCCATAGAGCTCGATCAGCTCCTGGTCGGCGCGGGCCGCCGGGTAGTCGGGCCGCATCAAGTCACGCAGGGCGCCGTCCTCGGCCGACGCCAGGTCCGCGCACACCAGGATGCCCAGCGGGTAGCCGTCCGCGTCGACCACGTGAAGGCCCGCCACCCGGTGCTCGTCGCAGCGCCGCCGGGCCGTCGCCGGGTCCTCGTCCGGGCTCACGGTGGGCGCCTCATGGCTCAGCCGCCCCATGCGGAAGACCCGGCCGCGGTCCACATCCCGGGTGAAGGCGGCGACGTAGTCGTCGGCGGGGTCGGCGACGATCTGCTCGGGCGTGCCGGTCTGCACGAAGCGGCCGTCCTTCATGATGGCGATGCGGTCGCCGATGCGCAGGGCCTCGTGGAGATCGTGGGTGATGAACAGGATGGTCATGTGCAGCTGCTCCTGGAGGGCCAGCAGCTCGTCCTGCATGTCGCGACGGATCAGCGGGTCCAGGGCGCCGAAGGGCTCGTCCATCAGCATGATCTCGGGGTCGACGGCGAGCCCCCGGGCCAGCCCCACCCGCTGCTGCATGCCACCGCTGAGGGTGGCCGGCGGGACATCGGCGTAGGCCTCGAGCCCCACCTGCTCCAGGGCCCGCAGGGCCTTGTCGCGGCGTTCGCCGGGCGGCACCCCGCGCACCTTGAGGCCGAATTCGACGTTCTCGCCGACGGTCTTGTGGGGGAAGAGGGCGAAGTGCTGGAAGACCATGGAGAGCTTGTGGGCGCGCAGCTCGCGCAGGGCATCGGCGTCCATGGACACCACGTCCTCGCCATCCAGCAGGATGCGGCCTCGGGTGGGCTCGATGAGACGGTTGATGCAGCGGATCAGGGTCGACTTGCCGGAACCGGAGAGTCCCATGACCACGAAGATCTCGCCCTGCTCTACGGTAAAGGAGACGTCGGCGACGGCGGCCACGGAGTGGGTGTCGGCGTAGATGCGATCCTTCTCCTGGCCGGCCTGCAGCCGGCGGATCGTCTCCTCGGGGTCCGGGCCAAAGACCTTGTACAGGTGCTCCACGCCAACCTTCTGGTGCGATGTGGTATCAGCGCTCACGCCACCCCCTTCGCGCGCAGGGCGAACGGAGGCTCGACGCCGCTTCGGGCGGCCGGCTTCCTGCCGACATGGTCGCAAGGAGGAGCGCCGAGCATCGCGCGCCCGGACGCAGGCCGGGACCCGTGTCATCATGGCGACATGGATCCTGTACACCAAAATCTAGGAAGCCCCCCGGCGAGCGTCAAGACGCCGGCCCGTGCCGGCCGCACCGGGGCTTGTTAAGATAGCGGCCTAATCATCCAGTCGGGAGCCGACATGGGACTCCGGGAAATCGCCATCGGCGGCCTCTATCTGTCGCCGCTGCTGCTCTATGCCTTGCTCGGGCTGGCCGCCGCCCTGCTGGTGCGCGCCCTGCTCCACCGCCTGCTGGGCCCGACGCGCCCGTGGTTCGAGGCCTGGTTCGACACCGCCCTCTTCGTGCTCTGCACCGCCGCCGTCGCCTTCCTGTCATCCGCCGCCGGAGCCCTCTAGCCATGCGCACCCTGCTACGCAGTCTCGTGACCCTGACCATCGTGGCCCTGGCCATCGCCGCCGGCCTCTGGCTGTGGCACTACTATCTCTACACCCCCTGGACCCGGGACGGCCGGGTCCGGGCCGATATCGTCACCCTCGCCCCCGACGTCTCGGGCCGGGTCGTGTCGCTTCCGGTCGGCGACAACCAGCGCGTCGCCGCGGACGAGACACTCTTCCAGCTCGACCCGGCGCGCTACCAGGCGGCGGTGGACAAGGCCGAGGCGGTGGTCGCGCAGCGCCAGGCCGAGCTCGAGCTGCGCCAGCACGAGGCCTCGCGCCGCAACCGCCTGAGCCGCCAGGCGATCAGCGCCGAGAGCCGGGAGATCTCGCGCATCGACAGCCGCGTGGCCGCCGCCGCCCTGGCCCAGGCCCGCAGCGAGCTGGCGCGTGCGCGCCTCGACCTGGCGCGGACCACCCTCAGGGCACCGGCCGCGGGCCATGTGCTCAACCTCCAGCTGGCCGAGGGCAACTACGTCAACGCCGGCACCCCGGTGATGGCGCTGGTCAAGGCGGACTCCTTCTATGTCACCGGCTATTTCGAGGAAACCAAGATCGCCCGGATCGACGTGGGCGACCCGGCCCGGGTGACCCTGATGAGCGGCGATACCGTGCTCGACGGGCATGTCGAGAGCCTCGGCCGCGGCATCGCCGACGCCAACACCGAGCCCAACGCCCAGCTGCTGCCCCGAGTCGAGCCCAGCTTCAGCTGGGTGCGCCTGGCCCAGCGCATTCCGGTGCGCATCGCCCTCGACAACATTCCCGAGGAGACCACCCTGAGCGCCGGCATGACGGCCTCGGTGCACATCGAGCCTACGGAGTAACGGTGCATGTCGCCCTGGCTCGAGGCCTACCTGACCCCGTCCCTGCCGGCCGTGAAGTTCGCCGTCAAGGCGACGCTGGCCATGCTGTTGGCGCTCTACGTGGCGCTGTGGTGTGACCTCGAGCGCCCCTACTGGGCGCTGATCTCGGCGGCCTTCCTGCAGATCCGCCCGATGAGCGGCATGGTCATCGAGAAGGGCCTGAGCCAGCTCACCGGCACCCTGGTGGGCTGCGGGGCCGGGATCGCCATCATGGCGCTGTTCGCCCAGGCCCCCGTGCCGGCACTGGCGAGCCTGACGCTGTGGATCATGATCTGCACCTACGGCAGCTCGCTGCTGCGCAACAACGCCTCCTACGGCTGCATCATGGGCGGGGTCACCGCCATGCTGATCGTGGTGATCGGCGCCAGCCAGCCCGACGGCATCTTCGCCGTCGCCGTGGCCCGGTTGTCGGAGCTGGCACTCGGCGCGGCGAGCGCCACCCTGGTCAGCGCCCTGCTGTGGCCCATCCGGGTCCGCGACCACCTGGCCGGCCAGGCGGACCAGGTGATCAACGAGGCCTTCCGGCATGCCGGGCAGCGGCTGTCGGACAGCGACGACCTCGCCGCCCTGCAGGCCAGCCTGACCGGCAGCCTGGCGCCCCTCACCCAACTCGAGACCGACAGCCAGGCCGCCCGCTACGAGGGGCCCGAGGGGCCCGGACGGATTCGCGCCAGCCACGTGCTGACCCGCCGCACGCTGCGCCTGCTGGCCACGCTCCACGCCCTCCAGCAGTTGCTGCACCACGCCGGCGACCGCCTCGATCCCGCCAACCGCCGCCTGGCCGACGACCTGGCCCGGGAGTTGCGTGACGCCGCGGAGGCCTCGGGGGTTGCCCAGGCCCGCCGGCGCCTGCAGGCCCTGCGCCACCGGGCCCTGGAGGGCCCCGACACCGACATCACGCCGCTGGAGCAGCGCATCCGCCTGGGACTGCGCGAGACCCTGGGGCATGCGCTGGTCATGCTCGATGCCCGCGAGGCGATCACCCATCCCGGGCGCCGGCGCCTGCGGGGGGCGGCCCTCGCCTGGCACCGCGACCCCCTGGCCGCCGGGCTCAACGCCCTGCGCGCGGGGGTCGTCTTCCTCTCGCTGGCGGCCTTCTGGCTGGCCACGGGCTGGACGAACGGCCAGGTGGCCATGCTGATGGGCACCCTGGGCTCGGCCTTCTTCGCCAGCCGGGACAACCCCGCCGCGGTGAGCCTGATGTTCGCCAAGGGCATGCTGGCGGCGATCCCCAGCGCCTTCCTGTTCGGCCATGTGCTGCTCGCCCAGGCCAGCGGCTTTCCCCTGCTGGCCATGCTCCTCCTGCCGCCGCTGTTCCTCGGCCTGCTGGGATCGGCCTCGCCCCGCTTGATGGGCTACTGCCTGGCCTTCACCATCGGCAACATCCTGCTGACCATGCCCGGCAACGCCATGGACTTCTCCTTCGACGGCTTCCTCGACCGGGCCATCGCGGTGATGGTCGGGCTGGGCGCGGTGGTCGCCGGCTTTCGCCTGATTCCGGGCGTCGGGCCGCACCTGCACAAGCGCCGGCTGGTCGGCGCCATCGGCCGTGACCTGCGCACCCTGCCGGCCGCCCCCGTGCCCGAGGCGGAGACCCGCTTCATCGGTGGCATGGCCGACCGCCTGCTGCAGCTGGCCCGACACGACGATATGCTGCCCGAGGACCGGCGCCATCTGTTCAGCCTGGGCCTGACCGGACTGGATATCGGCTATGCCTGCCTGCAGCTGCGCCGGCGTCTCGACGACCTGCCGGGGGCCGACCTGCGCCGGACGCGGCAGGCGTTCTTCGCCGCCCTGGCGAGCGCCTTCGCGGACAGTGCCCGGGGGCGTCCTCCCCGCGAGGTGCGGCGCAGCGGGGCCGCCCTGGTGGCGGCCCTCGAGGAGCACCAGGCGCTGAGCCCGCGTCACCGAGCGATGATCGCCGGGCTGGTGGAACGTCTCGACCTGGCGCTGCACCTTCAGGCCGAGCGGGCGCGGACCGCCCAGTCCCCACCCGCCGCGGCCGCCTCCTCGGCGCCGACCTGAGATCCGGGCGGACAGGGACCACGCCGCCCCTCATCCTCTACACGGGAGATCCTGATGCTTGCCGAACTCTTCGCCGTCATGGCCCCGGTCCTCGCCGGCGCCGGCCTGGGCTTCGGCTGGGTTCGCCTCGGCCACGACTATCCCGTGGCCTTCGTCACCCGGCTGGTCTTCAACATCGGCACGCCCTCCCTGGTGCTGGCTTCGCTGGCCGAGGCCGAGATCGATGCGGGCAGCTTCGGCCGGACCATGCTGGCCACGGCCCTGGTCCTGCTGTGCATGGCGGCGGCCACCGGCCTCGTGGCACGCCTGCTGCGCCGCGACTGGCGGGTACTGCTGGCCCCGATGATGTATCCCAACACCGGCAACATGGGCCTGCCGGTGGTGCTCTACGCCTTCGGCAGCGCCGGCTTCGTGTTCGGCATCACGGTGATGGTCACCGTGACGCTGTTCCAGTTCACCCTGGGCTCGCTGATGGCCGGGCGCGGCAACCCACTGAAGATCCTGGCCACGACGCCGACGGTCTATGCCATCCTGATCGCCCTGGCCCTGCTGCTCACCGATACCGACCTGCCACGGTGGCTGGCCAACAGCGTGGAGCTGATCTCGGGCTTCACGGTGCCGCTGATGCTGATCACCCTGGGGGTCTCGCTGGCCAACATCCAGGTACGCAGCCTGCGTTCCGGACTCGGCTTCAGCCTGCTGCGCCTGCCACTCGCCGCCGGGGTGGCCTGGGCCATCGGCAGCCTGCTCGCGCTGCCGCCCACCGGCCATGCCATCCTGGTCCTGCAGATGAGCATGCCGGTGGCGGTCTTCAACTACCTGTTCGCCCAGCGTTCCCGTCGCGAGCCGGAATACGTGGCGAGTCTGGTGTTCTGCTCCACCCTGCTGTCGCTGCTCTACCTGCCGCTGCTGCTGGTCCTGCTGATGTAGCCAGGCTGCCTCCGCAGCGCCTGTGCGCAACCGCGCCGACGGCGATCCGCTCGAGGCCGGACCGCCGATGGCGGGTGGCGCGGCGCCTGGCGGTCGAAGGCGACGAGGCGCCGTGCTTGCTCGATCTCCCCCCTGCCAGTAGCCTCGGTCAGCCGGTGCCGGCGCCCCGTCCCTCGGGGCCTTCCCGTGGCGCGCCAGGTACACCGCCCAATCAGTCAGTGCTCCCGCACAAATTTGAATGGCTGTTCAACAACCGCTAGGGTGTAGCGCCTCGATTCGTGTCAACGCAGGCCAACAGGCATGCTCAGGACACCCTACCCCCCGTCAACCCGCCTCCACCGGCGCCAGCGCCGGGTCGGGCGACATCAAGGCACAGCCAATGAGTGACAACCGAAACGTCAAGATTCGGGTCCGACAGCTCAGCAAGGTCTTCGGCAATCAGCCGAAGAAGGCGCTGGAACTGCGCGACCAGGGGCTCAAGCGCCCCGAGATCCTCGACAAGACCGGCCAGACGCTGGGCCTGTCCGACATCAACTTCGACGTCTACGAGGGCGAACTTCTGGTGATCATGGGGCTCTCCGGTTCGGGCAAGTCGACCCTGATCCGCTGCCTCAATCGGCTGATCGAGCCCACCGAGGGCGAGATCGTCATCGACGGCGAGAACATCCCGAGCCTCAAGGAGAAGGAACTGCTGGAATGCCGCCGCCGCCACTTCTCCATGGTGTTCCAGAACTTCGCCCTCTTTCCCCACCGCACCGTGCGCCAGAACGCCGAGTTCGGCCTGGAGATCCGCGGGGTCGATCCCGCCGAGCGCCGTGACATCGCGGCCAGTTCCCTGAAGCAGGTCGGCCTGGAAGGCTGGGAGGACGCCTATCCCAACCAGCTCTCCGGCGGCATGCAGCAGCGGGTCGGCCTGGCCCGGGCACTGGCCAACGACGCCAGCGTGCTGCTGATGGACGAGGCCTTCTCGGCGCTGGACCCGCTGATTCGCGGCGACATGCAGCAGGAACTGCTGGAACTCCAGCACCGCATGAAGAAGACCACCGTCTTCATCACCCACGACCTCGACGAGGCCCTGAGCATCGGCGATCGCATCGTGCTGCTCAAGGACGGCGAGGTCGTGCAGATCGGCACCCCGGAGGAGATCCTCACCAAGCCGGCCGACGACTACGTACGGCGCTTCATCGAGGGCGTCGACAAGTCGCGGATCCTCAGCGCCGAGAGCGCCATGCGCAAGGTGCGTTCCACCGTGCGCGACACCGACGGCCCCAGGACCGCGCTGCGCAAGATGCGCGACCATAGCCTCGACTCCATCTACATCCTCGATCGCGAGCGTCGCCTGATCGGCCTGATCGATGCCGAGTCCGCCAGCCAGGCCCTGGAAGACGGCAAGGAGCGGGTGACGGACGCCATGACCCAGGACTTCCGCAAGGTGGTCCGCGAGGAACCGCTGCACAACCTGTTCGCCATGTTCCACGAGAACCGCTTCCCCATCGCCGTGGTGGACGAGAACCAGGTGCTGCAGGGCGTCGTCGTCAAGGGCGCCGTGCTCGATGAACTCGCACAGGCAGGAGAACACTGATGGCTATCGAAATTCCCCGCGTGCCGCTGGGTGACTGGATCGAGAACGGCCTGAACTGGCTGACCAGCGAGTATTCCATCGTCACCCGCGCCATCTCCCGGGTCACCCAGACCGGTATCGACGGCCTGAACGATGCCCTGATGTGGCTCCCCGACTGGTCGCTGCTGGTGATCATCGCCGGCCTGTGCTGGTGGCTGGCCAATGTTCGCCTGGCCATCGGCGCCGTGGCGGGCCTGGCGCTGATCTGGAACCTGGATCTCTGGGACCCGATGATCGAGACCCTGACCCTGGTGGTGATCGCCACCCTGGTGGCGGTGGTCATCGCCCTGCCCGTGGGCATCGCCGCGGCCCTCTCCGAGCGGCTCTACAAGACGATCATGCCGATACTGGACTTCATGCAGACCATGCCGGCGTTCGTCTACCTGATCCCGGCGATCCCCTTCTTCGGCATCGGCTCGGTATCGGCGATCTTCGCCACCGTGATCTTCTCGATGCCCCCGGCGATCCGCTTCACCACCCTGGGCATCCGCCAGGTGCCGGTGGAACTGGTCGAGGCCGCCGACGCCTATGGCGCCACCCGCGGCCAGAAGCTGCTCAAGGTGCAGCTGCCGATGTCGCTGCCCACCGTAATGGCCGGCATCAACCAGACCATCATGCTGGCGCTGTCGATGGTGGTGATCGCTGCCATGATCGGCGCCGACGGCCTGGGCAGCGAGGTCTGGCGCGCCATCCAGCGCCTGCGACCGGGGGACGGCTTCGAGGCCGGCATCGCGGTGGTGATCCTGGCGATGCTGCTGGACCGCCTCACCCAGTCGCTGCGCAAGCAGCGCAAGGCCTGATCCAGCATGGGCGAGCCGCCGGTTGCATCCGGCGGCTCGCCCCTGCATCCTCTTGATCGTATTCCTAATAAAGGCACATCCGATGACCAAGCAACCGATGCGTCTCGCCGGCCTGGCCATGGTCGCCGGCGCCGGCCTCACCGCCGCGACCGCCCAGGCCCAGGACAAGGGTTCCGTGCATCTCGCCTATGTCGAGTGGGCCTCCGAGGTCGCCTCCACCAACGTGGTCCGTGCGGTGCTCGAGCAGGCCGGCTACGAGGTGGAACTCACCTCGCTGTCCGCCGCCGCCATGTGGCAGTCCGTGGCCAGTGGTGACACCGACGCCATCGTCGCCGCCTGGCTGCCCTCCACCCATGCCGACTACCTCGAGCGTGTCGGTGATCAGGTCGATGACCTGGGCCCGAACCTCGATGGTACCAAGCTCGGCCTGGTGGTCCCGGCCTACAGCGAGGTCGACTCCATCGCCGAGCTGAACGAGCACGCCGAGGCCTTCGAGGGCAAGATCACCGGCATCGACCCGGGCGCCGGGATCATGAGCCTCACCGAGGACGTCATCGACGCCTACGGCCTCGACCTGGATCTGCAGAGCGGCAGCGGCGCCACCATGACCGCGGCGCTCAAGAGCGCCATCGCCAACGAGGAAGAGATCGCGGTGACCGGCTGGACGCCGCACTGGATGTTCGCCCGCTGGGACCTCAAGTACCTGGAGGATCCCAAGAACGTCTATGGCGGGGCCGAGCAGATCCACACCATCGCCCGCCAGGGCCTCGAGGAGGATCTGCCGGGGGCCCATGCCATCCTGGATGCCTTCGAATGGACCCCCGAGCAGATGGGCGAGGTCATGCTCATGAACCAGCAGGAGGATTCCGACCCCTACGAGAACGCCAAGCAGTGGGTCGAGGACAACCAGGACCTGGTCCAGGAGTGGCTGCCGGAGGCCTGAGGCCTCCCGCCGCCCTTCCGGCCGTGCAGCACGAGGGGGAGATGCCGACAGGCATCTCCCCCTTTTCGTTGGCGCGTGGCTGATGAGGCGGGGCACTTCTCCAGGCGGGCGGGAAGCCTCGCCTCCCAGGAGGCGGGACTTCCGGGTATCAGCGCGGCAGGTAGCCGTCGGCCTTGAGCGACTCGGTGGCGGCCTCGATGCTCTCGCGCAGCGTGGCCACCACGAAGTCGACGTGTTCGCGACTCAGGATCAGCGTCGGGGAGAGGATGTTCATGTGCGCCAGGGGGCGCACGATCAGGCCGCGCTTCTGGCACTCGTCGGCGATGCGATTGCCCACCTTGGCCTCGGGGGCAATCAGTTCCCTGGTCGCCTTGTCGGCGACGTTCTCGAGACACATCATGAACTTGCGGCCACGGACGTCGCCGACGATCTGCAGGTCCTCGAGCTCATGGAGGCGCTCCTCGAAGTAGGCACCCACGTCCTTGACGTGATCGCAGAGGTTCTCGCGTTCCATGATCTCGATGTTCTTGAGGCCTGCGGCGCAGCTCACCGGGTGGCCGGAGTAGGTGAAGCCGTGGGTGAAGATGGCGCCATCGGCCTGGGGCTCGCTGATCACCTCATAGATGCGATCGGAGAAGATGGTCGCTCCCAGCGGCAGGTAACCGGAGGTCAGCCCCTTGGCGCAGGTGATGATGTCCGGGACGATGCCGAACTCGTCCTCGGAGGCGAACATGTGTCCCAGCCGGCCGAAGGCGGTGACCACCTCGTCGGAGACATAGAGGACATCGTACTTGCGGCACACCGCCAGGGTCTTCCTGTGGTAGCCCTCGGGCGGCACGATCACGCCGCCGGCGCCCAGGATCGGCTCGGCGAAGAAGGCCGCGACATTGTCCGGGCCCCGCTCGAGGATCTTGTCCTCCAGCTCCTGGACCTTCTCGTCGCAGAAGGCCTCCAGGCTCTGGCCCTCCGGGCGACGGTAGGGGTTGGGGCTGGAGATGTGGTGCACCAGTTGGCGATCGATGTCGAAGCCGATGTGGTCGACCTCGACCCCGGTGATCGACATCGCCATGTAGGTGCTGCCGTGATAGCCGTCCTTGCGCGAGATGATCTGCTTCTTGCTCGGCTTGCCGAGCTGGTTGAAGTAGAAGTGGATCATGCGCACGGCGGTGTCGTTGGCCACCGAGCCGCCACAGCCGTAGAAGACGTGGTTGAGATCCCCCGGCGCCAACTCGGCGAGCTTGGCGGCCAGGCGCGCGGCCGGCGCGGTGGTGTGGTGGCCGAAGGTCGAGAAGTAGGGGATATCGCGGATCTGCTCGGCGACCGCCTCGGCGATCTCGTCCCGGCCGTAGCCGATGTTGACGCACCAGAGCCCGCCGATGCCATCGAGGTAGCGCTTGCCGTCGGCGTCCTGAAGGGAGACGCCGTCGGCCTGGCGGAAGACCATGGACCCGCTTTCCTTGAAGGTGGAGAAGTCGGTCCAGGGGTGCATGAAGTGGTCGCGATCCTTCTGCCAGATTTCCTGTTTCTCGAGCTGGGCGGACGCGTTCTGACTGGTCATCGTGATTCTCCTTCGGGGTCGGGAGGCGGCGGCGGGCGGCGCCTCGCGTAGTTGTCTTCTCAGCGCTTGGCGATCTGGTCCAGGGGTTCGGGCTTGAACAGCGGCTTCTTCATCACCAGCTTGATCCAGGCCACGGCGACGACGCTGACCAGGCCTAGCACCACGCCGGCGTTGGTGAAGATCTCCGCGGTCAGTTCCGGCGCCGGCGAGGCATAGACGATGGCGTAGACCATGCCGGCGATGCCGATCAGCTGCGGCAACGGATAGAGGGGCGAACGGTAGGGACGCTCGGCCTCGGGGTAGCGAATGCGCAGGGCGATGACGTTGACATGGGCGATGATGTAGGCGATCAGCCAGGCGATGGCCGCGGAGATCAGCAACAGGCCCACGGTGCTGGCGTCGTTGCCCCAGATCAGCAGCGGCAGGCCGGTGACGCCGGCGGTGAACAGCACCGCGACCCAGGGGGCGCGGGTGGACCGGGTCAGCCAGCCCAGCATCGGGAAGGCCTGGCCCTGCTCGGCCATGCCCTGCAGCATCCGCGGCACGGCGGCCAGCGAGGTGTTCACCGTGCTGCAGGTCGCGGTGATCGCCGCCACGGCCAGCAGGAAGGTGCCCGATCCGCCGAAGGCGGCACTGGCATACTCCAGGTGCGGCAGCTCGGCGGTCATCAGCACGTCGCGCGGCAGGTAGAAGAGCGCGCCCAGGCAGTAGAGGGCGAACACCCCGAAGATCACGGTCAGACCCAGGTACATGGAGCGCGGGATATAGCGCTCGGGACGGCGCGTATCGCCGACCAGCGGGCAGACGAACTCGGCGCCCACATAACCCCAGATGGCCAGGGCGATCAGGGTGAAGGCGCCCTCGCCCAGGTTGAAGCCGGCGGCCAGCTCGGCGGCCGCGAACCGATGAGGCGCGAAGCCGCCCGTCAGGGCACTGACGCCGAGCAGGGTCAGGGCCACCACCATGGCGAAGGCCAGCACGTTCTGCAGCTTGGCGAAGACATCGATGCCCAGCAGGTTGAGCACCGTGAAGGCGCCGAGGATGCCGAAGGCGACGTAGTGGGTCCCTTCCACGGCCGGATAGAGCACGCCGATCAGGTAGTTGACCAGCATCAGCTCGGCGGACAGCGCGAACATCGCCACCACCACATAGCCGGAGAACACCGAGAGGATCGCCGGGAAGTGCCCCAGGGCCACCTCGGTGTAGGCGCTAAGGCTCCCCGCCCGGGGCACCAGCAGGGCCAGTTCGGAGAAGGACGCCGCATAGCACAGCGCCAGCACCCAGGCGATGGCCAACGGCACGATGAAGGCGGCCCCGGCGATGCCGACGCCCTGGAGCATCAGCACCATGACGCCCTGGGATACCACCAGGCCGACCGCCACGGCCATCAGGGACTTGAGACCCAGGACGCCTCGGGCCTTCTTGTCGGTGGCGGTCGTGGCCGCCGCCGATTTGGATATGGCATCTTGCATTGTCGTCACCCTCTTGTTGTTGTGGGGGGTCGCACCCGCCGGTGAGGCACCGGCGGGCGGGGTCAGGGGCGGCTCATAGGCGCACCCAGGTGGTCTTGAGCTGGGTGAACTTGTCCAGGGCATGCAGCGACAGGTCGCGGCCGAAGCCGGACTGCTTGTAGCCGCCGAAGGGCGTGGTGAAGTCGATGGCGTCCACGGTGTTCACCGAGACCGTGCCCGCCCGCAGGCGGCGCGAGACGCGATGCGCCCGCGACAGGTTCTCGGTCCACACGGACGCCGCCAGGCCGTAGATGGAGTCGTTGGCGATGGCCACCGCCTCGTCCTCGTCGGCGAATTCGATCAGCACCGCCACCGGCCCGAAGATCTCCTCGCGAGCGATGGTCATCTCCGGGGTCACGGCCTCGAACAGCGTCGGCGACACGAAGGCATCCTGTTCCTCGCCGCTCGGCGCCTCGCCCAGCGCCAGACGCGCGCCCTCTTCCAGGCCCAGCGAGATGTAGTCGCGCACCCTGCCGGCATGCCCGGCGTCGATCAGCGAGCCGACGTCGGTGGCCGGGTCCAGCGGGTCGCCGACCACCAGCTCGGAGGCGGCGGCCACGAAGCGCTCGACGAAGGCGTCCTTGGCGTCGCGCTGGACCAGGATCCGCGAGTTGGCCGAGCACACCTCGCCCTGGTTGAAGTAGATGCCCTGCACCGCGGTCTTCGCCGCGGCGTCCAGATCGCTGTCGGCGAACACCAGGTTGGGGCTCTTGCCGCCGCACTCCAGCCAGACCTGCTTCATGTTCGAGCGGGAGGCATACTCGAGGAAGCGCTTGCCGGTGGCCGTGGAGCCGGTGAAGGTCAGGCAGTCCACGTCCGCGTGCAGGCCCAGGGCCTCGCCGGTGATGTGACCGTGGCCCGGCAGGACATTGAAGACGCCGTCGGGGATGCCCGCTTCGCTGGCCAGCTGCGCCAGGCGCAGGGCGGTGAGCGGGGACGACTCGGCGGGCTTGAGGATCACGCTGTTGCCCGCCGCCAGCGCCGGGGCCAGCTTCCAGGCGGTGATATCGAGAGGAAAGTTCCAGGGGATCACCGCGGCCACCACGCCGACGGGCTCGCGGGTGATGGTGGCCAGGTTGTCGCCATCGGTGGGCGCCACCTCGCCGTAGAGCTTGTCGGTGGCCTCGGCGTACCAGCCGAAGCAGCCGGCCGCGCCGGGAATGTCGAGCTCGAAGGCATCGCGGATCGGCTTGCCGGTGTCCAGGGTTTCGAGCAGGGCCAGCTCTTCCTGATGCGCCATCATCAGCGCCGACAGGCGCTGCAGCACGGCCTTGCGGCTGGCCGGCGCGGCGCGCGACCAGTCACCGGCCTCGAAGCTGCGCCGCGCCGCGGCCACGGCGCGATCCACGTCCTCGGCACCGCAGGCCGCGACCTCGGTCAGGGCCTCGCCGGTGGCCGGGTTCCAGGTGGTCAGGGTCTCGCCGTCGCCGGCCTGGACGCGCCGGCCGTCGATGAAGGCCCCATCCGGCAGGGTCAGCCGGGAGCGCAGGTCACGCCAGAAGGACAGATCATGTGCCGCCATCGGGTGGGTCTCCGTTGTCAGAGTCGTTGTTGTCGGGATCGCATTGACGTGTGTCACGACCTTAGGGTCACGATAGTCCCGGCCTCCTGATTAAATAAAATATTATAATTCGAAGAAAAGGATCATAAATTCCTATGCAGAGGACCCGAGCGGTCACGCCCCGACCGGGCGGGTCACCTCCGATGCGCTGTGTCGTCCTTGGAAAGGGCCGGCCCCCGCTCAGGGGTTGGCCGCCAGTCCCGTGCTCGTGCCCAGGCGTTCGAAGACGTCACCTCGCGCCTCGCTGTCCTGGGCCAGGCGATGCATGGCCTCGGCGGCGGGGCTCAGGCGCAGCCCGCGCAGGCAGGCGATGCCCATGGAGAGCGGCTGGGCCTCGTCCTCCAGGGGCAGGGCCGTCAGGCGCCCGCCGTCGAGCGACTCGAGGGCGGTCAGGGGGGTGTTGAACAGCGAGAAGCCGAAGCCGTTGGCCACCAGGCCGCGCAGCATGTCCATGGACTTGGCGCGATGGGCCACGGACGGCGACAGGCCATGACGAGTGAAGATCGACAGGAAGTACTCGCGGCTCAGCGGCCAGTCGAGCAGCACCATGGGATAGGCCACCAGCTCGGCGAGGCCGATGCTGTCGCGCAGGCTCAGGGGATGATCGGCGGCGACCACGGCATAGGGGGGAAAGCGATAGAGCGGCGTGAAGTCGATCTCCTCGGGGACCTGGAGATCGTAGGTGAAGGCCAGCTCGTAGTCCCCCTGGCTCAGGCCGCGCACGACATCGACCTGGTTCATCTCGTCGCAGTAGAGGCTCACCCCCGGGTGCCGGTCGGCGTAGCGCCGCAGCAGCTGTGGCAGGAAGACCGGCGCGAAGGTGGGAAAGGCCACCAGCCGCAATTCGCCGCCGATCTCCTCGCCCAGCGAGAGGGCGTACTTCTCCAGTCCCTCGGCATCGCGCAACAGCTGGCGTGCCCGAATCAGCAGCTGCTTGCCCGAGGGCGTCAGCGACAGGCCCTGGGCATGATGCCGCACGAACAGCTGCAGGCCGGTGATCTCCTCGATCTGCTGGATGGCCGCGGAGATCGAGGGCTGGGAGACGTGCAGCTTGCGGGCCGCCTGGGTGACGCTGGAGAGCTCGCCGGCGACCACGAAGTAGCGCAGCTGCTTGAGGGTGAATGGACGCATCGGGTCGTTTCCGCCGCTGACGAACAGGCGCCCCGCGACGGGCGCGGGGCGAGCCCCGTCAGCATATCAGGCGCCACCTTTGTGCGTCTCGTCCGCTCTCAGCGCGGCAAGGCGCCCTGACGGTCGGGTCATTGCCTCGCCGCCACGGGGGCAAGGCACAACGCATCACGCCGGGTCGGCGACCGGCAGCTCGCCGGCGGCCAGGCGCCGCCGCGCCTCGGGCCCCGAGAGGGCCTCGATCAGCCGGGCCAGGAAGGCCTCGCAGCGGGCCAGCTGGTCGCGGGTCACGAACTCGTCGGGCTGATGGCCCTGGGCCATGCTGCCGGGCCCGCAGACCAGGGTCGGGATCCCCAACTCGCGCTGGAAAAGCCCCCCTTCGGTGCCGTAGCCGATGCGTTCCAGGGTCCGCTCGTCGAGCAGCGCCAGGATGAAGGCCACCAGGGCCGCGTCGTCGGCCATCGACAGGCCGGGATAGTCGCTGAGGCGCTCCAGCCGAATGCTGGCCTCAGGATGCGTCTCGCGCATCTCGGCCTCCAGCGAGGCGGCCAGGGCCATCAGCTCGCCGAGCATCGCCTCGGGATCGTCCTCGGCGACGTTGCGGATCTCGATGTCCAGACAGCAATCCTGGGGCACGATATTCAGCGCCGCACCGCCCTGGATGGTGCCCACCTGGAGGGTGGTATGGGGAATCGCGAAGCGCGCGTCGAAGGGCCCTCGAATGGCCTTGGCGGCAGCCGTCTCTTCGACCCAGGTCACCAGCCGGGCGGCGGCATGGATGGCATTGACGCCCTGGGGGGCCATGCCGGAATGGCAGGCCTTGCCGCGCACGTGCAGCCGTACCGCGAGCTTGCCCTTGTGGGCGGTGGCGAGGCGCATGGAGGTCGGCTCGCCGACCAGGCAGGCCGCCGGCCGCACCGGCTGGTGGGCCAGGTCGGCGAGCAGGGTGCGCACCCCCAGGCAGCCCACCTCCTCGTCGTGGGAGAACGCCAGGTGCACGGGCACGGCGAGGTCGGCCTCGACCAGGGCGGGCACCGCGGCGAGCACCGCGGCCAGGAAGCCCTTCATGTCGGCGGTGCCACGGCCGTACAGGCGCTCGCCCTCGGCGGTCAGCCGGAACGGATCGACGCTCCAGGCCTGGCCGGTGACCGGCACGGTATCGGTGTGACCGGAGAGCATCACCCCGGGGCGAGCCAGCGGGCCGATGGTGGCATAGAGGTTGGCCTTCTCGCCGCTATCATCGGTCACGCGACGCGAGGCCACGCCGTGGCGGCCCAGATAATCCTCGATGAAGGCGATCAGCGGCAGGTTGGAACGGTGGCTGGTGGTGTCGAAGGCCACCAGCTCGGCGAGCAGGTCGACGACGGAATCCTGGGACATGGGAACACCCGAATGGTCAGGGAAGGAAAAAGACAGCCATGATGATCGCACCGGCTCGGGGCTGATCCGTCGACAGGCCTTCGAGGAGGCGCTGTAAACCCTTCCATGGGCGCTAGCGACGCCATCCCTGGCGTAGGACCTCCTCTTCGGCCTGTCCACGGCGCCCCTAGTCTTGTCCAGCGCGGGCGGTCTGGTCAGGGTGATATCAGCGCTCGTCGCCCGGCACGCCGTAGGACGGCGACTCGTCGGGGCGCACCGCCCGCAGCACATAGGCGTCACGCTGCGGCAGATAATGCTCCCAGATCATGCGCAGCTCGGCCAGCGGTGCAATGTGCCAGTCGACTCTCAGGTCGACCACCGGCCAGCTGGCCCGGTCGGTGACCTTGAGCCCCGCCGAGAACACCGGCCCCATCTCGCCACCCGCGGCCAGGCCCGCGTCCATGGCGGCCATCAGGCGCTCGGCGAGTTCGCCGTCATCGGCTTCGAAGGCCGCGACCATGGCATCGATCACGCCCGTGTCGGCGAGCATGTTGCCGCCCGCCACGCAGTCCCGGCCCTGCCGGGTGGCGTGGATGCCCAGGGTCTCGACGCCACTGTGCACGGCGCTGCGGCCCTCGCCGTCGAGGACCTGCAGCTGGCGCCACTCGGGGTAATCCTCGTGCTCGCGGAGTCGTGCCAGCACGGCCTCGGCGCCGAGCCCTGCCTCGAGCAGCCGCACGCCCAACTGACCCAGCGCGGGGTTGGTCACGTTCTGGGTCAACACCGCCCCCTTGCCGGGGGCGATGAAGGGGCAGCGGCTGGCCACGCAGATGCTCGAGGAGCTGATGGCGGTGCCGATCTGCCCGGTCTCGCGACAGAAGCCGGCGATGGAAAAGGTCATGAGTTGGCCTCCTCGTCGGGAATGACGGCGATGACGTCGATCTCCATCAGCCATTCGGGCTGGGCGAGGCCGGCCACCACCAGGCCGGTGGAGATCGGGAAGACGCCCTTGAGCCAATTGCCCACCTCGCGATAGACCGGCTCGCGGAAACGCGGATCGGTGAGGTAGGTGGTGGTCTTGACGATATGGCTGAGGTCGGAGCCGGCCTCCTCGAGCAGCCGCTTGACGTTCTTCATGGCCTGCTCGGCCTGGACCCGCGGGTCACCCAAACCGACCAGCCGCCCCTCGAAGTCGGTGCCGACCTGACCACGGACATAGACGGTGTTGCCCGCCTTCACCGCCTGACAGAGATCGTTGTCCAACGCCTGGTTGGGGTACGTTTCCTGGGTGTTGAACATGCGGATTCGCGTGTGCGTCGGCATCAGCTGACCCTCTCTGCGCTGGTATCGTCGATGGATGGCTCGGCTGGGGTGTGCGTTTCCTGGCGCTGGGCGGTTTCGTGGTAGGCCAGGTACTTGCGCTGGGTGGCGATGTGGTCGGCGATGTGCTTGGCATCGTGCCAGACGCCCCAGATGAAGCTGGAGCCGCGCCGCGACAGCCAGGGCAGGCCCACGAAGTAGACGCCCGGCTCGCTGGACACGCCGCGCTGATGCTGCGGCTTGCCGTGCTCGTCGAAGGCGTCGACGGCGAGCCAGTCGTAGTCCACCGTGAAGCCGGTGGCCCAGACGATGGCGGTCACGCCGGCATCATTCAGGTCCAGCTCGCGAACCGGCTCGGTCACGCATGCCGGGTCGGGAGGAATGCGGCGTGCTTCGGGCTCTTCCGGCAAGTCGAGGCCATTGCGGGCGGCGTAGTCGTCCGCGGCATCCAGCATCGCCAGGTAGTTCGCATCGCCGCGTGCCAGGTTGTCGGCCAGGTCGGCCTCGAAGGTCGCCACGCCGTCCTTGAAGGCCTGCGTCCGGCCGACCAGCGTCATGCCCTGGTGCGCCAGTTCACGGAAGTCGATCGTCTTGCCGCCGTTCGCCCCGCTCACGGCGATGGTGACATGCTCGGTGCCCGGCTTCATGACCTCGGCGTCCCACTCGCCGAGCACGCCCAGCCACCAGCAGAAGTCACGCCCGCGATAGGCGCGCGGCGGGCGGTCGTGGGGCCCCACCGAGAGGTAGACGCGCTTGCCGCTGCGCTGCAGTTCCTCGGCAATCTGCACCCCCGACGACCCAGCGCCGACCACCAGCACGGCGCCCTCGGGCAGCTGCCGGGGGTTGCGGTACGCCGACGAATGGATCTGCACGAGGCGCTCGTCGTCGGGCGCGATTGGCGGAATCACGGGGCGCTGAAAAGGCCCCGTAGCCGCCACCACGCGATGGGCCTCGATCACGCCCTCGGAGGTCTCGACGGTGAACCCCGGCCGGCCCTCGTTGCGTTCGACCTTGCGGACCTCCACACCGGTGCGGATGGGCGCGCCGATCTTGCCCGCGTAGGCCTCGAAGTAGGCCGCCACCCGCTCCTTGGAGGCGAAGGCATCGGCATCGACGTCATCGAACTCCATGCCCGGGAAGCGGTCGTGCCAGGCCGGACCGTTGGCCACCAGCGAGTCCCAGCGGCTGGTGCGCCAGGCTTCGGCGATACGATCGCGCTCCAGCACCAGGTGCGGCACCCCGAGATTGCCCAGGTGTTCGCTCATGGCCACACCCGCCTGACCGCCGCCAACGACAAGCGTATCGATTTCCACTCTTTCAACAGCAAACTCGGTCATGGGAGGTCTCCTTGTTGTCGTGTCGACCACCTTAGGAGCACCATCTGATTAGTTAAAATATATTTATAATGTAAAGAGAATCAGAAAAAACTATTCAAAACTCCCGGTCTCATCACCATCCCTGCGGCCTCTCCTTCTCAGGGTTGGTAGCGCGCCACCGTCTTCAACGCGGGGTAACGGGTCAACGCCCGAGATCGCCCCTTGGCATGATGGCGACGCGTCGAGACAAGCAATCGGCACGCCATATGGATATCAAATTTACGGTTATCAGAGATTCATCGAATGATTAGAATGCGTTATCCGAATGCGTCGAGTCCGTTCGCTCGTCGATGACGCACCACCGGAAAGTGGCGATTTCAGGTCCCGATTTTTGGCGTAATCCGTTGAAAGCGCGACAAGCTTCATGGAGCTCAACAGGCCACACTGGTCAGAAGAGCCAGTCGATACCATACGCAGGAGGAGCGCAGGCATGTACAAGAAGATAATGGTGCCAGTGGACCTGGCGCACTTCGATGTGATCGAACCATCGCTTCAGGTGGTGGCGGACCAGGCCAGGCACTACGGCGCCGAGGTCTGCTATGTGGCCGTCACCGCCACGGTCCCGGGCAGAGTGGCGCACAACCCGGAGGAATACCAGCAGAAGCTGGAGGCCTTCGCCCAGGAGCGGGCCAAGGTGCACGGCCAGCCGGTCAGCGCCAGGGTGATCACCACCCCGGACCCCATCGCCGACCTGGACGATGTGCTGATCGATGCCATCGACGAGGTCGGTGCCGACCTGGTGATCATGCCGACCCATCCGCCGAAGCACCTGGACGTCGTCATCCCTTCCCATGGCGGCAAGGTCGCCACCCACACCAAGGCTTCGGTCTTCCTGGTGCGCCCCCAGCAGGATTGACGCCTACACTTCGCACATCGACGTCTACAAGGAGAGTCTATCGTGACGAACAACCACAAAGCTCCAGAGGCGACCGCGCCTTCCGAGGGCATACCCGCCCCCGAAGGCCCGGCCAACCTCATCGATACCGACTACGTGATCGGCCAGGACAACATCACCGCCAGCGCCATGGGGATCAAGCTCGACCTGCATGGCAAGGTCTTCACCTTCTCCTCGCTGGTGATCCTGTTCTTCGTGATCATCACCCTGGCCCTGCAGGACCAGGTGGAACCGATCTTCAATGCCATGTTCAGCTTCCTCACCGGGAACCTGGCATGGTTCTTCCTGCTGGCGGCCAACATCTTCGTAGTGTTGTCCATCGTGTTGATCTTCACCCCGCTCGGGAAGGTTCGGATCGGCGGTGCCCACGCCACCCCGGACTTCAGCTACCTCGGCTGGTTCTCCATGCTGTTCGCCGCCGGCATGGGCATCGGCCTGATGTTCTACGGTGTCTCCGAGCCGATCACGCACTTCGACACCGCCATGGGCGGCACCACCGTGGAAGGCGGGGTGCGCACCGACTGGTCGCCGCTGGGCGCGGCCGCCGGCAACCAGGAGGGCGCCATCTCGCTGGGCATGGCCGCCACCATCTTCCACTGGGGCCTGCATCCCTGGGGCATCTACGCGGTGGTAGCACTCGCGCTGGCGCTGTTCTCCTACAACAAGGGGCTACCGCTGACCATGCGCTCGATCTTCTACCCCATCCTGGGTGAGCGCGTCTGGGGCTGGCCGGGCCATGTCATCGACATTCTGGCGGTGTTCGCCACCCTGTTCGGTCTGGCCACCTCCCTGGGGCTGGGTGCCACCCAGGCCACCGCGGGGCTCGGCTACCTGTTCGGCGTGCCCGCCACCAACACCACCATGGTGCTGCTGATCATGGGCATCACCGCGGTGGCGCTGTGCTCGGTGGTGCTCGGCGTCGAGAAGGGGGTACAGCGCCTTTCCCAGTTCAACATGATACTGGCCTTCCTGCTGCTGGCCTTCGTGATCGCCGTCGGCCCGACCCTGATGATCGCCACCGGCTTCTTCGAGAACCTGGTCTCCTACGCCGTGAACCTCCCGGCGCTCTCCAACCCCTTCGGGCGTGAAGACGCCAACTTCTCCCAGGGCTGGACGGCCTTCTACTGGGCCTGGTGGATCGCCTGGTCGCCCTTCGTCGGCATGTTCATCGCCCGGGTCTCCCGCGGCCGCACCGTGCGCGAGTTCCTGGTCGCCGTGCTGTTGGTGCCGTCCATCGTCTCGGTGCTGTGGATGACCTCCTTCGGCGGCACCGCCATCGACCAGGCCGTCAACCAGGGCTTCGAAGGCGTCCGGGAGGCAGCCCTCGAGCTGCAGCTCTTCCAGATGCTCGGCCAGCTGCCGCTGACCGCGATCACCTCCTTCGTGGCCATCGTGCTGGTGATGGTGTTCTTCATCACCTCCTCGGACTCCGGGTCGCTGGTGATCGACTCCATCACCGCCGGCGGCAAGGTGGACGCGCCCAAGCCGCAGCGCATCTTCTGGGCGATCATCGAGGGTGCCGTCGCCATCGCCCTGCTGCTGGGCGGCGGCCTGACGGCACTGCAGACGGCGGTGATCACCACCGGCCTGCCGTTCACCCTGGTCCTGCTGGCGGCCTGCTACGCCATCGTCAAGGGCCTGATGAGCGAGCCCAGGAGCGTCTGACCGTCGACCCATAGTCTCGACACCCACGAAAGGCGGCCCGCGGGCCGCCTTTCGCGTTGTTGGCCTGCCACGCGTCGACGAGGACCGGCGGCGGGCCGTCACGTTCCGGGGCCGGTGTCGACGGCTCGCTACACCGGGTGTCGCCCGACAGCAGACGATGTCGACGGTTCGCTACACCCGGTGTTGCCGGGCGTCGACCGGCCTCCTGTCGGTGGCCCCCGCGCCTTCCCCCGGCCAGCCCCCCGGCCCCTATCTGGCGGGCCTTGCGGCGAGAGCGGCGTCCCGGCATGGCGCCCTCCCTTCCCACCGGTTTTGGCCCCCCGGAATCTCGCCTCGCCCCTGAACCAAAGCCCAAGCTGTTGCCTAGAGGCGACAGATTTCATCCCCTCCGGCCCCTCCCTGGCGATCACGCTTCATCAACTCAACTTATAATTGACTGATAGATAAAGGATTTTTTTTATTGGCGCGATTATTGCTCTACTTACCGGCATACACACGTTTGCATTCACTCCTCGTTGCCCATCGAGACACGAGGCAACGCAGAACGTTCAAGCCCAAGACAAGGAGCGACGACGCCCATGAAGATCACCATCTTCGGTTCCGGATATGTAGGACTCGTCACTGGCGCCTGCCTCGCCGAGGTCGGCCACGAGGTGATGTGCGTCGATGTGGACGCCGAGAAGGTGGCCCGCCTCAGCCAGGGCGAGGTGCCGATCTACGAGCCGGGCCTCGAGACGCTGATCCACCAGAATCTGGAGGAGGGTCGGCTGCACTTCACCAATGATGCCAAGGCGGCGGTCGATTTCGGTCTGCTCCAGTTCATCGCCGTGGGCACGCCCTCCGACGAGGACGGCAGTGCCGACCTGACGCATGTGCTCAAGGTCGCCGAGACCATCGCCACCCACATGACCGAGTACCGCATCATCGTCGACAAGTCGACGGTGCCGGTGGGGACCGCCAGCAAGGTCGAGCGGACCGTCGCCGCGACCCTCGAGGCGCGTGGCGTGGACCTCGAGTTCGACGTCTGCTCCAACCCCGAGTTCCTCAAGGAAGGCGCCGCCATCGAGGACTTCTCGCGCGGCGCACGCATCGTGGTGGGCACCGAGTCCGAGCGCGTCCGCAAGGTCATGCGCGAGTGCTACGGCCCCTACAACCGCCAGCGGGACAAGTTGATGTTCATGGGCGTGCGCAGCGCCGAACTGACCAAGTACGCCGCCAATGCCATGCTGGCCACCAAGATCAGCTTCATCAACGAGATCGCCAACCTCTCCGAGCGCCTGGGCGCCGACATCGAGGAGGTACGCCACGGCATCGGCAGCGACCCGCGGATCGGCTACCACTTCATCTACCCGGGCTGCGGCTACGGTGGCTCCTGCTTCCCCAAGGACGTCAAGGCGCTGGCCCACACCGCCGAGGCGGCCGGTTACCCCGCCGAGCTGATCACCGCCGTCGAGCAGGTCAACGCGCGCCAGAAGAGCCGCCTGTTCGAGATGCTCAGCCAGGCCTTCAACGGCGACCTGGCCGGCAAGACCATCGCGCTGTGGGGCCTGGCCTTCAAGCCCAACACCGACGACATGCGCGAGGCGCCCAGCCGCGCCCTGATGGAGGCCCTGTGGCAGGCCGGTGCCCGGGTGCAAGCCTATGACCCCGAGGCCGCCGAGGAGTGCCTGCGCATCTATGGCAACCGCAACGACCTGGACGTCACCGAGCATCGTGACGAGACCCTCGAGGGCGCCCATGCCCTGGTCATCTGCACCGAGTGGAAGGCCTTCCGCACCGTCGACTTCGTCAAGCTGCGCGAGCGGCTGATCGAGCCGGTGGTGGTCGATGGCCGCAACCTCTTCTCGCCCCAGAGCGCCCAGGAGGCTGGCCTCACCTACTACGCCATCGGCCGAGGCGCCTCCGTCCGTCCCGTCGTCTCCTGAGAGGCAGCGACATGTCGAAGCTCCCAGACCACACTTCCGTCGCCAGCAAGGCGACGGAGCTGACCGCCCTGCTACTGCTGCTGGCCCTGCTGGTGGTGCTGCTCACCGAGCTGCCGTCGGAGGTCTTTTCCCCGGCGTCGAAGAGCTTCTTCTTCGCCATCGGAGCCGTCGGCGCCTGGCGCTACTCCTGGTGGATCGTCCAGGCCCTGCGCTCGGTGTGGTACAACCGGCGCATCTTTCCGCGGCTGAGGGCCGCGGCGGATGCCGCGGGGGACACCGCCAAGCCCAGCGAGCTGTACGTGCTGTGTACCTCGTTTCGCATCGACCCCGATGTCAGCTATCAAGTCTACGAAGGGCTGGTGCGCGAGGTCCGGGACTACGGGGTGCCGACGACGATCTTCGCCTCGCTGTCCGACCGCACCGACGTCGACATCATCACCCATGTGATGGAAGACCTCGGCTGGCCGGACAACGTCGAGCTCCGCTACATGTTCCAGAAGGGCGACGGCAAGCGCTCCGCGATGGCGGAGGTGCTGCGCGCCATCTCGCGTCGCGCGCCGGCGCCGGACGCCCTGCTGGTCTCGATGGATGGCGACATCCTGCTGGAGCCGGGCACCCTGTCGCGCTCCCTGTCCTTCTTCAAGACCAACGAGGACCTGGGGGCGCTGACCACCAACAACAGTGCCATCGTGACCGGCGGTGACGTCACCAAGGAATGGTACGACCTGCGCTATGCCCAGCGTCACCTGGTCATGAGCTCGCTGTCGGTATCGCGGCGCCTGCTGGTACTGACCGGCCGCTACAGCGCCTTCCGCCTCGACCTGGCCACGCAGCCGAGCTTCATCGAGCTGGTGGAGAACGACCATGTGGAGCACTGGCGCTTCGGCAACTTCAAGTTCCTCTCGGGGGACGACAAGTCGACCTGGTACTGGCTGCTCAAGAACGGCTGGCGGATGCTCTACCTGCCGGATGTCTACGTCTCCGGGTTCGAGGAGCTGCCGGATCGTCGGCGCTTCTTCAAGTCGACCACCGACCTGATGCGTCGCTGGTACGGCAACATGCTGCGCACCAGCGGCCGGGCGATCGCCCTGGGCCCGCGCCCGATGGGCATCTTCACCTGGTGGAGCCTGGTCGACCAGCGGCTCTCCATGTGGACGACCCTGATCGGCCCCATGGTGGTGATCCTGGTGACCCTGTTCGTGCGCCCGTCGTTCATCTTCGCCTATGCGCTGTGGATCCTGTTCACGCGCAGCATCTCGACGCTGATCCTGGCCTGGCAGCGCGGCCGCTTCAGCCTGCTG
This sequence comes from Halomonas sp. M4R1S46, assembly GCF_025725685.1. Lineage (NCBI taxonomy): Bacteria > Pseudomonadati > Pseudomonadota > Gammaproteobacteria > Oceanospirillales > Halomonadaceae > Halomonas > Halomonas sp. M4R1S46. The sequence goes on from NZ_CP107008.1 coordinate 3,003,814, forward strand.
TGGATCCCGCTGATCTACTACAACCAGGTCTTCGGGGCCCTGCTCAAGACCTATGTCAGCTTTCGCTTCAATCGCCAGAAATGGTCGCGCCAGGGGATCTCCGCCGGCGAGCCCAGCGACCCCGTCGCCGTCAGTCGACAGCGGCGCATGGGTCACGTGCTGCATGGTTTCTTCGTCGCCGTGATGCTCTACGTGCTGCTGCTGGCCACCGGCGTGCTGCAGCCTCCCGATCGCACCGCCATGGCCATCCTGCAGGGCCCGGCCCCCAGCGAGGCGCAGGCCTCGAGCACGACGCCGAACATGGGGACGGCCAACCGCTGGATGGCCATGACGCTCGCCGATGGGTCACCCAGCGGCACCGTCATGCTGCCGCCGGAGCGCCTGCAGCTGGACGAGGGCCTGCTCGAGATCGTGGCCACCACCGACCGCATGAGAACCGAGCGCCTGACGGGGGCCGCCGGTGGCCAGACGACCACGCTGGACATCAGCCCCGCGCTGGCCCGACATATCCGCGACGCCAGTGGTCGTCCCCTCGACGGCAGCGGGATCGAGACCTGCGGCGCGTCGCCGGGCTGCGTCCTCGAGCTAGACGACCGGACCGTCCCCCTCGTCGACCTGAACATCAGAGTGCAACCCGGCCGCTCCTGAGCACGCAGGCAGGAGCCAGGAGAACTCTCTAGGAGACACCCATGACCGACTATTACGCCGATAATCACGAACGCAGCGAACCCACACTGGGGGGCCAGCGAGATGACTCGCCGGCCCCCCAGGAGAACAATCAGGCCCGGCAGCGCCCGCAGACACCCGGCGTGGGCATCGCCCACGAACGCCGTGACGAGCGGCGCTATATCCGCGTGGCGCGGACCTTCCAGGTCAAGATGGAGGACGGCACCCTCTTCGACGGGGTCGACCTCTCCCAGGGCGGCTTCGCGATCCACAGCGAGCGCCCCCTCCGCAGCGGGGCCCGGATCAAGGCCTCGCTGCTGATCCTGGCGGGCGGCGCCGAATTGACCATCCCCGTGTCCGCCGAGTGCCGGCATTGCACGGCGACGGCACAGGGACGCAGTCATACCGCGGGCTTCGAGATCACCGACATCTCCCCGGGCCACCTCGAGCTCCTGCGCCGGGTGATCCGCGCGAGCCTGAGCGGCCGCGAGGTCGACGTGGAAGGCTTGATGGCCGGCGAGGACCCCCAGACGCCGCGCAAGCGCCGGAACGAGGCGGGCATGTCCGCCCCCCAATCCGCCCAGCGCCCGCCCAAGCCGCTGGGGCGCTATGTGGCGCTGTTCATGGCCTTCGGCGTGCTGGCCCTGGTGGCGGCCGCCACGGCCTATCGCAACTTCATGCTGATCGAGCCGAGCTTCGCCGCGGTGACGGCACCGCGCATCGATATCCGGGCGCCGGGGCCGGGCATCCTCCAGGCCCACGACCTCCAGGCCGGCGACCGAGTGGAGCGCGACGCCAAGCTGACCAGCGTCAAGAACGTCGACCTGGAATCTGACCTGATCCTGGCCAAGGCGGCCCAGAACTACAACAGCAAGCTGATCGAGAACCTGCAGAACAACATCGACTCCGGCGCCAACCAGGTCAGCCTGGCCAACTCCGCCAAGCCGGCCAACGGCGAGTCGGTGAGCTTCGAGACGGTGTCGCCGGAGATCGCCCAGGCCCGCATCGACCAGTTCGAGACGGCCCGGGACTTCCAGAACTCGCGCATCACCGCCCTCGAGGCCCGTCAGTCCCAGAACGAGATCTACAGCCCCTGCAACTGCCTGGTGGCCTGGGCCCTGAGCAGTTCCGACGGGACCTACATCAACGAGAGCGAAAAGATCATGACGCTCATCCGTACCGGGGAGAACGACATCATGGTCGAGGCCCTGGTGCACATGGACGACATCGACAACATCGATCCCAACCAGAAGGCCTACATCTCGCTGCCGCACACCTCGGGGCCGATCAGTGCCCGGGTACGCAGCGTGGCCCTCGACATCGAGCGCCAGCCGCGTGCCGGCTTCCCCAACTGGGTGCGTCAGCAGCAGAACGTGGCCAGCGTGCTGCTGGTGCCGGAGAAGCCGCTGCCGGCCGACGCCGTCGGCACCCCGGTCGATGTTCGCTTCACCGAGGCCCCGCTGATCGGCACCACCGCCGAGTGGATCTGGCAGGGCGGGCGCGCCGTTGGCCAGCTGTTCGGTGGCATCTTCGGCCTGTTCACCGGCGACGAGCAGGAAGCCCAGACCAGCGGCAACCTCAGCCAATCGGGCTGAGCCCGTCCGTACCATACGTTAGCTCATGACCACAGCCGCCCGTCGGGCGGCCCCGACCGGAGCCCGACATGTCTCACGACACCCTTCCGAACGGTAAGCGTCACCTCGCCATGCTGATGGCGGCCCTGCTTCCCGGCCTGGCCGCACCGGCCATGGCCAAGAGTGATGAAGGCAACAACCTGTCGATACCCAGCGAGGCGGCCTGCTCGACCCGCTATCCGCTGGTCGCCTCTCCCGCGCCCGCGCCGCAGGCCGAGGATGCCAAGTCCGCCGTGCGTGACGGCTTCGGCACCCAGAAGGACTGGGGCACCGAAGACAACGTCGCATTGCTCTCGGCCGGCGAGACCGGCCTCGACGAGCCCGGCCTGCGGATTCGTTACCCAGAGGGCACCTCGTCCCCCGGCGATACCGAGAAGGGGGGCGCCGGCTTCTATGCCGCGCCGGACGCCCTGGCCGGGGCGGAACGCGCCTGCCTGCAATACCGGGTCCGCTTCGAGCCGGGCTTCGACTTCGTCAAGGGCGGCAAGCTGCCCGGCCTGTTCGGCGGCGAAGCCCCCAGCGGCGGCGAGGAGGCCAACGGCGAGAACGGCTTCTCGATGCGCTACATGTGGCGCGAGAACGGCCAGGGCGAACTCTACGAGTACGCCGTCAACCAGGACAAGGAATACGGCAAGTCGGTGGGCCGGGGCCTGTGGAGCTTCCCTACCGGGCAGTGGGTCACCCTCGAGCAGGAGATCATCCTCAACGACCCCGGCCAGGACAACGGCGTGGCCCGCGTTTGGGTGGACGGTCGACCGATCCTCGAGCAGCGGAGAATCACCTATCGCACCAGCGAGGCGGTGACCATCGACGGCCTGATGTTCTCCACCTTCTTCGGTGGACATGGCGAGGACTGGCGCACGCCCCGTGACCAGCATGCCGACTTCGCCGGCTTCCGCTTCTACGCGCCCCGATCCTGACCGACCCGACGGGCCGTGCCGACGGCCCGTCCCGACACCGCTTCACAAGGAGCTCCGATGCCCATGACCCAGTTCACCGGCCTTCGCCGCGCCGCCCTGCCCCAGCGTCTGCTCTCGGGGCTTTCCCTGGCCCTGTGCGGCCTGGGCGCGGCAGGGACCCCCGCGGCCCAGGCGATGACGCTCGAGGAGCGAGCCGAGCTCGACCTCTCCGAGTACAAGGTGACGGCGCCGGATGCCTCGTACTTCGATGTCGAGGCGCGCATGGCGCTGCTCGAGGACGTCGACAACCCCATCCTGCTGCAGGAAATCGACCAGCTGTCGACGGGCACCAGCTGCGAGCAGCTGATGGAGTACAAGCCCATCGACACGCGTATGCGGATCCCGGGTTACTACCCCAGCCCCGAGGAATGGGAGCTGGCCTCGGAGCCCCTCTTCCAGTTCGAGGACAACGTCTCCCTGCTCGCCGGCAGCTACGTGGCCACCGGCGACGACTACTACGCCGAGTGCCTGGTGCGCTTCCTCGACAAGTGGGCCCAGGACGAGGCGCTGACCAACTTCTACTACGACTCCATGGAGCCCCAGGCCTGGTTCGCCACCGAATCGATGATCTTCGCGGCCGCCATGGCCTACTCGGTGGTCCGTCCCGAGCTCGAGGGCATGCAGGAGGAACGCCAACGCATCGAGACCTGGCTCAACGACCTGGCCCACCAGCATTCGGACATCCAGGGACAGCCGGGCAACAGCTGCTGCAACAACCACTTCTACCGCCGCGCCCTCTACGCCACCATGGTCGGCGTGCTGACCGAGGACAACGAGCTGTTCCGCTTCGGTGTCAGCGCCATCTATTCCGCGCTGCACGACCTCACCGAGGAGGGCGCCCTGCCCATGGAGGTGGCTCGCGGGCGGCGCGCGACGCACTACCAGAACTATGCCGTGCTCTACCTGGTCACCAACATGCAGGTCATCGCGCGCCAGGGCTACGACATCTTCGAGCTTGAGATCGAGGGCAACACCATCCACGAGGCCGTCGACTTCGCCCTGGAGATCTTCGAGAACCCCGCCGCCCTGGGCGACATGGCCCCCCTTGAGCAGTACACCGGCTTTCTCAAGGACAACCAGTACTTCTCCTGGATGGAAATCTACCAGACCCGCTACCACGACCCGCAGATCGCCGAGTTCATCCGCCGGGTGCGGCCCATCTACAACCGCAGTGCCGGTGGTTACATAACGCTCTACTTCATGGAGCCCGATGCACAGCGGAATATCGTCATGGATGAAAAGCAGCGCGAGGACGCCGCGTTCAAGGGCCTGGGAGTGGAGTGATCGCTCCCGGCCGCCCCCATCCATTACTTCGAGGCAGACCGATATCATGACCAAGACCACACCCACACTTACCCGCACCGGCCAGTCTCCCGGGCTGCGACTGGCCGCCTCGGCCGGCCTGCTGGTCTGGCTGAGTGGCTGTGCCGCGCTCCAGCAGCCCGCCCCCCATGTCAGCGGCCCCGTCCCCGCCCAGTACGAGGACTGGTTCGATGGCGGCCAGCCACGCAACCTGGAATGGATGCACAAGAACAAGGTGGAGAAGGCCAACCAGCTGATCGAGGCCGGCAAGCCCTTTGAAGCCATCGCCCAGATCGAGTCGCTGATGCAGCAGGGCCTGCCCCAGGCCTACTACGAGATGGGCAAGATCTTCGACCAGGGCAAGGGCGTGGAACCCGACCCGACCCGCGCGGCCAATCTCTATGCCGAGGCCATCAAGACCCCCTCCTACATCCTCGGCCATGCCTCCCTGAACCTGGCCAAGCTGTACCGCGAGGGCGCGGGGGTCGAGCGTAACGACGTGCTCGCCTACCACCTGCTCCAGCAGGCCATGGAGGAAGAGGTCGGACCGCGGGCCGAGGTCGCCCTAGCCGAGCTTCTCGCCGAAGGCGGTCAGGGCGTCAATGCCGACCCGGCGCTGGCATCCACGCTATACCGCAAGGCCGCCGAGGCCGGCAACGAGGAGGCCCTACAGGCCCTCGCCGAGGCTCACCGCCGCGGGGGCTGGCTGAAGGAGGATCCGAGCCAGGCCCAGCAATACGCCCAGCGCTATGCCGAGGCCCTGGAACGGCGCGCCGGTAACGGCGACGTCGACGCCATGGCCAAGCTCGCCGGCCTGTACACGGCGGACGGCCTGCTGGGCGACCAGCCCCAGCGGCGCATGGAGTGGCTGACCAAGGCCGCCAACGCCGGCGATTCGGACGCCCTGAGCCAGGCCGGTCGCGCCCTGCTGGAGGGCGACAACCCGCGCCAGGGCCTGACCATGCTCGAGAAGGCCGCCCAGAACGGCGACGTCGGCGCCATGGAGACCCTCGGCAAGGCGCTGCTGGAGGGCAATGGCATCCCCCGGCGTCCCGACCAGGCCCAGCACTGGCTGAGCGCGGCCATCGCCCAGGACTCGGTCGACGCCAAGGTCACCCTGGGCCGCGCCCTGCTGCACGGCGAGGGCCTGCCCGCCCACCCACAGCGCGGCGTCGAACTGCTCGAGGAGGCCGCCGCCCAGGGCGATGGCCTGGCCCTGGCGTTGCTCGGCGCCTACCACCTCGATGACACGACCGTGAGCAGCCAGCCGCTGGTCGCCCTCGACTACCTGAAGCGTGGCCACCAGCTGGGTCATCCCTACGCCACCCAGCAACTGGGGGCGCTCTACCTGGAGGGACGCGGCGTGCCGGCGGACGGCCAGAAGGCCGTCACGCTGCTCGAGGAGGCCGCCGACCAGGGGCAGACCGCCGCCCTGCGCATGCTCGGCGAGGCCTACCTGGAGGGCGAGGTTGTGCCCTACCATCCGTCCAAGGCGGAGGAGCTGCTGACCCGGGCGGTGGAGAGCGGCGACGTCTCCGCCATGACCGCCCTCGGCCAGGGCTACCTCGAGGGCACCCTCAAGGAGCGCCGTCCGTCCCGTGGCCTGGCCCTGCTGGAACAGGCGGCCCGCAAGGGTGACGCCTACGCCATGGTGGTGATGGGCCGTGCCTACCGCAAGGGCGAGGGCGTGCCTCGCGATCTCCAGCAGGCCAGGCAGTGGCTGACCCGGGCCCGGGATGCCGGCCACTCGTCGGCCGAAGATGCCCTGGCACAGCTGCGCTACGACCAGGGCGAGGCCGGCGACATCGAGGCACTGGTCGAGGCCGCCGAGGCTGGCCATCCCGGCTCCATGGCCAGCCTCGGTGAGGCCTTCCTCACCGGTCGGGGGGTCCAGCAGAACCTGCGCCAGGCGCGCATCTGGCTGCAGCGTGCCGCCTCCGAGGGACACCCCGGCGCGAGCGCCGACCTGGGCCGCATGTACCTCGAGGGCCAGGGCGTCCAGCGTGACGCGGCCAAGGGTGCCCGCTACCTGCAAAGCGCGGCCGCCAGCGGCCATGCCGGCGCCCGCGCCGACCTGGGCGAGATCCTGCTCATCGGCCGGGGGCTGCCCGCCGATCCCGAGCGGGGCATGCGCCTGCTCGAGCAGGCCGCCGCCAACGGCCATGGCGGGGCACGTCTCGCCTTGGCCGAGGCGCTGCTCAAGGGCGAGCATGTTGCCCAGGACACCCAGCGCGGGCTCGAGCTGCTGCGCAGTGCCGCCGAGGCCGGCGATGACTACGCCGCCCAGCTGCTGGGCGAGGCCTACCTGGAAGGCAAGGGCGTGGCCGTCGACCCGGCTCAGGCCAAGACCTGGCTCGGCCGGGCCAGCGAGGCGGGCAACCTCTCGGCCCAGACCCTGCTCGGCACGGCCCTGGTGCGCGGCGACAACGGCATGAGCCCGGACCCCGCCCGGGGTCGGCGCCTGCTCGAGCAGGCCGCCGAGCAGGGCCATGCCGGTGCCCAGGCCACCCTGGGCCGGGAGCTGCTGCGCGGCGACAGCCTCGAGATGGATCGTCGCCAGGGGGCCGACTACCTGCTGGCCGCCGCCCGCCAGGGGCACGAGACCGCGCGCCTGGCGCTGGCCAAGGCCTACCTGACGGCCAACGGCCTGGAGAACGCCAACCGCGAGCAGGCCATGCTGTGGCTCAACGAGGTGATGGACGGCGACAGCGAGATGGCCGCCCAGACGCTGCACGACCTGCTGTCCGACGAGGCCGCCATGGACGCCCTGCAGCAGGCCTCCGCCAGGAGCTGAGAACCGGGGGAGCCGCGCCGCTCCCCTTCCCCCAAAACGCAACAGGCCGGCAGTCACCTGCCGGCCTGTTGTCGTCTGGGCACGGGGCGGACGGCTCAGCCGCCGAAGGGATTGCGCAGCACGATGGTCTCGTTGCGGTCCGGCCCGGTGGAGATGATGTCGATGGAGGTCCCCACCTGCTCCTCGAGGAAGCTGATGTAGGCGCGGGCATTGGCCGGCAGGTCCTCGACGCGCTTGGCGCCCAGGGTCGACTCGCTCCAGCCGGGCAGGTCCTGGTAGACCGGCTCGACGGCCTCGTAGCCTTCGGAGTCCACCGGGGTGTCCAGCACGTCGCCATCCTTGCTGCGATAGCCCACGCAGACGCGGATGTTCTCCAGGCCGTCGAGCACGTCGAGCTTGGTCAGGCAGATCCCCGACACGGAGTTGATCTGCACGGCATGGCGCAGGGCCACGGCATCGAACCAGCCGCAGCGACGCGCCCGGCCGGTGGTGGCGCCGAACTCGTGGCCCTTCTCGGCCAGGTGGCGGCCATGCTCGTCGAACAGCTCGGTGGGGAAGGGACCGGAGCCCACCCGGGTGGTATAGGCCTTGGTGATGCCCAGCACGTAGTCCAGGTACAGCGGACCGACGCCGGACCCGGTGGCGGTCCCGCCGGCGGTGGTGTTGGAGCTGGTGACGAAGGGATAGGTGCCGTGATCGATGTCCAGCAGCGAGCCCTGGGCCCCCTCGAAGAGGATGTTGTCACCGGCCTTGCGCACGTCATGGACCAGGCTGACGGTATCGCAGACCATCGGCCGCAGCTCCTCGGCCATGGCCATGGCGTCGTCGAGGACCTGCTGGAAGTCCACCGCGGGCTCGCCGTGGTACTGGGTCAGCACGAAGTTGTGGTAGTCCAGCACCTCGCCGAGCTTCGAGGCGAAGCGCTCGCGGTGCAGCATGTCGCCCAGGCGCAGGCCGCGACGGGCCACCTTGTCCTCGTAGGCCGGGCCGATGCCGCGGCCGGTGGTGCCGATCTTGGCCACGCCGCGGGCCTTCTCGCGGGCCTGGTCGAGACGCACGTGGTAGGGCAGGATCAGCGGGCAAGCCGGCGACAGGCGCAGGCGCTCGCGGACCGGCACGCCCTTGGCCTCCAGCTCGCGGATCTCCTCGATCAGCGCTTCCGGCGACAGCACCACGCCATTGCCGATCACGCAGGTCTTGTCGTTACGCAGGATGCCGGAGGGGATCAGGTGCAGGACGGTCTTCTCGCCATCGATGACCAGGGTATGTCCGGCGTTGTGACCGCCCTGGAAGCGCACCACCGCATCGGCGGATTCGGTGAGCAGATCGACCACCTTGCCCTTGCCTTCGTCACCCCACTGGGTGCCCAGTACGACTACGTTCTTGCCCATAGTGCTCTCGTCTCTCGTTGCTGCGCCGCCGGCTGTCGGGCCGGTGTCGATATCGTGTCTGCCTGACCGCTCAGGCCTGATCGGTGGACGGCGCCAGCGGCGCCACCTGCCAGCCGCCGTCGGCCTGGACCAGGCGTCGATGGCAGCGATGTTCCGCGGGGCCGGTACGCTGTCCCGGCAGCGCCTGGACGACCCGCTCGCCCTGCTGACGCAGGGCATTGATGGCCTCGGCCAGGCCGTCCCCCTCGACCGGCGCCCAGATGCCATCGTGACGCGGCTCGCTGGGCACCAGGGAGGCCAGCAGCTTGAGCTCCAGGGAGAAGCCGGTGGCCGGCCGGGCCCGACCGAAGGCGCGCCCGGTGTCATCGTAGCGGCCGCCCTTGGCCAGCGCCTGGCCATAGCCGGGCACGAAGGCCGCGAACATCATCCCGGTGTGGTACTGGTAGCCACGCAGCTCGGCCAGGTCGAAGTAGAGGTCGACCTCGGGATGCTCGGCGGCCACGCCCCGATAGAGGGTCCGCAGCTGGTCCAGCGCCGCCCCCACCGCCTGGGGCGCCTCGGCGAAGGCCTCGCGGGCCTCGTCGAGCACCTCGGGGCCGCCATGCAGCTCGCCCAGGGCGCGCAGCATGGCCGCCAGC